>NZ_CP028158.1:4487519-5128593 GCF_003030345.1 Plantactinospora sp. BC1
GCATGCTTTCGCGCTGCCGCTGGCCCTTCTTGCCATCGCCTGCCTGCCGGTCGCCATCGCCGCACTGATCTGCGCCGACGAGCTGATCGAAGGGTTCGCCCGCTGGCTCACCGGCCAGCGGGACAGCCGCCGGTCGCGGCGGGCGATCGAGCGACTCGACCGGGCGTTCGAAGTGGACGCCCCCAGCTCCGAGGTCGACCTCACCGAGTTGGACCGGGTGGACCATCCGGCGATCGAACGGATCGCCGCCGACCTGCGCCGGCTCGGCGACCAGCGGCTGCACATCGCCGGACGGTCCCGGCTCTGGCAGGACGCGGTGCTGGAGGCGTACGACGACCGGCTGCGCCTGGCCAGCCGCTGCCTGGGCGTGGCCGAGCACCTCGGCGATCTCGACGGCATCGACCTGGAGATCGAGCGGGTACGCGTCGAGGGCGAGTTGCAGGCCGCCGGCCTGATCCTGCCCTCCCCGCACGCCGGCCCCCGTCAGGGCGGCAGTTGAGCCGCCCGCCGGCACCGCATCGTCCAGAGCGGCGCTGAGATGCGGCTCTTCGTCGCCGTCTATCCGCCGCCGGAGGCGCTGGACGACATCGTCGCGCAGACACGTCGGCTCCGGATCGGCGCGGCGGCCGACACCGGGACGAACGTACGGCTGACCGCCCGGTCGACCCTGCACGTCACCGTCGCCTTCCTCGGCGAGGTACCGGACGACCGGCTGCCCGCGGTGCAAGAGGCGCTCTCCCGGGCCGTCGAGTCGTGGCGGCACCCGTCAATCCGGCGCCGACGCGCACCCGATCCGGGACCGCTCGATCCGGGACCGCTCGATCCGGGACCGCTCGATCCGGGACCGCTCGATCCGGGACCGTCCGGGCCGGGAGCGTCCGGGTCGAGATCGGTCGGGCCGGCCGGGGAGCCGCAGGCGCGGCGGGCGCCCCGGCTCCAGCTCGGTGGCGGTGGACGGTTCGGGCGGGGACGGTTCACGGTGCTCTGGGTGGGGCTGCTCGGCGAGGTGGACGCCCTGCGCCAACTGGCCGCGACGGTCCGGCGGGAGCTGCGCCGCTCCCGGTTGCCATCCGACCACCGGCCGCTGCGGCCACACCTCACGCTGGCCCGCCCCGGTGACCGGCTGGACCGGGAGAGCCTCGACGAGGACCTGCGTACCCTCGACGGATATCTCGGGCCGTCCTGGCCGGCGACCGAGCTGGTGCTGGTACGCAGCCACCTCGGCCCCCGGCCGACGTACGACCGGCTGGCGACCTGGCCGCTGTAGCGGCGCCGGCCGGGGCGTGACTACCAGGCCCACGCCTCCGGGCCGGGGCCGCCCTTGCCGAGCGGTGGGAAGAGTTCGTCGAGCCGGGCCAGGGTGTCGTCGGTGAACTCGACAGTCAGCGCGCCGAGCGACGCGTCGAGCTGGGCCAGGGTGCGGGGGCCGATGATCGGGGCGGTCACCGCGGGCCGGGTCAGCAGCCAGCCGAGCGCGACGTCCGCCGGGTCGTGCCCGAGTTCGGCGCAGAACTTCTCGTACGCCTCGATCGCCGGCCGACGCTCGGCGAGCAGCTTGCCGGCGTGCTCGCTGGTGGTCCGCGCCGCCCCGCCCTCGGCCAGCTTGCGGAGCGCGCCGCCGAGCAGCCCGCCCTGCAACGGCGACCACGGGATGACGCCGAGGCCGTACTCCTCGGCGGCGGGCAGCACCTCCAACTCGACGAAGCGGTTCATCAGGTTGTAGACGCACTGCTCGGAGACGAGCCCGAGGAAGTGTCGCCGGTTCGCGGACTCCTGCGCCCGGGTCAGGTGCCAGCCGGCGAAGTTGGACGATCCGACGTAGAGCACCTTGCCCTGGGCGACCAGGGTCTCCATCGCCTGCCAGATCTCCTCCCACGGCGTGCTCCGGGAGACGTGGTGCATCTGGTAGAGGTCGATCCAGTCCGTCCGCATCCGGCGCAGCGACTCGTCGCAGGCCCGTACGATGTGCCGGGCGGAGAGGCCCTGCTCGTTGGGCCAGTCGCCCATCCGGCCGTACACCTTGGTCGCCAGTACGACCTTCTCGCGCCGGTCGCCGCCCTGGGCGAACCAGCGTCCGAGGATGTTCTCGGTGACGCCCTCGCCGATCTTCCGGCCGTAGACGTTCGCGGTGTCGAAGAAGTTGATCCCGTGTTCCAGCGCGCGGTCCATGATGGCGAAGCTGTCCGGCTCGCTGGTCTCCGGCCCGAAGTTCATGGTGCCCAGGCAGAGCCTGCTCACCGACAGGCCGGTCCGGCCGAGATTGGTGTATTCCATTGTCTCACCCTGCCACGCCGATCCGCCCGACGTCGATCATGAGGCGGGCGGATCGGCGGAGGTGCGAGGGGGTCAGGAGGTCTCGCGGGCGGCGGGACCGCTGCCGAAGAGGACGTCGTCCCAGCTCGGCAGGCGCTTGCGCGGCTTGCCGGTGGCGTCACCGGACTCGCCGGAGCCGCCCGGCCCGGTGGCGGCGCGACGCGGCCGGAGCACCGCCAGCGACGGCACCGCCGGGACTTCCTTCGGCGCGTCGGCGTCGTCGTCGAAGGCGGAGCCGGCGCCACCGCCGAGCAGCGCGGCGGCACCACCGGCGACCGGGCGCTGCCGGGGCGCGTCCGGCGAGGCCATCGAGGCGGCCGGGTCGAGGCCGCGACCGGCGGTCGAGCCGAGCGGCCGGTCGAGCCCGGCGAGCAGCGCGTCCCGGCCGGCCCGGATCGGGTCCCGGCCGGGCCGGGCGTGGTCGCCGGCCGCCGCCGGCAGGCCGTGCCCGCCACGGCTCGGCTCCACCCGGGACGGGCCGGGCAGCGCGTGGCCGCCGCGTTCCGGCGCGGGCTCCTGGCCGAGCAGCGGCGCGGGACGCTCGGCGCAGAGGTATTGCGCCATGTCGTCGTGCGGCGTCACCGCTTGGCGGGCCTTGTCGAGATCCCAGATCGCCTGGGCGGTGGCCTTGCCGGAGGGCCAGGTCGCGATGATCCGCCAGGTGCCGTCGTCGCGCCGGTAGGCGTCCCAGGAGATCTTCTCGGTGTCGATGCCGTGCTGGGAGAGCCGACCGTCGACGATCTCGGCGAGCGGTGCCTGGTTTTCCGCGTTCTTCAGCCGGGTCCGCCGGGCGTGCTGGGCGAGCATCGCCCGCTCCTGGAGCACCGGGCCGGCGTAGCGCAGCACCCGGTCGACCGGCACCCCGGCGATCCGGGCCACGTCCTCGGCGGACTCGCCGGAACGGATCCGGGCCTGGATGTCCCGCGGCGACAGCGAGGGTGCCGGCTCGGTGCCGGGACCGACCGCGGTCAGTGGTGCGCTGCCGGGCTCGTTGTGCAGGACGGTCGCGACCCGTTCGTCGATCGGCAGCGCGAGAAGGCGGCCCACCTCGTCGGTGAGCACCATGGCCTGGCCGTCCTCGGAGAGGGCGACGAAGCGTACTGGCCGCATCGCGTTGCCTCCGTCCCGCCTCGCTGGCCCCACGCCACAGGTCAGCCACCCGGGCGTCCTCGTCACACGGTACGCCGGTCCGTCACCCGTTGGGGAGAGGCGCGCCCGCATGTCGCGGGTGAGCTGGAGAAATCGATCACTCGGGTCGGGCGGTCCGGCCGACCGGCCCGACCCGAGGGACGATTCGACTCAGAGCCGGTCGACCACGTAGTCGACGCAGGCGGTCAGCGCCTCCACGTCGCTGGGCTCGACGGCCGGGAAGAGCGCGATCCGGAGCTGGTTGCGGCCCAGCTTGCGGTACGGCTCGGTGTCGACGATCCCGTTCGCCCGCAGCGCCTTGGCGATCGCGGTCGCGTCGACACCGTCGGCGAAGTCGACCGTGGCCACCACATTGGAGCGCAGTGCCGGGTCGGTCACGAAGGGTGTCGCCACGGCGGACCGCTCGGCCCAGCCGTACACGATCGCGGCGCTCTCGGCGGTGCGCTTGGCAGCCCAGGCCAGCCCGCCCTGCGCGTTCATCCAGTCGGTCTGCTCGGCGGCCAGGAAGATCGTGGCCAGCGCCGGGGTGTTGTACGTCTGCTCCAGCCGCGAGTTGTCGATCGCGGTGACCAGGTCGAGGAAGGCCGGAATGTACCGCCCCGAGGACTTGATCTCGGTGGCCCGGGCCAGCGCGGCCGGCGACATCAGGGCGAGGAAGATCCCGCCGTCGGAGCCGAAGCACTTCTGCGGGGCGAAGTAGTAGACGTCGGTCTCCCGGACGTCCACCTCCAGGCCGCCCGCGCCGGAGGTCGCGTCGACCAGCAGCAGCGCGTCGTCGTCGGCGCCGGCCACCCGGCGGATCGGCACCGCGACACCGGTCGAGGTCTCGTTGTGCGGGGTGGCGTAGACGTCGACGCCGGCCTCGGCGACCAGCGACGGCGCGCTGCCCGGCTCGGACTTGCGCACGGTGGGCTCGCCGAGGAACGGCGCGTCGGCGACCGACTTGGCGAACTTGGCGCCGAACTCGCCGAAGCTGGCGAACTGCGCCCGGTCGCGGACCAGTCCGAAGGTGGCCACCTCCCAGAAGGCGGTGGTGCCGCCGTTGCCGAGCACCACCTCGTAACCCTCGGGCAGGGAGAAGAACTCGGCGATGCCGCGACGCAGCCGGGCGACCTGGTCGCGTACGGTCTTCTGCCGGTGCGAGGTGCCGAGGTACGTCGTGGCGACGTCGGCCAGCGCGGAGACCGCCGCCGGACGCACCTTGGAGGGGCCGCAGCCGAACCGGCCGTCAGCGGGTCTGATCTCGTCGGGAATCCGAATGGTCGATACGTCAGCCACGGTTACGAAGATCCTTCCGGTGGGCCGAGCGGGCCCGGGAGCCGAGCGGTTGATCCGGCGACGCTGCCGCCATCCCATCCTCGCACCCGCACCTCGCGCCCCGGGGGACGATCCCACGGCGTCGGCTGAGTTCTGCCCCACAATCCGCCGGGTCAGGGAAGGGGGCCCCCGCGACAGTGCCGAGCGGGGGCCCCTTTTCACACCTCAGGCGTTGTGCGGGACGGCGTCCCAGCCCTCCACCTCGGTGGGCTTGCGCGGCCCGGGACCGGTGTACCGGGCGGCCGGCCGGACCAGCCGCTTCAGCTTCTTCTGCTCCAGGATGTGCGCGCTCCAACCGCCCATCCGGGCACAGGTGAACATGGAGGTGAACATGTGCGCCGGTACCTCGGCGAAGTCGAGCACCACGGCCGACCAGAACTCGACGTTGGTGGCGAGTACCCGGTCCGGCTTGCGGTTGTGCAGCTCCTCCAGGGCGGCCTTCTCCAGCGCCTCGGCGATCTCGAAGCGTGGCGCGCCCAGCTCCTTGGCGGTCCGCCGGAGCACCCGGGCGCGCGGGTCCTCGGCCCGGTAGATCCGGTGCCCGAAGCCCATCAGCCGCTCACCCCGGTCGAGTACGCCCTTGACGTACCCCTCGGCGTCGCCGCTGCGCTCCACCGCCTCGATCATGTGCAGTACCCGGGAGGGTGCGCCGCCGTGCAGCGGGCCGGAGAGCGCGCCGATCCCCGACGAGATGCAGGCGGCGGCGTCGGCACCGGTGGAGGCGACGATCCGGGCGGTGAAGGTGGAGGCGTTCAGACCGTGCTCGGCGGCGGAGATGAAGTAGGCGTCGACGGCCTTGACGTGCCGGGGGTCGGGCTCGCCCCGCCAGCGCTTCATGAACCGCTCGACGATGGTCTGCGCCTTGTCGATCTCCTTCTGCGGCACGGCCGGCAGGCCGAGCCCGCGCGCCGACTGGGCGACGAAGGAGAGCGCGGTCACCGAGACCCGGGCCAGATCCTCCCGGGCCTGCTCGTCGGAGATGTCGAGGAACTGGGAAAGTCCCCAGTACGGCGCCAGCATCGCCACCGCGGACTGCACGTCGACCCGGATGTCGCCGGAGTGCACCGGCACCGGGAACGGTTCGGCCGGGGGCAGACCGGGACCGAAGCGGCCGTCCACGAGCAGCGCCCAGACGTTGCCGAAGGAGACCTGGCCGATCAGGTCCTCGATGTCGACCCCGCGATAGCGCAGCGCCCCTCCTTCCTTGTCAGGCTCGGCGATGGCGGTCTCGAAGGCGATCACGCCTTCCAGCCCCGGTTTGAAGTCGGACATGCGCGCTCCTGGATCGGTCGTCCGTGCATTCGGGGCCCACCCGGCGGTGCCCGGCGTGAACCCGTGGCGTACTCAGCGATGTATTCGTGCCATCTTGCCTGCTGGGTAACTAACTTTGCGAGAGGTCAGGGTTGTGCTACGCGCGACACGGGGCGGCAACGACGGGCTCGTACCGGTGCGCCCGGCGGCCCGACCGGGTCGGCGCGGGTGCCCCACTGCCAATCGACGGACGAGGATGTGACGTGATGCGGGACACACCGCCGGCCGGACTGCGCCGGGAGTACGGGTCTGTCGACGGGCTCGCCGAGGACGACCTGGCGCCCGACTGGTGGACGCAGTTCCACCGCTGGTTCATCGACGCGGTCGCGGCCGGGCTGCCGGAGCCGAACGCGATGGTGGTGGCCACGGCCGACGCGCAGGGCCGGCCGAGCAGCCGTACCGTGCTGCTGAAGGGGTACGACGAGCGCGGGCTGGTCTTCTACACCAACTACGGGTCGCGCAAGGGCACCGAGGCGCGGCTCAACCCGTACGCCAGCCTGCTGCTGCCGTGGTTTCCCATCCAGCGGCAGGTGGTGATCTGCGGCACGATCGGTCCGGTCGACCGGGCCGAGACCGAGGCGTACTTCGCCGGCCGGCCGCGCGGGTCGCAGCTCGGGGCGTGGGCGAGCCCGCAGTCGGAGGTGCTCGCCGACCGGGCCGCGCTGGACGACCGCTTCCGGGCCGTCGCGCAGCGGTTTCCCGACGGCGTACCGGTGCCACCGCCGCCGCACTGGGGCGGTCTGCGGGTGGTCCCGTCGACGGTGGAGTTCTGGCAGGGACGGGCGAGCCGGCTGCACGATCGGCTGCGCTACCGTCGGTCCGGTGCGGACGACTGGATCATTGAGCGGCTGGCGCCTTGACCGCCGCTGACTCCGCCGAGCCGGCCGCCGCCGGCAGTTCCCGGTCCGCCGGCCGGTTCTCCCGGTGGGCGATGGACGTACGTCCGCTGCGGGTGCCGGCGTACCGGCGGCTCTGGATCGGCAACGGCGTCTCGATGTTCGGTTTCCAGCTCACCGCCGTCGCCGTACCGGTGGAGATGTTCGCGCTGACCAGGGAGTCGTTCTGGGTCGGCCTGCTGGGTATCGCCGGGTTCGTCCCGCTGCTGATCTTCGGCCTCTGGGGCGGTGCGGTCGCGGACGCGGTGGACCGCCGCAAGCTGCTGCTGGCCAGTTCGGTGCTGATGTGGCTCTCCACCGGTGGGCTGCTGCTCCAGGCGCTGTTCCGGGTCGGCAGCCCGGTCCTGCTGCTGGGGCTGGTCGCGGTGCAGACCACCGCCTTCGCGGTCAGCTCGCCGGCCCGGCAGGCGATCATCGCCCGGCTGCTACCCACCGCGCTGGTGCCGTCGGCGAACACGCTCGGCTACACCACCTCCACCGCCGGTGGCGTACTCGGTCCGCTCGCCGCCGGCCTGGTCTTCTCGGCCGGGCCGGTCGAGGTGGTGCTCCCGGTGGCGTACGGGGTGGACGCGCTGCTCTTCACCGTCTCGCTCTGGGCCACCTACCGGCTGCCGTCGATGCCGCCGCTGGACGACGGCGGCTCGCCCCGGCGGGCCGGCCTGGCCAGCGTGGTGGACGGCTTCCGCTATCTGGCCACCACCCCGGTGCTGCTGCTCTCCTTCGCCGTCGACATCATCGCGATGGTGCTGGCGATGCCCCGGGCTCTCTTCCCCGAGGTGGCGCAGGAGCGCTTCGGCGGCGGTTCGGCGGTCGGCTGGCTGTTCAGCGCGATCGCGATCGGCTCGGTACTCGGCGGGCTCACCTCGGGCTGGATCAGCCGGGTCCGCCGGCAAGGGCTGGCCCTGGTCTGCGCCGTGGTCGGCTGGGGGCTGGCGATCGCCGCCGCCGGGCTGGCCCGGCAGCTCTGGCTGGCGGTCCTGCTGCTCGCGGTGGCCGGGGCGGCCGACCTGGTCAGCGCGGTCTTCCGGCAGTCGATGTTGCAGGTCTACGCCCCGGACCGGCTGCGCGGCCGGTTGCAGGGCGTGAACATCACGGTGGTGGCGGGCGGTCCCCGACTGGGCGACCTGCGCGCCGGGAGCACCGCCGCCGCCTTCGGGGTCGGCGTCGCCTGGGTGGGCGGCGGGATCGCCGCGGCCGTACTCGCGCTGCTGCTGGGGCTCCTCTTCCCGGCGCTGGCGCGCTACCGGGCGCCGCAGCCCGACGACGAGGACGCCGGGGCCGGTGCCGGGGATCCGCGGCCGGGCGCGGCGGCCGGCCAGCCGGGCGCCGCCGCCGGGTAACGGCTATCGTCCCGGCATGGACAACGTCACAACGGCGACCCGGCCGCTCTCCGGTGCACAGTGGACGATCTCTGCCGCCGGCCAGGAGGCCGTGGTGGTCGAGGTCGGTGGAGGGCTGCGGGCGTACCGGGCGAACGGCGTCGACTACCTCGACGGGTACGCGGAGGACGAGTTGCCGGCCGGCAGCGCGGGTCAGGTGCTCGCACCGTGGCCGAACCGGATCCGCGACGGCCAGTACACCTTCGCCGGCCAGGAGTTGCAGCTCCCGCTGACCGAGCCGGCCCGGCACACCGCGATCCACGGTCTGGTCAACTGGCTGCCGTGGCGGCTGGTCGAGCAGCGGCCGGACGCGGTGGTGGTGGGCTGCGAGATGCCGGCCCAGATCGGCTACCCGTGGCCGCTGTCGCTGCGGGCCGAGTGGCGGATCGACGCGGACGGGCTGCGGGTACGCCACGAGGCGACCAACGTCGGCAGGACGCCCTGCCCGTTCGGCTTCTCGGTCCACCCGTACCTGCGGCTGCCCGGAGTCGCCGTGGACGACCTGCGGCTGCGGGTACCGGGGCGCAGCCGGCTGCTGCTGGACGGCCGGCTGCTGCCGATCGGGGCGGCGAAGGTGACCGGCGGGGAGTACGACTTCACCGAGCCGCGCCGGATCGGGCCGGCCGTACTCGATCTGGCCTTCGGCGACCTCGACCCGGCGCTGGTGCACGAGTGGGGCTCCAGCGTCACGCTCTCCGGCCCGGACTCGGCGGTGAGCATCTGGGCCGACCCGTCGTTCGGCTGGTGGCAGGTCTTCACCGGGGACACCCTGACCGGCGACCGCTACCGGCGGTCGGTGGCGGTCGAGCCGATGACCTGCCCGCCGGACGCGTTCCGCTCCGGCCGGGACGTGATCGTCCTCGAACCGGGACAGACCTGGCAGGGGAGCTGGGGCATCCGGCCCGGCGCCTGACGCCTCGGCGGGAGCCTGGAGGGGCACGCGATGGAGTTCTCGACGGTCGTCCGGCGGCGGCGGATGGTGCGCAACTACGACCCGGACCGGCCGGTACCGCCGGAGCTGGTGGACCGGTTGCTGGCGCACGCCGTTCGGGCCCCGTCGGCCGGGTTCTCCCAGGGCTGGGCGTTCCTGGTGCTGACCGAGCCGGCGGACCGCGAGCTGTTCTGGACGGCGACCACCCCGGCCACTGCCCGGCGCGACCCGGCGGCCGAGGGGCAGAGCCGGTGGCTGACCGGGATGCGGCGGGCGCCGCTGATCGTCGTACCGCTGGCGGACCGCTCCGCCTATCTCGACCGGTACGCCGAGCCGGACAAGGGGTGGACGGACCGCGACGAGACCCGCTGGCCGGTGCCGTACTGGTATGTCGACACCGGGTTCGCCGCGCTGTTGATGCTGTTGACCGCGGTGGACGAAGGGCTCGGCGCGTGCTTCTTCGGCATTCCGGCGGAGCGCACCGGGTCGTTCCGGGAGGCGTTCGGGGTGCCGGAGGAGTTCACCCCGATCGGCGCGCTGAGCATCGGTTACCCGGCACCGGACCACCGGTCGCCGTCGCTGCGGCGCGGTCGCCGGCCGGTGGCGCAGGTGGTGCACCGGGGGCGGTGGGGCTGACATCCGTGTCGACGCGGGTGGTGCCGAGGTCACGGAAGGTAGTAACGAAACTGACATCCGTGGACAAACCAAGAGCTCGTCGGAGGTCGCTAGGCTGACGGACGTCATTGGTACGGTGCGGCTCGGGCAGGTGGCGGGCCGCCGGAGTAGCGGCAAGGGGTCGGGCCAGCACGGCCATGGGGAGGGGAGCGTGCCGTCGTGATCTTCAAAGCGGTTCGGGACGGGCGTCCCTACCCGGACCACGGGCTCACGTTGAAGCAGTGGGCAGAGATCCCGCCACGCCCGCTGCGCCTCGACCAGCTCATCACGACCAAGCGGGAACTCGCGCTGGACAAGCTGCTCGCCGAGGACTCCACCTTCTACGGCGACCTCTTCCCGCACGTCGTGCAGTGGAGCGGTGGTCTCTATCTGGAGGACGGGCTGCACCGGGCGCTGCGCGCCGCGCTCCAGCAGCGCAACCAGATCCACGCCCGGGTGCTGGTGCTGCCGGCCTCCTGAGCCGGGCGGGGCCGCGCTGGCTAGGGTGGCGGTCATGACCGAGGCAACGGCCGGGACACCCCCGCTCGACCTGCTCGACCTGGACGGTTCGCTGACCGAGGAGGACCGCCAGATCCGGTCCGTCGTGGGCCAGCTCGTGACGACCCGGGTACGCCCGCACGTCGCCGGCTGGTACGAGACCGGCCAGGCCCCGGTGCGCGAGTTGGCCGTCGAGTTCGGCAGGCTCGGCCTGCTCGGCATGCACCTGACCGGGTACGGCTGCGCCGGTGCCTCGGCCGTCGCGTACGGGTTGGCCTGCCTGGAGCTGGAGGCCGGCGACTCGGGGGTCCGTTCGCTGGTCTCGGTGCAGGGATCGCTGGCCATGTACGCCATCTGGCGGTACGGCTCCGAGGAGCAGAAGCAGCACTGGCTGCCCCGGATGGCGACCGGCGAGCTGATCGGCTGCTTCGGGTTGACCGAGCCGGACCACGGCTCCGATCCCGCCTCGATGACGACCCGGGCCCGCCGGGACGGCTCCGACTGGGTGTTGACCGGCGGCAAGATGTGGATCACCAACGCGCCGGTCGCCGATCTCGCCGTCGTCTGGGCGCGTACCGACGAGGGGGTGCGCGGTTTCGTCGTACCCATGGCGACGCCCGGGGTGACGGCGCGGGAGATCCGGCACAAGATGTCGCTGCGCGCCTCCTCGACCGGGGAGATCGTGCTCGACGAGGTCCGGTTGCCGGCGGACGCCCTGCTGCCGGCCGCGACCGGGCTGCGGGCCCCGCTGAGCTGCCTGACCGAGGCGCGGTACGGCATCGTCTGGGGTGCGCTCGGCGCCGCCCGGGACTGCCTGCACGCCGCGCTCGACTACGCGACCAGCCGGGAGCAGTTCGGCCGGCCGATCGCCGGCTTCCAGCTCACCCAGGCCAAGCTGGCCGACATGGCGGTCGAGTTGCAGAAGGGCTATCTGCTGGCGCTGCACCTGGGCCGGCTCGCCGACGCCGGCCGGCTGCGGCCGGAGCAGGTCAGCGTCGGCAAGCTGAACAACGTCCGGGAGGCGATCGCGATCGCCCGGCAGTGCCGGACCATCCTCGGCGCGAACGGCATCAGCGGGGAGTATCCGGTGCTCCGGCACGCCAACAACCTGGAGAGCGTGCTGACCTACGAGGGGACGTCCGAGATCCACCAGTTGGTGATCGGGCAGCGGCTCACCGGGCTCTCCGCGTTCGGCGGCTAGCCCGGCGAGTTCCGGCTGGCGGTCAGGCCACCTTGCGGGCGGAGCGCAGCGCGGTGGCCAGCGTCTCCAGGGCGGCGGCGCTGCCGGCGTACGAGAACCGGGGCTCGCTGTTCCAGCCGACGATCTGGTTGGCCTTGACCGCCGGGAGTTGCTGCCAGGTGGGCTTGCCGGTCAGGTCCTTCGGCTGGAGCGTGGAGCTGCGGTTGTCCATCAGCAGCAGATCGGCCGGGTACTTGTCGGCGTTCTCCCAGCTCAGGCTCTCGAAGTAGCCGCCGTCGTCGAGCTTGCCCGGCACGACGACGTCCACCCCGAGGGACTTGTAGTAGAGGATGTCGGAGTTGACGCCCGGGTTCGAGGCGTAGAAGAGGTCCTGTGCGGCGGAGCAGGCGAGCACCCGGATTCCGGGGTTCGCCGCCACCGCCTCCCTGATGCTCGCGGCGGCGGCCTCGAACCGGGCCTTCGCCTCGGTGACCTTCGACGCGTTCAGGTCGGCGCCGAGCGCGGCGGCGAGTTCGGCGTGCCGACCGATCACCTTGTCCAGCGGGGCGCGGGAGGCGACCAGCGCCACGGTCGGGGCCAGCGGGACGATCTGGGCCTTGCTCTCGTCCGGCACGTACCAGAGCGAGTTCTTCTCGTACTCGTGCGTGACCAGCAGTTCGGGCTTGACCGAGGCGTACGTCTCGATGTTGAACTCGCCCCAGGTGTTGCCGATGACGGTCAGTCCGGCCACCGGCATCTCGCCGGCCTGCACGTCGGCGCTGCCGTCGGCGCGCTTCGTCGGGCCGAAGACGCCGACGAGCTGGTCGGTGACGCCGAAGTCGTACAGCGCGGCGGCGGTGCCGACGAACGCGACGACCCGGTCGGGCCGGCTCGCCGCGGTGGCGGTCTGCCCCCGGTCGTCGGTGAAGCTCCACGCGCCGTCGGATCCGCTGCTCTCCGTGCCGGGATCGTCGTCCTGGCCGCAGGCGCCGAGCAGGGCGGTGAGGCCGAGCGCGCCGGCCGCGCCGAGCAGGTTGCGGCGGGTGAACTGACGGGGGTGCGGCATGGCGTGGTGCTCCTTGGCTGACCGCTGCGCACAGCGGAACTCTTCGGTCCGGGGCGATCTCTGATCGCCGGGCATGAGGTTAGCCTGACCTAACTTGGAGTTGTCAAGTCGCGGGGGGTCCGCGTCGACGCCGCTGACCTGCCGGTTGACCCGGCACCGGCCCGAACGGACGGCACGGCGCGGCCCCGATACGCCGCTGCCACGGCGGGATCCGGCGGGATTAGAGCCGCCGGCCGGGGGTAGCCCGTGCCGTGGGGGCCGGAGGTATCTCGGAGCACGGGTTGCTGGCCGACGGGCGCAGCGCCGCGCTGGTCGACCGCTCCGGCTCGGTCAACTGGTGGTGCCCGGAGCGCTTCGACGCACCCTCGGTCTTCTGCCGGCTGCTCGACGTCGCCGGCGGGCACTGGTGGATCCGGCCGGCCGGGCGCTTCGAGGTGCGGCGCAGCTACCTGCCCGACACCCTGGTGCTGCGCACCGTGTTCCGGACCGAGCAGGGCGAGGTGTCGCTGACCGACGGGCTGCTGCTGGAGAACGGCGCCCGGGGACACGACATCGGGCGGCGGTCGCCCGGAGTCCTGGTCCGGGTGGTGGAGGGGCTCTCCGGGACGGTACCGATGGTGCTCTCCTACTCGCCCCGGTTCGAGTACGGCCGGCGGACCGCGTACCTGGTCTGGCAGGACGGCCAACTCGTCGCCACCTCCGGGCCGACGACGCTGACGCTGACCGCCCCGATCCCGCTGACCGTGAACGAGTCCGAGGCGACGGCCAGGTTCACCGTCGGTGCCGGCCAGCGGGACAGCTACGTCCTCGCCTACCGGCCCACCTTCCACGAGATGCCGTCGCACCCGGTCGACGACGCGGACGCCTTCGGCGACACGGTGCAGGGCTGGCGGTCCTGGGCCGCCCACCACGACTACCAGGGGCGCTATCCCGAGCTGGTCCGGCGCAACGCCCTGGTGTTGCAGGGCCTCACCTACGCGCCGAGCGGTGCGGTGGTGGCCGCCGCGACCACCTCGCTGCCGGAGAAGCTCGGCGGCGACCGCAACTACGACTACCGCTACGCCTGGCTGCGCGACTTCAGCCTGACCCTGCGGGCGCTCTGGGTCGCGGCCTGCCCGACGGAGGCGAACCGGCTCTTCGGCTGGGTCGCCTCGGCGGTCGGCCGGATCGACGGCCAGCCGGTACCGATCATGTTCGGCGTCGAGGGGGAGCGGGACCTGACCGAGCGCCGGATCGAGACACTGCGCGGGTACGCCGACAGCAGGCCGGTCTGGGTCGGCAACGAGGCGTGGCGGCAGCGTCAGCTCGACGTACCGGGCGAACTGCTGGACGCGGCCTGGCGGCTGCGGGACTACCTCGACCCGATGGGTGCGGAGGTACGCGACCTGCTGCGCAGCCTCGCCGACCAGACGGTGCGGAGGTGGCGGGAGCCGGACGCCGGGATGTGGGAGGCCCGGGACGCCGCCCGGCACTACGTGTCGTCCAAGGTGGGCTGCTGGGTGGCGCTGGACCGGGCGGTACGGTTCGGCGCCCGGCTGGGCGACTCCGACGACCTGACCCGCTGGGCGGCGGCCCGGGACGAGATCCGGGAGACCGTACTCCGGGAGGCCTGGAACGCCGAGGTCGGCGCCTACACCGGCGCCTTCGGCTCGGACCAGCTCGACGCCAGCGTGCTGCTGATGCCGGTCGCCGGCTTCCTGCCCGCCACCGACGCGCGGATGCGGGCCACCATCCGGCTGGTCGAGGAGCGGCTCTCCCGAGGCGGCCTGGTCCGGCGCTGGGCCGGCGACCCGGCGGCGTTCACGATCTGCTCCTTCTGGCTGGTGCAGTGTCTGGTGCTGGCCGGCGAGCGGGACCGGGCGGCGGCGATCTTCGAGAACGTGGCGGGCGTCGCCAACGACCTCGGGCTGCTGGCCGAGCAGGTCGACCCGCACACCGGCGAGCAGCTCGGGAACTTTCCACAGGCGTTCTCGCACATCGGGCTGATCGGTGCGGCCTGGGAACTCACCACCGCCTCAGCCGAGGCGATGCCGGCAGGGGGAGGAAGCTGATGACTGGACGGCTCGAAGGAACCACTGCGCTGATCACGGGATCGGATTCCGGGATCGGTCAGGCCACCGCGATCGAGTTCGCCAGGGAGGGCGCCGACGTGGTGGTGCACTACCTGCACGACCACGACGGCGCGCAACACACCCGGGAACAGGTGGAACAGGCCGGCCGGCGGGCCGTCGTGGTGCGCGGCGACATCAGCGAGGAGGACCAGGTGGAGGCGATGTTCGACACCGCGCTGGCCGAGTTCGACGAGCTGAACGTGCTGATCAACGACGCCGGGGTGGACGCCTCGGGCATCCCCGTGATCGACCTGGACACCGAGACCTGGGACCGGGCCATCCGGGTCAACGTCTACGGGGCGTTCTTCTGCTCGCGACGGTTCGCCCGGCACCGCCGGGACCGGGGCGGCAAGGGCAAGATCATCAACATCACCTCGATCCACCAGGAGGTGGCCCGGGCCGGCGGCTCGGACTACGACACCAGCAAGGGCGCGCTGCTCAACCTCGCCAAGAGCATGGCGCTGGAACTCGCACCGATGGGGATCAACGTCAACAACATCGGACCGGGCATGGTGCTCACCCCGTTCAACCAGCGGGCGATCGACGACCCGAAGTACCTGGAGGAGCAGGTGCAGAGCATCCCGTTCAAGCGGGCCGCGGAGCCGGTCGAAATCGGTCGGCTCGCGGTCTTCCTGGCCAGCTCCGACGCCGACTACGTCACCGGGTCGACGTACTTCATGGACGGCGGCCTGATGCAGAACCAGGGTCAGGGGGCCTGACCAGACAGCGAAGCCGGAAGGAGAAGCCGTGTCCCGCTATCCACACACGATCGTCCCGATCGACCACGTCGAACCCTGTGGCCGGCGGATCCGCGCCCTGCTCAACGGCGAGTGGGTGTTCGACACGAGCAACGCCCGGTACGTCTGGGAGGAGCCGCACTATCCGCACTACTACATCCCGCTCGCCGACGTACGCCAGGAGCTGCTGGTCGACGAGCAGGACGTCCAGCAGTACCCCGCGGGTACCGCCCGGCAGTACGGCCTCCGGGTGGGCGAGCGCTACCACCCGGGCTGCATACGGGTGCACACCGACAGGTCCGTCGACGGGCTGGCCGACATGGTGCGCTTTCAGTGGGACGCCCTGGACACCTGGTTCGAGGAGGACGAGGAGATCTTCCTGCACCCGCGCGACCCGTACACCCGGGTGGACGCGCTGCGGTCGACCCGGCGGGTACGGGTCGAGATCGACGGCGAGGTGCTGGCCGAGTCGGGCTCGCCGGTGCTGGTCTTCGAGACGGGCGTGCCCACCCGCTACTACCTGAACCGGGCCGAGGTGGACCTCGGCCGGCTGATCCCCACCGAGACCGTGACCGCCTGCCCCTACAAGGGCCGGACCAGCAACTACTGGTCGGTCCGGATCGGCGACACCACGCACAACGACGTGGCCTGGGCGTACGACTTCCCCAGCCACCTGATGCAGCCGATCGCCGGGATGGTGGCGTTCTTCAACGAGAAGGCCGACATCTTCGTCAACGGTGAGGCGGTGCCCCGGCCGAACACCCGCTGGTCGCGGTAGGGCCACCGGGTTGCCCGAGGAGCTGCTGGCCCGCGTCGTCCAGGTGCTGGTCACCGTCGTCGAGGCGGTGGGGGCGGCAGTGATCTTCGTCGGCGCCGTCTGGACCGCCGGCCGGTTCGTGGTGGCCGGGATCCGTCACCGGTCGGCCGCGGTCTTCACCCCGATCCGGCTGTCGCTGGGCCGGTTCCTCACCCTGGGGCTGGAGTTCCAGCTCGCCGCCGACATCCTGCGTACCGCCGTCTCGCCGACCTTCGGACAGCTCGGCCGGCTGGCCGCGATCGCCACCATCCGGACGGCGCTGAACTATTTCCTCGGCCGGGAGATCCGGCAGGAACAGCGGCAGCTCGGCACCTCGGACGGCCCGCCGGCCGACCGGAGCGGACCGGCCGCCGGCGCCCCGTCCGCCGACCCGGCCGGCGAGGGGGACGGACGGCGGTGAGAAATCTGGGCACCCTGCTCACCGCGCTCGCCCTGCTGGCGGCCGTGGTGACCCTGCTGACCACCCGGTCCTGGCGTACGGCGCTGCGGGTGCTGCTCGACCTGCTGGTGGCGGCCGGCCTGATCCGGCTGGCCACCCTGGAGAGCTGGACCGATCTCGCCGGTGCCGCGATCGTCATCGCGCTCCGTCAGCTCGTCTCGGCGGCCCTGCTCGGCTCCGGCCGGCCCGGCGACGGGGCCGGACCGGCCGGAGCCCGGGTGGTGGTGGGATGGTCGAGGGTGAGGTGGCCGGGAACGGGTACGGGCCGGACCCGTTCCCGACCGACCTCCTAGAAGCCGCGCCTGCTGTTCGGGTCCGAGGCGACGGCGAGTACCTGCTGGAGACCCCGGTAGGCGGCCTTGGGCTGGAGGTTCTCGTCCAGCGGGGTGGCCGAGCCCTGGCCCTCGAAGAAGCCGGGAACCCAGGAGTACTTGTCGGTGAAGCCCCACACCGTGAACATCACGCAGCGCGGGGTGAGCAGGCAGGCCTGGAGCAGGGTGTTGAAGCTACCCACCTGACCGGCCTCCTTGTAGGTGTCGACCGGCAGGAAGAACCGCACGTCGACCTCGGTGAACGCGGTCTCCAGGCCGAGCCTGTCGAAGCGGGCCAGGTTCTGCGGGGCGTCGATCGGCAGCGGGTACTGGAGGTCGAGGTGACCCTGGAAACCCATGCCGTGCAGCGGCACCCGCTGCTTGCGGAGCTGCTTGGCCAGCTCGTAGTAGGCGGTGCTCTTCGGGTTGATGTTGTCGATCGCGTAGTCGTTGAGGAAGAGCTTGGCCCTCGGGTCGGCGGCGTGCGCCCAGCGCAGCGCGTCGGCGATGTAGTTCGGGCCGAGGTGCTGGCGGAAGATGGTGTCCCGGAGCACCGGGGCGTCGCCGTCGGTGAACGCCTCGTTGACCACGTCCCAGGCCCGGACCTTGCCCCGGAAGTGCTTCACCACGGTGGTGATGTGGTTGCGCACGATCTCACGCAGCTCGGCGGAGTCGATCGAGCCGTCGGCGACGCCGTCGGTCAGCCAGGCGGGGGCCTGACTGTGCCAGAGCAGCGTGTGGCCGTGCACCTTCTGTCCGTTGCGCCGGGCGAACTCGATCAGCTCGTCGGCCGGGCCCCAGTTGTACTGGCCCCGGGTCGGCTCCAGCTCGGCCCACTTCATGACGTTCTCGGCGGTGACCGCGGAGAACTCCCGGGCCGCCCGCTCCCGGTACGGCGCGTCGGTGGCCAGCGCGTTCATGTCGATCGCGGTACCGATGCCCAGGCCGTGTTTCCTGGCCAGTACCCGCAGCGGAAGGTCCGTGGACGTCCCACCGGGTACGTGTGCGGCGGAGCCGCCCTTGGTCGCAACGGCGTTGATCGGCGCCTGGGTCGGGGCGGCGGTGGCGGTCGACGGCCCGACCGTGTAGAGGGCGCCGGCCGCGAGCACGCCGACCAGGGCTATCCGAAGTTTTCTCATCGAAGCAAGGCCTCCAGGGTGTGGTTCTCCGTCAGCCGCCGGTCGGAACCGGCGGGGAGCGGCGCGCAGGGGACGGATGCGCGTCGATCGCTACCCGAACGCGGTTCGGGTACAAATTTGCTGCCGGGCACACTGTCGGAGATCCGACACTCTGGAGGGTCGGCTCGGTCTTGCTAGAAGATCGTCAGCGGTGGTAGAGGACGGGAGGGTCGTGCTCAGCCGGCCTCCGCCATCGCCACCGCGAACTGCTCCGGGGTCAGCTTCCCCTGGAACAGTCGGCGCAGGTTGTCGAGGAGCACCGTCGCCGCCGCCGGCTCCAACGCCTGGTCCCAGGCCAGCCCGTACGACGGGGCCCGGGTCACCAGCTCGTGCACCGAGGTGGCGAACTCGGCGTGCCGGGTGCCCCGCAGCCGCTGCGCCGCATCCGTCACCGGCGGCACCTCGCCGTCGGCGATCAGGGCGTCCAGATAGTCGTCCGACGCCACGGACCGGACGAACTCCAGCGCCGCCTCCGGGTGCCGGCTGCCGGCGACCACCGAGAAGTAGTGGGTCGGCACCCCGACCAGGTCGGCCGGGTCCCCGGCCCCGCCGGAGACCGCCGGGAAGGGCACGAAACCCAGGTCGCCGGTGGCCATGAAGTCCGGGTTCCGGGCGAGCTGGGTCGGATACTCCCAGGTACCCATGAGCTGCATCGCGGCCCGCCCGCTGGCCAACCGCCCGGACGCGTCGCCGTCGTCGTAGGCGACGGAGGCGAAGTCGGCACCGAAGGCGCCCCGCTCGACGAGGGCCCGTACCTCCCGCAGCGCCTGCGTCACCGCCGGCTTCGACCAGGCGCCGGGACGGCCGGCGACGATGTCGGCGGTGGTACCCGGACCGCCGATCCGCTCGGCGAGGTACATCACCCACATCAGCTCGGTCCAGCCCTGGGCACCGCCCAGCGAGATCGGGGTGATGCCGCGCGCCTTGAACGTCTCCACCAGGGAAAGCAGCTCGGCGTAACTGCCCGGCGGCCGTACGCCGGCGTCGGCGAAGACACCCCTGTGGTAGAAGAGCACCACCGGGTGGGTACCGCCCATCGGGATGCCGTACTGCCGACCGTCCACCACCCCGCCGGCCAGCGTGCTGGGCAGGAACCGGCCGGCCACCCCCGGCTCGTCCCGCAGCGCGGTCAGGTCGACGAGCATCCCGTCCCGGGCCAGCCCGGCCAGGCTCGCCCCGCCCCAGGTGGCGAAGACGTCCGGCCCCTCCGACGAGCCGATCCCGGTACGCAGCTTCTGCTTGTACTCCTCGTTGCCGAAGGTGACGAGGTCCACGTCGACCCCGGGGCCCTGGTTGTGCCGGTCCACCAGTTTCCGCAGCGCGGGTTCGTCGCCCGGCTGGGTGATCGCCCAGACCCGGATCGTCCCGGACGCCCCGTCGGCGGGCGGCGGCACCGACGGCACCGTCCGGGTCAGCTGCGCCCCGGTGAGGGTCACCGCCAGCACCAGGACCGCCGTCGCCAGGCTGGCCAGCCCGGCCCGCTGCCGACGCCTGCGCCGGTAGCGCCGGCGGATCGTGGTGATCGCCTCCGGATCGGCCGCCGGCAGGGCGTGCTGTGCCTGGGTCAGGGTGGCGGCCAGCTCCCGGTCGAGCCGCCCGTCGTCCACCGGACCTACCTCGTCAACCACGTCCGCTCCGAATCGTCGAGTCGGCGGGCGCCAGGTGCGCCCGTAGCACGCGCTTGGCCCTCGCGTACCTGCTGGAAACCGTGCCCGGAGGCTCGTCGCAGATCCCGGCGATCTCGCTGAACGTGTAGCGGTACAGCACGTGCAGCACCACGACCGTCCGTTCCGCCTTGCCGAGCTGCTGCAACGCCTGCCACAGCGCGCCGTTGCCCACCGCCGTCGCGGCCGGATCGTCGGACCGGTGGTCGACGTCGTCGGTAAGCACCTCACGACGCCACCGCCGCCACCGGCTCACGTTGCGGGTCACGATGACCTGCCGGGCGTACGCCTCGGGATTCTGCCCGGCCTTCGGCCACCGCTGCCAGACCTCGACCACCGCGATCTGGGCCAGGTCGTCCGCCTCGGCCGCGCTGCCGCTGATCAGGTACGCGAACCGCCGCAAAGCGTCCAGCCGGGCCCGAGCGAACTCCTCGGCGTCGCTGAACGCACCGTGGGCCACAGGCTCCTCCTCCGGGCTCCTAACGCTGGCCGCCGTCGATTCGCTGCACCTCGAACCTAGCGGTCCCGGTGTCCCGGATCACCTGCCGAGGCGGTGCTCCGCCGCTCGGCGAGTTCGACGGCGTTGCGGAACAGCATCGCCACGGTGGTCGGGCCGACCCCGCCGACCCGGGGCGTGATCGCCCCGGCGACCGAGGCGCACGACTCGTCGAGGTCCGGCAGCAGCCGGCGTCCGGCGTAACGGACCCCGCCGCCGATCGCGACCGCGCCGGGCCGCAGGTGCTCCGGCCGCACGATCCCGGGTACGCCCACCGCGGCGACCACGATGTCGGCCCGCCGGGTGTGCCGCTCCCAGCCGGGTACCCCGCTGTGCACCACGGTCACCGCCGCGTCGGCGGTGGGCCGCTTCTGCCCGAGCAGCAGCGACAGCGGCCGGCCCAGGGTCGTACCCCGGCCGAGGATCACCACGTCGCGGCCGGCGACCGGGATGTCGTGGAAGGCGAGCAGCGCCTCGATCCCGGCCGGGGTGCACGGGACCGGGCCGGGCAGCCCGGCGGCGAGCCGGCCCAGGCTCTCCGGGTGCAGCCCGTCGACGTCCTTGGCCGGATCGATCGCGGCGATCGCCGCCTGGTAGTCGAGGTGGCCGACGGGGTGCTGCACCAGGATGGCGTGCACCGCCGGGTCCTCGTTGAACTCGCGGATCGCCCGGAGCAGGTCCGCCTGGCCGGCGGTGCCGGGCAGGTGGGTGTGCGGCGACGCGAAGCCGAGGTCGGCGGCGCGTTGCTGCTTCATCCGGATGTAGCCGGCGCTGGCGGAGTCGTCGCCGACCAGGATCGTCGCCAGGCTCGGCACGACACCGGCGCGGCGCAGCGCGGCGACCCGGGCGGCGACGTCGGCGAGGACCGCCTCGGCGACGGGGCCGCCGGGCAGCAGCCGGGCGGTGCGTACCTCGGCGTCGGTGGGGGTCTCGGAGACGGTCACGGGGCTTCCTCTCGACGTGGAAAGCCCCGGCGCCCAGGCGTACGGCGACGGAGTCGAGCCCGGCGGTCGCTTCCCGGTGGTGCTCCACCCGACGCCAGTCACCACCGCCACGCCGAGCCTACCTCCGGGCCCGCCACCATCGGCGGTCGTGCTCGGCTGCCGCCGTCGCGAGCTGGGCAGACGTGAGCCCGGCCCGCGTCCCTCCGGCTCGACTCGCGGGTGTCGTACCGGAGTCGTACCGTTTTCTCCAGGTGCTCCTTCGACAAGGACGGTGAGGGCGGATGTCCCGAGAAGGCGATGTCAACCAGCCCACGCGTGAGTTTCCCGGCTATGCGAAGGGGCAGGCCACGCCCCCCGGCCCGGTCGATCCCTGGTCCGACGGCACGGCGCACGAGGACACCCGGCCGTTCGACGCCGACGAGCCCCGGCCGGAGCGGTCCGATCCGGAGCCGACCGGCGGCGGCCGGTGGGGTCGCGGCGTCTTCGTCCTGGTGGGCATCATCGGCGTGGTCGCCGTACTGGTGCTCGGGGTGCAGGTCAGCGGGATCCTGCCGGACTGGCGCAACCCGTTCGCCAAGGAGCAGACCGACCGCAGCCAGCCGCCGCTGCTCAAGTCGATCCAGGACCTCAGCCGCTACGTGGCGGCGGAGGGGAACTTCGAGGTCGTCGTCGACCTGGAGAACAACCGGAAGTACGTCCCGGAGTTCCTGCTCGGCGAGCGCACCCTCTTCGTCGGGGCCGGCACCGTCGACGCGTACGTCGACTTCGGAACGCTCCGCGACGACGCGGTGGTCGTCTCCGCGGACGGGAAGTCGGTGGAGATCAAGCTGCCGGCACCGCAGCTCGGCGAGGTCAACCTCGACCTGGAGCGGAGTTACGTCTTCGCCGAGAAGCGCGGCATCCTCAACCAGCTCGGCGAGGTCTTCGGCGGCGACCCGAACCGGCAGCGCGAGGTCTATCTCAAGGCCGAGCAGAAGATCGCCGAGTCGGCCAAGAGCAGCGGGCTCGGCGAGCGCGCCCAGGAGAACACCCGGAAGATGCTGGACCAACTGCTCCGGTCGCTCGGCTACGAGCGGGTGACCGTCAGCTACGTCCAGCCGTGACCGTCGCCGCCCTGGGCACGCTGGCGGCACCGTCGGCCGACGAGCCGCCGATGCTGTTCGGGGCGGCGATCTGGTCCATCCTGGTGATGGCGGTGGTGTTCGTCGCCAACCTGGTCGTACACCTGCTGCGGGACTGGTTCGGCCCCCTCGACCGGCTGGTCGAGGGGGCCCGGCAGGACGTCTACCTCGACCACGTCCGGGGGCCGGCCGCCGCCGTGCTCGTCGCGGCCACCAGCGGGTACGGCATCAACATCGTCACCGGGGACGCCGACTCCCTGCTCGGCTACCTCGGCCTGCTGATGGCGCTGCCCCTGCCGCTGGCCATGGTCGTCTGGGCCGGTGTCCGGGCGGTACGCCAGGCCGACTTCGAGCGGGTGTGGCCGCCGGAGTCGATCCCGGTCGACGACCGGGTGAAGGTGCGTCACGTGCTCCGGCGGGTACGGGCCGAGGCGGAAGGGCTCGCCGGGATGCCGGCCGGTGAGCTGGACCGACTCGGCCGGCTGTTGACCCGGCTCTCCGAGGAGACGGTGCCGGCGCTGCACGCCCGGCGGGACCGTGACCTGCGGCAATGGCTGCGCGACCATCCCGTCGTCGCGGTCGGGGTCGCGGTCTGGAGCGGGCTCACCGTCGTCGCCGTCGGGGTCGCCCTGGCGTCCCGGTACGACGGGTCGTGGCGGCTCGCCGGGGTCCTCGCCGGGTTCGCGGCGGTGGTCCTCGGCCTCCAGGGCGGGCTGCTGACCGTACTGCGCCGACGGAGCCGTTACCGGTCGGCTCTGCTCGCCGACGAGGTGGAGCAGACCGCCGGGGCCATCCGGCGGCGCATCACGGAACAGCGGCTGGGCCTGGGCACCGGGTCGGGCGCTCTGCCCGGCCGGCAGCACCGGCGGGGCTGACCGCCCGGCCCGTACCGCAGGTCAGTGCGCGGCGACGTAGTGGCGGTCCTCGTTCGGCATGATGATCCAGAGCGCCAGGTAGACGATCACCTGGGTGCCGGGCAGCAGCAGCGAGAGGATGAAGAGCAGCCGCACCATTCCGGCGGACATGCCGAAGCGGCGGGCCAGCCCGGCGCAGACTCCGGCGATCATGCGGTTGTCTCGGGGGCGGGTGAGCTTGCGGCTCATCGACGTCTCCTCTGATAGCGGTGGAACGGGCGGCTGATTCCACGGTAGGAACGGGAGGTCGGGCCGCCCTCGGTCTCCAGACGGATCCGGACACCGCGTACCCGTAGGTACTTACCCGGGCGGGGCCGGCGGACACCCGGGTCCGGTGTCGGGCACCCGGACCGATCTGCTCCGGCGGCCGTCCCGCGCCTGCCGGGCCGGGGCCGGGTAGGCTCGCGGACCGGCAGCTCAGGGGCGATGCTTGGGGGTAGCCCCGGCGACCGCCCCGGGGCCAGGGCCGGCAACGGGGCCGGCCGGGAGGAGTTTCGATGATCAGCGCCTTCGACCTGTTCACGGTCGGGATCGGGCCGTCCAGCTCGCACACCGTCGGCCCGATGCGGGCCGCCCGGACCTTCGCGACCGGGCTCAAGGCCGACGGGTTGCTCGCGGAGACGGCCAGGGTGCGGGCGGAACTCTTCGGCTCGCTCGGTGCCACCGGGCACGGGCACGGCAGTGGGCCGGCGGTACTGCTGGGGCTGCTCGGGGAGGCGCCGGAGACGGTCGACCCGGACCGGGTCCCCGAGACGGTGGCCGGGATCCGGGCCAGCGGCCGGTTGGCCGTACTCGGTGCGCACGAGGTCGACTTCGACGCCGACCGGGACCTGGTGCTGCACCGCCGCCGGTCGTTGCCGTTCCATCCGAACGGGATGACCTTCACCGCGTACGACCCGGCGGGTGCACCGCTGCGGGCCCGCACCTACTACTCGGTGGGTGGCGGGTTCGTGGTGGACGAGAACGCGACCGGCGCGGACCGGATCAAGCCGGACAGCACCCGGGTCCGGTACCCGTTCAGCACCGGCGCCGAGCTGCTGGCCCTGACCGCCGAGACCGGGCTGCCGATCAGCGGGATCATGCTCGCCAACGAGCGGGCGTGGCGCAGCGAGTCGGAGATCCGCGCCGGCCTGCTGGAGATCTGGCGGGTGATGCGGGAGTGCGTGGACCGGGGCAGCCGGCGGGACGGGACGCTGCCGGGCGGGCTGCGGGTCCGGCGCCGCGCCGCCGAGTTGCGCCGGGGCCTGGAGGCGGATCCCGGTTCGGCCGACCCGTTGCGGGTGATGGACTGGGTGACGCTCTTCGCGCTCGCGGTCAACGAGGAGAACGCGGCCGGCGGCCGGGTGGTGACCGCCCCGACGAACGGCGCGGCCGGGATCATCCCGGCGGTGCTGCACTACTACACCCGGTTCGTGCCGGGGGCGTCCGAGGAGGGCGTACTCCGCTTCCTGCTCGCCGCCGCCGCGATCGGGGTGCTGTTCAAGGAGAACGCCTCGATCTCCGGTGCCGAGGTCGGCTGCCAGGGCGAGGTCGGGTCCGCCTGCTCGATGGCGGCGGCCGGGCTGGCCGAGGCGCTGGGCGGTACCCCGGCCCAGGTGGAGAACGCCGCCGAGATCGGCATGGAGCACAACCTCGGGCTGACCTGCGATCCGGTCGGTGGCCTGGTGCAGATTCCCTGCATCGAGCGGAACGCGGTGGCCAGCATCAAGGCGATCACGGCCGCGCGGCTGGCGCTGCGGGGTGACGGGGAGCACGCCGTCTCGCTGGACAAGGTGATCAAGACGATGCGGGAGACCGGCGCCGACATGAAGGTCAAGTACAAGGAGACCGCCCGGGGCGGGCTCGCGGTCAACGTCATCGAGTGCTGAGCGTCGGGGTGTCGAGCCGGCGTCGGCATGATGGCGGGCGGGCGCCGTTCGGGTAGCGTTGGCGCGTTACCCGGGAAGGTGTCGCAGCCCGGCCGATCCTTATTTGGGGCGATTTTCCCGACTGCTACCCTATGTCGGGCTCGACCGGTCGGACCATGACGAGCACGGGAGGCGGCGGTGACGTCTGGCGTGGCGGCGGTGTGGTCACACCGCAACACGCTCCGGCTGCTCGTCCGCCGGGACCTGGCCGTCAAATACCAGCAGTCGGTGCTGGGCTACCTCTGGTCGCTGATCGAACCGCTCGGCATGGGCGTCATCTACTTCTTCGTCTTCGGCGTGCTCTACCGGTCGGCCACCGACCGGCACCTCGGTGACGCCGCCGAGTCGTACCCGCTCTTCCTGATCACCGGCATCTTCGCCTGGATGTGGACCAGTTCGGCGATCGGCGAGGCGACCGCCGCGCTCACCGGACAGGCCCGGTTGATCACCACGATGAACCTGCCCCGCGAGGTCTTCCCGATCGGCCGGGTCGCCGGCCGGTTCGCCGAGTACGTCGCCGGACTGCCGATCCTGGTCGCCGTCGCGATCGCCTACGCCTCGCTGGACCGGATCGAGTTCGGGGTGTCGCTGCTGGCGCTGCCGCTGGCGATCCTCATCCAGGCGACCCTGCTGGTCGGGATCGCGCTGCTGCTCTCCTCGCTCAACGTGCTGATGCGGGACATCGAGCGGCTGATGCGGCTGGTCACCCGGGTGCTCTTCTACGCCACCCCGATCATCTATCCGCTGACCCTGGTCCGGGACTCCGCGCTGCCGGACTGGGTCAAGATCACCTACGAGTTGAACCCGCTGGTCGGGATCTTCCAGCTCCACCACGCGGTCTGGTACCCCGACGAGTTCCCCGACGCCCGGCTGCTCGGCGTCTCGGTCGGCGGCAGCCTGCTGGTGCTGCTCGCCGGCTGGTGGGTGTTCCGCCGGCTCGAACCCGCCGTCCTGAAGGAGCTGTAGTGGCCGGGGCGATGGTGCAGGCGGAGAACCTGGGCATCCGGTTCGTCCGGAACCGGCGGCGCAACCTGCGGCTGCGGGAGATGTTCATCCACCGGGGCGGCCGGCAGCCCGCCGCCGGGGTCTTCTGGCCGCTGCGCAACGTCTCGTTCTCGGTCGCGCCGGGCGACACCGTCGGGATCATCGGCCGCAACGGCACCGGCAAGAGCACCCTGCTCCGGCTGATCGCCGGGGTGCTGATCCCGGACGAGGGCCGGATCCGGGTCGGCGGCGCGGTCGCACCGCTGCTGGAACTCTCGGCCGGCTTCTCCAACGACCTGACCGGGCGGGAGAACGTCCACCTGGTCGGCTCGCTGCACGGGCTCAGCCCGAGCTTCCTGCGCCGGCACTTCGACGAGATCATCGAGTTCTCCGGCGAGCAGATCGCGAAGGCCATCGACACCCCGGTCCGGCACTACTCGTCCGGGATGAAGGTCCGGCTCGGCTTCTCGGTGATCGCCCAGCTTCAGCACCCGGTGCTGCTGATGGACGAGGTGACGGCGGTCGGCGACGCCGACTTCCGGAAAAAGTGCTACGACACCATCGACCGGCTGATCGCCGAGGGCCGTACCGTGATGCTGGTCTCGCACAACGAGAACGATCTCACCCGGTTCTGTAGCCGGGGACTCTACTTCGACGGAGGACGATTGCGGGTGGACGGCACCATACGCGAGGCTCTTGACGCATACCACGACGTGGTCAGGCCGTGATGCTGGCGATCCTGCTCACCCCCACCCGGCCGGGCGCGCCGCTGACCCGTCCCGACGGCGTGCCGCTCGCCGCCGCACTCCGCGAGCAGTTGCGCGCGGCCGGCGCCCGGGACGTGGTCAGCACCGACGATCCGGGCGAGGTCGCCGTGCTGGCCGGCACCGCCCGGGAACCGGTACTCCTCTGCTCCGGCGACCTGGTCGCGCACACCGCCGTACTCCGGCACCTGGCCACCAGTCCGATGCCCGGCACCGTCGCCCTGGTGCTGCCCGAACCGGGCGCCGGCCCGGTCGGGGTGGTCGAGGACCGCAACCAGGTGGTCGCCGTCGGCGACCCCGCCGGGGCGGCCGGCACCGTCGGCACGCTGACCACCGCGCCGACCGGCGCCTCCGGCGGAGCGGTACGCGTCGGCGTGCCCGACCTGCCCGCCCTGGTCGCCGCGGCCCGGGCCGTCGCCGACCTGCCCGACGGCAACGTCGCCGCGGCCCGGGCCGTCGCCGACCTGCCCGACGGCAACGTCGCCGCGGCCCGGGCCGTCGCCGAGGCGCCCGCCGGCCCGACCCCGCTGCTGGACCGGCTGCTCGCCGCGCTGACCCGCCCCGAACCGGCGACCGGCACCGGCATCACGATCTTCGCCCACCGGGTACGCCTGCTCGTCGCCCGTCGGGTCGCCGACCCGGCGGCGCTGGCCGAGGCGGAGGCGGCGGTGGCGGCGGTCGACTCCGACCGGGCCGAACTGCGGCTCTCGGTCAAGGAGAAGGACGACTTCTTCACGACGTACTTCGTCAGCACCTGGTCGCCGTGGGTGACCAGGCTCTGTGCCCGGCTCCGGCTCACCCCGACCGGGGTGACCGCGATCTCGGTCGCCTTCGCGGTGGCGGCGGCGGCGCTCTTCGCCTTCGGCGACCGGCCCGCGCTGGTGGCCGGCGCGGTCCTGCTCTACCTCGGCTTCATGCTCGACTGCGTCGACGGGCAGTTGGCCCGCTACACCCGGCACTTCAGCCCGTGGGGTGGCTGGCTCGACACCATCGCCGACCGGGCCAAGGAATACCTGGTCTACGCCGGCCTCGGCATCGGGGTCGAACGGGCCGGCGGCCCCGGCTGGGCGCTGGCGATCGCGGCGATCACCCTGCAGACCGTCCGGCACATGACCGACACCTGGTACGGCGCGCTGCACGACGAGGCGGCCAAGCGTCCCCGCCCGGCCGGGCAGGGCGGCTCCGGTGGGCTCGGTGACCGGCTCAGCCAGGCGTCGAACCGGGTGCAGGCCGACACCGGCTCGTTCACGTACTGGGCGAAGCGGACGGTGGTCTTCCCGATCGGCGAGCGGTGGGCACTGATCGCGCTCACCGTGGCGATCTTCAGTCCGCTGGTCAGCCTGGTCGCCGTACTGGTCTGGGGTGGGTTGGCGGCGGCGTACACGCTGGCGCTGCGTACCCTGCGGGCCCGCTCGATGCGGGTCGCGGTGCTGACCGAGGTCGACACCACGCTGCACCGCGACGACGGGCCGGTGGTCCGTTCGCTCGCCGCGCTCGGCCGGCGTGCCGGGCTGCCCGGGCCGCTGCCGCTCGCCCTGCTCGGGGTGGTGGTCGGCCTGCTCCTGCTCGGTGCCGGCCTGGCCGGGCTCGGCACCGAGTCGGCGCGCTGGCTGGTGCCGCTGGCGGTGCTGGCCGTGCTGGTCGCCGGGCTGTCGGCGGCGGCACCGCACGGCGGCGCGCTGGACTGGCTGGTGCCGGCGGCGCTGCGGGCCGCCGAATACCTGCTGGTGATCGGGGCCGGGCTGCTGGTCGACGCGGACGGTGCGGTGATCTTCGCGCTGCTCTTCGTACTCGCCCTGCGGCACTACGACCTCACCGCCCGGCTGGAGAAGCGGGAGCGGGCGCCACTGATGCACGCGCTCGGGCTGGGCTGGGACGGCCGGCTGATCCTGCTCGCCGTCGCCGTGCTCGTCGGCCCGGTCGCCGGTCGGGTGGCGCTGCTGCTGCTCGCCGGCTACCTGGCGGTGATTTTCCTGGTGAACGCGCTCCGTGGCTGGGTACCCAGGGACATTCCCGCGCCACGACAGCCGGCCGACGCCGCCGTCGGGTCCGGTGGCCACCCCGCCGCCCCCGACGCGTACGCGACCGCTCGGGCGGGGGAGGGGAACGCCGCTACCCCGGAGCGACCGGACCGGACCGGGACGCCGCAGCGGCGGGAGTGGGACGGATGACGCCGCCGGTGGGGTGACCGGGCACCCGCACGGGCGGCGCGGCGGAGAGGGACGCATGTCGCTGCCAGCGGGAGTACGGCGCCGATGGCGCTGATCAGTTTCGTCGTGCCGGTCTACCGGGTGCAGGGCTACCTGCGGGAGTGCCTCGACTCGATCCTGCGCCAGCCGGTGGCCGACGTCGAGGTGGTGGTGGTCGACGACTGCTCGCCGGACAGTTGCGGCGAGATCATCGCCGAGTACGCCGCCCGGGACGACCGGGTCCGGGTGGTCTCCCTCGACCGCAACGTGGGGCTGGGCGAGGCCCGCAACATCGGCCTCGACCTGGCCACCGGCGAGTACGTCTGGTTCCTGGACAGCGACGACTGGCTGGTCGACGGCTGCCTGCCGGCGGTGGCGGAGCGGCTGCGCCGGGTCGGGCCGGAGGTGCTGCTCGTCGACCACGTCCGGGCGTACTGGGACCACCGGACGCTCGGCAGCGGCCTGGACCGGTCGGTGCCGGACTCCGGCGCCGAGGTCTTCACCGTCCGGGACCGGCCGGAGGTGCTCGGCGTGCTGCACACCGCCTGGAACAAGCTGGTGCGCCGCCGTTTCCTGGTCGAGGCCGACCTGCGCTTCGGCCCCGGCTGGTACGAGGACGTGTCGTTCAGCTATCCGGTGCTGCTCGCCGCCGACCGGATCAGCGTGCTGGACGTGGTCTGCGTCAACTACCGGCAGCGGCGGTCCGGCGCGATCACCCGGACCCGGGACGACCGGCACTTCGAGGTGTTCCCGCACTGGCACCGGGTCTTCGAGCTGATGGCGCGCTGGGGACCCGAGTACGACGACCTCCGGCCGTTGATCTTCGAGCGGATGGTCTGGCACTACCTGATCGTGCTCGGCAACGGGCGGCGCCTCTCCCCGGAACTGCGCCGGAGCTTCTTCGACCAGGTGGTGGCGGACTACCGGCGCTGGCTGCCGCCGGGCGGCTACCGGGTGCCGGGCGGGGTGGACGGGCTGAAGCACCGGCTGGTGGCCGGCGGGCACTGGCGGACGTACGCGGTGTTGCGGGCGCTGCACCACTCCCGGCGGCGGGGCGGGGCCGGCCGGCTCGTCCGGCGGTCGCTGCCGTGGTCGCCGTCGCGCCGCCGATCCGCCCCGGTGGCGGCGTCCCGGCTGCCGGCGGTGGTCTCCGAGGCTGCCCGGCTGGGCCGCGCCGGGCTGCTCCGGGCCTACTACCACGCGCAGTTGCGCCGTCCGGTCGATCCGGCGCTGGCGCTCTACGCCGCGTACTGGTACCGCGGCTACGCCTGCAACCCGGCGGCGGTGCATCGGAAGGCCCGGGAGCTGGCGCCGTGGATCCGGGGTGTCTGGGTGGTACGCCGGGACCGGGTTGCCGCCCTGCCGCCCGGGGTGCCGTACGTGGTGGCCGGCACCCGGGCGTACTTCCGGGCGTTGGCCCGGGCGCGGTGGCTGGTCAACAACGTGAACTTCCCGGACTACGTGGTCAAGCGGCCCGGCTCGGTGCATCTGCAGACCCACCACGGCACCCCGGTCAAGGTGATGGGGCTGGACCAGCAGCGCTATCCGCGCGGTGCGGCCGGGCTGGACTTTCCCCGGCTGCTGCGCCGGATCGACCGCTGGGACTACAGCCTCAGCGCCAACACCTTCTCCACGCAGATGTGGGAACGGGCCTATCCGGCGGAGTACCGGACGCTGGAGGTCGGCTATCCGCGCAACGACCGGCTGGTGAACGCCGGGCCCGCCGAGGTCGAGGCCGTCCGGCGCCGGCTCGGCATCGGCTCCGGCGAGCGGGTGCTGCTGTACGCGCCGACGCACCGCGAGCACCGGCCCGGGTACTCGCCGCCGTTCGACCCGGGCGCCCTGCTGGAGGTACTTGGTCCGGCCGGCCGGCTGCTGGTCCGGGGCCACTATCTCGATCCGGGCGCGTGTTCCGCCCCGGGAACTCCGGCGGGTCGGGACCGGGTGTGGGACGTGACGGACCATCCCTCGGTGGAGGATCTCTACCTCGCCGCCGACGTACTGGTCACCGACTATTCGTCGGCGATGTTCGACTACGCCACCCTGGACCGGCCGATCGTGGTGTACGCCCCGGACTGGGCCGAGTACCGGCGCGAGCGCGGGGTCTATCTGGACGTGCTCGCCGAGGGGCCGGGGGTGGCGGTGACGGAGTTTACGGAGCTGTTGACGGCGTTCCGCAGCGGCGCGGTGGACGGCCCGCCGGCCGCGCTGGCCCGGCAGCGGTTCCGGGACCGCTTCTGTGCCCTGGACGACGGTCGGGCGGCCGAGCGGGTGGTCCGGCGGGTCCTCCTCGACGAGCCCGACTGAGCGGCACCCGAGACCCGGTCTAGGTCCGGGCGTTGTTGTCGGCGGGCAGGTGCTCGGTGGCCCAGCGGGCGATCTGCTCCAGGGCGGGCATCAGCGCCTGGCCCCGTTCGGTCAACCGGTAGGAGACCGCGATCGGCGGCCCCTCCCGGACGGTCCGGACGACCAGCCCGTGTTCGGTCAGTTCGGCCAGCCGGTCGGAGAGCACCGAGTCGCTGACCCGGCCGACGGCCCGGGAGATCTCCCGGAAACCGGCCGGGCCGAACTTCAGGCTGCCGAGCACGCTGGCCGTCCACCGCTTGCCGAGCACCGAGAAGGCCCGGGTGAGCGCGGCGTCGGCGGGTGCGCAGCGCTCCGGTCCGGGCGGCTCCGGGGCGGAGGGCGGCATGCCGGAATACTATCGCTCCCGACGTCGCTAGTATTTCCGAAGCGGCTATGACAGGCCGTGCAACTTCTAATCTTGCTGGGGAGCATGATGAGCGAGCAGACCTACCCACGGCCGAGCGTGCTGGTCGTGGGCGGCGGATATGGCGGGATCAACGCGGCCAAGGCGCTGGACGACGTCGCCGAGGTGACCCTGGTCGACCCGACCGAGGCGTTCACGCACAACGTGGCGGCCTGGCGCGCGCTGGTCGAGCCGGAGTGGCTGGACCGGATCTTCTTCCCGTACGAGCGGCTGCTCCGGCGCGGGCGCTTCGTCCGGGACCGGGTGGTCGCGGCGGACGGGCACGAGGTCACCCTCGGCTCCGGCGAACGGCTCAGGCCGGACTACCTGGTGCTGGCGACCGGATCGACGTACCCGTTCCCGGCGAAGGTGGACGAGCCCGACCTCGGCACCGCCCGGGACCGGCTCCGGGACGCGCACGCCGTACTGCGCGACGCCGGGCGGGTACTGCTGGTCGGGGCCGGCCCGTCCGGGCTGGAGCTGGCCGGCGAGATCAAGGCGTACTTCCCGGAGAAGCACGTGACCATCACCGACGCCGCGCCGGAGATCCTGCCCGGCCCGTACGCCCCGGAACTCCGCGAGGAGTTGCACCGCCAGCTCGACAAGCTCGGCGTCGAGCTGCGGCTGGGCAGTCGGCTGGAGCTGCCGACCGCCGACCCGGCGACCCGGGCGGCGATCTCGGTGCGCACCGGGGACGGCGACGAGCTGACCGCCGACGTCTGGTACCGCTGCTTCGGGGTCAGCCCGACCACCGGCTACCTGCGCGGCGCGCTCGCCCGGGCCCGCGACGAGCGGGGCTACCTCCGGGTCGACGGCCAGTTGCGGGTCGACGGCCAGCAGCGGGTCTTCGCGATCGGCGACATGGCCGACGCGGACCTCAACATGGCCGGCCGGGCGAGCATGCAGGGCCAGCTGATCGCGGCCAACATCCGGGCGCTGATCACCGGCGAGGGCGAGCCCGCCGACTATCAGCCGATGCCGCCGGTGATCGTCGTGCCGCTCGGCCCGGAGGGCGGCGCCGGGCAGATGCCGGACGGCGTCAAGGGCCCGGAGGCGGTTGCCGGGATCAAGGGTCGGAACATGCTGGTCGAGATGTACTCGGCGCTTTTCGACGCCGGCCCCGGCCGGAACTGAACGGTCGTACACACGTTCTATCCACAGCCTGTGGATAGAACGTGTGTACGACGGATCCTCGCTCAGTCGACCGGGGTGGACGGGCGGCGTACCCGCTGCCGGACCCGGTCGGCGGCGAGCCCGGCGTACCGGCCGGCGACGAACCGGGTGGCCGAGGCGAGCGACCGGATCCCGCCGACCGGGATCGTCTCCACCCCGGCCAGGGCCGCCCGCCGGGCCCGCTTGTCCGGCCGGACCACCAGCCGGGGTCGGGGGGAGACCCACCTGTTCTCCGGCAGCAGCCGCAGGTCGGCCACCCCGAAGTCGTCGCCGCTGACCCAGCGCCGCCCGGCCACCTCGGCGACCACCTCGTCTAGGGCCTCGTCCGGCCGGCGTACCCGGAGGGCGCGGCTGCGCGCCGAGGTGCGCCAGAGCGACAGCCCGTCGTCCGGTGCCGTCGCCCCGACGGTCAGCAGCCGGACCAGGCCGACCTGCCACTGGTCGGCGACCGCCACCAGCCGGCGTACGGTGTCGGCGTCGACCCCCAGGTGCGACCCGAGTTCCAACAGGTACGGCGAGGGGTACGCGGTCGTCGGCGGCTGCCCGGCCAACTCCACCCGGGGCTCCGAGCGGTACGTCGCGGCGAGCAGCCGCCGGTCCAGCAGCGGGTCGACCAGTACCGAGCGGCGGTCATCGGTCAGTTCGGCCCACTCCGCCACCAGCACCACCCGCAGGTCGGTCTGGTCACCGGCGAGCAGCCGGTCGACGCAGGTGCGGACCATCTCGTACGGCCCGTCGGCCCGGACCACCGCCACCACCAGCGGTACCGCCCAGCTCCGGTGTGCGGCGGAGCGCAGGTAGCGGGGCTGTGGCATCAGGTCGGCCAGGAACGGCCGGTTGTACCGGCGCAGCGCCTCGCCCCGGGTCATCATGTGCGACGGCCCGAGGTGCCAGCTCCGGGCCCGGGGTTCGGGCACGAAGACCGCACCGGCCTGGGCCAGCCGGTAGCCGAACTCGGTGTCCTCGCCGAGTCGCAGCTCGGGGTTGAGCCCGCCGGTCTCGTCGTAGAGGCTGCGCGGCAGTGCGGCGGTGGCGCCGACGTGTGCCCGGAAGTTCAGGTGGTCGCCGCCCCGGAGCTGGTCGGTGTCGTCGATCAGGCGTTCGACGTACTCGTGCGGTTGTGAGTCGTCGAGCCGGAAGAGCCGGTCGGCGGTGCCGGCCGCGCAGCTCTCGGCGACCTGTTCCGGGGTGGGCCAGTCGGCCTCGACGAAGCGCTTGTAGCCGAGGGTGACCACCTCGTCGCTGACGTGCTGCCAGCGGGCCTGCGCCGCCACGTGTTCCGGGAAGACCACCATGTCGGCGTCGAGCCAGTGCAGGATCTCGCCCTCGCTGCACGCCGCGCCGACGTGCAGCGCGGCCGACCGGCCCCATTCGGCGCAGTGGTCGGCGACCCGGAGCAGCCGGCAGTTCTCGGGGCGGATCGGGGGCAGGACCAGCGGCGGGTCGCTGCCGTCGTCCACCACCACCACCTCCAGCAACCCCGACGGGTACGTCTGGGCGCGCAGCGCGGCGAGGGTGAGGTCGAGCGAGGTTTGGCAGTTGTGGGCCGGGACGATCAGCGAGACGGATCGGGTCGGCTGCCAGTCGGCCAGTTCGGGTGGGGTGAGCCGACTCCAGTCGTTCCGAAACAACCGGACCGGGGGATGGGCCGTCGTGGCCCGGGTGCGGCTGGACACGCGGCACAGTGTAACTATCCCGTCGCCGAGAGCTGATAATCGCGCGCCGCGTGGCGGATGTCCGTCGAAACAGGCCGACCCGTCGACTACCGTAAGTGCCTTCGCGATAGCGCCACGTAGGCTGGCGTCGGTGCTCGGCCGACGAAGGGATCGGCGTGCCAGGCAGGGACGACCCGGAGAAGTACCTCCGCTGGCGGATTGCCGTCGGCGAACCCGACGGCCGGCGACGGTGGTCGCCGGTCATGCTCGGCTCCCGACTGACCCGGATCCCCGGCCCGGCCCCCCCGACCCGGGTGCCCGGCCAGGGCGCGGCCGAGCCGGCACCCCGGGACCGCGCCGGGCCCGCCTGGCAGCGGATCTTCGTCGCCCGGATGGCCGTCGCCGCCCGGTCGGTGAGCTGGCTGCGGCACCTGCTCGACCATCCGGTCGGGCTGACCCGGGTACGCCGGGTCGGCGTCGTCGTGCAGGAGTGGGAGATCCCGCAGCGCGGCTGGTCCGGCCGGCTCGGCCCGATACCGCACCTGCTCGCCCAGCGGGTCACCCTGCCCCGGCACGACCGGGGCCGGGCGGTCGTCGAGATCGAACTGCGCTGGTCCGTACCGCTGCGCTCGGTGGTGGCGGCCGTGCTGCCGCTGCTCACCCCGGTCCGTCCACTGCCGACGCCGGGCAGCCCGGAGGTGACCGCCCAGGACGTCCTCCCCGGCTGGCTGGGCGCCGGCCCCGGCCTCGCCGTCGTCGCGGGGGAGTTGCCGGGCGACCCGGCGGTCCGCCCGTACGACCTGGTGCTCCGGCCGGACGGCGGTGACCCGTCGGTGGCCGGGGACGGGGCCGGGACGGCGTACCGGGGCCGGCTGACCGTGGACCGGCTCGGCGTGCCGGACACCGAGGACGGCGGCCGGACCGGACCGGTACTCCTCGACGCCGAACACGCCGTCCCGGTCGGCCGGTACGGGCCGTTCGGGCCGGACGCGCCCCGGGCCGAGCTGACCTTCTCGCCCGGACCGGACGGCGGGAGCTGGCGGATCCGGGGACCGGCCGGGCTGGACCGGCAGGGTCGGCTCGACCGGCCGTGGCTGTCCGAGCAGGACTGGTCGGCGCTGGCCGGGATCGGAGTGCTGCACTGCGTGGTACCCGGACTGCGGCCCCGGGCCGAGGCCGCCCTGCTGCTGCACCTCGCGCTGGCCGGGGTACTCGTCTGGGCGCCCGGCCTGCCGGTCTCCTGCCGGGCGCAGTTGGCCGACGAGGTGGTCGAGGTGCTCCGCGCGCCGCTGCCCGACCGCCCCGGTGGCCGGCCCGACCCGCAGACCGAACTGGAGTGGGAGGCCCGGGCCGTACGCCAGCGCCGGGCGGTGCTGCGCCGGCACGCCCGGGGCTTCGCGCTGCCCCGGCTGGCGGCGGCCACCTTTCCCGGCCTCGGCGCGCTGCCGCCGGTCTCGGTGCTGTTGGTGACCCGGCGGCTGGAGCACGTCCTCGACGCGGTCGCGGCGGCGGCGGCGCAGAGCTATCCCGAGCTGGAGATCGTGCTCTGCCTGCACGGCACGGGCCTGCCCGTCGAGCTGCGCCAGCGGCTCGCCGACTGCGGGCGGCCGGTCGAGGTCGTCGAGGTGCCGGCCGGGCAGAGCTTCGGCGAGGCGCTGGTCGCGGCGACCGCCCGGGCCCGGGGCACCCTGGTCACGAAGTTCGACGACGACGACACGTACGGGCCGGAGCACGTCTGGGACCTGGTCCTGGCCCGGCACCACTCCGGCGCGACGATGGTCGGCAAGGCGGCCGAGTTCGTCTATCTCGGCGCGCTGGACACCACCGTGCGGCGGGACGCCGGGGCGGCCGAGAGCTTCGCCCCGGTCGTCGCCGGTGGCACGATCCTGATCGGCCGGGGCGATCTGGCCGAGGTGGGTGGCTGGCGCCCGGTGCCGAGTTCGGTCGACCGGGGACTCATCGACCGGGTCCGCCGGGCCGGTGGGCTCGTCTACCGGACCCATCCGCTCGGCTACGTCTATCAGCGCCGGCCGGCCGGGCACACCTGGGATCCGGGTCTGGAGTACTTCCTGCGGGACGGTGGGGCGCAGTGGACCGGGCTGCCCCGGCACGGCGAATTCGGTACCGCCGGTACCGATCCCGGGCCGCCGACCAGCCGGTGGAAGTTTCATCAGCGGAGGTCGAATCGAGTCTGGTAACCGTCATGTCACAACGTGAACATGGCACGTTTACCCGATGGGCTTCTGTGATGATCCTCGTCACAGTCATTCCCGGGGCCGGCCATAACGCTGCGGGGAGGTGACGGTGACTACCGTCGCGCTCAAAGACGTCACGAAGGTATTCCCGGATGGGACAGTGGCGGTCGACAACGTCAGTCTCGACGTCAACGACGGCGAGTTCATGGTGTTGCTCGGGCCTTCGGGCTGCGGAAAGTCCACCGTACTCAGGATGGTCGCCGGTCTGGAGGACCCGACGACCGGCGCCGTGATGCTCGACGGCGAACTGGCGAACGACCTGCCGCCACGGGACCGTGGAATTGCCATGGTCTTCCAGGATTTCGCGCTGTATCCGCATATGTCGGTAGGGGCGAACATTGCCTTCCCGCTCCGGCTCTCCGGCGTCGAGGAAGGGGCCCGCGGCGAGCGGGTCGCCGACGTGGCGAGTGCGCTCGGCATCGGCGACGTACTCGGCCGCAAGCCCAGCCAGCTCTCCGGCGGGCAGCGGCAGCGGGTGGCGATGGGCCGGGCGATCGTCCGGCGCCCGGGACTGTTCCTGATGGACGAGCCGCTCTCCAACCTGGACAGCGGGCTGCGGGCGGAGCTGCGGGCCGAGATCTCCGGGCTGGTCCGCGAACTCGGGGTGAGCACCATCTACGTCACCCACGACCAGGCCGAGGCGCTGACCATGGCCGACCGGGTGGCGATCATGCGCAAGGGCGTCCTCCAGGACGTCGGGACCCCGACCCAGGTGTACGGCCGCCCGGCCACCCTCTACGTCGCGGCGTTCCTGGGCAGCCCCCGGATGAACCTGCTGGAGGCGACCGTCTACGTGCACCTCGACCGGTACGTCGCGCTCAACCTCGGCGAGCAGGCGCTCTATCTGCCCTGGGACGACATCCGGGCCCGGGCGGTCGCGCACTACCACGGCGAGCGGATCGTGGTCGGGATGCGGGCCGAGGCGCTGACCCCGGTCGCACCGGACACGCCGGGCGACGTGTTGCAGGGGCGGATCCGCTATCTGGAGCACCACGGGCACGAGTCGCTGGCGTTCCTCGACATCGGGGCGACCGCGATCGTCGTCGACGACCTGGGCGGCCCGGTCACCGACGAGCGTCCGGCCGGAGGTGGCCGGGGGCTGCGGCGGCTCGGCCAGGTGATGCAGCGGCTGACCGGACGCGCCGTCGGGTCGGCTCAGCAGACCCAGGAGGAGCGGGGCGGCCGGGGCGGCAGCGTGCTGGACCCGGGCCGGCACCACCGCCGTCCGGCCGAGCTGGCGGTACGGCTGGCGCCGTACCCGGCGGTCACCTCGGGCCACCCGATGGCCGTCTCGGTACGCATGGACGCGGTGCACTTCTTCGACGAGCGCGGCGACCGGATCGACGTGGGGTGGCGCTGACCGACCCGCGTCCCTTAACGTCTGTCGATTCCCATTCATAGTGGTCCCGTTAGGAGAGCCGCTCGTGTCACAGGAACGACCCGGCCTGCTCGTGATCGAGCGGATCCTCCGCGACCGGCAGAGCATCTGGCAGCAGATCGTCGAAGAGCGTGACCTGAACGCGCTCACCGGTCGGATGCTGGCCAGTTCGGCGATCGCGCTGGCCTGTTACGGCGCCGTACTCGGTGCCTTCCACAGCGTCCTGATGGCCCTGACCTCGGCGGTGAAGCTGCCGCTGCTCTTCCTGGTCACGCTGGCCATCTGCCTGCCGACGCTCTATCTGTTCAACCTGGTCTTCGGGGCCCGGCTCTCGGTGCGGCAGGCCATCTCGATGGTGATGGTGGCGATCACGGTCACCTCGATGCTGGCCGTGGCGTTCGCGCCGATCAGCCTCTTCTTCCTGATCACCGCGCCGGACTACGCCTTCTTCAAGTTGCTCAACGTGGCGATCCTGACCATGTCGGCGCTGGTCGGGCTGCGTTTCCTGACCGGTGGCATGCAGGTGCTCAACGCACACGGCCTGCTCGCGCCGACCGCCGCCGCGCCGACCGCCGGCCAGTCGGCCGCCGCGGTGACGGCCGGTCAGCCGGCCGTGGCCGCCCCGGCCCAGCCGGGTGCGGCGGCGGCGCCGGCCGTGGCGCCGCAGCCGGTGCCGGTCGCGGTCGGCGCGGTGAACGGCGAGGCTCCGGCCCCGGCGACCACGGTCAACGGGGACGGGCCGGCCACTCCCGCCCCGGCCACGCCCGCCCAGCCGGCGGTCGGCACGCCAGCTCCGGTCGAGGCGGCGGCCCCGGCCGTCGCGCCGGCGGCCCCGGCCGTCGCCCCGACGGCTCCGCCCCAGCCGGCTCCGGCGCAGGTGCTGCCGGGGCAGGCGGTTCCGGGGCAGGTGGTCGCGGGGCAGTTCCTGCCGCAGTACGGCTACCGGGGGCCGGACCCGCACCCGATCGGCCGGCCGGGAGCGCCACATTCCGCGTCCGGCGGTCCCCGCCCGGCGAGCATGACCCTGCTCTACATCTGGATCCTGCTCTTCGGGTTCGTCGGTACCCAGTTGGCGTGGACGCTGCGGCCGTTCTTCGGCGACCCGGAGCGGCCGTTCGCGCTCTTCCGCAGCATCGACGGGAACTTCTACGCGGAGATCCTGCGTAGCCTGGGCAACCTCTTCTGAGCTTGTCCGGAGGCTTGCCGCCGGAAGTTACCAGCGAGTAGCGTACGGCCATGTCTCCCGACGTACGGCAGATCGCCGCCGGCCTGCTCGAGGCCGTACCGTTCGCCCGGACCCTCGGCTTCGAGCTGGTCGAGGTGACCCCGGACGGGGCCGGCGGGATCGAGGCCGTCGTCCGGCTGCCCGACTCGCCGCCGACGCACAACCACGTCGGTGGCCCGCACGCCGGTGCGCTCTTCACGCTCGGCGAGACCGCCTCCGGCGCGGTGGTGCTCGCCGCGTTCGGGCAGCTCTTCGGGCGCGCGGTACCGCTGGCCACCCAGGCGGAGATCCGCTACCGGCGGCTGGCGATGGGTGCGGTCCGGGCGACGGCCCGGCTGGGGCGCCCGGCCGCCGAGGTGGTGGCGGAGTTCGAGTCCGGCGCCCGGCCGGAGTTCCCGGTCGCGGTGGAGATCGGCACCGAGGACGGGACGTCGACCACCGAGATGACCGTGTACTGGACGCTCAAGCCGCGCTGACCCCGCTTCCCCGGAGGCTCGGTCCGGGTCTCCCTGAACCGTCCCTGAGTTCCGTCGCCGTTGGTGGACGACGACCTCATATGAAGGCAGGCTACATGTAGTCAGCTGAGATATGGGGAGGTGTCGGAATGGCCGGCGGGGGATCACGGCTCTGGCTGCGGGTACTGCTCGGAGTCTTCTCGGTCGTACTGCTGCTCTGCGGGATCGGCACGGCGGTGGGCACCTGGGTCTGGACCCGGAACGTCGTCGACACCCGTGGCGAGGTCGACTTCGTCAACCGGCTGGCCGTACCGCCGCTGGCCGAGTCGCGGATCGACGGCCAGGGACGCCGGGTCTTCGACCTGCGGGCCCAGCCCGGCCAGCGGGACTTCGATCAGGGCGGCGCCACCGCCACCTGGGGCTTCAACGGCGACTACCTCGGGCCGACGCTGCGGGCGAAGCGTGGCGAACAGGTACTCGTCAACGTCGTCAACGGGATCGGCCGGCCGACCACGGTGCACTGGCACGGCATGCACCTGCCGGCGGCGATGGACGGCGGTCCGCACCAGATGGTCCGGCCCGGCGCGACCTGGTCGCCGCAGTGGAAGATCGACCAGCCCGCCGCCACGCTCTGGTACCACCCACACCCGCACGGCGAGACCGCCGAGCACGTCTACCGGGGACTCGCCGGGATGTTCATCCTGGACGACGAGCCGTCGGCCGCGCTGGCGCTGCCCCAGCGGTACGGCGTCGACGACATCCCACTGATCGTGCAGGACCGCCAGTTCCACTCCGACGGGCGGTTCGACGAGAGCCGCTCCAGCCTCGGCGGCGTCGGCATCCTCGGCGACACGATCCTGGTCAACGGCACCGTCGGGCCGTACCTGGACGTCACCACCGAACGGGTCCGGTTGCGGCTGCTCAACGGCTCCAACGCCCGCACGTACGACTTCGGGTTCGCCGACGACCGTGCCTTCGCCCTGATCGGCACCGACGGCGGCCTGCTGGAACGTCCGCACCGGACCGGCCGGATCCGGCTCTCGCCCGGCGAGCGGGCCGAGATCGTGGTGGCGGTGCGGCCGGCGGAGCGGGTGGTGCTGCGCAGCTACCCGCCGGACCAGGGCGTCGAGTTCCTCGGCGGCCGCTTCACCGGCGGCGACGACACCTTCGACGTACTCGAACTGCGGGCCGCCGGAAACCTCGCGGCGTCACCGGAGGTGCCGGACCGGCTGGTACCGGTCGACCGGCTCGACCCGGCCTCGGCCGCGCAGACCCGGCGGTTCCGGCTGAACGGACGCCAGATCAACAACCGGCCCATGGACATGGGGCGGATCGACTTCGCGGTCACCCGGGACACCACCGAGATCTGGGAGATCGAGAAGCAGGACGCCACCCCGCACAGCTTCCACGTGCACGACGTGCAGTTCCAGGTGCTCTCGGTGGACGGCCGGGAACCGCCGCCGGAACTGGCCGGCTGGAAGGACACCGTACTGCTCACCGCCGGCGACTCGATCCGGATCATCGCCCGGTTCGCCGACTACACCGACCCGAACATGCCGTACATGTTCCACTGTCACCTCCTCGACCACGAGGACCTCGGAATGATGGGGCAGTTCGTGGTGGTCGAGCCGGGCCAGCGGCCGGGCCGGCCACCCGGCGGGCACGGGCACGCCCAGCACCGGTGACCGGCCGGGGCTCCCCCGGCGGCACGGTCGCCGGGGGAGCCCCGGGGGCGCATCGGCGTGGCCGAACCCGAAACCCTGCCGCGCGATGCCTTCCCGGTTAGGTTGTTAGGCGTGTTGGGCCTACCCGCGCACGTGACCGCCTGCCTCTTCGACCTCGACGGTGTGCTGACCCAGACCGCCCGGGTGCACAACGCCGCCTGGGCGGAAACCTTCGACGACTTCCTCCGGCGGCGGGCCGCGGCCACCGGCGAACCGTTCCGGCCGTACGACCCCGGGGACGACTACAACCGGTACGTCGACGGCCGCCCCCGGGCCGACGGGGTGCGTACCTTCCTCGCCTCCCGGAACATCACCCTGCCGGAGGGCGACCCGGACGACCCGCCGACCCTGGACACCGTCAACGGGGTCGGCAACCGCAAGAACGTCATCCTGCTACAGCGGATCCACGCCGACGGCGTGCTGCCGTACCAGGGATCGGTGGACTACCTGCACGCCGCGCAGGCGGCCGGGCTGCGCCGGGCCGTCGTCTCGGCCAGCGCCAACGCCGCCGACGTGGTCGCGGCGGCCGGCCTCGAACCGCTGATCGAGGCCCGGGTGGACGGTGTCGTCGCCCGGCGACGCGGGCTGCGCGGCAAGCCCCATCCGGACACCTTCCTGGCCGGCGCCGAACTGCTCGGGGTCCGCCCCGACCAGGCCGTGGTCTTCGAGGACGCGCTGGCCGGGGTGGCGGCGGGCCGGGCCGGCAACTTCGGCTACGTGGTCGGGGTCGACCGGGTGGGCCAGGCCGACGCGTTACGCGCACACGGCGCCGACATCGTGGTGCGCGACCTCTCCGAACTACTCGGCGGGGCGGGCGGCGACCCGACGGCGAGCGGTCGGGGTGGTGCCGGAACGGCGCAGGCCGGGCCGGAGGTGGTCCGGTGACTGCGAGGAGGCGCCGATGATCCGGGAACGGGCCTATCCCGTCGAGCCGTGGCACGTCCGGGAGACCCGGCTCGACCTGGACGTACTCGCCCAGTCCGAGTCGGTGTTCGCACTCTCGAACGGGCACATCGGGCTGCGCGGCAACCTGGACGAGGGCGAGCCGCACGGCCTGCCGGGGACGTACCTGAACTCCTTCTACGAGCTGCGGCCGCTGCCGTACGCGGAGGCGGGTTACGGCTTCCCCGAGTCGGGCCAGACGATCGTCAACGTCACCAACGGCAAGCCGATCCGGCTGCTCGTCGACGACGAGCCCTTCGACGTCCGGTACGGCGAACTGCTCAGCCACGAGCGGGTGCTCGACCTGCGCGCCGGCACCCTGCAACGGTCGGTCGAGTGGCGCTCCCCGGCCGGGCGTACGGTGCGGATCTGCTCGACCCGGCTGGTCTCGTTCACCCAGCGCTCCATCGCGGCGATCGAATACCGGGTGGAGCCGGTCGACGGGCCGATGCGGCTGATCGTCCAGTCGGAACTGGTCGCCAACGAGCAGCTTCCGGCGCAGAGCCGGGACCCCCGGGTGGCGGCGGTGCTGGAGTCGCCGTTGCAGTCCGAGGAGCAGTTGGTGCACAGCGACGGCGCGCTGCTGATCCACCGCACCAAGGCGAGCGGGCTGCGGGTGGCCGTCTCGATGAGCCACGAGGTGCACGGGCCGGAACGCAAGCTCGTCGGCACCGAGGCGTACGAGGACTGGGCCCGGACCACCGTCACCTCGGTGATCAAGCCGGGTGAGCAGCTCCGGATCGTCAAGTTCGTCGCGTACGGCTGGTCGAGCCGCCGGTCCCGCCCGGCGCTGCGTGACCAGGTGGCGGCGGCGTTGGCCGGTGCGAAGTTCTCCGGCTGGGACGGGCTCTGCACCGAGCAGCGCAGCTATCTCGACACCTTCTGGGACGACTCCGACGTGCGGGTCGAGGGCGACCCGGAGGTGCAGCAGGCGGTCCGGTTCGGACTCTTCCACGTGCTACAGGCGGGCGCCCGGGCCGAGTTGCGGCCGATCGCGGCGAAGGGCCTGACCGGGCCGGGCTACGACGGGCACGCGTTCTGGGACACCGAGACCTTCGTACTCCCGGTGCTGACCTACACCCTGCCGTCGGCGGTCGCCTCCGCGCTGCGCTGGCGGCACTCCACCCTGCACCTGGCCCAGGAACGGGCCCGGACGCTGGGCCTGCGCGGCGCCGCCTTCCCGTGGCGGACCATCCGGGGCCAGGAGACCTCGGCGTACTGGCCGGCCGGGACCGCCGGGTTCCACATCGCGGCCGACATCGCCGACGCGGTACGCCGGTACGTGCAGGCGACCGACGACGAGCAGTTCGAACGCGAGGTCGGGCTGGAACTGCTGGTGGAGACGGCGCGACTCTGGCGCTCGCTGGGGCACCACGACCGGCACGGCCGGTTCCACCTGGACGGGGTGACCGGGCCGGACGAGTACACGGCGGTGAAGAGCGACAACGTCTACACCAACCTGATGGCCCAGCGGAACCTGCTGGCCGCCGCCGACGCCGCCGCCCGGCACGGCGAGGAGGCCTGGAAGCTCGGCGTCGACGACGAGGAGACCGCCGCCTGGCGGGACGCCGCGCGCGACATGCACGTCCCGTACGACCCGGAGCTGGGCGTGCACCCGCAGGTGGAGGGCTTCACCCGCTTCCAGGAGTGGGACTTCGCGAGCACCCCGCCGGAGCAGTACCCGCTGCTGCTCAACTACCCCTACTTCGACCTGTACCGCAAACAGGTGATCAAGCAGGCCGACCTGGTGCTGGCGATGCACTGGCGCGGCGACGCGTTCAGCGACGAGGAGAAGGCGGCGAACTTCGCCTACTACGAGCGGCGTACGGTCCGCGACTCGTCGTTGTCGGCGTGCACCCAGGCGGTGCTGGCGGCCGAGACCGGGCACCTGGAGCTCGCGCACGACTATCTGGGCGAGGCGGCCCTGATGGACCTGCACGACCTCAACCAGAACACCCGGGACGGCGTGCACGTCGCCTCCCTGGCCGGGGCGTGGATCGCCCTGGTGGCCGGGTTCGGCGGGATGCGCGACCACACCGCGACACTCTCCTTCGCACCCCGGCTGCCGAGCCGGATCGACCGGCTGGAGTTCTCGCTCCGCTACCGGGGCGTGCACCTGCGGGTGGACGTCCGGCCGCGCGAGGCGACGTACGAGCTGCGCGACGGCGAGCCGGACGACGCCCTCGAACTGCTGCACCACGGGGAGAAGGTCCGGATCACCTGCCTGGAGCCGGTGACCCGGCCGATCCCGCCGGCCCGCCCGACGGGCCCGCAGCCCGCCCAACCGGCCGGCCGCGCCCCGGTCCGACGTACCCCGGAGAGCGAACCGACCTGACCCTCCCGTCCCGACGGTCCGCTCGGCCGGGGGGTGTTCCCCCGGCCGTCAGACCAGCGACAGGTGTACGTGGTTGGTGTGGTCGCTGGACGGGTCGCCGTGTGCGCCGCCGTACGACTTCCAGCCGATCGTCGGCAACCAGATCTGCCGGTACCAGATCACGTACAGCACCCCGATCCGGTCGGCGTTGCGGACGAAGAACGCGGCGAGGTTGTTGCCGTACGTCCGGTCGGCGCCGGTGGCGGCACCTCGGAAGCCACCCGCCTCGGCGGAGAAGTCGCAGGCCCGCCCCTTCGGGTGCTCGTACGGGCCGCCGGAGCGGTAGCAGCCGGTGAAGCGGCCGAAGCCGGCCCGGCGTGCCTCGGTGTAGGCGTGCAGGGTGCGTGGTGTGACGCAGCCCGTGGTGGTCGGGTCGGGCTGGCTGCACGACTGTGGTGGCCAGGAGCCGTCGGCGGCGCGTGGCGCGGGTCGGGCCACCGGCGAACTCGCGTTGACGAAGCCTCCGGTGGAGGCGCCGCCGACCTGGGCCAGCGCCCGCTCGGCGGCCTGCTTCTGCCGCAGCATGATGGCGAGTTGGCGGCGCTCCTCGACCACCTCGGCGTCGAGCGCCTGCTTCGCCCGCGCGGCCCGCTCCCGGGCCTGGCCGAGTGCGCGCAGTACGTCGTTGTCCCGCAGCGCCACCGCCTCCAGGCCACGGGCGCGCTCCAGGAGTTCGTCGGCCGAGCCGCTGTGCAGCAGTACCAGCACCGGGCCGATCCGGCCGGTCTGGTACGCCGTCCGGGCCACCTGCTCCACCCGGGGCCGCAACTGCGCGATGCGTTCCTCGACCCGGCGTAGCTCGGCGACGATCTTCGCCTGTCGAGCTTTCGCGTTGGCCAGCGCGTTTCTGGCCTGTAGGTAACCTCGGCCGGTCGATTCGAGCACGTCCCGTAGGAGCGGGGTGTCGCCTTCGTCGCCGAGGACGGCGGGGCTGTTCGCCTCCGCCACGCCGGGCCGGAGTGCTGCCCCGGCGAGCGCGCCGAACGTGGCGAGCAGGGCCAGGGCCAGCGGAAACCGCCGACGTGTGGATCCCGTCATGCATGTCCCTCCGTCGCCCGCCTACCGAGTTAGCTGACGGGTTCGGGACGGAACAAGTCCCTACCGCGGTTGCGGACTCACCCCACCTACCTGGGTCCCCGGCTCACCCGAAAGTGATTCGGCGGCGGTCACGCCGGCGCGGAGGGGTGCGCCACCGGGCGAAACCGGGGTCAGCCTACCTGATCAACTGGGTCGAACAGGTGGATTTCGGAGTGATCCGCCGTGGAAATTGCTTCATGGGCGACGTGCCGGTCGAGGCGCCGGGCAGCCCTCGGAGGCGGGGGCCGGTGTGGTGTCGGTCGAAGGATGTAGTCCGGTTTCCTCAACCGGCAGGAGGCTGGGGATAGCGGGCCTGACTAGGCTTTTCGAAGATCCTCCCGCCCCTCTTCTCCAGCAGGGATCCTCGATGTCCTCAGCCCGTAAGACGCTGCTCACCGGCCTGGCCACCTTTGTGGTGGGACTGGCGCTCCGGCTGTTCGGACCGGACGAGCATGTGGTCATCTTCACGCCCACCAAGCTCGGCGTGGTGCTGATGGTCGTTGGAGGCTTGGAGAGCCTGTACGGGGTCTACAAGATCAGGCGGGACCGCCTGGTCGAGTAGCCACCCGACACCGGGCCGGGTGGCCATCCTCGGCCGCCCGACCCGATTCCACCGCTGTCACCTCAGGTCGTGGTCAGCCGCGTGCCGTCCACACCGGGCTCTCCACGTAGTGGTTGTCGTAGCGGTCCTGGGTCTGGCCAACCTCCTGCCAGGTGGCTTCGCCCTGGTGCACCCGGTCGAGGAGCCGGTAGTAGTCGAACCGGGGCTTGCCGGGAGTGAGCACGACGAGGAAGTCGGCGTCCTGGCCGTCGGCGGGGGCGAAGGCGTGCGGGGTGTGCGGCGGGACGAAGAGCGTGTCTCCCTTGTGCAGGGTGTGCAGTTCGTCGCCGACGAGCATTTCGAGGGCGCCGTCGAGCACGAAGAACAGCTCGCCGGAGCGGGTGTGCAGGTGCGGCGGGGCGCCGTCGGTGCCGCTCTTGAGCAGGGTGCGGTTGCTGGTCAGGGTGCCGCCGGTGTGCTCGGGATCGAGTAGCAGCGTGATCACGCTGGCCGGGTCGCTCTCCAGAACCTCGGCTTCGGCTGCGCGTACCAGGGTCATTGTCGGCTCCTTCGTTGCTTCGCTGATTCCTAGACACTAGATATCCAGAATTGGTCGCGCTAGTGATCATGGCGGGCGTCACAGTTTCTGGACGTGTAAAGTCCAGAATTATGCGGACGAGCCAGGGCGTCGAATGGGCCCTCCACACGTGCCTCAACCTGAGCTGGCTGGACGACCCGGTGCCGACCGGTACCCTCGCGGCGTTCTACGAGCTGCCGCCGGCGTACCTGAACAAGCAGCTCCAAGCCCTGGTCCGGGCCGGGATCCTGACCTCGACCTCGGGGCCGCGCGGAGGCTTCCGGCTGGCCCGGGCCCCGGAGGCGGTCTCCCTACTGGACATCGTCGCCGCGATCGAGGGCCCGGAGGAGCTGTTCCGGTGCGACCAGATCCTCAGCAAGGGGCCGGGGGAGCATGCCGGCGTCGACTACCGACAGTCCTGCGCGTTCGCCCAGGCGATGCGTGGCGCGGAGCTGGCCTGGCGACGGGAGTTGGCCGGCAGGACCGTGGCCGACGTCCGGGCCGACGTCGAGCACGGGCACCCCGAGGCCCCGGCCAACACCCGGGCCAGGATCGCGGAACTGCGCTAGCGGCAATCCCACGTCGGCCGTCGTGGCGATCATCTCTGAGCCGGCGATCTCACGTCGGGTGGGTGCGGGGGTGGGACATTCGCCGAGGAGACTGTCGAGCTGCCCCGCTTGCGCGCCCACCCGCCCGGGCTGTCCGAAGCCCGGTCCCGCCCGCCGGTCGACCCGAACCGCGTCACACCGTCGACAACCCCGGCTGTCGACAACCCCGGCTTCCGTGCCCCGCCTGTGCACCCAGCTCGACAGTCTCCGCGCCGACCACCCTCGGCTCCCCTACCAGCGAGGCGAGGTTACGGTCAGAGCTGTAACCGGCGAGGTGGCTCTGCGACAGCTACTCGTCCCGGGTGCTGTCCAAGCGCTCACGACGACGCGCTGCGTACTCCCTGACATCCGCGGCGGACCAGATCCGGCCGACGGTCAACGTGTCCAGAGGCGCCGGCGGCCGGCGCTGTGGCCTGCGGATCGACCACGACGTGCCGTGCACCGGGCGGCGGTTGCGGCGGCGGCGGTCGATCTGACGGCGGCGGTCGCCGGTCAGCCGCGTGCGTCGAGCGGGACGTGCAGCTCCAGGTGTGCGGAGAGGGCGCGGAGGAAGTCCGGGGCGTCGAAGACCGCGCCGGCCGAGGCGACGCCGGTGGTCCTGGTCCGGCCGGTGAGAATCCGGTCGACGGCCTCCACCGCGAGCGGCGCGCTGATCGCGTAGATGTCCTGGCCGGCGGCGACCACCCGGCGTTCCGTGCCGCCGGAGCGGACGAGGGCGTCGACGACGAAGGTCTGCGCGGAGCGGCCGCGCTCGTCGACGGCGGTCGGTGCCGAGGCGTCGGGCGCGGCCAGCTCCCTCGCCGCCTTGGCGGTCATGTAGGTGCGCACCTCGGGTACGGCCAGGTGGCTGGGGACGGTGACGATGTCGGCCATCGAGAACTCCCCGATCACCTCCTGAGCGCCGAGCGGAGCCGGGAAGGTCCACTCCAGGGTCGGCAGGGCGTCGTCGTGGTATTCCAGCCGTCCGCCGGTGTAGCGGACCCGCCGGCCACCCCGGCGCTGCCCGGAGATCGTGCCCGAGGCGAGCGTTCCGGCGGTGGGCTGCCAACCGCTCAGGCCGTACGCGATGTGCGCCTCGTCCGCCGCCGTCCAGTCGCCCATCGCGGTGGTGACCAGCAGGTCGCCGAGGCCGCCGTAGAAGGCCATCGCCGGGACCACCACGAGGTTCGCGGCGCGGGCCCGCTCGGCGAAGTGCGCGAACGTGTCGGCGTTCGCCTCGATCTCGGCCGCCACGTCGACGTACGGGATGCCGGCGCGCAACGCCGCCTCGACCAGCGGGCCGGCGGTGCTGGCGAACGGCCCGGCGCAGTTGATCACGGCGGTCGCGCCGTCCAGGGCGCGGTCGAGCGAGGTCGGATCGTCGACCGACGCCTGCCGCGCCGCCAGCCCCGGTCGGGTCTGCGCCAGGGCCAGCAGCCTCTCCCGGTCGCGCCCGAGGAGCAGCGGGACGTACCCGCGCTCGTGCAACTCGGCGACCACGAACCGCCCGGTGTGCCCGTACGCGCCGAAGACCGCCACCTGCCGACCCGATCCCATTACCGCTCCCACCAGCCCGAAGTGATCCAGTACGAAGATCCTGTCCCGGTCGGCCCGACGGTGCCAGTGTCCGGAACGACATGACCCGTACAATTCCCGACATGAGTTCCTTCCCGCGCTCCGTGGTGGTCGCGGCTACCGACGGGATGCTGCACTTCGAGCTGGCCATGGCCTACGAGGTCTTCGGCTCCGCACCGGACGCCCTGCCCGGTCCCTGGTACGACGTCCGGGTGAGCGGCACGCACCCCGTCCGGGTCGGCCGGTTCCGGCTGGAGCCGGACTGCGGGCTGGACCGGCTGCCGAGCGCCGACACCGTGATCGTCCCGGCCCTGGCCGACGTCGACGAGGACCCGCCGGCCGACCTGGTCGCGGCGGTACGGGCGGCACACGAGTCGGGCGCGCGGGTCGTCTCGCTCTGCACCGGCGCCTTCGTACTCGCCGCCGCCGGCCTGCTGGACGGGCTGCGCGCGACGACGCACTGGGCGCACACCGAGCAACTGGCCGCGCGCTACCCCCGGGTCGAGGTCGACCCGGACGTGCTCTACGTCGACAACGGCAGCGTGCTCACCTCCGCCGGCAAGGCCGCCGCGATGGATCTCTGCCTGCACCTGGTCCGCCGCGACCACGGCTCGGCGGTCGCCAACGTGGTCGCCCGGCGCCTGGTCGTGCCGCCGCACCGGGCCGGTGGTCAGGCCCAGTTCGTCACCACCCCGGTACCGGCCCAGGACGACCATCCGCTGGCCGAACTGCTCCCCTGGGTGATGCGGCGGCTGGACCAGCCGCTCACCGTGGAGGACCTGGCCCGCCAGGCGAAGATGAGTTCACGCCACCTGGCCCGGCACTTCCACGCGGTGACCGGCACCACCCCGCTGCAATGGCTGCTGACCCAGCGGATCCGCCGCGCGCAGGAGCTGCTGGAGACCACGGACGACAGCGTCGACACCGTCGCCTCGGCCGCCGGCATGGGCACGGCGACGACGCTGCGCCGCCACTTCCAGCGCACCATCGGCGTACCGCCGGACACCTACCGCCGTACCTTCCGGGCCTGAGGCGCGGCACGCCGTGGAACCCGCCCGGCCCGACGGGAGTCAGCGGTCGCGGGGATCGTCGTTGTACCGCTCACCGCTGGACGGCATGCCCACCGCGTCGCGGGGCGGCGTCCGGCGCGGGTCGTCGAGCGACCTCGCCTTGGCCGCCTCGTCCGCCCACTCGCTCCGGTCGGGATTCTGCTGCTGTCCCGCCTCGTCGGCGCGGGCCGGGCCGGACTTCGCCTTGCCGGATTTCTGGCGGGCCATGACGTCCCTCACGTTCCTCTGCCGGTCGGCGTGAGCGCCGGCCCGGTACCTGGTCGGACGATCCGGCCTTCCCCGACTGGGTACCGGCAAACCCGGCCACCGCAGCGGCTCCCGGCGCGTGGTTGAGCCCGGCACCGCCGGGTAAGGCCGACAAAGGCGGCGGGACGGCGGCGGGACGGCACGACCGACACCGGCAAGCCGCGCCGGGAAGAGGCAGGGGAGGCAGCCGGATGGACATCCGGACCAGCGACACCACGATTCCGGCCGGCGAGGTACGACTGACCGGCGACCTGGTCGTGCCCGCCGACGCGCGCGGGATCATCCTGTTCGCGCACGGCAGCGGCAGCTCCCGGCACAGCCCGCGCAACCGGATGGTGGCCGAGGCGCTCAACCGGTACGCCCTGGCGACCGTGCTGGTCGACCTGCTGACCCGGGAGGAGGAGGCGGTCGACGACCGTACCGGGGCGCTGCGCTTCGACATCGGCCTGCTCACCGGCCGGCTCGTCAGCATCGTCGACTGGCTGGCGACCGGCGAACCGGCCGGGCGGCTCCCGATCGGCCTCTTCGGGGCGAGTACCGGAGCCGCCGCCGCGCTCTCCGCCGCCGCCCAGCGCCCCGACCAGGTGTACGCGGTCGTCTCCCGGGGCGGCCGACCCGACCTGGCCGGCGCCGACCTGCCACGGGTACGCGCCGACACCCTGCTGCTGGTCGGCGGGCTGGACGACGAGGTGCTGCGGCTCAACAACCAGGCGCTGGCCGAACTCGACAGCGGCGCGGAGCTGCGGGTGGTACCCGGTGCCAGCCACCTCTTCGAGGAGCCCGGCACGCTGGACCGGGTGGCCCGGGACGCGGCGGAGTGGTTCGTCGACCACCTGCCGCCCAGCTGACCCTCCCGCCGGGCTGACCGGGCTGACCGGGCTCACCGTCCCGCCGGGCCGCGACCCGGACCCGGCGGGCGTGCACCGGTTTTCCATACTCGAAGGATGACGGCGGTGCCCCGCGACCTGAGTACGACGGACCTCGGCTACCTCAACGGTGGTGCCTGGGGCGCCGTCCGGGCCGGACTGGTGACGCTGCACGGCCGGGGCGGTGTGACGGCCGCCCGGCCCGGCGGGCTCAGCCGGACCGGCGGCCTGCCGGCGTACGCGGAGCCGCTGGAACGGGCCCTGTTCGGTGCGCTGTACGGCACGATGTCGCCCCGGGAGGTGGCCAGCCGGCGGCGGGTCCGGCAGGCCCTGGCCGAGCAGCGGGAAGGTCTGATCGGGCTGGGACTGCTCCGCCCGGCATGGCGCCGGTTGCTCCTGCCGGCCACGCTGGTGCTCGTGCTGCCGCTGCTGGTGGCCCGGCTGGTCGCGGCCGACCTGCTCGGCGTCGGCGTCGGCCTGCTGGTGGTGCTGGCGTTCGTCGGGATGGCCGGCTGGTTCCTGCCCCGGCGCACCCTCTCCGGCGAGCGCACCCTGCGCGACGCCCGGCGCCGGCATCCCCTTCCGACCGGCCCGGACGGCGTACCGGCCGACCACCCCGCCGGGCTCGACCCGGGGCTGGCGGTGGCGCTCTACGGCACCGCCGGGGTACTGCCGGCGGTGCGGCAGTTCGTCCGGGACAGCGGGCTGCTCGACGGCGGTACCTGGTCTCGGCTCCTCGGCGACTCCACACTCGACGGCTCGATGCCGGCCGGCGGAGCCACCGGGCACGCCTGAGGCGACCCGTGCCCGGAGCACACCGCGCCCGGCCCCGGAGTGGCCCCCGCCGGCCCGGAGTTGCCCCCGGCCGGTCAGCCCAGCCGGGGCGCGGGCTGGCCGGTCAGCTCGGAGCGGGTCGCGGCGGGCCGCTGCGCCGGCTCGGTGGGCAGCACCGGGAAGCCGTCGGTGCGGTAACACAGCTCGTCGGAGGTGATGATGCCGACCTCGTGTTCCGGCAGCTCGGCCAGCCAGCGCAGCCCGGCCTGACCCATCGCCACCCCGGCCGTCGCGTACGCGTCGGTGCGGCCGAGGTCCGTGCCGACCACGGTGACCGAGGTCAGCTCGGTGGCCGGGGCACCCCGGTACGGGTCGATCACGTGGAAACCGCGCTCGTACGTGCCGGAGGTGGCGATCGCGAAGTCGTTACCGCCGAGCACCCAGCAGATCTTGTCCTCCTGCCACGGGTGCCGGATGCCGATCCGCCACGGTTCGCCGGGTCGGGGGCCGCCCCGGGCCCGGATGTCCCCGCCCGCGTTGATCCAGTGCGAGCGGCAGCCCGCCGCCAGCAGCCGGTCCGAGGCCACCTGCACCGACCAGCCCTTGACGTAGCCGGACGGGTCGAAGCGGCCGGTCGCGTACGCGTCGAAGTAGCCGTCCGTCTCCCGCCACAGGTCGGCGCAGGTCTCGACCACCAGCCGCAGGTCGGCGGAGCAGTCCTGGATGGAGAGTTCGCCCCGGTCGAAGCGGTTGACCTCGCTCTGCTCCTTGTAGGTGCTGAACCGCTCGTCGACCTCGCGGAACCAGTCGAACGTCTGCTCGGCCAGCGCCTCCAGGCGCCGGGCCGGCAGCGGATCGGTGAGCTGCACGCTGATCGGCGTACCCATGATCTGCTCGACCCGGCGCAGCCCGGTGGTGCCCATCGGAGTCAGGCCTTCGCCTTGTCGAGCGCCGACTGGAGGGACGCCTTGTAGGCCGCGCTGGTCAGGCTCGCCCCGGAGACCGTGTTCACCTTGCTGGCGCTGGTGGCGGCGAGCGACTGCTGGCGCAGCTTCGGGATCGCGCCCTCGTTGATGCTGGCGCTGGTCGGGTCCTCGTCGGGATAGGTCGCGTCCGCGCCGGTGACCTTGCCACCGGAGACCTTGATGGTCACCTTGATGGCGCCGTAGTCGTAGTTGGCGGTCGCACCGACGAAGGTGCCGTCCTTCAGCCCGCCGGCCGGCGCCTTGGCCGGCGGCTTCTTGGCCGGCGGCGCGGTGGTCTTCTTCCCGGCCGGCGCCTTGCCGCCCGGCGTCGGGCTGGCGGTCGCGTCGCCGGTCTCCTCCTCCAGCGCCACCTGGGCGGGGTCGTCGGTCGAGGTGCCGAGCTTGGCACCGATCAGCAGGGTGGCGCCGATGGCGGTGCCGAGGACGGCGAAGGCGGCGCGACGCACGGGATGTACCTCCGTTGGGGGTGGAAGTCCGAGGGATCGGAATTCTCCGGGGGATCAGAATTCGAACGGGTCGAGGTGGATCTGCCGGCGCGGTACCCGGAGCTTGCGCATCGTCCGCATCGAGACGTCGACCAGGCCGGGCGGTCCGCAGAGGTAGACGTCCCGACGGCGTACGTCCGGCACCAGCTCGCGCATGCCCTTGGCGGTGAAGAGGTGCCGGGGCGCCGGGTCCTCGCGCGAACCGATCACGTACCAGACCTGGGCGTTGCGGGACCGGGCCAGGAAGTCCAGCTCGTCGCGGAAGAGCAGCTCCTCCTCGCTGCGGGAGCGGTAGATCACCACCGTCTGCTCGGGCAGGTCCTCCAGCAGCGCCCGGATCGGCGCGATGCCGCTGCCACCGGCGATGAGCAGGGCCCGGGGCCGGATCGCCCGGTCCGCGGTGAAGACCCCGGACGGCCCCTCGGCGAAGATCCGGGTGCCCGGCTCCAGGTACTGCAGCGACTCGGTGTGGTCGCCGACCACCTTGACGGTCAACCGCAGCCACTGCTCGTTCGGCGCGGCCGAGAGCGAGAACGGGTGCGCCTGCCACCAGCAGCCCTTGGTGAGGAACCGCCACCGGAAGTACTGCCCGGCCCGGGCGTCCAGCTCGTCGAGGCGGTTGCCGGAGATGTAGATCGAGACCATCTCGAACGCCTCCGGCACCACGTCCTCGACCCGCAGCCGGTGCCGCAGGTTGAACGCGATCGGGGAGATGATCCGTCCCCAGAGGACACAGGCGATGACGAAGACGTAGAGCCCGGCCCAGAAGTACTGCCCGAAGCCGGGCTTGGACAGCTCCTGCCCGGCGGCGAACTGGTGGCCGTAGCTGAACAGCAGCACCAGGTAGGTGCTCAGGTGCAGGTAGTACCAGAGTTCGTAGTTCATCATCCGGCGGATCGCCCGGATGGCGAGCAGCGCGATGCCGACCAGGATGCCGGTGGCCACCGTCGCGCTGATCATGTCTTCGTACGTGCTCAGCAGCGACCAGGTGCCCTCGACGATCGGGGTGTTGGTGAGCTTGCTGTAGCCGACCGCGATCAGCCCGGCGTGCGCCAGGATGGCGAGCAGCAGGAAGGCGCCCAGCTCCCGGTGCCAGATCAGCAGCGAGTGCGCCCCGATCCAGCGTTCCAGCCAGCGTACCCGGCTCATCAGCAGCACCTGGGCGAGCAGCAGGAACCCGCCGACCATGCCGGTGAGCCGGCCACCGGCGATCAGGATGTCGGCGGTGGTCCGGATCGACCCGGCCGGGGTGTTCAGCCACCACAGCTCGACGCTGGTGGCCAGCGCCGACCAGAAGACGATGTGGAAGAAGAGCCGGCCACTGCGGTCGTACGGCTCGACCTCGGCGGTCTCCCGGTGCCGGGCCGCCTCCGCCGCCCCGCTGATCGGGTTGGGCCGGTACGCCGGTGCCTCCTCGGCGTACGACCACGGCTCGCGGCCACGCGTCGCAGCCGGTTCACGGCCACGGGTCGGAGACGTCCAGTCGCCCTCGGAACGGGTCGGCTCCGCCGGGGTGTACCGCTCGAACTCGTCGTACGGTTCGCGGTCGCGCCCACGGGGTGGCCGGTCGTAGGGGTCCTCGGACGGCACCCGGGGCAGCAGGCCGGTCACCCATTCGGTGAGCGGCTCGGCCGTTTCGACATCCCGACGACGAGTCACGAAGAATATGTACCGGTTGACGGTGTCGGAAACCAGTCCGAGCGGCCCGCTTAGTTCAGTCTTAAGAATCGCTTGGTTGGGGGCTAAGGAAGCGACCGTGCGGTGGCCCGGGCGCTCCCCGCCCCCGGACCACCGCACCCCCCGTTGGTCGACTCCCGTCGATCCACCGCACGGGCGGTCGACGTCGCCCCCGTCAGTCCCGCCGACCCGCCCCCTCCCGGGCGGCGAGGGGGCGGATCACGCGCCGGGCCGCGTCAGCGGGCCGGCGCGACGCACAGGATGAAGTCCTCGAGCGTGCCGATCGCGCCGTCCTGGTAGAGGTACTGCGTGTAGTCGGTGGACTCGCAGGCGGACTCCTTGATGGTGCCGTCCTTGCGCAGCAGCACCTTGAGCGCGCCCTTGGTGCCGCAGCTCGCTTCGTCGACCTCGTCGGTCGCCTCGTCGATCGTGAGGCAGTCGCCCTTCTTGAACTGGTCGAGGTTGCCCTCGATTGACTCCTCTCCCGGAGTCGGCGACGGCTTGCCCTTCGGCGGGGTCGCCTTGGCGCTCGCCGTCGGGCTCGGGGTCTCGTCGCTGGCGGCCACGTTCGACGGCTCGTCGTCGCCGGCCCAGAGGTACGACGCGATGCCGCCGCCGCAGCAGAGCAGCACGACACCGAGGACGATGCCGATGACCAGCGGCGCCTTGCTCTTCTTCGGCGGCGGAACCGGCGCGTCGAACTGTGCCGCCGGCCCGGCCGGCGACGAGGGCGTCGACGGGTAACCACCGGACTGCTGGTAACCACCCGACTGCGGGTAGGACTCCGGCTGTCCGTAGGGGTTGCCGGACGACGGAGACTGCCCGTAGGGACCGCCGGACGACGGGGACTGCGGGTAGCCGCCCTGGGAGGGCGGCGGGTAGCCGGAACCGCCGCCCGCCGGGCCGCCGTACCCACCGGGCTGGCCGGACTGGCGCGGGTCGTGGGGCGGCTCTCCGGGGCCGTAGCCCGGAGGGGGATATGTGGACATCATTGCCTTTCGCCAAGAACTGTATGGTCGCGCCCCCTGCGAGGCCCGTTGGCCGGGGCCGCCGGGGAAGCAGCGTTTGGAGCAGCAGCATTATGGGCCCGCCCGGTTCGCCCGGCGCGCCCGGACCAGGGGTCGGGACGGTGGCGGTAGTCGGATGGTCGGGTGCCCGGCGCTCGATCCGGTGTCAGGGACTTCCCCGCACCCGAGTCCCCCCGAACGCCGACCCCCGTGACCGGCCCGCCCCCCGCGGGCCTCTAGCAGCTTGGGGATGCCCGCCACACAACTGCCACACGATTGCCACACGCCACGCCGCCGCAACCCCGGCGCACCGCGCCATGCTGGGCAGACACCGTAGTACGGTTTCATGTCCGTGATTTGCCTGCGGCTCAGGGAGACGGCGAGTGAGGTTCGGGGTGCTCGGGCCGCTGCGGGTCTGCACGGACTCCGGCGCCGAGCTGGTGCTGCGCAGCCGACACCAGCGCACCGTGCTCGGCGCGCTGCTGGTCGGCGCCGGCCAACTCGTCACCGTCGACCGGCTGGTGGAGACGCTCTGGGGTGACAACCCGCCGGCCTCGTACGCCTCCAACCTCCAGACCTACGTCTCCCGGCTCCGGGAGCGGCTGCCCGGCCTGCGCATCGAGCACCGCAGCGACGGCTACCTGCTGCGGGTACGGACCGACGACGTCGACGTACTGGTGTTCCGGCGGGAGGTCGCCACCGGTCGGGCGGCACTGGCCGCGGGCGATCCGGCGCTGGCGGCCGACCGGTTCCGGCGCGGACTGCGGCAGTGGCGGGGACGGCCACTGGCCGACCTGACGGTGCCGACGCTGGAACCCGAACTCGCGCAGTGGGAACTCGAACGGGTCGGCGCGCAGGAGGACTGCGTCGACGCCGACCTGCGCGCCGACGGCGACCTCGCCACCGTCCTGTCCGAACTGCACCAACTGGTGACCGAGCACCCGATGCGGGAGCGGCCGTACGGCCAGTTGATGGTGGCGCTCTACCGCGCCGGGCGCCGGGCCGACGCGCTGGCCGCGTACCAGCGGGCCCGGGAGATCCTCGTCACCGAGCTGGGCGTCGAGCCGGGACCCGAACTGCGCCGGTTGCACCAGGCGATCCTGCGGGGCGAGGAACCGTCGGTCGGCCGGGTCGGCAACCGGCCCGAGGTCGCACCCCGGTCACCGTTTCCGGTCTGCCAGTTGCCGCCGGCCCTGTCGGGCTTCGTCGGCCGGGCCGGCAGCATCGAGCGGATCGAGCGGCTGCTGGGCGCGGCGGACGGCGGGGTGCCGGTGGTGGCGGTCTCCGGCCAGCCGGGCGTCGGCAAGAGCGCCCTGGCGGTGACGGTGGCGCACCGGATCCGGGAGCGGTTCCCGGACGGGCAGCTCTTCGTACACCTGGCCGGTGCCTCGGCCGCACCCCGGGATCCGGCCGCGGTCCTGGCCGACCTACTCCGGGTGCTGGGCGTGCCCGGTTCGGCGCTGCCGCAGAACCTCTCCGCGCTGGCCGCCGCCTACCGGGCCCGGCTCGCGGACCGCCGGGTGCTGGTCGTGCTCGACGACGCCGCCACCGCCGCACAGGTCCGGCCGCTGCTTCCGGGTACCCCCGGGAGTGCCGTGCTGACCACCAGCCGGCGCCGGCTCAGCGGCCTGATCGACGCCCGGCACCTGCCGGTCGGCCCGCTCACCGACGACGAGGCCCGGGCGCTGCTCGCCGACGTGGTCGGTCCGGAGCGGGTCGCCGAGGAGCCCGGCCAGGCGGCCCGGATCGCCGCCGCCTGCGGCAACCTGCCACTGGCGGTCCGGATCGCGGGTACCCGGCTCGCCACCCGGTCGTGGCCGCTGGCGATCCTCGCCGACCGGCTCGACGACGAGCGGCAGCGCCTCGACGAGCTGGCCGCCGGAGACCTCCAGGTCCGGGCCAGCCTGGCGCTGAGCGTGCAGGCGCTCTCCCCGCCGACCCGGGAGGCGTTCGGCCTGCTCGGTTCGCTCGGCCCGGTCAGCTTCGCGGCCTGGGCGGTCGCCGAGCTGCTGGAGAGCGCCGACGCCGACCGGATACTCGACGAACTCGTCGAGGCGAGCCTGTTGGAGGTGACCCGGCCGGCCGACGGCGGCGAGCCGCGCTACCGCCTGCACGACCTGCTCCGGGTCTACGCCGAGGAACTCGCCGCCACCGACGACCGTCCCGCGCCGGACCGGCCCTCCTGCACAGTGGAGCCAGCGGGCGCGGCGCCGGGGCGGCGGGCCGGGGCGCAGCGCCGACTGGTGGCGGCGGCCGCCGCGCTCGCCGGCAGCGCCGCTCGCCGGCTGCCCCGGACCCTGACCTGGGCCCGCCTCGCGGAGCCGGCCGAACGGGTACGCCCACCGCGCGCCGCCGAACGGGCCGCCGCCGACCCGCTCGGCTGGTTCGGCGCCGAACTCGACCTCCTCACCGGCCTGCTCGGACTCGCACCCGAGTGCGGGGCCGAACGGGCCGCGATCGACCTCGCCGAGCGGCTCGCCCCGTTCTGCTGGGTGCACGGGCACTGGACGGCGCTCCAGGCGGTGCAGCGGCTGGCCCGACAGGCCGCCGAGCGGATCGGTGACGACCGGACCATCGCCCGGGCCGACTTCGTGACGGGCCTGCTCCAACTGGCCCGGGGCGACCTGGCGGGCGCGGCGCAGCGGCTGCGCGACGGCCGGGACCGGTACGAGCGGCTCGCCGACCGGCACGGCCTGGCCTGCCTGCTCAGCGACGAGGCGGTGCTCTACGACTACCAGAACCGCGCCGAGGACGCCGCGTCCACGGCCGAACGGGCGGTGGCGCTGTTCCGGGCCGAGGGGGACCCGCTCGGCGCCCTGCTGGCCGCGCCGGTGCTCTCCGCCGCGTACCGGGGGCTGGGCCGGCTGGACGAGGCGCTGGCGGTGGACGAGGCGGCGGTGGCCGAGGCAGGTGAACTGGGCGCCGCCGAGATCGTCACCGCCCGCTGCCTGAACGCGCTCGCGGTGACCCGGCTGCTCCGCGACGAACCGGCGCTGGCGTACGCCGCCGCGGAGCGGGCCGTGGCGCTGCTGCGTACGGTCAACGACCGGTACGTGCTGCTGGCCGCCCTGCGCCACCTCGCCTCGGCGGCGATCTGCCTCGGCCGGCGCGCCGAGGCGGTGCACCGGCTCCGGCAGAGCCACGACCTGGCGGTGCAGTTGGGCGACCGCCCCTGGGCCACCGGCCTGGAACGGGACCTGGCGGTGAGCTGGATCGGCGAGGGACGCGCGGCGGCGGCGGTCGACGTACTGCGCCGCTGTGTGCGCACCTTCGAGGAGATGAGCATGCCGTCGGCCCAGGCGGCCACGCTGAACATGCTCGCCCGGGCGTACGACGAGACCGGTGACCGGGAGGCGGCCCGGGACGCCCGGTTCTGGGCCGGGATCCTCAGCGATCCCCGGGACACCCGGACTCCGGCGCTGGCCAGCATCGTACTGCGGTTGGCCGACGCGCCGGGGCTGGTGAGCAGCGGCTCCTGACCGGCCGGGGCGGTGCGTGAGCAGGGCGGAAACGTCGTACCCGACCGGTAGTTTTGGCAGGTGAACCGTACCGATCGGCTTTATGCCCTGGTGGAGGAGTTGCGCGCGGTCGCACCCCGACCGCGCAGCGCACGCTGGCTCGCCGACCGATTCGAGGTCGACGCGCGCACGATCAGGCGGGACATCGGCGCCCTACAGGAGTCCGGCGTGCCCATCTACCCCGAGCTGGGTCGGGGTGGCGGCTACGTGCTGGACCGGGCCTACACGCTGCCGCCGGTGAACATCACCCCGCGCGAGGCGATCGCCGCCGCCGTCGCGCTGGAGACGATGGCCGACACCCCGTTCCTCGATGCGGCACGTTCGGTGCTGCACAAGATCCTGGCGGTGATGCCACCGTCCGGTGTGGAGGCCGTGGCCGAGCTGGCCGGCCGGATCAGGCTGACGGCGCTGGAGCCGGAGCCGGTGGCGGCGCCCGCCCGGCAGGTGCTCCGGACCGCCGGTGACGCGCTGCTCAGCCGCACCGTGCTGGCGATCGAATACGTCGACCGCAACGGCGCCGCCTCGCAGCGGCTGATCGAGCCGGTGGAGCTGCTCGGCGCCGGCCGGCTCTGGTATCTGGTCGGCTGGTGCCGGCTCCGGCAGGAGGTACGCGGGTTCCGGCTGGACCGGATGCGCCGGGCCGCGCCGACCAACGAGACGGCTCCGCCCCGGTCGATCGAGCCGGCCTGGCGGGGTGGGTTGGACGTGCCGGCGACCCCGCTGCAACTGCCCGGACGAGCGGATTCGTCGAGAAAAGCGGACAGGATGCTGTCCTGACCGGCGTCGAGAATGGTGGATGACGAGGCCGGCGCGGTGCCGCCGACGCGATCGGCGGGCCGGGCCGGATCACCGCCCACGGGAGGACTCTCGCGATGACCATCAACACCAACCACAGCTCGGTCGTGGCCCCCGTCGACTCCCGACCGATGCTCTGGCAGAACTGGATGGCGCTGCGCAACGGCGACCGGTCGCTCGTCGAGGAGATCCTCGCGCCCACGGTTCTGGCCCACCTGCCGGTGCCGGGCGGGTCGCCGGAGCAGGTCCGGGGCCGCCAGGCGCTGGTCGCCTGGGTCTCCGGCCGGCACGCCGGCTGCCCCGACGCGCAGCTCGCCGTCGAGGTCGGCCCGATCATCGGGCCCGACCTGATCGCCGGCCGGTGGATGCTCACCCGGGCCGGCGACGACCCGGGCAGCGTCTGTCCACACCGGATCGTCGTGGCCTGCTCCGGGGTCGACATCCTGCGGGTCGACGGCGACCGGATCGTCGAGTACTGGAGCCACGACGACAGCGTCCGGCTGGACCACTGCCCGACCTACAGCGCCGCCTAGCAACTGACGGCTCGGGTGCGGGGCGGGACGGTGCATACACCGTCCCGCCCCGCACCCGGCCCTCCCCACCGGGCCGGACCGGTGTCCCCCGTCGACACGGTCCCGGGCACGGGCCCGCCTGGCATGCCGGTCAGGAGGGTGCGGCCTCGCCCCGGTAGCTGCCGAACGACCAGCGGTTGCCCTCCGGGTCACGGACCAGCACCTCGCGCCCGCCGTAGTCGGTGTCTCGCCGGTCCTGGACCACCTCGGCACCGGCCGCGACCGCCCGGGCATAGAGCGCGTCCACGTCGTCGGTCACCGCGTACGCCCCGAAGCTGCCCGGTTGCAGCGCCCACGGGTCCGCCGGATCGTCCCGGGCCGAGCCGAGCATGATGCCGCCGCCGGGCGGCCAGCGGAGCTGGGCATGATGCACCAGGTCACCCTCGGCGCTGACCATGACCTCCTCGAAGCCGAACGCGTCGACCAGGAACCGGATCAGCCCCCGGGCGTCCCGGGCCCGCAACGTGGGCCAGACCTGCGGCGGCGGAGGTGAGTTGACTGTCATGCGGCCGAGTCTGCCGACCCGGCCCCCGCCCCGGCTTGGACGTTTCGGAACCCGGCGCCGCCGGCCTCGTCGGCCAGCCATCGGCTCGGCGGGCAGCCGGCGAAGGCCCGGAAGTCCCGGTCGAGGTGCGCCTGGTCGTAGTAGCCCGCCGCCACCGCCACCTCGGTCAGCGCACCGGCCCGGCCCGGCCGGGGCGGACGCTGGAGCAGCCGGCGGGCCCGGTCGAACCGCACCACCCGGGCCGCCCGCTTCGGGCTCAGCCCGATCTCCACCCCGAACGACCGGCTCAGATAGCGGGAACTCCAGCCGGTCTCCCGGGCCAGCTCCGCCACCGGTACGGCGCCGCCGCTGGCCAGCAGGCGCCGCCAGGCGTGCACGAGTTCGGCCGGGAGTCGGGTGTCCGGGGTGAGCCGTTCGGTGAGCAGCCGGTCGAGCAGCGCGAACCGCCCGGCCCAGCCGTCGGTGGCGTGCAGTCGTTCCCGGAGTTCGGCGGCGAAGGGCCCGAGCACCGTACCGGCGTCGAGGTCGGTGTGCGCGAGTTCCCCGGCCGGCAGACCGAGCAGCGCCCGGGCACCGAGCGGACTGAGCGCCAGTTGGATCCCGGACTGCCGGCCGGGGTGCGCGATCAGCGCGGGCGCGGTGTGCAGGCCGCCGAGCAGCGTGTCGTACCGGCCCGGCGGGGTGGCCGGATCCGGGTGGACGGCCACCACCAGCGGATCGTCGAGGGTGACGATCAACGTCAGGTACGGCGACGGCAGTCCCCGGTGCCGTCCCGGCGGTTGGCCGCTCTCCCGGTAGCCGACGTAACCGGCGAGATAGGGCCGCAGTGCCGGCGCCGGACGCCGCTCGACGAATTCCGACCTCGCCTCGTCCGTCACCCTGGCACCTCCCGCACGGCTCCGACCAGCCTATGTCCGCCGGCCGGGGCGCGGTGGCGGGCGTTTGCCGGGTACCCGGCCGGGTAGCCCGGCCCAGGTGGTGGAGGGGGAGGATCATGCGGATCGGCATCGTCGGCACCGGGCACGTCGGCGGCACCCTGGCCCGGTTGTTCACCAAGGCGGGCCACGAGGTGGCGGTGGCCAACTCGCGAGGCCCGGAGACACTGCGCGGGCTCGCCGAGGAACTGGGCGAACGGGTACACCCGGCGACCGTGGCGGAGGCGGCCCGGTTCGGCGAGGTGGTGGTGGTCTCGGTACCCGTCGGCCGGTACGCCGAGCTGCCCGCCGAGCCGATGCGGGGCAAGACGGTGATCGACACCGGTAACTACTATCCGGAGCGGGACGGCCCCAACCCGGAGCTGGACCAGGACCGGACCACCTCCAGCGAGCTGCTGCAACGGCAGCTGCCGGAGGCGCACGTGGTGAAGGCGTTCAACGCGATGCGCTGGGAGCACCTGCGCGAGTACGGCCGCCAGTCCTCGGCGCAGCGCCGTTACGGCATCCCCGTCTCCGGCGACGACGACGGGGCGAAACGGCAGGTCGCCGACCTGATCGAGCAGGTCGGGTACGAGCCGGTGGACGCCGGCCCGCTGACCCAGGGGCGCCGGCACCAGCCCGGTACCCCGGTCTACCTCGCCGACCTGGACGGCGCCGAACTGCACAGCCGGCTCGGCGCACCGTAGCCGAGCAGCCGGGGCGCCCGCTGGGCGGCGGCGAGCAGGCAGACCCCTCTCCCCCCGGGCGGCTCCGGATCCGCCGGGGGCGGCGGGGCGATGTCGATGGGGCCGAACAGCGGCGGCCAGCGGCGGGTCAGTTCTCCGGCGGGTTCCGTCCGGCGTCGCCGGGTCTCGTCGGGCCCGCCTCGTGCTCCTCGCCGGTCGGCGCGACCCGGTCGTCGTCGTCCGCGCGTCCGGGCCGGCGGGAAGTCCCGGCATCGTTGGCGGCACGCCGGTCGGCCGCGACCCTGTCGACCACGTTGTAGAGGACCGCGGCGATCGGCACCGCGACGAAGGCGCCGACGATCCCGCCGAGCAGGGTGCCGGCGGTGACCACCAGCAGCACCACCACCGGATGCAGCCGGACCTGCCGTTTCATGATCAGCGGTTCGAGCAGGTTCCCCTCGGTCTGCTGCACGGCGATCACCGCCGCCAGCACCAGCAGCGCCGTGGTCGGCCCCTTCGCGGCCAGCGCGACGAGTACCGCGATGCTTCCGGCGACGGTGGCCCCGATGATCGGCACGAAGCCGCCGAGGAACGTGATCACCGCCAGCGGCAGCGCCAGCGGGACGCGGAGCAGCACCAGGGCGATCCCGATGCCGATCGCGTCGATCGCGGCGATCATCATCGTGCCCCGGGTGTACGCGCCCAGCGTGTGCCAGCCGGCCCGACCGGCCGCCGCCACCCGGGGGCGGGACGGTTCCGCGACCCGACCCAGCACCCACCGCCACATCGGGCGCCCGTCCTTCAACAGGAAGAACAGCAGCACCAGGACCAGCAGCAGGGCGCCGGCCGCCTCCGCCAGGGTGGCCGCGCCGCTGACCGGGTCCGGAGCCGACTTCTGCACCCCGGTGACCGCCTGCCGGGTCAACCTGTCGAGCTGCTGCTCGCTGATCGGCAGCGTGCCGGTGACGAAGTCCCGGGTCCGCTCCAGCCCCTGGTCGAGCTGTTGGGCCAGGTCGGAGAACTGGTCGGCGGTCAGCCGCCAGACCAGCAGTACGGCACCGCCGAGCAGCGCCAGCAGCAGCAGTACGGTGGCCAGCGCGGCGAGCGCCGGCGGAAAGCGGTACCGGCGCAGCCGGCTGGCCACCGGATCGAGCAGCCCGGCCAGGAACAGGGTGGCCGCGAGCGCGATGCTCAGCGGTGCGAGCCGGGTGGCGATCTGCGCCAGCACATACGCCCCGGCCGTGATGACGAGCAGGCAGGCACTGGCCAACACCGCCCAGCGCACCAACCAGGGGAGACGGTCCAGTAGCTGGCTGGGGCGCCCGCCGTACCCGTTCGACCGGTCGGCCGCGTTGCCCATGTCCGCCTCCTGTCGACCTCGGCGTCACGGGTACCCGCCCGATGCCCGGGCGACACCTGCCGCTGTCGGCCGATCTGTGCGGTTCCGGCGGTGAAAGCCGCCCGGGACCCGACCCTGTCAGGAGGCGGAGCCGGGATGCCGTTCCGGCCAACGGGAAGGTGTCGTGCCCGACATCCGGTTCGGTGCCGGCGAGTTGTGCCCGGACGGCGACAGGTTCCGGCCCGGCGTCGGCGAGCCGGCGCCCGGGGTCGACGAGTTGCCGGTCGGCGGGGCGGAACTCCGGCTCGGCGTCGGCGCGTTCCGGCGACGCAGCGCGCGACGGTAGTAGTCGTCCCGGTGCGCGAACTCGACCGGCAGCGAGCCGGGCAGGTCGACGCCGCGCCGGGGGTCGGCGAGGGCGTCGGCGTGCAGCGCCAACCCGGCACGGCTGAGCAGCGCGTCCCACTCCGGCGGAGCCAGCTCCACCATGGCCGGATTGGCCAGCCGGAACCCGGCGACCGCCCGCCGGATCACCGTGGCCAACCGCCGTACGCTCTGCGGCGAGTCGAGCGGGCCGCCGGAGAGGGCGAGCGCCGGCCGGCCGACGGCGCGTACCGCGTCGCAGACGACGAGCAGGCGTTCACCGGCCACCGCCGGATCGGTCTCCGGACCGGTGCCGGGCGCGAGGATGCGCAACCCGGCCGGCCACTGCCAGCGGATCTGCCCGGTCACCACCCGGCTGGCGACCGGTCCGGTCCGCCGCCGGTGCCGTGGATCGGCCCCGAGCCCGGGCGCCGGTCCGATGTGGCAGTCCACGCAGACGTACGTCAGCCGCCGGTCGGTGACGGTCACCTCGGCCGGACGCGGCAGCGACCAGGCCAGCTCGTCCGGGCCGGCGTGCGGGGCGAGCAGGTATCCGGCGACCTGGACCCGGTCACGCCACAGCACCCGCTCGTCGGTGTCCAGCACGAGCCGGCGGTGCCAGTCGAGCCGGGGGAAGTAGGTGTCGTCCTGGTCCGGGTCGTCGAAACGGTGGGGCCGGATGAAGAACGGGGACGCGTTCTCGGTCATGGGGGAGGGCCTCCCGGGTACGGGACGTCGTACCTTCTAGGCTGGCGGACTTCCGATCCGCTGTCACGACGGTTGTTGGGGGGTCGGACGCTCGGCTGACCCCCGGACGGCCGTTGGGTGACTGGCGTTGGATCTACGGCCGCGTCGACGTGACAGCGAGGGGAGTCGACGTGACGCCGCGGCGATCGGCGGCCGGGGCCGCGCCGGCTAGTTGCCGATCTCGTCGGCCCGGACGAGACCGTCCTCGATGGCCCGGGCCAGCAGCGCGGCCTTGGTGGCGGCGGGCCGGCCGGCCCGGGCGTACTTGATCCGGGCCCGGTCGACGTACTGCTTGACGGTGTGCTCGCTGATGTTCATCCGGCGCGCCACCGAGGCCTTCGACATCGACTGGAACCAGAGCAGCAGCGCCTCGCGCTCCTTGTCGGAGAGGACGGGCCGGCCGGTACGCCGGTCGCCGACGATCGCGCCGGCCAGCGCCGGTGGCACGTACGGCCGGTCGCTCGCCGCCGCCAGTACGGTGTGTACGCAGTGCTCCCGTCCCTCCTGTTTGGCCAGGAAGGCCACCGCACCCGCGTCCAGGACGGCCAGGATGGTGTCGGAGTCGCTGTGTTCGGAGTAGACCACCACCCGCCGGCCGGCGCCGCTGAGTTCGGCCACCTTGTCGATCACCATCCGGCCGCGCAGCCGCAGGTCGAGCAGGATCACGTCGGCCGGTGGCTGGCCGGCGGCGAGTACCGTGTCCGGGTCCTCGCCGGTCGCCACCACCGCCAGCCGTGGCTCGGCGGCCAGCCACGAGCGGATCCCCTCGATGACCACCGGGTGGTCGTCGACGATCGCGACCGTGATCCGCGATCCTCCCGGGGTCACGCCGCCCGCCACCGGGTCTGCACCCATACCAGTTCCTCGTTCTCCTCGTAGACGTACTCGACCTCGCCGCCGGCAGCGGAAAGCTGGTCGTCGCCGGTCCCTCCGATGGTGTCACCGGGCTGGTCCGGCCCGGACGTGATGATCGACGTGCCGGGTGTGGTCAGGCTCACCACGACCTCGTCGGGTTGGCCGACCACGGTCAGCCGGGCCCACCGGGTCGCGGCGGCCAGGGTCGAGGTCAGCGGTTCGGCGAGCTGGCGGCGAATCTCCACCGGCAGTGCCGGCAGCGTGCCGACGGCCACGAAGTCGACCGGCAGGCCGTTGCGTTCCACCACGTCGACGCAGGCGCGCAGCTCGTGCAGGAGCGGATCCGGCACGTCGTCGGACTCGGCGATCAGGCGGCGCAGCCGGGACGCCTCCAGGGCGCAGCGGCGCTGCACGGCCGGGTCCGCCGGATCGGCCCGGCCCTGCGCGAGTTCGGTCAGGATGGCTCCGGCGGTCCGGTCCAGCGCGGCGAGCCGGTCCCGCCGGGTCTGGTGGGTCCGGCCGGCGGCGGCCCGCTCGGTCTCGATCGCCGTCCGGGCCGCCGCCGCCCGGGCGGTGGTGCCGGCGAGGGTGCCGAGCAGGTTCACCGCGATCATCATCGCGATCGGCAGGGTCGCGTTGCCGTAGACGGCCATCGCGTACCGGCTCAGGTCCGCGGCGCCGCCGCCGCGCAGCGCCAGTACCCCGACCAGGGCGATCGCCGCGCCGACCGCCAGTACGGCGACCAGGGCCGGGATCCGGCGACCCCAGAGCAGGAGTACGACGAACCAGCCGAGGGTCGCCCAGCCGAAGTTGGCGGAGTCGAAGACCAGCGCCCCGGGTACGCAGGCGAAGACCACCACGTCGACCAGGAGCAGTACCCCGACGAGTGGCCAGGTCGGCGAGGGGGTGCCGCGCAGCAGGTTGACCGCGGCGACCACCCCGACCGCGCCGAAGACCAGCCAGCCGATGCCGACGACCCAGGGCAGCCGGTAGTGCTCCCAGTCGCCGAGTACCGCCGGGAGGTTGATGGCCAGGTGCCAGCCGAAGGCGATCAGCACGGCGGCGATCCGGGGGCCACGTTCGACGGTGGCGGTGACCGTACCCGCCGCACCGCCGGCCAGGTCAGTGGACATCCGGCCACTCCAGCCGGATCCGGGTGCCCCGGCCGGGCGCGGAGCTGACCTCGGCCCGGCCGCCGACCGTCGCCATCCGGCCGCGCACGGACTCCCGCAGGCCGTACCGGTGCCGGGGGACCGTGGCCGGGTCGAAGCCGGGTCCGTCGTCGACCACCTCGACCGCGACGGTGTCGCCGCTGCGGCACAGTCGCACCGAGGCGGTGGCCCCCGGCGCGTGCCGGAGCACATTGGACAGTGCCTCGCCGGTGCTGTGGGTGACTGCCTCGGCGACCGGGGCCGGCACCGCGCACGGCTCCAGCGCGGCGCTGGCCCGCAACTCCGGCAGGCGGCCGAGCAGGGTGCGCAGCCGTTCGTCGAGCGCGATCAGCCGGACCTCGCCCTCCGGTTCGACGCCGGACGCCGACCGGTCGCCGGCCAGGCCGGCCAGGGTGCGCAGGTCGGCGGCGGCCCGTTCGCGCAGCAGCGGTGAGCGGCCGGCGACAGCGCCGAGACCGACCACGGTGAGGGTGGAGAGCACCGTGTCGTGCAGGTCGCGGTTCTGTTGCCGCTCGGCGGCCCGGGCGGCCCGCGCGGTCACGGCGGCCCGGGCGGTCTCCTGGTAGGCCGCGAAGGCGGCGTCGGCGAGCCGGCTGCTGCGCCGGGCCACCCCGGCGAGCGCGGCCGCGCTGACGGTCTGCACGACGAGGGTGACGGCGTGCCCGACCGCCTCGATGTCGTCGCCGGCCAGATGCGCGCCGATGCCGTACGCGGCGGCCACCAGCAGCCCGGCCGGGATCGAGCGGGTGGCCGGCAGGATGAACTGGGCGACGATCACCGAGGTGCTGGACTGGATCGCCACCCAGCTCACCTCGCCGGGCAGTACCTCGGCGGCGACCACGTCCCGGATCAGCAGGCAGGTGCCGACGGTGAGCAGGATGTCGACGGCCATCGCGGACATCGGCCGCCGCCACCGGACCACCAGGGCGGCGAAGAGCACCGACCAGGCGGTCAGCAGGCTCACCACGACGACGAGCAGCGGGGTGGAGACCGGCGGGGTACGCACCGCGAGCGCCGCCACCGCGCAGGCGATCCCGCAGGTGAGCCGGAGCAGGGCCGGAAAGATCGTGTAGACCCAGCCCAGCGCGCTCGCCGCCGGCATCTCGGTGCCGGCCGGCGGCGGGTCGACCGGCCCGGGTCGCCCGGCCGGCGCGGAGGCGGCGGTGGCGGTGGAGACAGTCACGTGCCCGACTCCTCCCGTCGCTCCGCCGCCCCGGCGGTACGTCCGAACCGGACCGCACCCAAGACATCGATGCCGAACAATAGCAGAGGCATAACGGCTGGTTTGCCCCAGATGACACCCGTTGCCGGCCGTCTCCGGTCGACGGAAACGCCGGACCGGTCCGGCACGACCTGACCGCCGGACGGGGGTCACGGTGACGGCCGGACGGGGGTCAGTGTGACAGCCGTACGGGGGTCAGCGCGACCCGTACCGCCGGTCCCACGGGTGTGGCGGGATCGGGTGATCGAGGGTCAGGCGTGGTCGTTGGCGGGCGGTACCGCGTCGACCGGCATCCGGTAGATCCACACCGGATAGTCGACGTTCGAGGTGCCGCCGGAGAGCCCCGGGGTCCGGTTGAGCTGGGCCGCCGGGATCCAGAGCTGACCGGTGCCGTCGAGCCAGAGCGCGTCACCCCAGACCAGCCGGGGGTCGGCGACCAGCGTCTCGATCCGGCGGTCCAGGTCGATCGCCAGGATGCGCCGCCGGTCCACGTCACTCAGATAGATCACCCCGGCCGCGTCGATCGCGGTACCCCCGGTCGTCGGGGTGTCCACCCACGGCTCGACCTGCTGCGCCACGATCTCCGGCGGAATCTCCGGGTCGTCCAGGCAGCGCGTCTCGATCCGGTGCAGCGGCCCCGAGGCGGGCTGGTAGTAGAGATACCGCCCGTCCGGCGAGACCTCCAACTGGTCGGCGTGGATCCGCAGCTCCCGGCCGTGCGCGTCGCGGATCATCTCCCCGTCCGCCCGCAGCGGGCGGCGCGCGACGGTACTGGCGTGCCCGTCGAGTACCCGCCGGCACGCCCCGGTCGCCAGGTCCAGCACGATCAGCCCGGGTGCGCCCGCGTCGGTCAGGTAGCCCATCCGGCCGTTGAACCGGACGTCGTCGACGTAGCTGTTCGGCCGCAGCGCCGGCCCGAGGTCGTAGCTGCGGAGCACCGTCGCCGACTCCGGCTCCACCACGATCAGCCGGGGACCACCGGGTACGACCGGCAGCCCGACCCCCGGACTGCCGGCGTCGACGATCCAGAGGTTGCCGTCCGGCCCGATTCGCAACCCGTTGACGTGCACGAAGGCGCCCTCGGGATCGAGGTCGTCGCGGACCTCGTTCCAGGCCGCGTCGGGATAGGGGAGGATCCGGCCGTCCGAGACCACCTCCCCGACCTGGATCCCCGGGCCGTCGGCGGAGGGGAAGCTCACGAAGACCCGGCCGTCACCGGTGGTGGTCACGCCGGTCCAGACCCGGTCGGCGGCGGTCACCGGGCGCAGCCGGGGATTCTCCTCGATGGTGGGGCGCACGCCGCCGAGCCTATCGCCGGACACGCCCCGGAAAGTCCCTTTCGTTGCAGCTCAATGCTTCTACCGTGGCGCACATGCCGATCCCGCCGTACGTCGCCCGGCTGCGTGCCGCAGTCGGATCCGAACTGCTGTTGCTGCCCTCCGCCTCGGTACTGCCGGTCGACCCGGCCGGCCGGCTGCTGCTGGTACGCCACCGTGGGCACACCGAGGGGTGGGGGCTGGTCGGCGGTGTCGTCGAGCCCGGCGAGTCCCCGGCCGAGGCCGCCGTACGGGAGGCCGCGGAGGAGATCGGGGTGCGGGTGCGGTTGACCGGGCTGCTCGACGTACTCGGCGGTCCGGAGTACGAGGTGACCTATCCGCACGGCGACCGGGCCGCGTACGTCACCGCGGTCTACCGGGCCGAGATCGTCACCGGCACGCCCGTACCGGACGGCGACGAGGTCGGCGAGGTCGGCTGGTTCGGCCGGACGGAACTCGCCGCGCTGCCGCTCAGCCGGTTCGCCCGGGCCGTGCTCCGGACCACCGGGTACCTCGCCGGGCCGTCCGGCCACCTCGGCGGATCGTCGGGGCACCAGCAGCGCTAGTCGGAGCACCAGCAGCGCTAGTCAGGGCATTTACGGCGTTTCGGGGCATATCCTCGGGCACGATGGCCGAGTGGAGTTCGCCCCGGCCGAATCGCCCGCCCGCCGCCGGCCCGGCGGTACGGCGCTACCCGGCGTGCTCCATCAGTCACCCGGCCACGACCGGGGCCACGACGCGGGCCGGTCGGCTGCCGGTACCGGCTGACGGGCGGCCCGGGTGGACGGCGTCATCGACACCCTCACCGCACTCTCCGGCTGGGCGGCGCTGGTGGTGGTCGGCGGGCTCGCCTTCGGCGAGTCCGCCGCGTTCGTCGGGTTGTTCCTGCCCGGCGAGACCGCCCTGCTGCTCGGTGGTGCGCTCGCCGCGACCGGCCGGGTGAGCCTGCCGGCGATGGTGGTGGTCTCCACCGTCGGCGCCATCGCCGGGGACAGCGTCGGCTACGAGATCGGTCGCTGGACCGGCCCGCCACTGAAACGCAGCCGGGCCGGGCGCTGGGTCGGCGAGGAGCGCTGGAATCGGGCCGAGCGGTTCGTGGCCCGGCACGGACCGCTGGCGGTGCTGCTGGGCCGGTGGGTCGGGGTGCTCCGGACCCTGGTGCCGGCCCTGGCCGGAATGAACCGGATGCCGTACCGCCGGTTCCTGCTCTTCAACGCCCTCGGCGGCGCGGCCTGGGCGACCACGGTGGTGATGGTCGGCTATCTGGCCGGCGCCTCCTGGCGGCGGATCGAGGACCACCTCGGCGAGGCCGGTGCCGGCCTCGCCGCGCTGGTGGTGCTCTGCCTGGCGGTGTGGTGGCTGATCCGACGACGGCGCCGGGCGCGACGCCGGGCCCGGCCGTGACCAGGGCGGGCGTCGGCGGCGGTCAGCGGGCCCCGACGGGTACGTCGATGATGCTGGCCAGCAACTCCTGGGCCCGCCGGGCCCGGTCCATGTCCTCCCGCTGGATGCGGTCGATGAACTGCCGGACGTCGTCGTGCCCCTCGGCGTCGCTCTTGTACTGCTCGTAGACCTGACCACCCTTGAGGGCGTGGTACTGGATCGACACCAGGTCATAGACGATGTTGTCGGCGTGACCGTGGACCTTACCCATCGTGGTCTCCCTCCCTCGGCTTCCGTCGCCGGCTACCCGGTTACCGACCGTTGAACCGCCACCGACGACACCACCGGCGACGGTGCGCTGGTCGACCGGCGTGGCGGCTCGGTCGCGGCGGGACCGGTCAGGGAGGGATCGGTCGCGGACGGGCCGGGTTCGGGTTCGGGTTCGGGGCGGGTTCGGGTTCGGGTTCGGGTTCGGGTTCGGGTTCAGGTTCGGGGGCGGGGCGGATTCGGGGGCGGTCAGTCGGCGTTCGGCCAGGGTGACGCGGCCACGACGACGCCGTACAGCAGGTGGTCGGCGAGCAGGGCCAGCCGTTCCCGGGCATCGTGGTGGCGGCGGTCGTCGATGCCGAGCAGGGGTGCGAGGCCCGCCTCGAAGACCGCCCAGAAGGCGAAGCCGTACGCCGGGCCGGTCCAGGGCTGTCGCCGCAGCGACCGGGGCAGCAGACCGAAGAGCATCCCGCCGCCGGCACCGTAGGCCCAGTGGACCAACTCGACCAGGGCCTGTCGGCGGTCCACCGGGATCCGCCGGAAGAGGCTCGGCGCGGTCTGCCGCAGTACCTCCTCGGGCGGGGTGCGTTCGACCAGCCCGAGGCCGGTGGTCACCTGCCGGAAGCCGGACATCGCCATCGCGGCGAACGCCCCTCGGGTGGTGCCCCGCAGCGCCGCCGAGGCCGCCCGCCTGGGGTGTCGATCCGTCACCTGGGGCTCCTCTCCGTGCCGGCGAGCCGCGCGTTCCCGTACCGGCGAACCGCGCGTTCCCGTACCGGCGAACCCTGCGCCGCCTCGCTCGCCGGCCAGTCCAGCCGTGCGCCGCCCTCGCTGCTACCCGGGCAGAGCGCCGGGAAACCGAACCCGGGGTCGGAACTTCCCGGCTGACCCGCCGGGACCGGTGATCGCCGGACAATAGTTAAGAAGACACTTGACTATTGCTCACCCGGCGCCAATACTTAAGTACATGCTTAACCAAGGGTACGAGCTGGACCGGGTGTTCCAGGCCCTGGCCGACGGCACCCGGCGGGCCATGGTCGAGCGGTTGGTCCGGGGCCCGGCCCCGGTCAGCGAACTCGCCCGACCCTTCGCCATGTCCCTGCCGGCCGTGATGCAGCACCTCCAGGTGCTGGAGACGAGCGGCCTGGTCCGCTCCGAGAAGGTCGGCCGGGTCCGCACCTGCCAGATCGAGCCGGCGGTGCTGCGGATCGCCGAGGAGTGGCTCGGCGCGCAACGCACGTCCTGGGAGCGGCGCCTGGACCGGCTCGACGACTACCTGACCGAAGACTCCGACCCGCAAGAGAACGGGAGCACGCCATGACCGACCGATCCGTGACGCACGGGACCTTCAGCCTCGAACGCAGCTACCAGCTTCCACCCGCCCGGGTCTTCGCCGCCTGGGCCGACCCGACGGCCAAGGCGCGGTGGTTCGCCGGTCCCGCCTCCGTCGAGCACCACCTCGACTTCCGGGTCGGTGGCCGCGAGGTCAACCGGGCGCGCGGCGACGGCGGCGAGACGCTGACCTTCGAATCCGTCTACCAGGACATCGTCCCGGCCGAGCGGATCGTCTACGCCTCCACCCTGCACGCCGGGGAGACCCTGGCCACCGCCTCGCTGACCACCGTGGAGTTCAGGCCGACGGCCGGCGGCACCGAGCTGCTCCTCACCGAACAGGCCACCTTCCTCGACGGCCACGAGGAGCCGGCCTGGCGGGAGCGGGGCACCGACGACTGGCTGACGGCGCTCGGCGTGGAGCTGCGCCGGCCGGCCGGAGTCGAGTGACCGACCCCTGACCTGCCCGGCCGGCCTTCACCGATCCACGGCGAGGCGTACGCCGAGACCGATGAAGATGCCGCCGGTCGCGGCGTCGATCCGGCGGCGTACGGCGGCCCGGCGGCGCAGCCAGCCGCCGATCCGCCCGGCGAACACCCCGACGGCACCGTCCACCAGGAACTCCAGCCCGATCAGGATGGTGCCGAGGATCGCGAACTGTAGCCAGACCTGCCCCAGCGCCGGATCGACGAACTGGGGCAGGAACGCGATCGTGAAGGTGACCATCTTCGGGTTGAGCAGGTTCGTCAGCAGCCCGCTCAGGTATGCCTTCCGACCCGAGAGTCCACCCCCGGTCGGCAGCTCGGCCCGGGCGTCGCGGCGGTGCCGGATCAACTGCACGCCGAGATAGATCAGGTAGGCGGCGCCGACGATCCGGACCACCGCGAACGCTGTCGGCGCCGCCGCGAAGAGCGCGGCCAGTCCGGCCGCCGCCACGGCCACGTGTACCGCCTCGCTGGTCGCCACCCCGGCGGTGGCGAGCAGGCCGGCCCGGGAGCCGCCGCGCATCCCGCAGCCCAGCACGAACAGCATGTCCGGGCCGGGCGTGATCATGGCGATGATCGTGGTCAGGGTGAATGCCAGCAGCAGGTGTTGGTCGATCGGCATCCGGTGATCCTTTCATCCGTACCGCGATGTCGCCGTTCGCGCGCCGCCGCCACCGGCCCGCGCAGCCATGGCGGCTGCCTCCGGTACCCGAAAATGGCTGGGCCGGTCATCCGGCGGCGCCTAACCTGCCAGCAGCGACAGCCGGGATCGTCGACCACCGTCGTTGCCGAGGGAGCTGCGTTGGCCACCGCTGATCTGCCGCACGTCGAGGTGCCGACCGACGAGGCGCTCGTCCGCCGGCTGATCGCGGCCCAGTTTCCGCGGTGGGCGGAGCTGCCCGTCGTACGGACCCGGAGCTGGGGCACCGACAACGCGATGTACCGGCTCGGCGACGACAAGGTGGTCCGGCTGCCCCGCTTCGCCCGATGGGCACCGCAGGTCGACCGGGAGCACCGGTGGCTGCCCCGACTCGCCCCGCACCTGCCGTTGACCGTCCCCGTCCCGCTCGCGCTCGGCCAGCCGGCAGAGGGCTACCCGTTCCGGTGGTCGGTCTGTCCGTGGCTCGACGGCGAGAACCCGGCGCGCGGGGGCGGCCCCGACCCGGACCGGTTGGCGCGGGACGTGGCGGGGTTCATCCGCGCGCTTCGCCGGATCGATCCCACCGGCGGTCCGGCACCCGACGCGAGCAACGCCTTTCGGGGCGTACCGGTGGGCGACAGCCGGCCGTCCCTGGCGACGGACGGCAACCTGCGGCGGCGGATCGCGGCCCTGTCCGGGCTGGTCGACACCGACGCGCTGGCGGCGGTCTGGGACGCCGCGCTGGCCGCGGTGCCGGCCTGGGACGGCAGGGGCGGCTGGATCCACGGCGACCTCGCCGCCGGAAACCTGCTCACCGTCGACGGCCGGCTCCGCGCCGCGATCGACTTCGGCTGCCTGGCCGTGGGCGATCCGGCCTGTGACCTGATGGTCGCCTGGACGCTGCTGCCGGCGGGCAGCCGCGCCGTGTTCCGGGCCGCGCTGGAGGTCGACGACGCCAGCTGGGCGCGGGGCCGGGGCTGGGGCATGGCCATGCGGGTGCCCGCGCCGGAGGATTTCTCGGCCGCCGACCCGGACCGGGCGGCCTACGCTCGGCGGATCGTGGCCGAGTTCGTCGCCGACCACCGGCAGCCCGGATCCGGGACCGAGCAGGCCGGGGACGAGCAGGCCGGGGCCGAGGAGGCCGGGGCCGAGGAGGCCGGGGACGAGCAGGCCGGGACCGAGCAGGCCGGGGACGAGCAGGCCGGGGACCGATCCCGGTCCCGGCTGTCCGGGGAGTCACCCACCGCGTGACCGCCGGCTCGGTCCGGAGTCCCCTGGTACGCGACGGTGCGGAGGACCATCGTGGTCCTCCGCACCGGTCGTGTCGTTGTCGGTCGGTCAGCTGGCGCTACAGGTCGGTGACAATCCCGTGCCGCTGCCGGTGCCCTGGAAGCCGAACTCGGTCGACTGTCCGGCGGCTATCCGGCCGTTGTAGCTCACGTTGGTGAAGGTGACCGCGCCGCTGGTGCCACTGCGGTTCGCGTTCCAGGAGTTGGTGACACTCGCACCGGACGGCAGGGTCACTCCGACCGACCAGCCGTTGGTGCCGGAGGAGCCGGCCGTCACCCGTACCGTGGCGACGAATCCGCCGTTCCAGGAGTTCAGCGACACCGTCGCGGTACAGCCGCCCGGCCCCTGGGTCGGCGGGTTGGTGGGCGGGTTCGTCGGCGGGTTGGTCGGCGGGTTGGTGGGCGGGTTCGTCGGCGGGTTGGTCGGGGTGACGCCGTTGTTCAGCGCGCTGAGCGTCGCGTCGTACGCCGGCTTCTTGTTGCCGTTGCAGTCGAACAGCAGCGGGGTGCCGCTGCTACGCCACGAGTCGCAGTCCCGCACGCCCCAGACGGTGATGCCGGTGCAGCGGGCGACGGCGAGGCAGTCGTTCACCACGTTGCGGTAGGTGTTCGCCTGGGTCGTGCCGGAGCCCTCGATGTCCAGCTCGGTGATCTGTACGTCGACGCCGAGCGCCGCGAAGCTGGAGAGCGTGGTGCGGTAGTTGCTCGGGTACGGCGAGCCGCTGTTGAAGTGCGACTGGAGACCGACGCAGTCGATCGGTACGCCCCGGGTCTTGAAGTCCTGCACCATCCGGTACACCGCCTGGGTCTTGTCCCAGGTCCAGTTGTCGGTGTTGTAGTCGTTGTAGCAGAGCTTGGCGTTCGGGTCGGCGGCGCGGGCGGCCCGGAAGGCGGCCTCGATCCAGTCGTTGCCGGTGCGCTGGAGGTTGGAGTCGCGGCGGGCGCCACCGTTGCCGTCGGCGAACGCCTCGTTCACCACGTCCCAGGAGTCGATCTTGCCGGCGTAGTAGCTGGCCACCCGGGTGACGTGGTTGAGCATGGCCTGCCGCAGCGCCGTACCGCTCATGTTCTGCATCCAGCCCGGCTGCTGCGAGTGCCAGGCCAGGGTGTGGCCCCGGACCTTCCAGCCCCGGCTGATCGCGTGGTTGACGATCCGGTCCGCGTTGGTGAAGGTGAACTGGTTCTGCTGCGGCTCGGTCGCGTCGATCTTCATTTCGTTCTCGGGCGTGGCCTGGTTGAACTCGCGGTTCAGCACGGTGCTGTAGGTGCTGTCGCTGAGCTTGTTCGCCGCCACGGCCGCGCCGAAGTAGCGCCCGCCCCGCTCCGCCGCCGACGCGCCGAGCGTCGTCGCGGCGTTGGCGGAGCCGGCGAAGGTGAGGGCCGCACCGGCGGCGAGCACGCCGACGGCGAGTGAGACCAGTGCGGCACGTGGGCCGGGCCTCGCCATCAGGCGTCTGGGGTCAGGGACGGTTCTGCTGCTCATGACCTGTTGCCTCTCGGATCCGGGAAGGGATGGTGTGCGGGTGTGTCGTCGATGTGCCCGTCCGTTGTGGTGCCGGCTCGGTGGACGGTGTCGGGTGGAGTGGGTGGGCGGCCCGGGGCGACCCGAGCCCGGACAACCTCGGCGAGCCCGGCGCAGAGGTCGCGGTGGCGACTCGTGTCGCGGTCTGAGCGACGACCACGGCACTCGGCGCCGGCGGGGGCGTGAGCCCGTGTCACGGGCACGGGACGGGGGTTCGGAGACACCCGACCCTACCGCTGTATCGACAGGGCTCGATTTTAGGAGGCTAACGGAAAGATTCCGAAACTTCAATCGGGCCCACTCTAGTCGTATCGACGCGGGTAAGGATATGGATAGCTTTCACCGGTCTTCCGGCGACCGGCTGGGTCGGACATACCCGCTGGTCACCGGCATCAGGCAGAACGGCGTTGCGTGAGCCGGGCTAAAGCACGGACGGCCGAAACTTTTCGCCGTACGTGCCGCATCGCCGGCATCGTCCGTCCTTAGTGGGATTCGTCGACAACGATGGATGCGGTCCGGATCGCGGCGATCTCACGAGTCCGGGTCGGCGAAATTCTCCCGCTCGGCCGATGACGACCCGGCGGCACCGGCTTCGGCGGCGACCTCCGCGAGCCGCCGCCGCAGGAACGCCCGTTCCGGCTCGTTGCCGACCAGGTCGAGTGCCCGACGGTACGCCGCAGCGGCCTCCCCGGCGCGACCCAGCCGACGCAGCAGGTCCGCCCGGGCGGCCGGCAGCAGGTGGTAACCGGCCAGCCGGCCCTGCGCGTCGAGCGCGTCGAGCAGCCGCAACCCGGCGGCCGGACCGTCCCGCAGCGCGATCGCCACCGCCCGGTTCAGTTCCACCAGCGGTGACGGCGCCAGCCGGGCCAGTACGTCGTAGAGCGCGACCACCTGCGGCCAGTCCGTACCGGCCACGTCGGCGGCCTCGCCGTGCAGCGCGGCGATCGCGGCCTGTACCGCGTACGGGCCGGGGCGGTTGGTGAGGGCGTCCGGCACGAGCCGACGGCCCTCCTCGATCCGGTCGCGGTCCCAGAGCGTGCGGTCCTGCTCGTCGAGGAGTACGAGGTCGCCCTCGGCGGTGCACCGGGCGGCCCGGCGGGCGTCGACCAGCAGCAGCAGGGCGAGCAGCCCGGTCACCTCCGGTTGCCGGGGCAGCAGCCGGTGCAGCAGCCGGGCCAGCCGGATCGCCTCGTCCGCCAGGTCGGCCCGGACGAGCTGTGGGCCACTGCTCGCCGCGTACCCCTCGGTGAAGATCAGGTAGATCACCCGGAGTACCCGGGGGAGCCGGGCCGGCAGTTCGGCGGCGTCCGGGACCCGGAACGGGATCCGGGCGGCCCGGATCTTCTGCTTCGCCCGGCCGATCCGCTGGGCCATCGTCGGCACCGGGACCAGGAACGCCCGGGCCACCTCGGCGGTGGTGAGTCCGGCCAGGCAGCGCAGGGTCAGCGCGATCTGCGTCTCGCCGGGCAGCGCCGGGTGGCAGCAGGTGAAGAAGAGCGCCAACCGCTCGTCCGGCAGGTCGCCTCCGTCGGTCGGGTCGGGTGCGGCCGGCCCGTCCCGGATGGCCTCGGCCCGGAGTACGGCCAGCCGGGCCGCGTAGGCGCGGTCCCGGCGGAGCCGGTCGACGGCCCGGCGCCGGGCGGTGGTGAGCAGCCAGGCCGCCGGACGGGTCGGCACACCCTGCACGGGCCAGTGCAGCAGGGCCGCCTCGATCGCGTCCGAGGCGACCTCCTCGGCGAGGTCGAGGTCGCCGAAGTGCCGGACCAGGGTGGCGAGCAGTCGCCCGCGCTCCTCCCGGAACACCCGCTCCAGAATGTCGACGGTCGGCCGCTCGCCACCCGACACGGCTATCCGCCCTGACCGCCGTCGACGCCCTGACCGCCGTCCATGCTCGGCCGGAGCCGGTCGCTCGGCCGGAGCCGGTCGCTCGGCGAGAGACGGTCGCTCGGCCGGAGCCAGCCGATCGGTCGCCCGGCCCCGGGGGACGGCGTAGCGCGGGTCACGGCTGCTCGAACTCCATGATCGGTCGAATCTCGACCTTGCCGCGCAGGGCGCCGGGGCAGCGGGCGGCCCAGCCGATGGCGGCGTCCAGGTCCGGCAGGTCGACCAGGTAGTAGCCGCCGAGGATCTCCCGGGTCTCCGCGAACGGGCCGTCGGTGACGGTCGGCTCGCCCTCCCCGCCCGCCTGCACCGTCGTGGCGGTCTCGGTGCCCTGCAACGCCTGGCCGTCGAGCATGACGCCCGCGTCGGCGAGCAGTTTGTCGTACGCCCAGTACGTGTCGATCTCCGCCTGGATCGCCTCCGGATCGGTCGAGTCCTGGGCCGGGTCGCCGTAGATCAGGAACATGTACTTCACGCCAATCTCCTCCGTCTCGTTCCGCCGAACCGGCCGCCGGGCGTCACCGGCTCGCTCCGGATCCTCGGGCAGCGGACTGCTGCACAGCATGACGACGAACGGCCCCGGCCGGGAACGACAGCCCGGGCCAAGTTTCCGCCGACCTGCCCCCCGCGTCTCCAGGACGGAGAATGGTGCGATGCGCATTGCGGTGACCGGCGGTGCCGGGACGGTCGGACGCTCGGTGGTCGAGCACGCGCTGGCCGAGGGGCACACGGTGGTGGAGATCGACCGGCCGTCGGCCCCGTACGCCGGCAGCGCCGTGCCGGCCGGGCTGGTACGCCGGCCCGCCGACGTGACCGACTATCCGGCGCTGCTGCGGGCGCTGGACGGCTGCGAGGCGCTGGTGCACCTGGCGGCGTACCCGAAGCCGTGGGGCGAGCCGGACCACGTGGTGCACAACGTCAACGTCACCGCCAGCTACAACGCGCTGCGGGCCGCCGTCGAACTCGGGATCACCCGGGTCTGCCTGGCCTCCAGCGTCAACGCCGTCGGCGGCGGCTACAGCCGGAAGCCGCGCTTCGACTACTTTCCGCTGGACGAGCGGCACCCCAGCTACAACGAGGACCCGTACAGCCTGTCGAAGTGGCTCGGCGAGGCGCAGGCGGAGAGCTTCGCCCGCCGGTACGCCGGGCTGACCGTCGCCAGCCTGCGGCTGCACGCGGTGGTACCGACCCGGCCGAGCACCCGGGCCGGTTCGGGGCAGTGGGCGCTCGCCGTCCGCGACCTGTGGGGGTACACCCTGGCCCGGCCGGCGGCCCGGGCCTGCCTGCTGGCGCTCACCGCCGACTTCACCGGCCACCAGGTCTGCTACGTGGTCGCCCCGGAGACCACCTCGGACATCCCGAGCGAGGAGCTGCGCCGCGAGCACTACCCGGAGGTGCCGGTCCGCGGCGAGCTGCGGGGCAACCAGGGCTTCTTCGACTGTACGAGGGCGGAGCGGCTGCTCGGCTGGCGCCACGACGAGTAGCCGGGGCGCCTGCGGCGGCGGACATCGCTCCGACAGCTCCGCTTTCCTTGACAAAAACAGTTGTCGGTGACAGGCTTGCCGCATGTTCGACATCGCAGTGATCGAGGACCCGGCGGCGGCCGAGGTGTCGCTCGACCCGATCCGGGCGCGGCTGCTGGCCGAGCTGGCCGAGCCGGCCTCGGCCACGATGCTCGCCGCCCGGGTCGGCCTGGCCCGGCAGAAGGTCAACTACCACCTCCGGGCGCTTGAGCAGCACGGGCTGATCGAGCTGGTCGAGGAGCGCCGCAAGGGCAACGTCACCGAGCGGGTGATGCGGGCGACCGCGGCGTCGTACGTGATCTCCCCGGTGGCGCTCTCCGCCGTGCGGCCGAACCCGAGCCAGTCCCCGGACCGGCTCTCGGCGCGGTGGCTGCTGGCGCTCGCGGCCCGGCTCGTCCAGGACGTGGGTGCCCTGATCACCGGCGCGGACCGGGCCGAGAAGCGGGTCGCCACGTTCGCCATCGACGCCCAGGTGCGATTCGGCTCGGCGGCCGACCGGGCCGCCTTCGCCGAGGAGCTGGCCGGGACGGTCGCCAGACTCGTCAGCAGGTACCACGACGAGTCCGCGCCCGGCGGCCGCGACCACCGGGTGGTGATCGCGCTGCACCCGCACGTCCCGGCCGACCCGGAGAGCCCCGAACCGACCGGTTGAGCCCGGCCACCCGGTACGGCCGCCCGGTACGGCCGCCCGGTACGGCCGCCCGGTACGGCCGGACAGAGACATCCCCGCAAGGCCGGCACGGTCGGCCTGATTCCGCACGTCAGCGAATTGGAGACTTCTACCGTGGGACACGAATTCGAGCTGCGCAAGGAGATCGAACTGGCCGGGACGCCGGACCAGGTCTGGGCGGCGATCGCCACCGGCCCCGGCATCGACTCCTGGTTCATGGGACACACCGAGGTGGACCCGCGCGAAGGCGGGCGGAACACGTTCGCGATGGCCGGCCACACCGAGGAGTCGACGGTGACGGCCTGGGAACCCGGCAAGCGGTTCGGATACGCCACCGAACCCGGCCCGGACGGCACGTTCATGGCGATCGAATATCTGATCGAGGGACGTGACCAGGGCAGTACGGTGCTGCACCTCGTGCAGAGCGGTGTGCTCGGCGACAACTGGGAATCCGAGTACGAGGCGATGCGCGACGGCTGGGACATGTACCTGGCCACCCTGGCCGCGTACGTGCGGTACTTCCCGGGCCGGCACGGCACCCAGGTCGCCGCGTTCCGGCCCGGTGCCGGCGAGCCGGACCAGGTCTGGGCGGCCGTGGCGGAGGCGTTCGGCATCACCGGCGCGATCACCGAGGGCACGCCGGCCCGGCTCACCCTCGACGGCCTGCCGCCGATCGAGGGAGTCGTCGACATCACCGGCCTGCCCACCTATTTCGGGGTACGCACCGACGACGCGCTCTACCGCTTCCTGCACTCCGGTACCGACCGGGGCAGCGTGCTGGTCCTCGGCCACCACATCTTCGCCGACGACGTGGACCAGGCCCACGCCGAGCGGGTCTGGCAGGACTGGACCGCCCAGCTCCCGATCCGCTGACCCGAAGCCGGCGCCACCCGGTGTACGACCCCGGAGACGGATCGGGGTCGTACACCGGGTGGAGTAGTGATTTCGACTCCGATCGGCAGACGTGCGACGGCACCCCCGCTCCCTAGCGTCGGGGCATGGCACAACGACGTCTGCTCTGGGTCGGGCTGGCCGTGGCACTGGTCGGGCTCACCCTCAACCTCGGCTGGTTCTGCGGCCCGCCGCACGTCTGGCTCGACGACCCCAATCTGGTACCGATGCCCGAGGCGCTGCCCGGCTGGTGGGTGATCGCCACCGGCGTCGTACTCCTGCTCGTACTCGTGCTCTGGAGCCTGCGGCCGCGGAGCCGGCGGTGACGGCCACCCGGCGGAAGGTGCTCGGCTGGCTCGGCGCCGGCACCGGCCTGCTCGTCGCCCCGGCCGCCGGATACGCCGGCTACCTCTGGGCGGAGTCCGGGCGGAGCAACGTCGGCACGCTGTCGTTCCGCAACCGGCTGCCGATCCCGCCGCTGCTGCCGCCCACCGTCGACGCCGACGGGCGCAAACGGTTCCGGCTCACCCTGGCGGCCGGCCGCACCGAACTGCTCCCCGGCACCAGCACCACCACCTGGGGCGCCAACGGACCGATCCTCGGCCCGACACTGCGGGCCCGGCGCGGTGACCGGGTCGCGGTCGACGTGACCAACAACCTGCCCGAGACCAGTTCGCTGCACTGGCACGGCATGCACCTGCCGGCGGTGATGGACGGCGGTCCGCACCAGCCGATCGAACCCGGCCGGACCTGGCAGCCGTACTGGACGGTCGAGCAGCGGGCCGCGACCCTCTGGTACCACCCGCACCTGCACCGGCGTACGGCGGCGCACGTCTACCGGGGGGTCGCCGGCCTCTTCCTGGTCGACGACGACGAGGCCGACACGCTGCCGCTGCCCCGCCGGTACGGCGTCGACGACATCCCACTGATCCTCCAGGACCGGAAGCTGCACGACGACGGCACACTCGACGAGTCCGGCCTGGAGTTCGGCGGGTTCTCCCTCACCGGCCTGCTCGGCGACCGGATCCTGGTCAACGGCGGCTACGACCCGTACCTGGAGGTCGACGCCGAACTGGTCCGGTTCCGGCTGCTCAACGGCGCCAACGCCCGGGTCTTCTCCGTCGGGTTCGCCGACGACCGGGAATTCTCGCTGGTGGCCACCGACGCCGGACTGCGGGACGCGCCGCTGCCGCTGCGCCGGCTGATGCTCTCGCCGGGCGAACGCGCCGAGATCGTCGTCCGGTTCCGGCCCGGCGAGGAGGTGCTGCTGCGCGGGTTCCCGGCGCCGATGGGCGGCAACGCGCTGATCCGGCGACTCGCCGGCGGTGCCGACACCTTCGACCTGCTGAAGATCGTCGCGGCGCCGGCCCTGCGGCCGTCACCCGCGCTGCCGCCCCGGCTGGCCGCCGCGCCGCCGGTGCCGGCGCCGACCCGGGCCGAGCCGTACCGGATGACGATGGGGGACTTCCGGTTCGACGAGCGGGTGCACGACCCGACCCGGATCGACCGGGTGGTCCGGGCCGGTTCGGTGGAGACCTGGGAGATCGGCAACACCGGCGGGATCCCGCACAACTTCCACCTGCACGGCGCGGCGTTCCACCTGCTCGACGTGGACGGCCGGCCGCCGGCACCGCACCTGGCCGGGGAGAAGGACACCGTGTACGTACCGCCGGGCGGCCGGGTCCGGCTCGCCGTACGCTTCCTGGCACATTCGGACGTACGGACGCCGTACATGTTCCACTGCCATCTGCTCGCCCACGAGGACGCCGGCATGATGGGACAATTCATCGCCGTCTCCGCCCGGGACGAACCCCGGGTGCCGGCCGACCTCGCCGGCACACATCCGGGGCACGGAAAGTGAGGTCCGATGCGCCGCCTGGAGTGTGCTGCTCGCGCCGGTCAGCGCCGTCACCCTCACGGTGGCGACCGAGGTTGCCGGCGGAGCCGCCGGCTGAACCGCGTCGGTGTGGATCGGCCGGTGTATCCCGGACCGGTGGGGTCACCGGCGTCCGTGGGTGTCGGGGGCCGGGGCGGTGTCGGGGCCGGTCGACCGGGTGCCCCAGAGCCGGTCGGCGTTGCCCTGCCGGACGGCCTCCTCGTAGGCGCTGACCTTGTTGCTGATCAGGTCGAGACAGTCGTGGAGTTCGGCGATCCGGTCCAGTACCCGCTGCCGGTGTGCCCGGAGCAGTTCGAGACGTTCGGCCTCGTTGCCCGGGCCCTCGCCGACCAGTTCGGCGAGGCGACGGATCGCGGCCAACGGCATTCCGGAGGCCCGGAACTTCGTACAGTTGTCGAGCCACTGCACGTCCCATTCACTGTAGACGCGACGGCCACCGCTGCTCCGGCGCGGCCGGGAGGTCAGCAGCCCTTCCCGCTCGTACAGCCGGAGGGTGTGCACGCTCAAGCCGGTGCGTTCGGCCACCTGCCCGATGCTGAATTCCGCAGGAGTGTCGAGCATGGCCCGGAGCATACGCGCGCGTTGACCTAGACCACGGTCTAGCGAATAGCTTCGCTCGCATGACGGTGAGAGCAGGCAATCGGGATAAAGGTTTCGATGTCCGGGGCGGGATCGGTGCAAGGGTTGGGGCCGGGGCCGGGGGGACGGCTGGGTTCGGTGGGACGGCCGGGTTCGGGGCACGGAGTACCGCCGAGGAGGTGTTGCGGGGGATCGACCTCTCCGGCCGGCTCGCGCTCGTCACCGGCGGGTACTCCGGACTCGGCCGGGAGGCGACGGCGGCGCTCGCCCGGGCCGGCGCCCGGGTGGTCGTACCCGCGCGGCGGCCCGCGGTGGCCCGCGCCGCGCTGGCCGGGATCGGCGGGCTGGAGGTGGACGGGGTGGAGGTCGACGGGGTGGAGGTCGACGAACTCGACCTGGCCGACCTGGGCAGCGTACGGGCCTTCGCGGACCGGTTCCTGGCCTCGGGCAGGAGCATCGACATCATGATGAACAACGCCGGCATCATGGCCTGCCCCGAAACCCGGGTCGGCCCGGGCTGGGAGGCACAGTTCGGCGTCAACCACCTCGGGCACTACGCGCTGGTCAACCTCCTGTGGCCGGCGATCAGGCGGGACGGGGGAGCCCGGGTCGTGGTGCTCACCTCCCGGGCCCAGCACCCGTCGGCGATCCGCTGGTCCGATCCGCACTTCACCCGTGGCTACGACAAGTGGCAGGCGTACGCCCAGGCGAAGCGGGCGAACGTGCTCTTCGCGGAACGGCTCGACACGCTCGGCCGGGAGGTGGGGGTGCGAGCGTTCTCGGTGCACCCCGGGCACATCCTCACCCCGTTGCAGCGGCACCTGAGCCGGGAGGAGATGGTCGCCGCCGGGTGGGTGGACCTGGACGGCAACCTGGTGGACGCCGAATTCAAGACGCCGGAGCAGGGGGCGGCGACCCAGGTCTGGGCGGCCACCTCGCCCCAGCTCGCCGGAACCGGCGGGCGGTACTGCGAGGACTGTGCCGTGGTCGACCAGGAGTTGGACCCGGAAGGAGCGGCGCGGCTGTGGACGCTGTCGGCCGAGTTGACCGGCGTCGACGCGTTTGGGACCCGGCCCTGACCTTGGCGCAGCTCGGGGTGTGCGCACAGCGGTGGGCAGACGCGCCCGGTGTCGGGAACGCCTGGCATGGCGTACCCGATGCGGGGCGGGCAGCCGGCGGCACCGCCGGTGCTGATCGGGTACGAGCCCCCTGCGGTACGCTGACAGCCGCCGTCAGGTCGCCTGGCGTCGCCCGCCCTCGTAGCTCAGGGGATAGAGCAACGGTTTCCTAAACCGTGTGTCGCAGGTTCGAATCCTGCCGGGGGCACCCCAAAGATCAGCGAAAACACCATCTGACCAGCGGATACGTTCAGTGGTCGATGTGATCGCGTAGGCAGCCGTAGGCCGCTCCGAGCCGCCGTTTGTCGCCAGTCGTGCAGAGTACGTGCAATGATCTTGGAGCCTTTCGGGCGCATGTTTGCGCAGCTCACAAGGCACAAAGGCGAGGAGGCCGCAGCATCGGCTACGGCCTCTCGAACCCTATCGGTGATCGTCACGCGGACAGCGCCGCCTCGATCCGCTCGTTCATCCGACTCCGGTCCCCGTCAATGCACTTCGCGTACACCCTGAGCAGCACGTCGACGGAATGACCCGCCCGCTCCGCGACCTCCGGAGCGGGTAGGCCCGCGTTCAGCCAGAGCGAGACTCCGGCATGCCGCAAGTCGTACGGCCGCCCCGCCAGCGGCGACGCCACAAGGTCCGGTGGCAGGCTCAACGCCCGCGCCTCTTCCCAGACCCGGGAGTACGTCGAGGACGCCACCACGTTGCCCCGCTCACTGCGGAACAGCCGGCCATCCTTGCCGACGCCGAACCGTTCGATGTGCCACCGAAGGAGCCCGACCAGCTCCGGCGGAATCGGTACCTCCCGCGCTTCCGTCTCGCCCCGGTGTTTCAACCCGCGATCGTCGTGCACCTCACCGCTGTCGGTGTAGCGCTTGCCCGCCGCCGGACGGGACTTCTCCACCGTCAGCAGACCCCAACCCGACTCGGGCAGGTGGCAGTCCCGCTCCCGCAGGCCCAGCGCCTCACTCGGCCGCAGCGCCGCAAAGTACAGGCAGGCGTAGAAAGCGCGTAGCCGCTCACCTCGCCGCCCGTCTCTGCCGCGCCGGCCGACGTACGTCACTGCGGTCAACAGTTCCCGCGCCTGGCCGACGTTGACCACCACCCGCCGATCGACCTCCGCCGTCACCTTTCGCCGAGCCGACCGTACGCGCGCCGCCTGGTCGTCGTCGCGGCTGCTGGCCGCCCATCCATCCGGAGCCCGAGCGCGTCCAGGGCCGGCCGGATCACCGAGGCTTCCGCCAGGGACGGCAGTGGACGCGATGCCTTGCCAAGCCAGCGCAGCGCGGCGATGACCTCCGTCGGTTGGTCGAGTTGCCGAGCGGCCGGCGGTAGCTCGTACTCCCGAAGCGCCCGACGCAGCAGCGCCGCATCGGGACGGCCGGGCAGGTCCTGGATGAGCAGCCCGGTCACGGCCGCGAGCGCGTCTGTCATGCTTTCCCGCGATTTCGCGGCGGCACCCGGCCATTTCATGTCGACGTACCGCCGTACGAAGGCAAGCCAGGTCACCGACTCCTGTGGCGGCACCATCGAACCGGGCAACCCGGTATCGGTGTCGAACGCCTCGCCACGGTTGACGGCCTGCATCAGGTCCGAGCGGAAGTTATCCGCCAGAGCACGAGTGCCGAAGGTCCGAGACTTTGGCTCCGTGCCCACAACCCACCGGACGGTGTACGACTTCTTGCGCTTGGCCAGGGTGTTGACCTGGATACCGCGAATCCGTACCTCGCGCGACTTCACGCCGCCTCCCGGTGCTGGTCCAGCCAGGCTCGCAGGTCACGCCGCTTGATCCGTAGCTCACCGTTTGGCAGCTTGATGCACTCCGGTGCGACGCCCAGCTCACGCCACCGGTAAAAGGTTCGCCGCGATACACCGTTGAGCGCGGCGAGAACCTGAGGAACGGTCAACAGGTCGTTGTCCATAGGGGTGGTTTCCTCCAGGAGTCAGGCTGCGGGGACGAAAGTCTGTGCGGTTGCCGAAACATCGCCGGACGCCCGTTGCCGGGCGGTGTCGAGGTCTGTTCGCCAGCGGATGCGGGCTGAGATGGCGCGCAGGATGCGGTGTTCGAGGGGTAGGACGTCGGGGTCTTCGGGGCGTGCGAGTTCGAACCGGTACCGCTGCGGGTTGTCGGCCGTTGTCTGGTCCTGGCCGTGTCCGTCGCCCTGGTCTCCGTCGGCCGGATCGGTGTCGGCCATGCCACCAGCGAGGATGGCGCGAATCCAGGCCCGGTTGTCCGCCCGGTGATCGGCGAGGGTCTTGCCGGACCACTGCCGGGAGACGAGAACCCGCCGGCCGGTGAAGCCGAGCGTGGAGCGTTGGTGGACCTTCCCGGTACAGCGGCCGGGGGTCAAGCCTGCCTTGACCCCGTCAGGCTGGACGCCGTAGAGGAGCCAGTTGGCGCAGGTGGGCGAGCAGGGCAGGACGGAGAGTTCGGCGTGGAGCCGGTCGAAGTGCGCCTTCTGCGCGTCGGAGCGTGGTCGGGCCTGGTCGGTCAGGTCCTTGGTGACGTACTTCGTGACGTAGCGGATTGACCGTTCCGCGTCGCGGGTGCCCTGCTCGATGCCGCGTGCGTCGATCCGGCCGAGCCGGGCGACGTATGCCGGTCGGGCGGCGGGTTTCTCCAGCTCGTCCAGGGCGTGCGACCACGGGGTCAGCGGCTCGCGTGTCTTGGGGTCGACGTACGCCTGTTGCTCGACATCCCACACGGGCGGTTTGTCGACGGTGTAGCACGGTTCGTTGAACGCTGGCCACCACACTTGGTGGTAGGTCGCGGCGGCGATCTGCTTGAGTAGCCGCCTCGGGAGGGTGCCCCGGATGGCGAAGTGTGCGTGTGGCGCGAGCCGGCGTTGTAGCTCGACTGCTCCGGCGTATTGGACGTTCCAGCTGTAGTGACCATGAGCGTTGTTGACGGCGTGTCGGCTTGATCGATGGAGAGACCTCCGGCGAGGTGTGAGGTGCTGACGCCCATACCTACCGGAGGTCTCTATGGCCCACCGTAACGCCCGGCTGGAAAGTGGCCCCCTCGTCCCTGTGTCGGGCCACCCTCTCGTGGATGTGGGGCGACCCTCTGTGCTCCACGGGGGGGGTGGTGTTGACGGGGGGGCGGGTGTGGGCCGGGGGGGGGTGGGGTGGGGTGGCGGGATGTCCGCAAGCGCCGCTGACCCGCGGACGTCGCACCGTTTCCGGGAAGGAGTGGCTTCCCGACCCCGCGAAGCCACTCCTTCCCGGAATTGGCGTCCCCCCCGCATCGTGGCGGGAGGTCAGGTGGTGGCGCGTTTCACGAGGGCGCTGATGCGGGTCTCTACGTCGGGGGTTAGGGCGGTCAGGGCGAAGGCGGTGGGCCAGATCGGGCCCTCGTCCAGGTTTGCCTGGTCGCTGAAGCCGAGCGTCGCGTAGCGGGTCTTGAACTTGGCGGCGGGCTGGAAGTGGCAGACGATCTTGCCGTCAAGGGTGTAGGCGGGCATCCCGTACCAGAGCTTCGAGGCGAGCGCGGGGGCGCTGGCGGTGACGATCGCATGGACACGTTCGGCCATGATCCGGTCGGAATCCTGCATCTCGGCGATCTTCGAGAGCACGTCCCGCTCCGCCTCCGCCGCCTTGTCCGCCCGGGAGCCACGGCGCGCTGCCTTCTTCTGCTCTTGGGCGTGTTCCTTCATCGCGGCGCGCTCTTCGGCGGTGAAACCCTGGTAAGTCCTGTTGCCGTCGCTACTCATGGTTGACACTTCCTATCGCTCGGTACGAAAGCCAAGATCGGCAGTGTTGGCCTGGCCGTACTGTTCGTACGAGGTGGAGACGGCCTCCCACTGGAAACCGTCCGGGTCGGCGAAGGTGCCGGCACTGCTGCCGATGACGAGGCGGTGTGATCCGGTGCCGTCGGGGGAGACGCCTGCGTCCTTGGCGGCGGCACGGCGGCCGTAGAGGGCCAGCCTGATGCCCGAGGTGGCAAACTCGACGTACTTGCGACCGAAGCTTCTGGCCACGGGCAGGCCGCGCTCGACATAGCAGCGCTTGGTCGCGGCGACGTCGGCCACGCCCAGCAGCAGGACGATATCGTCGACGTGTCGGCTGGCCGGGCCGGTGTTCTTCTTCGACGACGAAGCGATCTTCCAGATCGTGCCGTACGGGTCACGTAGCACCCCGCCGTAGCCCCAGAAACTCTTCGCGGCCGGCTTCAGTGCTGTCGCTCCGCGTTCGACGGCGGTGTCGAAGTAGCTGTCCACAGTGTTCGGCTGGGACACCACCAGCGACATGGCGAACCCGCGAAAGCCGGTCGTGGGTGCCTGCGAGGCGCGTACCCGCACTCGGGCGCCCAGGTCGAAAGCCCCGGAGTAGAAGGCATTGGCGGCGACGGGGTCGGGTACTTCGAGCGTGACAAACTCGATGGAGGACATGGCAGGGCCTTTCCATAACGGGGCGGTTCAGGCAGAAGAGCAGTTCAGGTGGAGTACGTTCAGTCCTGGATCAGTCCCAGGACGTTGCCGTCCGGGTCGGTGACGGTGGCGACGGTGCGGCCGCCACCGACGTCGTGCGCGGGCTCGGTCACGGTGGCGCCTGCGGCGGTCAGTTCGGCGAGTTTCGCCTCGATGTCCGGTACGTGCCAGTAGGCCACCGGCGAGGTCATGCCCTGTGGGCCACCGCCCGGCACCAGCCCGATGTGCTGACCCCCGGTGTCGAAGCCGACATAGTAGGACGAGTCACTCGTCGGCGGCACGCCGAGCAGAGCCGCGTACACCGCCTTGGCCTTCGCCAGGTCCGACACCGGATGCAGCACGGTCTTGACTCCCTGGGTGGCAGAACCGGCCATGGTTACTCCTTCGATCGCTGGTCGCGGGCCACCGTCGGCCCGGTCGGTTCGGGTACGCAGACAGCGTCTCCGCCGGCACGTCCGGTGCGGATCCGTGCTGACCACGGAGCGGCCACGGAATCGGCACACGGAGGGGCTGACAGAATGGGGCAATGGTTGACATCTCGACTCGGGAAGCCGAGGTGCTCGCGTTGGTCGGCGAGCACCTCAGCAACGCCGAGATCGGGGCCCGGCTGTTCATCTCGGTGCGTACCGTGGAGACCCACGTCTCGTCGCTGCTGCGCAAGCTGGAGGTCCCGGATCGGCGTGCGCTCGCCCAGCGGGTGCCTGAGGAGGCCGTCGCCGGCCCGGCCCAGCCGGTACCGGTCCTGCCGGCCCCGCTGACCTCGTTCGTCGGTCGGGTGCGCGAGCGGACCGAACTGACCGAGCTGATCAAGGCGCACCGTCAGGTGACCGCGGTCGGCCCTGGTGGCGTGGGCAAGACCCGGCTCGCGCTGGCGGTGGCCTCGGAAGCCGCTGGCGAGTACCCCGACGGGGTATGGTTCGTCGACCTGGTCCCGGTCGCCGATCCTGGCATGATCGCGACTGCCGTCGCCGGGGCGCTCGGCCTCGGCGAGCAGCCCGGCCGGGACATGACCGGGTCCGTCGTTGCCGCGTTGGCCGGCCATCACGCGTTGCTGGTCCTGGACAACTGCGAGCACGTACTGGACGGGGTGGCGCCGCTGCTCGAGCGGCTGTTGGCAGCGTGCCCCGGGGTGACGGTGTTGGCGACCAGCCGGGCCCGGCTGATGGTGCCGTTCGAGCGGGTGTACCAGGTGCCACCGCTGTCGCTGGCTGTCGACGGTGGATCGGACGCGATCGCGTTGTTCATGGAGCGGGCGGCGGCGGTGGGCTGGCCGCTGGATCCGCCACTGCGCGAGCAGGTCGCCTCGATCTGCGAGCGTCTGGACGGCATGGCGCTGGCGATCGAGCTGGCCGCCGCTCGGTATCCCACGCTCGGGCTGGACGGCATCACCACCGCGCTGTCCCATCCGCTCCGGATGCTGACCGGCGGATCCCGGGCCGATGAGCGGCACCGTTCGGTGCGGGCGGTACTGGACTGGAGCCACGCCCTGCTGGAGCCGGCCGATCGGGTGCTACTGCGCCGGGTGTCGGTGTTCGTGGCACCATTCACCGCGCAGGCGGCGGCGGAGGTCACCGGAGCCGAGCACGTAGCGGAGGGCGCCGGGTTCGAGGGCGCGGCGGAGGGCGCCGGAGCCGAGTACGCGGCGGAGGGCGCCAGGTTCGAGGGCGCAGGGGAGGGCGCAGGGGCCGAGGAGGGTCTTGTCGCCGAGGGGCTGGCGCGGCTCGCCGAACAGAGCCTGCTGGTGGTGACGGCCTCCCCGGGCGGCACCCGGTACCGGGCGCTGGAGACCATCCGCCAGTACGGGACGGAGCGGCTCACCGAGGCCGGTGAGCTGGTTGACGCCCGGTCCCGGCACCTGCGCTGGTGCTTGGCCAAGGCCGCTGGGCTGACGGAGACGGGGGCGGACTGGCGGGTCCGCTTCGACGCGGTGGCCGACGACCTCCGTGCCGCCCTCGCCTGGGCGGCCGACCGGGCAGAGCAGCGCGCGGACGCCTGTCGCCTCGCCCGGTTCCTGGCAGAGCTGACCTTCACGCGTCACCTGACCGCCGAGTCCCAGCAGCGCTACGAGCAGGCGGCCGCGCTCGCCGACGACCCCGCGGTCACCGCGTCGATGTACCGGCAGGCCGCGGCCGTGGCCGGCTGCCGGACGATCGGTGACGACATGTACCGGCTGCGGCGCGCTGCCGCCGACGCCGCCGGTCGGGCCGGTGACACCGCTGGCGCGGCGGGTGACCTGGCGACCGCCGCCACCATCGCCTACCGCTTCTCGAGCAAGTTCGTGCGGATCCCGTCCCCGGCGGAGGCGCTCGCGCTGCTCACCGAGGCGCGACAGCTGGCCGGCGACGACCCGGCCGCGCAGGCCGCGGTCTCATTGGCCGAGGCGGGAGTGCTCTCCGACGCGTTCGGTGCCGCCCAGGGCCCGCCGGACAACGCCGTACCGGAGACGATCGCGCGCGCCGAGCGGGCGGTCGAACTCGCCCGCCGGACCGGCGACCCGCTCGCCGAGTCGGCCGCACTCGACGCACTCACCGCCGCGCACAGCTGGGCCGGTGACACCTTGGCGGTCGCGGCCACGGCCCGGCGCCGGATCATGCTGCTCTCCGACACACCGGATACCCCGGCTGGTACCCACGAGCTGATCGACGCACTCGGCATGGTCACCGAGACGGGCCTCGGCGCCGGGGACGTGCCGGGCGCCCGGCGGTGGGCACGGGAACTGGCCGGCCATCCGGCGCTGGCCGAGGTCGGGCACCTCGCCACGTACCGGCTGCTGATGGTGGAGGCACTGGCCGGCAACGCCGCCGAGGTGCTGACCGGCAGTGTCCGGTTCCTCGACGGGTGGCGGCGGTCGGGCAGTCCGGCCCTGCCGGGCCTCGCTCCGGCGGCGGCCGGGGTGGCGATGATCCACGGCCTGCGCGCCGACCAGGAGGCGAGGGGCGAGTGGCAGGAGATCCTGGACCAGTTCGGCACCTCGGCGGGCGGGCGTACCTACGGCTACGGGGCGGTCTTCGACGCGATGCTCCTGCTGCACCAGGGGCAGGCGCCGGAGGCGCTGGAGCGGGTGGCACCCGAGCCCGGCGAGGTGTGGAAGTGGGTCACCTGGATCTGGCTCCACTGGTACGTCGCACTGCGCGCCGAGGCCGCCGTACTCGCCGCGAGCCCTGACGCTCGCGACCGCCTGGCGGAGGCCCGGACCATCGTGGCCGGCAATCCGGTGGCCGATGCCATGGTGGCACGGGCCGAAGCCCTGCTGGACGGCGACCGGGCGGCACTGCTCGGCACGGCAGCGGCCTTCGAGGTGGCCGGCTGCCGCTACCAGTCCGGCCGGACTCTGCTGCTGGCCGGCGGCGCCGATGCCGAGCGCGGGGCGGCCGTGCTCCGCGAGCTTGGGCTCGCCCCGACGGGCAGCGAGCCTGGGGTCGCCCCGATGGGCAGCGGCGTCGACGGGCTGGTTCGGCCCGGGTGATAACTCGGGCTCGCGAATGCGGGCGGTCGGCTGGAATACATGACGCAGGGTGTCGTGATTGGTTGGCAGGCTCGTCGACACGTGGGGAGCCGTTCCTGGCGTGCCCACACCTGCGAAAGAGCTGAGGCTGACAATGGATCGAACGGCGGTCAACCCGTGGGCCTGGTCGGTGGAGTTGGGGTACAACCAGGGCGAGGTCGTCTCCGGGCACACCCGGACGCTGTACTGCGCCGGGCAGGCCGCGATGGGTGGCGACGGCCGACCCCGGCATGCCGGTGACCTGGCGGCGCAGTTGGCGCTGAGCCTCGACAACCTGGAAGCCGTACTCGCCGGGGCCGAGATGTCCCTCGCGAACCTCGTCCGGCTCAACGTCTACACCACCGACGTCGACGGGCTCTTCGCGCACTACGGCGTGCTGGCGTCGCGGCTGGGTGCCGCCGGGGTGGCACCGCCGACCACGATGCTCGGGGTGACCCGGCTTGCGATCCCCGACCTGATGGTCGAACTTGAGGGGACCGCCGTCGCGTGACGGCAGCCGGCCGCGGACGTCGCACAGATTCCGGGAAAGAGTGGCTTCCTGACCCCGCGAAGCCACTCTTTCCCGGGATTAGCGTCCCCCGCGCATCGTGGCGGGAGGTCAGCCCCGTTTACGCTTACCGTGCCCGCAGGACGACGATCTCCGGGTGGGTGCCGGAGAGGCTGATCGGGTACCGCTGCCGCAGGGCCAGCCCGGTCGCCTCCACATCGGGTAACTGGCCGTCCACGTCGGAGAGCAGCAGCACCGCGCGGCCGTTCGGGCGTAGCACCCGGCGCAGCTCCGTCCAGAACCGCCGCTGTTGCCCGGCCAGGATGCCGGCGAACGGCACCTGCCGGTCCCACGGCGGGTTGGTGAGCACCAGGTCGACGGCGTCGTCCGACAGTGGGATCCGGCCGGCGTCCGCGACCACCCAGCCGACCGGTGTGTCCCGGCCGTTGCCGGCGGCGATCGCGACGACGGCCCGGTCGATGTCACTGCCCACGATGGACAGACTCCGACCGGAGAGAGCCGCCTCGACCGGTATCGTCCCGGCACCGCAGCAGGGATCGAGGAGCCGGTCGCCGTCCCGCGCCCCGACGAGCCGGACCAGCGCGGCGGCGACCGGCGGATGCAGGCTGCCCGGCCGGGACATCCGACGGTACGCGCGGCGGTGCAGCGGCCGGTCCGCGATCCGCAGCGCCACCAGCGCCCGGTCGTCGACGAGGGTGACCCGCCAGGAGAGTCCGCCGGGCGGTGGCGCGACCCCGCCCCGTCGGCTGTGGTACGGCAGCCCGAGCGCGGCGGCGATCGGCTCGCCGACCGCGTCCTCCAGATCGAACCGGGTGAAGTTGCGCCGCCCCAGGAACGACGCGGAGACGTCGATCCCGGACAGCGGTGCCCACTCGTCCGTGCCGGACAGTGGTGCCGAGCCGTCCGTGCCGGACAGTGGTGCCGAGCCGTCTGTCCCGGAAAGCCGGCGGTCGCGCATGCTGGAGGTCGGTTGTCGGGCAGCGCCACGGCAGCGGCGCCACCGGGTCAGCAACTCCCGCAGCGGCAACGTCGACGCGGCCTTGCCCAGCATCCGCAGATCGGCCCGGCTGCGGCCGATTCCGTACACGGCCGTGCCGACCAGGAAGATGTCGTCGGCGCAGCGCAGATCCAGTACCTCCGGACCGGGATCAACGCTGTCGAACCACACCTCACGGTGTGCGACCGCACTGACCCGGCCCACTTGAAGTGTTGCTATCTCGTCGGCCACCACCGGCTCGATGCCCCGCACCGTCCGCGCCACCAGGCGCGCGGCCGTCACGACGTGACGACGGTGCCAGGACGCGGTGTGGCCCCGGCGCGAGTACGCGCCGGCAACCGAAAGATCATTCGATCTTCTCCCACGTCGCGACTCGGGGCGACGCGTCGCCGCCCCGCATCGCTGGCGAGGGGTTGTCCGCAACCCGCCAGCGGTCGCGTCAGGCGAGGAAGAAGAAGTTCATGGCCTGGAGGATAGCGATCAGGTCGGCGGCACGTCGCCGGATATTTTCGGCGCCGGGTCGTTCCGGAGCCGACTGTAGAGCCAACCGTCCCGCCACCGGCCGGCCCGGAACTCGACCGACCGCAGCACACCCTCGCGGCGGAACCCGGCCTTCTCCAACGACCGCTGCTCCGCCGTGTTCTCCGGATGGGTGCCGGCCTGGATGCGCTCGGCCGGAGTGTGCGTGAACAGGTAGTCGCAGAGCAGCGCCTGGGCACGCCAGCCGATGCCCTGGCCGCGCCACTCGGGCAGCAGCGCGATGCCGATCTCCCAGAATCTCGCCACGCCGAACCCGTCGGCGTGCCAGCCGACGAACCCGGCGGCGGTGTGTTCCTGCTCGGCGTCGGGATCCGGGGAACCGGTCTCGACGATCAGCCGGCTGTTCTCGGCGCCGAGGTAGCCGTCGGCGGCGTACCGGCGTACCGGCTCCTGGGCATCGCGGAAGCCGGCCCAGTCCAACCCGACCAGGCCCGGCTCGGTCAGGAAGCGTTGCAGCATCGGAAGGTCGTCCTCGCGTACCGGGCGGAGCCGTACGGATGCTGCCACGGTCTGCTCCTACTCGGGTCGGTTGAGGAGGGGAAATAAGCCTCGCTCGTGCCGGACTCACAATCCTCAGCTGTTGTGCCCAGATCGTCAGTCGGTCGGCTGCGAATCGGGGTAACCCACCCCGCTGAGCCGTTCCGACACCTGCCAGAGCCGGGCCGTGGTGGCCTCGTCCAGGGCTCGGGCGGGGATCTGGGCCGGGGCGGGTCCACCGTGCAGTTCGCGGTAGCCGTCCGGGCCGTAATATCCACCGCCCTCGGCCGTCGGGCTCGTCGCGGCGAAGATCGCTGGCAGGGCGCCGGAGGGGATGTCCTGCCAGATCCCGGGCACGAGATAGATCAGCCGGTTCCGGATCCGGTTGAGCCGCAGCGAACCCCCGCCGTGGGTCGGGCCGGTCACCTGGAGGTTGGTGACGGCGGCACCCGGATGCGCGGCGTTGCTCAGGATGCCCCAGCCGCCCGCGGTGCTGCGTCGCTGGAGTTCCCGGGCGAACATCAGCAGGGCAAGCTTCGAGAGCCCGTACGCCCGCAGCGGCTGGTAGCGGCGCTCACCCTGGAGGTTGTCGAAGTCGAACCGCCCGATCCGGCTCATCAGGCTGCTGATCGACACCACCCGGGCGGCACCGGCGGCGCGGAGCAGCGGGAGCAGGTGACCGGTCAACGCGAAGTGCCCGAGATAGTTGACGGCGAACTGGAGTTCGTACCCGTCCTCGCTGAGCGCCCGGGGGCGCGGCGTCATGATGCCGGCGTTGTTGACCAGGATGTCGATCGGCCGACCCTGCTCGGTCAGCGCAGTGCCGCACGCGGCGATGCTGGCCAGCGATGCCAGGTCCAGGTGCTGGAGGCTCAGCTTCGCGCCGGGCACCTCGGCGCCGATCTCGGTGACGGCCCGCTCGCCCTTGGCCTGGTCGCGTACCGCGAGGATCACCTCCGCGCCGGCCCGGGCGAGCCGATGGCTGACGCCGAACCCGATCCCACTGTTGGCCCCGGTCACCACCGCGAGCTTGCCGGTCAGATCCGGTACGTCGATGTCAGGTGCGCGGTGCGGCATACGATCATTATCGATGCTGGCCCGCCCTTCGTGGGGGGCGCGGCGTTCAGTGCCGCTCGGGCAGCCCGTTGACGAAGCATCGCCACGCGGCGGGCCGGAACGCGAGCGTGCCGCCGTGCCGGTCCTTGGTGTCGCGTACCAGCACCTGACCGGGTACGTCGACGGCGACCTCGACGCACGCCCCCTGGTTGCTGCTCCGGGTGCTCTTTCGCCAGGTGAGGATCGTCGGCTCAGTCATCGACAGCCTCCTTGATGATGGCGGCGAGCAGATCCTCGGAATCCTCCTGGCTGAGCGCCAGTTCCGAGAGCGTCTGCCAGGCGCCCTCATGGTCAGCCACTTCCACCGGCTTGTCCAGATAGAGCGCGCCGGTCAGGTTCTCGCTGTAGACGGTGGTGGGCTCGGGTGGGCGGGTGCCCTGCGTCGGGAAGTCGAAGATGTGGAACGAGTTGGAAACCGAGGCCCGGTGCGGCCCGACCGCGAACGGCAGCACCCGGACGGTGACCGAGGGGTGGCGGTTGCTGTTCGCGAGGTGGGCGAGTTGGGCCACCCAGGCGTCGTGGTCGGCGATGGGGCGGCGCAGTACCGCCTCGTCCACGATCACTTCCAGGTCGGGGGCCTTCGGCTGGCGACGGGTCAGGATCCGTTGCCGTTCCAGGCGTAGCGCGACCTTGCTGGCGACCTCCTGCTCGGTGACCCCGGGCTTGGTCCGGATCACCTCGGCGGCGTACTCGGCGGTCTGCAACAGGCCGGGGATCAGCGACGACTCGAACTGGCGGATGCGGGCGGCGGTCGCCTCCATGCCGACGTACAACTGGAACCAGGAGGGGATGACCTCGCCGTACGCGTGCCACCAGCCCTTGGCCTTGGACTCCTTGGCGAGGCTGAGCAGGACGTTGGTCATCTTCGGGTTGACGCCGTAGAGCCGGCACATCGCCTCGACGTCGTGCGTGCGTACCGTGGTCTCGCCGCGCTCTATCCGGTACATCCGGGCGCGGGACCATTCCAGGATCTTGGCCGCCGGTTCGAGATTGATCCCGGCCTCCTCCCGGGCGATCTTCAAATGCCGGCCGAGTTGACGTTGCGGTACGGATGACGCGCGGTCGGCCACGATTCGCTCCCATCTCTTCTGGACAGTTTCGAACGACTGGAACGAGACAGCGATATCGGGTCGGGCGTATCGATGTCAATATTTTCCGGCAAATCTCGCGCCATACTGCTGACCGCACGGGCGTCGATGTCCAGACTCCTGCGCCCGGCTGCGGCTGGCGGCGACGTACAGTCCGTTGATGGTGCGGGCGGCGGCGGTACCGGAGCGGCTGCGGTGGGCGGTCGAGTTGTTGCGGGTGGCCCCGGACGACCAGATCCTGGAGATCGGTTGCGGCAACGGGGTCGCGGTGTCGCTGGTCTGCGACCGGCTGGTCGGCGGGCGGATCACCGCGATCGACCGTTCGGTGGCGGCGGTCCGGCAGGCGGAGCGGCGCAACGTCGAGCACATCGCGGCGGGGCGGGCGGTCGTCCGGCTCGGTGCCCTGGAGGAGTTCGGCGCGCCGGAGGGGATCGGTGCGCTGGAGGAGTGTGGCGCGCCGGTGGGGTCCGGAGTGGACGGTGGGCGGTTCGACAAGATCTTCGCGGTCAACGTCAACCTGTTCTGGACCCGTTCGGCCGCCGCCGAGCTGACCCTGCTCCGCCGGCTCCTGCGGCCGGGCGGCGGGCTCTATCTCTGCTACGAACCGCCCGAGGCGACCCGGGTGGCGGAGCTGGTCAGGCGGCTGCCGGCGACGCTCTCGGCGCACGGGTTCGCCGCCACGGCGGTCACCTCGGCGATCACAGCCACCACCTCCCTGCTCTGCGTCAGCGGTCGGGCGGACCGGCGGCCGGAGGGGACGGGAGCGGGAGTCGGCTAACCGACCCCGAACGGGACGCAGCCGCCCGCCGGCGGCTCGGGGTCGTCGGCGATGGCCTTCACCAGCAGCGCACTGCAGTGCGCGACGGTACGCAGCTCGTCGTCGGAGAGCCGGTCGAGGATCCGACGCATCTTCTCCGCCCCGGCCGTCACGAACCGGTCGACCAGGTCGCGCCCCGGCCCGCTCAGCTCGATTCGGCGTACCCGGCGGTCGTGCGGGTCCTCGCGGCGGGTGACCAGGCCCTGCGCGACCAGTCGGTCCACCATCCCGGTCATGGTGGCCAGGCTCACACCCATCGCGGTGCTGAGTTCCTGACCGGCGATGCTGCCGTGCGCCGAGAGCACCAGCAGCGCCTTGAGCTGTGGCAATGTCAGATGCAGCGTGAACAGCGGATTCGCCGGGTCATTGGCGAAGAGATGCTGCATCTCCCGCTGCGTCTCCATGATCTGGGCGATGAGATCGTGCCGGTTACCCATCGATCCCTCCAGAGCACGAGACGGCGGCAACGGTCGGCCGCAACGCGGCCACGCCCTCCGCGGTCAGCGGAGGTTACCAGGGATGTGCCAGCCCCAGAATACTTCGCTGTGAGCGAACTGTTAGTGTCAGCCTAACTTTATATCCACGGGGAAAAGGAGCGAGCCGCATGTCCGTGGCCGTCCAACCTGACGCCGGGAGCGACAAGCTCGATCCCGGCGTCCTGAGGGTCGCCGGTGTGGTGGTGCTCGGCGCCATCATGTCGATCCTCGACGTCACCGTCGTCAGCGTCGCGATACCGACCTTCCAGCGCGAGTTCGACGCCAGCTACGCCACCGTCGCATGGACGATGACGGCGTACACGCTGGCCCTGGCCACGGTGATCCCGATCACCGGCTGGGCGGCCGACCGGTTCGGCACCAAGCGCCTCTACCTGATGTCGCTGGTGCTCTTCCTCGGCGGCTCGGCGCTGTGCAGCGTGGCCTGGGACATCGGCCCACTGATCGTCTTCCGGGCTCTCCAGGGTCTCGGCGGCGGCATGCTGATGCCGCTCGGCATGACGATCATGACTCGCGCCGCCGGCCCGCACCGGGTCGGCCGGGTGATGGCCGTGCTCGGCGTACCGATGCTGCTCGGCCCGATCGGCGGCCCGATCCTCGGCGGCTGGCTGATCGAGGCGGCCTCCTGGCACTGGATCTTCCTGATCAACGTGCCGGTCGGGATCATCGCCTTCGTCTTCGCGCTGCGGGTCCTGCCCAAGGATGAGCCGCAGCCCTCCGAGTCGTTCGACTTCCTCGGCATGCTGCTGCTCTCGCCGGGTCTCGCGCTCTTCCTCTACGGCGTCTCCTCCATCCCGGAGGAGGGCACCGTCGCCGCCGCCAAGGTGCTGGTTCCGGCGATCATCGGCCTGCTGCTGATCCTCGCGTTCGTGGCGCACGCCCTGCGCAAGGACCACCCGCTGATCGACCTCAAGCTGTTCAGGAACCGCAACCTCACCGTCTCGGTCGTCACGATGACGCTCTTCACCGTGGCGTTCATGGGCGCGATGCTGCTGCTGCCCAGCTACTTCCTCCAGGTACGCGGCGAGGGGACCCTCGACGCCGGCCTGCTGCTCGCCCCGCAGGGCATCGGCGCGATGCTGACCATGCCGATCGCCGGCCGGCTGACCGACCGGATCGGCCCCGGCAAGCTGGTACTCGGCGGAATCGTGCTGATCGCCCTGGGGCTCGCCCCGTTCACCCAGATCACCGCCGACAGCTCGTATGGGCTGCTCCTCGGTGGCCTGTTCGTGATGGGCATGGGAATGGGCATGACCATGATGCCGATGATGTCGGCGGCGATGGCTAGCCTCACCCACCAGCAGGTCGCCCGGGGCTCCACGATGATGAACATCGTCCAGCAGACCGCCGGCTCCATCGGCACCGCCGTGATGTCCGTCATCCTCACCAACCGGGTGCTGGAGAGCCAGGCGGCCACCGCGTACAGCGCGGTCACCCAGGGGCAGGTGCCGCGCGACCAGGTGCCGCCGGAGGTACTCACCCAGGGGCAGGCGTCGCTGGCCGACGCGTTCAGCCAGACGTACGTGATCGCGCTGGTGCTGATCGTCCTCTGTGTCATACCGGCGGTGCTGCTGCCGCGCAAGCGGATCGAGCCGGCCGCGCCGGAGCAGGGCGAGGTGCCGGTCCCGGTCGTCATGCACTGACGAGCACACCCCGGAGCGCCGCTCCGGGCACCGCGAAGCCCTCCCGCCGCTCCGGCGGGAGGGCTTCGGCGTCCGCACCGGCCCCGGCCGGGACGAATCGGCGTCCTCCGCACGGTTACTTCCGCCTTGTCCGGGTACCCGGGAGTGCACAGCGGGCAGGGACGGAGGCGGAGGCGGACCGATGACGACCACCAGGGGTGAGGAACGGGCCGCCGTCAGGCCGGCCAGCCTCAGGTTGCCGGGGATCGTGCTGGGGGTGGGGCTCGGCGGATTCGTCGACGGCATCCTGCTGCACCAGATCCTGCAATGGCACCACCTGCTCAGCAGCACCAACACCGACAACGTCGGGGTGCGGTACTACGACCCGAAGACCGTACCCGGGCTGGAGATGAACACCCTCTGGGACGGCATCTTCCACGCGGTCTGCTGGCTGGCCGTCCTGATCGGCCTGGCCATCCTCTATTCCCGGGTGACCCACCACCGCCGCCGGGTCTGGACCTCCCGGGTCCTGTGGGGCTGGATCCTGGTCGGCTGGGGGCTGTTCAACCTCGTCGAAGGCATCCTCGACCACCACATCCTCGGCATCCACCACGTCTATCCGGGCCCGGACCAGCTCTGGTGGGACATCGCCTTCCTCGTCCTCGGCGCGCTGCTGGTCGTCGGCGGCTGGCTGCTCCAGCGCGGCGGACGCTCGTTCGACCCCGTCTCCGGGCCCGACGCGCCGACCGGCGGGCGGGCGCCCCGGAACACCTGATGGGTCACGAGCCACACCACCTGCCCGAGCACGGGGCCGGCATCGACGTGTTCGGGGTACTGCTGCCCGCCGTCGTCCTGCTGCTCTGTGCCGGCCTCTACCTCCGGCTGGCCCACCGGGCACGGCGGCGCAACCCGGCGCTGGGCTGGAGCCGGTGGCGCACCCTGAGTTTCGGCGTCGGGCTGCTCCTGCTGGCGGTGGCGCTGCTGCCGCCGGTCGCCACCTTCGCGCACACCGACTTCCGGGGTCACATGGTCGCGCACCTGCTCGTCGGCATGTACGCCCCGCTCGCCCTGGTGCTCGGTGCCCCGGTCACCCTGCTGCTGCGTACGCTGCCCGCGCGGCGCGGCCGGCGGCTGACCGGGCTGCTGCACAGCCGTCCCGCCCGGATGCTGACCCACCCGGCAACCGCCTGGCTGCTCTCCACCGGCAGTCTCGTGCCGCTCTACTTCACCCCGCTCTACGACACCGCGACGAGCCACCCGGCCGGGCACTGGCTGCTGCACCTCCACTTCCTGCTCGCCGGTTGCCTCTTCGCGCACGCCATCGCCGGCCCCGATCCGGCGCCCGCCCGGCCCGGCGTGCGTACCCGGCTGGTCTACCTCGGCTGCGGCATCGCGCTGCACGCCGTCGTCTCGCAACTGATGTACGGCGGCTACTGGGTGCAGATCGCCGCACCCGCCGTCGAGGTCCGGACGGGCGCCGAACTCATGTACTACGGCGGCGACATCGCCGAACTGCTGCTCGCCGCCGCCCTGGTCGCCACCTGGCGCCCCGAACGCCGCCCGCAACCCGGTGCCCGACCGCAGCGGCGGGCCGCCCCGGCTCCGGCCGGCGGCAGCGGGCTCTGATGATCACCGCGCTGGCGGGGCGGTGGGGCTGGCGCGGACTGGCGGGGCGGCGGGTTGCGGCGCCATCCAGCCCGCCACCGGGAACACTCCGGCGCGCAGACTGTCGAGCTGGGTGCAGAGACGGGGCAGGCGCCGAATGTCGGAGCGCGTGGGTGCACAGACGGGGCAGCTCGACAGTCTCCGTGCCCGGGAGTGCCTACCCGGCCGGCCGGAGACCGGCGATGCCCTGACGGCTCGGTACGCCTAGAAGAGGGGTTCAGCCGGTGCGGAACAGGTCGGCCCGGGACTGCTCCCGGGGTTCGCGCTCGTCCCGGGACCACCACCAGGCGTAGCTGATCGCCCCGGGGCGGGGTGTGGTCAGCACGATCCGGGCCACCAGCGGTCCCTCGTACGCGGTGAACTGGCCGGGGGTGCGCTGGGTGAAGCGGACCATGCCGGGCAGTTCGAGGCTGGCGACGTGCAGTTCGAGTCGACCGCCGGCCCCGAGGACCAGCACGCTGTGCTCGACGTGCCGCAGCCCGTCGCTGTCGGTGGTCGCCTCGTAGTCCAGAATGGCGGCACGTCCGTCGAGGGCGGTCCCCACCACCATCCGCGCCACGAACGGCCCGCTCTCCGGGCCGTCGCCCCGGCCCCGGTACACCCCGGTCGCGGCGGTGAGGCGGTGCAGTACGTCGGTCTCGGCGGGCACGGCGACACCGTAGCGTCCGGGCGCCAGCCGCTCCGGCCGAGCTACTGCCGCGTTGACGGTACTGCGCATTGAATAGTAGTATCGCTGACGTGGACACGACCCAGTTGCTCAAAGGCGTGCTGGATCTCGCGGTCCTGGCCGTGCTGAAGGACGAGGACGGCTACGGCTACGACATCATGCGCCGGCTCCGCGCCGCCGGCCTCGAAGAGATCGGCGACGCCTCCGTCTACGGCACGCTGCGCCGGCTCTTCCAGGCCGGCCTGCTCACCACCTACGTCGTGCCCAGCGAGTCAGGCCCGCACCGCAAGTACTACGCGCTCAACCCGGCGGGCCGGGACCAGCTCCGCCGGTCCGGCAAGGTCTGGCGGTCCTTCGCCACCACCATGGACACGTTGCTCGACGACGAGGGGATCGCGGCATGACCGTCACCGAGCAGGAGATCGCCCGGTACGTCGGGCAGGTCCGCGAGGCGCTGGCCGACCTCCCGCCGCCGGTCCGCGACGAGCTGCTCGAAGACCTGCCCGAGCATCTGACCGAGGTGGCGGCCGAGGCGGAGGGGTCGCTCTACGAGCGGCTCGGCCCGCCCGAGGCGTACGCGATGGAGCTGCGCACCGCCGCCGGGGTCACCCCGCCGGCCGGCACCGTCAACCTCGACCAGCGGATCGGCGCGGCGGTCCGGAAGAGCCGGGAACGGATCCGCGCCGTCGACGGCCGGCTCGGCCCCGTCGTCGGCTACAGCCGGCTCAGCGACTTCCTCCGGCTGCTCCGCCCCGGCTGGTGGATCCTGCGCGGCTACCTCGCCGCGATGCTGATCACCGTACTGCTGACCGGCACCTCCTTCGGCCTGCTGCCCCGGCTCGGCGGCAGCGGGCTGGCCGCCCTGCTGCTGCTCGGCGCGACCGTCACCGGATCGATCTGGCTCGGCCGGCGTACCGAGCGGCTGGGCCCGCGCCCGAGGATGGTCCTCAACCTGGGCGCGGTACTGCTGGTCCTCTTCGGGCTGGCCGGCTTCCTCGAACTGGACAGCCGGGCCGGCGGTGGCGGCGGCCCGTTGCAGTACGAGCAGGTCTACACCGACCAGTACTCCGGGGTGCAGGACGTCTACGTCTACGACAGCGAGGGCCGGCTGCTGGAGGGGGTACGCCTCTTCGACCAGAACGGCGAGCCGATCCGGCTCGGCCACCCCTGGTGCGCCGAGGCGCGCGAGCAACTCCTGCCCGGTCCGGACTACACCGACCCGATGCGGCAGCCGTACCCGTACTGCCCGGAGGGTGCGCCGTTCCGGTTCGGACCGACCGCGACGCCGACCCCGGAGCCAACCCCGGAGCCGACCCCGGAGCCGACCGCACCGGCCGAGCCGACCGCCACCCCGAGCGGGGCGCAAACGCCGACTCCTACCCCGACCGGCTGACTCGCAAACCCGGCCCGGCCGGGCCGGCGACGACGTGGCGTACACCTGTGCAACAGGAGGTGTACGCCACGTCGCTGTTGGCTTCCGTCCCCTCGCCGGGCGTGGCAGGCTACCCGAACACCCGGCACGCAAGCCCCGGACCACCGGACTTTGGGTGGGTGAAACTGTGCGACCAGCCAACGATGACTGACCGACAGGAGGGCCACCGATGGGCGAGATGGTGAGTTACCGGAGTAACGGGGGGACCAGCGAGGGCTACCTGGCGCTGCCGGCCGGCGGCGCGACCGGTCCCGCCGTCATCGTGATCCAGGAGTGGTGGGGACTGGTGCCGCACATCACGTCGGTCGCCGACCGGTTCGCCGAGGCCGGCTTCGTGGCGCTCGCCCCCGACCTCTACCACGGCGCCTCCACCACCGAGCCCGACGAGGCCGGCAAGCTCCTGCTGGGTCTGGCGATGGACCAGGCCGCCCGGGACATCGCCGGTGCCGCCGACTACCTGGCGGAGCGGCCCGAGGTCACCGGCGACACGGTCGGCTGCGTCGGCTTCTGTGCCGGCGGCAGCCTCGCGCTCTGGTCGGCGACGCTCTCCGAGCGGATCGTCGCGACCGTCGGCTTCTACCCGGTGCTGCCCTGGGAGCGGATGCGGCCCGAGTGGTCCAACTACACCGGCAAGGCCGCGGTGATCCACTGCTCGGAGGAGGACGGCACCTCCGCCGCCGAGGGAGTCAAGGCGGCCCGGCAGGCGATCGAGGCGGCCGGTGGCGACTGCACCACCCACGACTACCCCGGCACCCGGCACGCGTTCTTCAACGACGACCGGCCGGAGGTCTTCGACCAGCGCGCGGCGTCCAGCGCCTGGGCCCGTACCCTGGAACTCTTCCGGTCCCGACTTGGCTGAACCGCACCGTCCCGCCGGCCCGGACCGGCGGTCGCGTACCCCGGCCGACGTGCTCGCCCGCGCCGCGCGCGCGGGCGACCTGGCCGGGTTGGACGACGCCGTCACCGACTGCTTCGCCTGCCCCCGGCTCGTCGCCTGGCGGGAGGAGGTCGCCGTCGTGCGCCGGGCCGCCTTCCGCGACCAGGAATACTGGGGCCGGCCCATCCCCGGCTTCGGCGTCCCCGACGCCCGGATCGCCATCCTCGGGCTGGCCCCGGCCGCGCACGGCGGCAACCGGACCGGGCGGATCTTCACCGGTGACCGCTCCGGCGACGTGCTCTTCGCCGCGCTGCACCGGGCCGGCCTGGCCAACCAGCCGACCAGCGTCGCCGCCGACGACGGCCTCGCCCTGCGACACACCCGGATCGCCGCCGCGGTCCGCTGCGCCCCGCCGGAGAACAAGCCCAGCCCGGCGGAGCGGGACACCTGCGCCCCCTGGCTGCACCGGGAGATCGAACTGATCAGACCCACCCTGCGCGTCGTGGTCACCCTCGGCGCGTTCGCCTGGGCGGCGTGGTGGCCGGTGCTCCGCCAGGTGTACGGGGTGCGACCGCCCACCCCGCGACCCGCGTTCGGGCATGGGGCACACTGGTCGCTAGACGAGGCCGTCCCGCAGGTGCTCGGCTGTTACCACGTCAGCCAGCAGAACACCTTTACCGGGCGACTCACACCGACAATGCTGGACGAGGTGTTCGCCCGGGCCCGGCACCTGGCCGGGCTCGACGAGGATCACTAGACGGCTCAGGGGGGCGGTGCGATGACCGACGGGCACTCCGGTCGTGCCCGCCCGGCACCGCACCCACCCCGGTCCAGCCTCACCGCCAGCCTGCTCCGGACGCTGTGGCCGCTGGCGGCGGTCGCCGGGCTGCTGGCGCTGGCCGCGCTCGCCGCCGCGCACTCGTCGATCGGATTCACCCGGGTCGAGCCGCCGGCCGACATCGTGCCGACGATCGAGCAGCCGACCCAGCCCACCGGGCTGGAGCAGCCGACCAACACACCCGGGCCCGGCCAGCCCGGCGACTTCATCCCGCACTGGGTTTCCTACCTCGGCGCCGTGCTCTGCGGTGCCGTGGTGGTGGCGGTACTCGGCGCGCTGGTCTGGGCGCTGGCCCGGGACCTGCTGCGCCGCCGCCGGGGACTGGCCCGGCCCGGCGCCCGGAAGCTCCGCTCCGCGCGGGAGACCGCGGAGGAGGTGGTCGCCGCGCTCGACGCCGGCCTGGTCGACCTCTCCGACAGCGACGCCGACCCGCGCCGGGCGGTGATCGCCTGCTGGGTACGCCTGGAGCAGGCCGCCGCCGCGGCCGGGGTCGAACGCCGGCCCGGCGACACCCCGACCGACCTGGTGACCCGGCTGCTCGGCGCCGGCCGGCCGGTCAGCGCCGACGTGCTGGCCGCGTTCGCCGACGTCTACCGCGAGGCCCGGTACGCCACGCACACCGTCGACGAGCGGATGCGCGCCCAGGCCCTGGCCGCACTGCGCCGGCTGCGTACCGAACTCACCGCGCCGGTCGACCGGCTGGGCGGGGACGGTGGGCGGGCGACGGCCGGAGGCGGGCAGCGGTGAGCGGCTCCAGCACCAGCATCTTCGACCTGCTCCAGGACGAGGAGGAGCAGCAGCCCACGGCGACCCGTCGGCGTGCCGGCGTGACCGGCTGGCTGCGGCTCGTACTGGCGGCGGCCGGTCTCGCCGCGGCGGTCGTACTCGGGCTGCGCATGGTCGGGGTCGGCGTCTCCGCCGTCGCGGTCTTCGCCGGCTTCCTCGCCCTGCTGCTGCTGCGCCGGCTCACCCGGGCCCTCGCCCCGCCGCCGCCCCCGGTACAGGTCCGGCTGCGCCGCCCCGCCGAGGGCGGCGAGGAGGACGGCAGCTACGACTGGACCGTCCGGGACGCCCTGGGCAGCTCGGTCAACCGCTGGGAGACCAAGCTCACCTGGTCGCAGGGGGAGCCGGAGCGGTTCTCCCGGGCGGTGCTGCCGGTGCTCGCCGAACTCGTCGACGAGCTGCTCCGGCAGCGGCACGGCGTCACCCGGGCCACCGACCCCGAACGGGCCCGGGCGCTGCTCGGCGAGCCACTGTGGAACTTCATCGACACGCCTCCCAAGCGCACCCCGGCGCCGCGCGACCTCGCGGCGATCGTCGCCCAATTGGAGAAGCTATGAAAGAAGCGGACCAGGTCAGCACCTTCGACGTGGGTCGGCTGGCGCAGGCCGTGCTGGACCAGGTCGGCACGGTGGTGGTGGGCAAGCGGGACGCCCTGGAGCTGGTGCTGGCCGGGATCCTGGCCGGCGGACACGTGCTGCTGGAGGATCTGCCGGGGCTCGGCAAGACGCTGACCGCCCGCTCCTTCGCCCAGGCGCTCGGGCTCGACTTCCGGCGGTTGCAGTTCACCCCCGACCTGCTCCCCGCCGACGTCACCGGGTCGTTCCTCTACGACCAGCGGACCGCCGACTTCAGCTTCCGGGCCGGACCGGTCTTCACCAACCTGCTGCTCGCGGACGAGATCAACCGTACGCCGCCGAAGACCCAGGCGGCGCTGCTGGAGGCGATGCAGGAGAAGCAGGTCTCGGTCGAGGGCGTCACCTACCGGCTGGACCCGCCGTTCCACGTGATCGCCACCGCCAACCCGATCGAGTACGAGGGCACCTATCCGCTGCCCGAGGCGCAACTCGACCGGTTCCTGCTCCGGGTCTCGTTCGGCTATCCGGGCCCGGAGGAGGAGTGGGACGTGCTCCGCCGCCGGATGGCCCGCCGCCAGGAGGAGGCGGAGCTGAAGCCGGTGGTCGACGCCGGGGTGCTCCGGGCGATGCAGGCGGCCCTGGAGAACGTGGTGGTGGAGGACTCGATCGGCCGCTACATCGTGTCGCTGACCGCCGCCACCCGGGAGCACGCTTCCGTGCTCGTCGGCGCCTCGCCGCGCGGCTCGCTCGCGCTGCTGCTGCTGGCCCGGGCGATCGCCGCGTTCGCCGGCCGCGACTACGTGATCCCCGAGGACGTCAAGGCGGTGGCGGTGCCGGTGCTCGCACACCGGATCACGCTGCGGCCGGAGATGTGGCTGCGCCGGGTCGACCCGTCTTTCGTGGTCAACGAGGTACTGGAGACCACACCCGCGCCGGCCAGCGGCGCGCTGCCCAGCTACGCCGGGCCGGCCGGGGCACGCGCGACGTGAGTTCCACCGGACCGACCCTGCGACCCGCCGTACCCGGGCAGCGGGCGGCCGCCCCTGCCCTGGCGGCGTCGTCCGGGGGCGCCCCCGTGCCGGACTGGGTCTCCACCCGGGCACTCGGCCGGGCGGTACTGCTCACCGGGCTCTTCCTGGTCGCCGGTGCGCTGCTCGGCCGGATCGACCTGGTGGTGCTGGCCGCCCCGTTCGCGCTCGGCACCGCGTACGCGCTGCGCCGCCGCCCGGTGCGGCCACCGGAGATCGGGATCGGGGCCGAGGACACCAACCTGGTCGAGGGGGGCGAACTGGTCGGCGGGATCAGCGTCGGCAACCTCGACGAGGTCGGCTACGACCTGGTGCTGGTCCGTACCGTGGTCTCCTCCTGGCTGCGGATCGACGAGGTCCGGTTCGCGCCCGGCGGTGCCGGCGCGGAGGGCTCCGTACCGGCGGACGGCGCCGTGGCCCGGTCCGGCCGCCGGGACGCCACCGACCGCCCCTACGGCTTCACCGTGCCGGCCGGCACCGTCGCCGACCTGGAGTTGCGCGGCGGGACGCTGCGTTGGGGCCGGCACTCGCTCGGGCCGGCCGCGGTGCGGGCGATCGCCTGCGACGGGCTGCTGGCCAGCCAGACGGTGCGCAGCGAGGCCCGCGCGGTGCCGGTCTATCCGGTGACCGAGCCCTTCGACGCGGACGAGGCGATGCCCCGGGCCGCCGGCCTGGTCGGCGGGCACCGGTCGCGGCGCCCGGGCGAGGGCGGCGAGCTGGCCGGGGTACGCATCTTCGGACCGGGTGACCGGCTGCGCCGGATCGACTGGCGGGTCTCGCTGCGGGCCCGCCAACTGCACGTGGCGGCGATGCTCTCCGACCGGGACGCCGAGGTGGTGCTGCTGCTGGACGTGCTGGCCGAGGCGGGCCGGTCCGGCGGGATCCGGGGCAGCGCCTCGGTGCTGGACACCTGCGTCCGGGCCGCCGCCGCCATCGCCGAGCACTACCTGCACCGGGGCGACCGGGTCTCGCTGCTGGAGTACGGCCCGTCGGCCCGCAGGCTCCGCCCGGCGACCGGGCGGCGGCAGTACCTGACCCTGCTGGAGTGGCTGCTCGACGTCCGGGTCGAACAGTCCCCGCACGAGCCGTACGACCAGGTCTTCGGCCCGCAACTGCTCTCCTCCAACGCCCTGGTCGTGGTACTCACCCCGCTGGTCGACCCCCGGTCGGCGGCGATGCTGGCCCGGCTGGCCCGCTCGGGCCGGTTCGTGGTGGCGGTGGACACGCTGCCGCCGTCGGCCACGCCGCCGAAGCGGGGGCAGTGGACCGAGGTGGCGCACCGGCTCTGGCGGCTGGACCGGGACATCACGATCGGGCAGCTCCGCGAACACGGGGTGCCGGTGGTCACCTGGGCCGGGGCCGGCAGCCTCGACCTGGTGCTCCGGGACGTCGCCCGGCTCGCCTCCGCACCCCGGCCGGCGCTGCGGTGAGCGCCGTCGTGTCGAACGGAGCGCCGCCATGGTGACCCGGATCCGCGAGTTCTACGCCGCGATCGGCCGGATCACCCTGGTGCCGCTGCTGGTCCGGGTCGGTGTCTTCGGCTGCGCGCTGGTCGCGCTGCTGCTGGCGTACCCGGAAAGGCCGTCGGACCCGCGCCTGCTCGGCCTGCTGGTGGTGGCGGCGCTGGCGCCCGCGGTGGCGCCCCGGCGCAACTGGCCCACCATGGTGCTGCTGGCCGCGGTCGGTGCCTGGGTGGCGGCGACCGGCTGGTACGACCAGCAGGTGGAGCTCTGGCGGCTGCTCGCCCTGGCCACCTTCCTCTACCTGACCCACACCCTCGCGGCGCTCGCCGCCCTGCTCTCGTACGACGCGGTGGTCGCCCCCGAGGTGCTGGCCCGGTGGGTGGCCCGGGCGCTGGGGGTGGCGCTCGCCTCGGCGGTGATCTCGATGCCGCTGCTGGCGATGGACGGCCGGTTCGGCGACCGGAGTTTCGTCGTCGCGCTGCTCGGCGGGCTGGTCCTGGCGGTCTGCGCCGCCGCGCTGCTCGGCTGGCTGTTCCGGCGCAGGTGACGGCCGGTCTGCACCGGTCCGCCGGCCCGGCGGAACAAGATCGGCGCAAACCGGGGTAACGGGGGTCACTTGGCGTCGTCAATCACAGAAGGGGCATCTGGCCAGCATCTGGCGCCGGGTGGGGGAAAGATGGAGGGGTGAAACCGCAGCGGATCCTTGTGGTAGGTGCCGGTCACGTCGGCCTGTACGCGGCCCTGCGCCTGTCGAAGAAGCTCCGGTCGTGGGAGGCCGAGGTCATCGTCGTCGACCCTCAGCCCCACATGACGTACCAACCCTTCCTCCCCGAGGCGGCGGCCGGCAACATCTCCCCCCGGCACTCCGTGGTGCCGCTCCGGCGCGAACTGCGCCGCTGCACCGTGGTCTCCGGCACGGTCACCCGGATCGAGCACGACCGGAAGACCGCCGTGGTGCAGCCGATCATCGGCCCGGCCCGGGAGATCGAGTACGACCACGTCGTGGTGGCGCCCGGCTCGGTCTCCCGTACCCTGCCGATCCCCGGGCTGGCCGAGCACGGCATCGGGTTCAAGACCATCGGTGAGGCCATCTACCTGCGCAACCACGTGCTGGACCGGTTGGACGTGGCCGCCGCCACCACCGACCCGGACGTCCGGCGCTGCGCGTTGACCTTCGTCTTCGTCGGCGGCGGCTACGCCGGCATCGAGGCGCTGGCCGAGATGGAGGACATGGCCCGGGACGCGCTGAAGTACTACCCGGAGCTGAAGCCCGACGACATGCGCTGGGTACTCGTCGAGGCGACCCTGCGGGTGCTGCCCGAGGTCGACCGGGACATGGGCGCGTACACGGTCGCGCAGTTGCTGAAGCGGAAGATGGACATCCGGCTGGAGACCCGGCTGGAGTCCTGTGTGGACGGCCTGGTCCGGCTCTCCGACGGGGACAGCTTCCGGGCCGACACGATCGTCTGGACGGCCGGGGTGAAGCCTTCGCCGATGCTGGCCCAGACCGACCTGCCTCGGGACGACCGGGGCCGGGTCACCTGCCTGCCGACCCTCCAGGTGGTCGACGGCGACCGGGTCGTCGACGGGGCGTGGAGCGCCGGTGACTGCGCGGCGGTGCCGGACCTGACCGGCCCGCCCGGGGCGTACTGCTCGCCGAGTGCCCAGCACGCGGTGCGGCAGGCGGCCCGGATGGCCGACAACATCCGGGCGGTGATCCGGGGGCGGCAGCCGGTCGAATACAAGCACAAGCACGCCGGCAGCGTGGCCAGCCTCGGCCTGCACAAGGGCGTCGCCCAGGTCTACGGGATCAAGCTCAAGGGGCTGCCGGCCTGGTTCATGCACCGGACGTACCACATGAGCCGGATCCCGTCGCTGAACCGCAAGGTACGGGTGATCGTCGACTGGACCCTCGCCTTCGTCCTCCGCCGCGAGGTGGTCGCGCTGGGCCAGTTGCACGACCCCCGGGAGGAGTTCGTCGAGGCGAGCACGGCGGCGGGCAGCCGTCCGGGCGACCGCCGCCCGGTCTGACCCGAGCCCGGCGCCCGGTCCGTCTGCACGGCCGGGCGCCGGAACTGCTCGGTCCGTCGGCCGCTCGGTTCGTCTGCTGCTCGGTCCGTCGGCCGCTCAGACCCGCCAGGTCCAGGCGTCGGCGACTCGGGTGCCGGGGCCGAGCAGCGCCTCCAGGGTGCCGCGCAGGCTGGCCGCGTTCGGGGCGTCGTCGGTGACCGCGACGCAGGAGGCGCCCCAGAACTCGATGTCCCGCCGGGCCTGGTCGCGCTGCTCCTGGCCGATCACCGGTACGCCGCCGTTCTTGGCCACGTCGGTGAGCAGTTGCGAGGTCGGCTGCTTGTAGGTGCCCATCGAGGCCTGGCCGCCGGCCGCGTACGGGCCGATGAAGAAGCCCTCCGGCAGCGCGAACGAGGCGTCGGCGGCGGCGGCCCAGCGCATCGGCCAGGGCTCCTGCGGGGTCGGCAGCGGCACCGGCACCAGTACGCCGTTCGGCTCGACACAGTCCCGCCAGTGCCCGTCGGCGATGAACTGCGGCAGCGGCGGCCGGGCGGCGGTCGGGATCTGGGCCGGGAAGATCGGCAGCAGCGCGATGACCGCGGCCAGCGGCACCATGATCCGTACCGGCCGCTCCGGTGCGGCCAGTCCCCGGTCGACGGCGAGCACCAGCACCGTGGCGATCAGCGGCAGCAGCGCCAGGGCGAACCGCATCGGCAGCGCGCCGTCCACCACGGGGAGCCCGAGGAGCAGTGAGTACGGTCCGGTGATCCCGGTCTGCTCCTTGTTCACCACGATCGTCGGCCCGAGCGAGAGCGCCGCCATCACGACGCCGGAGGCGACGCAGGCGATCACCACCGGTTTCCGGATCAGCCAGCCGGCGCCGAGGACGGCGGCGAGCAGGAGCGGCCAGCCGAGGAAGGTGTTGTACTCGGCCGGCCCGGTGGTCAACCGGGCGGCCTCGGGCGAGCCGGCGATCGACATCGGCGAGATCGCCGACCAGCTCGCCAGGTCGGCGTAGAAGTAGTGCGGGCTGAACATGCCGTTCGGCACGCTCTGCTCCCCGGCGAACTGGAACCAGAGCGGGTACGCCAGCACCGGCACGGCGAGCGCGACCGCCAGCACCATCCCGGCGAGGAAACCGGGCATCACCCGCCGGGCCAGCGACCAGTTCGCGGCGGCGTACGCCAGGGTGAAGACGACCAGGGCGACGGCGGCCAGGAAGAGCGTCTCCTCGCCGACGAAGACCTGCACCGTCACTCCGGCGGCGAGCCCGACCGCCGAGGTGACGATCCGGCGCCGGTCGATCCCGGGCCGGTCCGGCCGGGCCTGCGGGTCGGCGGCCCGGACCATCCGGACGACCAGCCAGATCAGCACCGGCACCAGCCACTGCGCGGTCATGTGCAGGTGGCTGTTGGACTGGGAGATGATCCCGGGACCGAAGCCGCAGAGCCCGGCGCCGAGCGCGGCGGCGAGCCGCCGTGCGCCGAGCAGCCGGGTGAAGAGCAGATACCAGGCGATCGCGGTACCGGCCAGGTTGCCGGCGGCGAGCAGCGCGAAGGTGACCGGTGCACCGAAGGCCAGCGTGACCGGCGCGAAGAGGAAGCCGAGGGCGATGACCGTGGTGTTGGCCATCAGGTTCACCCCGTCCGGGGCGTTGAGCCGGTCGCTCAACAGCGAGAAGTCGCCGTGCAGCACCCGGGAGTCGACGGCCAGGAACCACTCGTAGAGGGCCTGGTCCTCCGGGTTGAGCGCCAGCACCCGGGCGCCGGGATCCGGCCAGAGCCCGGCGGTGAGCCAGCCGGCGAGGACGACGAAGAACAGGCACGTCGCCAGGTCGGGCCAGTGCCGGTGCAGTGCGCCCGGCCAGCGCCCCCGGAAGGACCTGGTCGGGCCGGAGACGGTCTCTGTCGTGGCCGGGCCGGAGTCGGCGTCCTGCGCCGCGCGGGCAGTGCTGGTCACGACAGTGACCCTAGTGCCGATCCGAGAACGGGGTGCGCCCGGTGGGGCTCCACCCGCTACCGTGGCAGGCACCAGGACCGAGGAAATTCGGTACCTGCCCGGGTGGTGGAAAGGCAGACACGGCCGCCTTAAAAGCGGCTGCCGCAAGGCGTGCGGGTTCGACCCCCGCCCCGGGCACTATCCGTGCTGCCGGCCGGCCGAACCCCTCCGCCGGGTGGCCGAGTGACGTGGATCTCCACAACCTCGCCGGGGAGCATTACCCTGGATAGGGCACGGGCATTGTGCACCGACCTTTTCAGGAGGCTTGACAAAGTGAAGACGTCCAATCCGGTGCTGGCCCGACTCGGCCAGGCGGCCGAGCGGGAGCGGGCCGCGGGTTACGCCCCGGCCGGCGCATACGGACAGCCCGGCTACGGGCAGCCCTACCCGACGGACGCGGGCTACCCCGCCGCGCCGCCCACCGTGGCGCCGATGTCCATCGACGACGTCGTCGTCAAGACGGTCACCCTGCTCGGCATCACCGGGCTCTCCGCCGCGCTCGCCTGGGTCCTGGTGCCGGACAGCGCGATCGGTGCGGCCTGGATCGGCGCCGCAGTGGTCGGGCTGGTGCTCGGCCTGGTGATCTCGTTCATGCGGATCGCCAACCCGGCACTGGTGATCACCTACGCCGTCGTCGAGGGCGTCTTCGTCGGCATGGTCAGCAAGTTCTTCGAGGTCATCGCCGGATACCAGGGCATCGTCCTCCAGGCGGTGATCGCCACCTTCGGTGTCTTCTTCCTGATGGCCGGGCTCTACAAGGCCAAGGCCATCCGGGCGACGCCGAAGTTCATCCGCGGCGTGATCGCGGCGACCGTCGGCATCTTCGCGGTCATCCTGATCAACTTCGTGCTGGCGCTCTTCGGCGTCGACACCGGACTGCGCGACGGTGGCCCGATCGCCATCGGGTTCAGCCTGATCTGCATCGTGATCGCCTCGCTCAGCTTCATCCTCAGCTTCCACGAGGTGGAGGAGGGCGTGCGGATGGGGCTGCCGCGCCGCTACTCCTGGACCGCCGCCTTCGGCATCCTGGTCAGCCTGGTCTGGCTCTACATCGAAATCCTGCGGTTGCTCAGCTACTTCCAGGGCGACGACTGAGCGGAGTCGACTCCCTGATCTGATCCCGGCGGCCGGTCGACGGCCCGCCAGGCCCTACCGACGCCCGTCCCCGCTTCCCGGGGGCGGGCGTCGCGCTGGTGTGGGGGATGGATCAGGGTACTGCCGGAGTTGTCTAGTTTATTGTCGTTAGACGTGAGAAGTTCCAACCCGGTGCTGACCCGGCTGGACGACACCGCCCGGGTGGAACACCGCGTCCTCGGCGCCGGGGCCGCCCGGCCGATGACCGTCGACGACGTGGTGGTGCGTACCGTCGGCCTGCTGCTGCTGACCGGTGCCACCGGCGCGGTCGCCTGGACGTACGTCACCGACGGCTGGGCCGCGCCGGCCGCGCTCGGCTCCGCGCTGGCCGGGCTGGTCCTGGCCCTGGTGATCTCGTTTCGGCGGGTCACCAACCCGATCCTGGTCGGCGGGTACGCGGTGCTCCAGGGCGTACTGCTCGGCGTCGCCAGCCGGGGCTTCGAGGCGGTCTACCCCGGCATCGTGGTGCAGGCCGTCGTCGGCACCTTCGGAGTCTTCGTCGGGATGGCGGTGCTCTACGGGCTGCGGGTGCTCCGCGCCACGCCCCGGTTCGCCCGGCTGGTGGTCGGGGCGCTGATCGGGGTGGTGGTGCTGAGCCTGGTCAACCTCGCCGTCTACCTGATCTCCGGCCGGGAGGCCCTGGTCGTCTACAGCACCGGCAGCAAGGTCGGCTGGTTGCCGTACGTCTTCGCGCTGGTCGCCATCACGGTCGGCGCGCTCACCTTCGTGCTCGACTTCGACCTGGTGGAGCGGGGGGTACGGGACGGGCTGCCGGCCCGGTACGCCTGGTTCTGCGCGTTCGGACTCCTGGTCGGCCTGGTCTTCCTCTACTGGCAGATCCTCCGTCTGCTCAGCTACGTACGGCGCTGAGCCCGAGCGACCGTAGACTCCCCGCGATGGACGCGCCCGAACCCACCCGCCCGGCCGAGCCGCTGCTCCGTCAGCTCGATCTGCTGGTCCGTCAGGTGGGGCACTGGACCCCGCCGCGCTGGGCCGCGTCGGGCCCGTCCGGTGGGCCGGCCCGGGCCGACCTGGTGCACCGGCTGGTCCAGCTCCTGGCCGATCTGGGCGCGGACGCGGCCGGGGAGCCGCGCCGGCCGGTACCCCGGTTGGAGAACGACCTGGCCCTGCCCGACCAGCTCCGGGTGGTGGTGGCCGACCTGGTCGCCGCCGGACCGCCGCCGCCGGTGCTGGCCGGCGCGGCCGACGAGGTGGCGGCCGTCCGACAGGCGCTCTGAGCACCACCACCACCGACGGCCGGCCGGGCCGGTGGGTCAGCTCAGCTCAGCCGCTCCAGCACCATCGCCATGCCCTGGCCGCCGCCGACGCACATGGTCTCCAGCCCGACGGTCCGGTCGTGCCAGTCCAGGGCGTTGAGCAGGGTGCCGGTGATCCGGGCCCCGGTCATCCCGAACGGGTGCCCGACCGCGATCGCCCCGCCCATCACGTTGAGCTTCTCCAGCGGGATGTCGAGCTGCCGGTACGAGGGGATCACCTGGGCCGCGAACGCCTCGTTGATCTCGACCAGGTCGACGTCGTCGATGGTCATCCCGGCGCGCCGCAACGCCTGCCGGGACGCCTCGACCGGACCGAGTCCCATGATCTCCGGGGAGAGCGCGGTCACCCCGGTGGAGACGATCCTGGCCAGCGGGGTGATCTCCAGCTCGCGGGCCCGTTCCGCGCTCATGATGACCACGGCGGCCGCGCCGTCGTTGAGCGGGCAGCAGTTGCCGGCGGTGATCCGGCCGTCGGGGCGGAAGACCGGCTTCAGCCCGGCCACCCCCTCCAGGGTCACCCCGGCGCGGGGGCCGTCGTCGGAGTCGACCCACTCGCCGGAGGGCAGGGTGACCGGGGTGATCTCCCGGGCCCAGAAGCCGTCGGCGATGGCCTTTTCCGCGAGGTTCTGGCTGCGTACGCCGAACTCGTCCATCTCGGCCCGGCTCACGTCGTACGCCTGGGCGAGGTTCTCGGCGGTCTGCCCCATCGTCAGGTAGATGTCCGGCAGTCCGCCGTCGAGCCGGGGGTCGGTCCAGACCGGCGCGCCGGCCTCGGTACGGGCCGCCGAGCGGGCCCGGGCCGCGTCGAACCTCGGGTTCTGCCAGCCGCCGCCGACGAGTGCCTGTGCCTCCGGCGGCAGGGCGTCGGAGTTGCCCCGGGCGTACCGGGAGACGCACTCGACGCCGGCCGAGACGAAGACGTCGCCCTCGCCGGCCCGGATCGCGTGGAACGCCATCCGGGTGGTCTGCAACGAGGAGGCGCAGTAGCGGGTGAGGGTGGCTCCGGGCACCGTGTCCAGGCCGAGCAGGGTGGCCACCACCCGGGCCATGTTGAAGCCCTGCTCGCCGCCGGGCAGGCCGCAGCCGAGATAGAGGTCGTCGATCTGGGCCGGGTCGAGCTGCGGGATCTTGTCGAGGGCCGCCTGCACGATGGTCGCGGCCAGGTCGTCCGCGCGCAGTTCACGCAGGGAGCCCTTGTGGGCCCGGCCGATGGGGGAGCGGGCGGTTGCGACGATAACGGCTTCGCGGGGGGACGCGGTCGACATGAACCAACGTTAACCCGCTTCGGCTCCGGGGTCACCAGCGGGCGAGCCGCCCCGCCGCTCCGCCGGGCCGGGGGCAGGCGGGGCGGACGGGTACGGCATGGCCGCGACCAGTTCCCCGACGAACCGGTCGGGATCGTGGTCGAGGAGTTGCTCGCCGGCCGGACCGAGGAAGGCGACCAGGAAGGCGCGGTAGAAGCAGGCGCCGAGGAAGAGGTTGGCCAGCGCCACCGGGTCCGCCGTCGGGGCGAGCCGGCCCCGCTCCCGCTCCCGCCGGAGGTACTCGGCGAGGACGGCGTTCGCGTGCTGCGGCCCGGCGCCCGTCTGGCGGAACAGTTCGCGCTGCCGGTCGAGCAGTACCGGTTCGGCGAAGAGCGCCATGGCGAGCTGTGCCGACTCCTCGTAGACCCGGAGCATCTGGTGGCCGAGTTCGGTCAGCCGGGCCGGGACGGTGCCGCTGCCGGCCTGCTCCGGCAACTGGACCATCAGCCCGATGAACGGGGCGAGCCGGATCCGCAGGACCGCGAGGAAGAGGTCCTCCTTGCCGGTGAAGTGCTTGTAGAGGGTGGCCTCGGAGTAGCCGGCGACCCGGGCGATCTCCTTGGTCGTGGTGTGCGCCAGCCCCCGCTCCCGGATCACCGTCGAGGCGGCGGCCAGGATGCGCTCGCGGGTCGCCTCGCCTCGGCCTCTGCTGGTCATCGCTCTCGTTCCGTCGGTGTCCGGCGGGGGTGGATCGACCCCGCTTGACAGGTGGTGAGTGCTCACTACTCTAAAGGTAAGTGAACACTCACTACCCCTCGGGAGCTGGGAGCGACATGAAACTCACGGTCTTCGCGGCCAGCGGCGGGATCGGCCGACACCTGCTCCGGCAGGCCGTCGCCGCCGGTCACGACGTGACAGCGGTGGTACGCAGCCCGGCGAGCCTGGCCGGCGAGCCCGACGCCGTACGGGTGGTCCCGGCCGACCTGAGCGACCCCGACCCGGCGGTACTGGCCGACGCCGTGCACCGGGCCGACGCGGTGCTCTCCGGCCTCGGCCCCCGGTCGATGGCGGAGAGCGGGGTCGCCTCCCGGGGCACCCGCGAGATCGTCACCGCGATGCGGGCCCGGGGCGTACGCCGGATCGTCGTGGTCAGCGCCGCCCCGATCTCCACCGTCGCCGCTCCGGGCCGCCCGAAACCACCGCCCGACCCGGGTGAGGGACCACTGCTGCGGTACCTGCTGGGTCCGGTCCTCAAGACCGTGCTCCGGAAGCCCTACGCCGACCTGGCGGCGATGGAGGAGCTGCTCCGGGAGAGCGACCTGGACTGGACCGTCGTACGGCCGCCCCGGCTGACCGACAAGCCGCTGACCGGCGCCTACCGCACGGCGTACGGAAGGAGTGTCCGGGGCGGGCTGGTCGTGCCGCGCGCCGACGTCGCGCACTGCATGCTGCGGGCGCTCGAACAGCCCGAGACGATCCGGCAGGCGGTCGCCGTCGCCACCTGACCGCCGGCCGGGCCGGGCGGAACTACCGCTGCCGGGTCCCGGCTGCGGCCCGGGCCACCGCGGGGAGCATGGCGTGCGCCCAGACCCGGTAGCCGTCGGCCGACGGGTGGTAACCGTCGTGGCAGAGCGTGCCGGCGTCGGCCCGGAACACCGCACCGGTCTCGGCGGCGAGGTCCACCACCGTGCCGCCGGCCTCCAGCACGGCGACGGCCTGCGCCCGGGCGGTCTGCCGGCCCAGCCAGCCGGCGACCTGGCGCAGCGGGGGTGCGATGGCCCGGACCGCGCCGAGGTCGGGACAGGTGCCGACCACCACCCGGACGCCGGCACCGCGCAGCCGCCGCACCGCCGCACCGAGGTACGCCGCCGCCTCCGCCGGCCGGCGCAGCCCCACCACGTCGTTCGCGCCGACCAGGATCACCGCGACGTCCGGGCGCTCGCCGAGCAGCGCCCGGGCCACCTGGGTCGCCAGGTCGGTGGAGCGGGAGCCGGAGACGCCGACGCTGGAGAGCCAGACCTGACGCTCACCGGCGCCGCCCGGCCCGGCCCCCTCGGAGAGCAGCCGGGCGAGCTGCCCGCCGACCGTGTCGTCGGCCCGGTCCACCCCGACCCCGAGCGCCGCCGAATCGCCGAGCAGCACCAGCCGCAGCGGCGGCGCGCCGGCCCGGCCGACCGTGGAGCGCAGCGCCAGGCCCAGCTCCGGGCGGGCGTACCGCCGGCTGCGGGCCACGAACGCCTCGCCGGCCAGTAACGCCATCCCGCCGACCGCACCGGCGAGCAGCGTGACCGCGGCCCCCCGGGCGATCCGGGTCGTCATCCCGTACGTCGCCGTGCCGCTCGTCATGTCGAGTCCGGTCATGCTCGTTCCTCTACGGTGGAGGTTGTCGCCTCGTCCAGCGGTGCCGGTGTCTCCGGTGGGCCTCCAGTCTCTCCCGTCCGGGGGTGGCCGAACCAGGCCCCACGGCGGCGCAGCTGTGCCCACCGCCCGCCCGGGCCGTGCTCGTGCCCGCCGACCCGGACACCCCGAACCTCCGTACCGGCGTGCCGGGCCGCCTCGTGGGCGGCCGCCGGCAGCGACCGTACGCCCTGGTCGACGGCGAGCGAGGGGCGCCGCTCGGTACCGGCGCCGAGCGCGGCCAGTACGGTCGGCAGCAGGACGGCCGCCGCGATCGCGTACCCCTCGGCGGAGGGGTGGAAGTGGTCCCAGGCGAACATCCGGGTCGGTTCGGCGGCGAACCGGGGACCGAGCAGGTCACCGAGGGAGACGGTCAGGCCACCGGCCTCGACCACCGCGACGGTCTGCGCGGCGGCCAGTTGCCGGCTCCACCGCCGGGCCAGCCAGCGCAGCGGCGGCTTGATCGGCTGGATCGCGCCGAGGTCGGGACAGGTGCCGACCACCACCTGGGCGCCGGCGGCCCGCAGGTCGCGTACCGCCTCGACGAGGTAGCGGACCGCCACCGCGTGCGGGGTACGGTTCGTCACGTCGTTGCCGCCGATCAGGATCACCGCCACGTCCGGCTGGCGCTCCAGCGCCGCGTCGACCTGCGGGCGGAGCCCGGCGGAGAGGCAGCCGACCACGGCGAACCGGTACAGCCGGACCGGTCGACGCAGCCGGCGGGAGGTGCCGGTGGCGAGCAGCGCCCCGGGCGTCTCCCGGGGCCGGTGCACCCCGTAGCCGGCGGCGGAGGAGTCACCGAGGATCACCATCGTGATCGGCTCGCCCGGGAACTTGGCGCCGTAGACACCGTCGCCGCGCGGCGGCGGCGCCTCGGCCAGCGGGATCACCCGGCGGGCCTGCCGGGCCTGCCCGAGCAGCAGCCCGTAGCCGGCGGCGGTGGTGAGCGCGGTCAGTCCCACGCCCAGGGCGGTCGCCTTCGCCACCCGCCGGGCGACCGGCCAGGCCGACCACTCCGGCTGGGCCGGCTCCGCCCCCCACGCCGTCCGGTGCCGCCGCGCCGGCCGCCGCGGCTGCCACCGCGACGCCAGGTTCCGCTGCCGCGACCGTTGTCGCCGTGTCGATCCGGCCGGACTCATCAAGGCCCCCCGCCTGTCACGCCGTACCCTTCGCGACCTTCGAGATTAACCCCGGTCGCCCACCTCGCGCTGTCGGCGTTCCGCCTCCGCCGAGGGTGGCGGTCGGGTACCCGGCGAGCGCCGGTTCATCGCCGACCGTCCGGCGTTTCTCCGATTCCGACCGGATTTCGATCCCGACCGGATTTTCCCGACGAGCGGTCGGTTGCGTTCGGATGCATCATGAACTCAGAGGAGGGCGCGGACATGGCCACCAGGACACTTCGACGAACTGCCGCCTTCAGGGCGCTGTTCCGGGCACTGACCGCCGGCTCCCGGGGCGGACCGTCGCTGGGCAAGCGGATCGCCGCCCTGCCCCGCATGATCGCGGCGACCGCCCGGGGCGAGTACGACGGCGGGCTGCGGCTCGCCCTGATGACCGCCGCGACCGCGTACGTGCTCTCCCCGGTCGACGTACTCCCGGAACTCACCCTGCTGATCTTCGGCCTGGCCGACGACGCGGTGATGGTGACCTGGCTGGCCGGTGCCGTACTCGCCGAGACGGAACGCTTCCTCGCCTGGGAGGCCGCCCGGGACTCCGTGATCCCCGGCCGGGTGGTGCACTGACCCCGCCCCGGGCCGGGGAACCCCGGCCACGGGCCGGGCCGGCGGCACGTACGCTGGCGGGAGAACCCACCATCCTTCGCCCCGACCGCACGCCACCAGCACCGACCCTGTGCCCGGCCAGTGCCGTCCGGCCGGCGAGCACCGAGAAGGGCACAACGTCGTGCGCTACTACGACAACGTCATCGAGCTGATCGGTGACACCCCGCTGGTCCGGCTCCGGCAGGTGACCGCCGGAATCCCGGCGACCGTCCTCGCCAAGATCGAGTATTTCAACCCGGGCGGTTCGGTCAAGGACCGCATCGCGCTGCGGATGGTCGAGGAGGCGGAGCGGGCCGGGCTGCTCCAGCCGGGCGGCACCATCGTCGAGCCGACCAGCGGGAACACCGGCGTCGGGCTGGCGCTGGTGGCGCAGACCCGGGGTTACCGGTGCGTCTTCGTCTGCCCGGACAAGGTCAGCGAGGACAAGCAGAACGTGCTGCGGGCGTACGGGGCCGAGGTGGTGGTCTGCCCGACGGCGGTCGCCCCGGAGGACCCCCGCTCGTACTACAACGTGTCGGACCGGCTGACCCGGGAGATTCCGGGCGCCTGGAAGCCCAACCAGTACGCCAACCCGGCGAACCCGCGCTCGCACTACGAGACCACCGGTCCGGAGCTGTGGGAGCAGACCGGCGGCCGGATCACGCACTTCGTGGCCGGGGTCGGCACCGGCGGCACCATCTCCGGTACCGGCCGCTACCTCAAGGAGGTCTCCGGCGGGGCGGTACGGGTCATCGGCGCCGACCCGGAGGGCTCGGTCTACTCCGGCGGCACCGGCCGGCCGTACCTGGTCGAGGGGGTCGGCGAGGACTTCTGGCCGGAGACGTACGACCGGGGCATCTGCGACGAGATCGTGGAGGTCTCCGACAAGACCTCCTTCGAGCTGACCCGGCGACTCGCCCGCGAGGAGGGGCTGCTGGTCGGCGGCTCCTGCGGGATGGCGGTCGCCGCCGCCCTGGAGGTGGCCCGGAAGGCCGGCCCGGACGACGTGGTGGTGGTGCTGCTGCCGGACGGCGGCCGGGGCTACCTGTCCAAGATCTTCGACGACGAGTGGATGGCCCGGTACGGCTTCATGGACACCAGCGCCACCGAGCCGACCGTGGCCGACGCGCTGAACAGCAAGCCGAACGGCATCCCGGAGCTGGTCCACGTGCACCCGACCGAGACGGTCCGGGACGCCGTCGACTACATGCGGGAATACGCCGTCTCGCAGCTTCCGGTGCTCAAGGCCGAGCCGCCGGTGGTGACCGGCGAGGTCGCCGGCTCGATCGCCGAACGGGATCTGCTGGACGCGCTCTTCACCGGCCAGGCGAAGCTGCACGACACCATCGAGCGGCACATGGGGCCGCCGCTGCCGATGATCGGCGGCGGGCAGCCGGTGAGCGAGGCGGTCGGGCTGCTGGAGAAGTCCGACGCGGCGCTGGTGCTGGTGGACGGCAAGCCGAAGGGCGTACTCACCCGGCAGGACCTGCTGGCCCACCTGGGTGCGCACTCCCGCTGACCCCGGCACCCGCCCGGCGCCGCGCGCGGCTGGACCGTCAGCGGGCCAGCTCGGCCGGTACCGCGATCACGTCGACGAAGGCGCCCCGGCGCAGCAGGGTCATCGGCAGCCGGGTGCCGATGGCCGGGCCGAGCATGAGCCGTTGCAGGCTCTGCCCGTCCGCCACCGGCCGGCCGCCGGCCGAGATGATCACGTCGCCGAGGTAGATCCCGGCGACCCCGGCCGGGCTCTCCGGGACGACCTCCACCACCCGCAGCCCGCGCCGCTGGCCGGTGCGCTCGGCCACCGCCGGCGGCAGCGGTACCGGCACCCCGGCGACGCCGAGCCAGGCCCGCCGGACCCGTCCCGAGGTCACCAGGTCGCCGATGATCTGCCGGGTGGTGGAGTTGATCGGCACCGCCAGGCCGAGGCCGTACCCGGCGACGGCGGTGTTGATCCCGACCACCCGGCCGGCGGCGTCGGCCAGCGCCCCACCGGAGTTGCCGGGGTTGAGCGCGGCGTCGGTCTGGATGACGTCCTCGATCAGCCGGACGACCCGGCCGTCCCGGGCCGGCAGCGACCGGCCCAGCCCGGAGACCACCCCGGCGGTGACCGAGCCGGCCAGCCCCATCGGGTTGCCGACCGCCACCACAAGCTGCCCGATCCGCAGCGGGTCGGCGTCGCCGAGTTCGGCGGGCGGGGCGGCGGTGGCCCGGACCCGGAGTACGGCCAGGTCGGAGAGGGGGTCGGTGCCGACCACGTCGAACCGGGCCTCGGCGCCGTCGCCGAAGGTGGCCTGCCCGCCGGCCGCCCCGTCCACCACGTGCGCGCTGGTGAGCAGGAACCCGTCGTCGGTGAAGGTCACCGCCGAACCGGCTCCGGCGCCGCGCGGACCGCGTACGGCCAGCGCGGCCACGCTGGGCAGCACCCGGGCGGCCACCCCGGTCACCACCTGGGAGTACGCGTCCAGAGCGGCCCGCTCGGCACGCTCCGGTTCTGCTCGTTCGGTGCTCATGTGCCGGTCAACGCCGGCCAGACCCCGGTCGATCCCCGGCGCCGCTGCGCCCAGAGCGAAATCCGCCGACCCGTCCCGTCCGGGCGGGAGCCGTCGTTGACCCGCGCTACGGCAGGTCGCGGGCGTAGCGCAGCTGTGGGGTCAGCACCGGGCCGATCGCGCCCTCCCGCTCGACGCCGTCGGGCACCCAGCCGCCCCGGGCGTAGAAGTTCCGGGCGTGCGCGTTGTCGACGAGTACCCAGAGCACGGCCCGGCGCCAGCCCCGGGCGTGCAGCTTCGCCAGCGCGTCGACCATCAGGGTCCGGCCCACCCCGTGGCCCTGCACGGCCGGGTCCAGGTGGATCGCGTACAGCTCGCCGACGTCCGGGCCGGCCGAAACGGGTTCGGTGGGGTCGTGCGGCCCGAGATAGGTGAAGCCGAGCAGCCGGCCGTCCCGTTCCGCCACCGTCATCAGGTGGGTGTCCCGCTCGTAGGTCCAACGCTCCGCCCAGTACCGCCCCATCATCTCGCCGGTCTGTGCCGCCAGCGCGTCCGCCGGGATGATCTCCCGGTACGCCGCCGCACGCGATCTGTGGTGCAGGTCGCCGATCGCCAGCAGGTCGGCGGTCACCGCCGGGCGCAGAGTGAGGGTCATTAGTTGATCGTAGTAACGTGGCCGATATGGTCACCTGGGACAGAGTGTGTGATCTGGTGTCGGTGCTACCCGAGGTGGAACAGGGCATCTCATACGGGACGCCCGCCTGCAAGATCCGGGGCAAGCTCTTCGCCCGGCTGCTGGAGGACGGCGAGCGGATCGCGATCTTCACGCACGAGCGGGAGGCGCTGCTCGCGGCGGCGCCGCAGACCTACACCGTGCCGGCGCACTACGCCAACTATCCGATGGTGGTGGTCGCGCTCGACACCGCCGATCCGGTCGAGCTGAGCGAACTGCTCACCGAGTCGTGGCGGATCAGGGCGCCGAAGCGGCTGGCGGCGACCCTGCCGCGCTGACCGCCACCCGGGGCGGCACCGCCACCCGGGCCAGATCCTCGGCGATCACCAGGTCACCGTCGAAGTGCTCCCGGGCCTCGGCCGCGAAACGCTCGGCGGCCGGTGGCAGCCCGGCCCGGGACGTCGGGGCGTACCGCTGGGAGAAGTGGGTCAGCACGAGCCGGCGTACCCCGGACTCGGCCGCCACCCGGCCGGCCTGGGCCGCCGTCAGGTGGCCGACCTCGGCGGCGAGCGCGGCATCCTCGGCCAGGAACGTCGACTCGATCACCAGCAGATCGGCCCGGTCGGCCAGTTCGAAGACCCCGTCGCAGAGCCCGGTGTCCATCACGAAGCCGAACCGCTGGCCGGGACGCGGCGCGCTCACCTCGGCGAGCGTCACCCGCCGGCCGGCCACGTGGACGTGACCGGCCCGGATCAGCTCGCCGATCGCCGGCCCCCGGACGCCGAACCCGGCCAGCCGGTCCGGCAGCATCCGCCGCTCGTCCGGCTCGACCAGCCGGTAGCCGTACGTCTCGACCGGGTGCCGGAGCCGGCGGGCCAGCAGCGTGCCGGCGGAGGTCTCGAAGGTCTGGCCGTCCCGCAGCACCGGCAGTTCGCGCAGCTCGGCGGTCTCGTGGAACGAGCTGGCGTGCCACAGCCGGGCGAAGAAGTGCGCGTCGCCGCCCGGATAGTGCGCGTCGACCGGATGCGGCACCCGGTCCAGCGAGAGCCGCTGGATCACCCCGGGCAGGCCGAGACAGTGGTCGCCGTGGAAGTGCGTGACGCAGATCCGGGTCAGGTCGCCGGCCGGGATGCCGGCGAACATCATCTGCCGCTGGGTGCCCTCGCCGGGGTCGAAGAGGATCACCTCGCGGTCCCAGCGCAGCAGGTACCCGTTGTGGTTGCGGTGCCGGGTCGGCACCTGGCTGGCCGTGCCCAGCACCGCCAGCTCACGTACGGACACGGCGGCCTCTTCGAGGGGGTACCGGTCGACGGCGTCGGCGGTCGACCGGAGAAATGGTCGACCCCCGGGGTTCCGCGTGACGGTCGTCACGCGAGGGCCGGCTGGACTGTGGCCGGCTCGCCCCGGGGGTCGGGTGGCTGTCGTGGATTCGCCGCACCGCTGCCACACGGTCTCGACGACTTGCAACTGCCCGCTTGCGGCGGACACCGAAACTGTCAAGGACAGCGGCTAGCGGACAGCCACCTCACGAGTCCTGTTGCTATACAAAGCTCGGACCACCTCCCTTCCCGTGTACGGCCACGCTATCCATCCCCGGACGGCCCCGGCAACGGTTTTTGGCCACACTTCCGCGCGGAGGGCGGGTCCCGGCGGTTACGCCCCGGTCCGAGCCACCCCGACCGGGCAGGTCGGCCCGTTCGGCCCGTGGTTGCAGTACCCGTTCGGGTTCTTGGACTCTGACGAACAGTGATGTGCTGATTCGCGCCTTCGAATCAACGCGACCGGTAGGCGTCGGCGCGATGTTCTATGGCCGTCACGGTCACGACGCGGTCGTCCTCGTCGATCTCGTAGAGGACTCGATACGTGCCCCGTCTGGCCGACCAGGTTCCCTGGAACGGTGGCAGAAGCAGTCGTTTGCCGACGCGATGCGGGTTGTCGAGGAGGGCGGTGGTGATGAACTCGTAGACGGCTGCGGCGATCTTCTCTGGCAGCCGCCCGGCCAAGGCGCGTGCGGCCGGCCCGGCGACCTGCAGTCGGTAGCGGTCGGAGGCCGGGCCAGTCACCGTGCCTGCTTCGACCGCTTCGCCATCAACGCCGCGAGTTCGTCGGCGTCGAGAACGTCACCGGCTTCGACGGCTGCCTTGGATTCGGCAAGTTGCCGCATGGCTTCAGCGCTGGACAGGACCTCCAGCGTCTCTTCCAAAGCCGCGAGATCGTCGGCGGAGATGAGTACCGCGGCGGTGTGGCCGTGTTTGGTGATCTCTATCCGCTCATGGGTCGAGGTCACCTCGTCGATGAGTTCTGAGAGGCGGTTGCGAGCGTCGGTGAAGGGCACGACAGTCATGCTCGAAGTATAGGCAGTTACTGGCGTGAAGTCTGTACAAATTTGAGGCTTGGTGGATCAGGCTACCGGGCCGATGGCCCGGTAGCCTGCGGTGCTACGCGGTCTTGGCCACGCCAACCGGACAAGTCAGGCCATTGGGGCCATGATTACAATAACCGCCCGGGTTCTTGGTCGGCGCCAGGTACTGCTGGTGGTAGTCCTCGGCGTAGTAGTAGTCGCCCAGCTCGGCGATCTCCGTGGTGATCTCGCCGTGCCCGGCCCCCGCCACGATCGGCGCGAACGCGTCCCGGGACGCCCGGGCGACCGCGGCCTGCTCCTCGGTGGTGGTGTAGATCGCCGACCGGTACTGCGTGCCGACGTCGTTGCCCTGCCGCATCCCCTGGGTCGGGTCGTGGTTCTCCCAGAAGACCTTGAGCAGGTCCTCGTAACCGATCTTCGAGGGGTCGTAGACCACCTGGACCACCTCGGCGTGCGCCGTCCGGCCCGAGCAGACCTCCTCGTAGGTCGGATTCTTCGTATAACCGCCCGCGTAGCCCGCGGAGGTGGAAATCACCCCGGGCAGCGTCCAGAACAGCCGCTCGGCTCCCCAGAAACAGCCCATCCCGAAGACGGCGACCTGGGCACCCTCGGGCCACGGGCCCCGCAGCGGGGTACCGAGCACCTCGTGCCGGTCGGCGATCGGCATCGCGATCGGCCGGCCGGGCAGGGCCTGGTCGGGGGTGGGCAGCTCGGCATTGGTGCGCCGTAGGAACACGATGGAACTCCTCTCGTACCTCTGCCGGGTGTAACACGACACGCACCCGGATCCTTACCCGCCCAGGCCCGCACCACCCCCTCGGGTTCACCCGGCCGGGGGAGCCGGATGGCGCTGGGGCGGGAGGTGCCGGTGGGTGCTCCGGCGGATCGTGGGATCCGGCGGGCAGGCCGGTCGGAGGGGGCGACGAGATGACGGTGCAGACCACGGAGGTGCCGCGCTGGGCGGTCCGGGCGGCGTACGCGGTGCCGCTCTGCGTACTGCCGTCGGCGCTGTCCCGGCTGGCCCTGCTCGCCGGGCTGCTCGACGGCGGCGGCACCTCGGTGACCGTCACGCCGGCCGAGCGGCTCTACGTGCTCTCCCTCAGCCTCGTCTCGATGGGGCTGGCGCTGCTCACCGTCGGCCTGGTCCGGCCCTGGGGCGAGCGGCTGCCGGGCTGGCTGCCGCTGCTGGGCGGCCGGCGGGTGCCGATCCGGGCGGCGGTGGTACCGGCCGTCACCGGGGCGGGCGTGCTGATCGGGCTCTGCGGCTATCTGCTGGTCGAGTCCCTGTTCGACCTCGTCGGGCCGGTCCGGCCGGCGATCGGGGAGGCGGGCACGGCGACGCTGGAGGGCAGCGCGCAGGTGGTGGTGGCCGTCACGTACGCGCCACTGGTGGCCTGGGGGCCGCTGCTGCTGGCGGTCGCCGTCGCGTACCACCGGCGGCGGAGCCGGGGCGGGCGGGCGACACCGGGGCGGGCCGCCTCCGCCGCGGCTACTCGGTGAGCGCGGCGGCGATCCGGTCGGCGTACGAGCCGGCCTCGGCGTCCGAGGCGTACTTCGTGCGGGGCCAGAAGAAGCCGCGCAGCCCGTCGCCCTTCGTCCGCGGTACGACATGGGTGTGCAGGTGCGGCACGGACTGGGAGACCCGGTTGTTCATCGCCACGAACGTCCCGCCCGCGCCGAGCCCCTCCTCGACGGCCACGGCCAGCCGCCGGACCAGCCGGAAGTAGCCGGGCAGCGCCTCGTCCGGCAGCTCGCCCAGCGTCTCGACGTGTGCGCGCGGCACCACCAGTAAGTGCCCCCTGAACACCGGGCGGACGTCGAGGAAGGCCACCCCGTCGGGGGAGTCGACCACCCGGAACGCCGCCGCGCCCGCCACGATCCCGCAGAACACGCACCCCGCCACCAGTGCAGGCTAGCCTTCTGCAAATGAGTCACGGCTTCGAGACACTCGCCATCCACGCCGGCCAGGAGCCGGAGCCCCGCACCGGGGCGGTGGTGCCGCCGATATACCAGACCAGCACGTACGCCCAGGACGCCGTCGGCGCGCCCCGGCTCGGCTACGAGTACAGCAGGTCGGGCAACCCGACCCGGGACGCGTTGCAGGAGTGCCTCGCCGCGCTGGAGGGCGGCCCGGTCGGGCTCGCCTTCGCCAGCGGGCTGGCCGCCGAGGACGCCCTGCTGCGTACCGTCTGCCGCCCGGGGGACCACGTGGTGATCCCGGACGACGCGTACGGCGGCACGTTCCGGCTCTTCGCCCGGGTCGCCGAGCGCTGGGGACTGAGCTGGACGGCGGCCCGGATCTCCGACGTCGACGCGGTCCGGGCGGCGGTCCGCCCCGGCCAGACGAGGGTGATCTGGGTGGAGACCCCCACCAACCCGCTGCTCGGGATCGCCGACATCGCCGGGCTGGCCGCGCTGGCCAATGACGTCGACGCGCTGCTGGTCGTCGACAACACCTTCGCCTCGCCCTACCTCCAGCAGCCGATCGCGCTCGGCGCGGACGTGGTGGTGCACTCGACGACGAAGTACGTCGGCGGGCACTCCGACGTGGTCGGGGGCGCCCTCGTCGCGGCCAGCGCCGCGCTCGGCGAGGAGCTGCGCTACCACCAGAACGCGATGGGCGCGGTGAACGGGCCCTTCGACGCCTGGTTGACGCTGCGCGGGGTGAAGACCCTCGGGGTACGGATGGACCGGCACTGCGACAACGCCGAGCGGATCGCCGACTATCTCAACGGGCATAGGGCGGTGTCCCAGGTGCTCTACCCGGGCCTGCCGGAACACCCCGGGCACGAGGTCGCGGCGAAGCAGATGCGCCGGTTCGGCGGCATGATCTCGTTCCGGGCGGCCGGTGGCGAGGAGCACGCCGTACGGATTTGCGACCGGGCGAAACTCTTCGTGCTCGCCGAGTCACTGGGCGGAGTCGAGTCGCTTATCGAACATCCGGGCCGGATGACACACGCAAGTGCCGCCGGCTCGCCGCTTGAAGTTCCCGCCGATCTCGTGCGACTGTCTGTCGGCATCGAGACCGCCGACGACCTACTCGCAGACCTGGAGCAGGCGCTCGGATGACCGCTGTCCGGCCGCCCGGACGGCGCTGCGGACAAGCCGATGGGGAGTTGGCCGTGCAGGACATCACGCCGAACTGGGTGGGCGCGACCGCGAAACAGATCGCCCGGGCCGTCCGTCGTGGGGACGCCTCCGCCACCCAGGTGGTGGCGGACCACCTCGACCACATCGACCGGGCGGACCGCGAGCTGTCCGCGTTCCGGGTGGTCCGGGGTGGCGAGGCGATCGTCGAGGCCGAGAAGGTCGACGAGCAGGACGACCTGGCGAACCTGCCGCTGGCCGGGGTGCCGATCGCGGTCAAGGAGAACACCGCCGTCGCGGGGCTGCCGACCTGGAACGGGTCGGCAGCCGCGCGTACCCCGGTCGCCGAGTCCGACCACGAGGTGGTCCGGCGGCTGCGCGGCGCCGGAGCGGTGATCGTCGGGGTGACCCGGATGCCCGAGCTCGGGCTCTTCGGGGTCACCGACGACGAGACCGTGGCGACCCGCAACCCGTGGGCGACCGACCGGACCCCGGGCGGCTCCTCCGGCGGTTCGGCGGCGGCCGTCGCCTCCGGGATGGTGCCGATCGCGCACGGCAACGACGGACTCGGCTCGATCCGGATCCCGGCCGCCTGCTGCGGGCTGGTCGGGCTCAAGCCCGGCCGGGGCGTCGTACCGAGCCAGCTCGGCGCCAACGACTGGTACGGCCTCGCCGAGCAGGGCATCCTGGCCACCACCGTGGCGGACGCGGCGGTCGGCTTCGCGGTGCTCGCCGGACGCCGGCCGGACAAGCTGGTACCGCCGGAGCGGCTCCGGGTCGCCGTCTCGCTCCGCTCACCGGTGGCCGGGGTACGCCCGGACCAGCCCAACCGGGACGCGGTGGGCGCCGCCGCCAAGCTGCTGGCGGTGGCCGGACACGACACCGTCTCGGTCGACCCGGTCTATCCGACCTCGCTGGGGCTGCGCGGCGTCGCCACCTGGCTGGCGGCGGCGGCGAACGAGGTCGAGGCGGCCGGTCTCGACCCCGCCACCCTGCAACGGCGCAGCCGCCGGCACGCCGCCCTCGGCGGCTGGGCACAGCGCCGTGGCCTGGTACGCGAGCAGGACCGCACCCGGTGGCGGGAGCGGAGCGTCAACTTCTTCGGCGACCACTCGGTCGACCTGATGCTCACTCCCGCGCTGGCCAGCGCCCCTCCGCCGGCCCTTGGCTGGGCCACCCGCTCGTGGCGGTCCAACCTGCTGACCTGCATCCGCTACGCGCCGTACGCCGCGCCGTGGAATCTCGCCGGCCTGCCGTCGCTGGTCGTACCGGTCGGGCTGCGCCCGGACGGGCTGCCGGTCGGAGTGCAGCTGGTCGGCCCGCCCGGCTCGGAGCTGCTGCTGCTCGGCGTGGCCGGGCAGTTCGAGCTGGCCGGCCCGTGGCGGCGGCACGCGCCGGACTGGCCCCGGGTGCCCACCCCGGCCGGCTAAGCGCCGCCGCCCCGGCCGGACCGGAACGACGGGACCGGGCGACGGGGCCGGACCGGCACCCCGGACCGGCGGCGCCGGGTGGTCAGCCACGGCGCGGTCGGCTCGGGCAGCAGCACCGGACCGGTGGGCGAGAGGGTACGGCCGTCGACCGTCACCGTGCCCCACCGCCCGGGTACGGGCACACCGTGCAGTACCGCCGGGCCGGGCTCGGTGCCGACCGTCGGGGTGAGCCGCTCCCGTACCTCGATCTCGGCCAGCGGCATCACCTCCGGACCCTCGCCGGCGTAGACGTACACCCGGTCGACGCCCTGGTGCAGCAGTACGCCGCTGACCGGCTGCGGCCGGCGGAAGAACCGGCGCCCGGCGCGTACCCGGGCGGCAGCGCGCCAGCCGACGCCGAGCCCGAGCAGTGCGAGAACCACCACGAGGGCCAGCCACGGCGTCAGGTCGTACGGCTCGGTGACGAGCTGCCGCAGGCCGGCGTCGTCCACCGCCAGCTCGACCGTGGAGCCGACGGGATAGGCGGCCGCGTCGAGGACGGAAAGCCGCGCGGGCGGCCGGCCGGCGGGGAGGTCGAGGTCGACCTCTGCCCAGGACGGGTGCGCGCGCACGGTCGCGGTGACGATCTCCGCCCGGCGCTGCTGGTCGTCGACCTCGCTCTGCCGCAGGCCGGTCCAGCCGGCGACGACCAGCGCGGCGACGAGCAGCAGGGTGGCGGCGACCGAGGTACCCAGCGGCGGGCGGGGCAGCCGTGCCGGCGACGGCGGTACGGCGAGCCGGGCCCGCCGGTGCCAGTCGCGCAACCCGGCCCGGTACCGCGCAGGGCCCCGGGCCAGCCGGGCGAGCAGCCCGCAGCCGACCGCGTACCCGACGAGCAGCGGATAGAACCACGGCGGCAGGTGCTCGGACTGGGTCAGCTCGTAGCCGAGCGTGACGGCCAGCGACGTGCCGGCCGCCGCCCCGGCGAACTCCAGCCGCACCAGGGCGAGCAGCGGCAGGCTGCCGACCAGCCCGAAGATGACGTTGCCGACCCGGTCCGGGTGGCAGGGTGCCGCCACCGTGCAGGCGGTGGCCGGGACGACGACCAGGAACAGGCAGCAGAGCAGCACTCCGGCGCCGAAGCCGAGCCACCCAGCGTACCGGGCCAGCGACTCCGCCCGGCCCTGCGGCTCGGCCGCCAACCGGAGCCGGATGACGTCCCGCCAGGGCAGCGGTGGCGGTTGCGCGCCGTCCAGCGCCGCCGGACCCTGCTCGGAGATCGGCTCGGTACCGGCAGACATCTGAGGCTCCGTCCCCGTCTTCGGTCCGGCCCGCCGACGGCCGGTCGGGGCACCGGGCGGGGGTGACGCCGTCCGAACGAACGGCCCGAGCGAGAGGGTAGAACGCCTCGACGATCGTCGACGGCGGCCGGCGGGGTGACCTCCGGCACGCCGGTACCGCCGACGCGAACACCCCGGGAGCGGGATGCGACGATCTGGGGCATGACGGAGCTGGTCGGACTCGCCGAGGTCGCCGCCGCCCGCGAACTGCTCGCCGACGTCGTCCGGGTCACTCCGCTGGAGCCGTCCCGGCCGCTCTCCGCCGCGCTGGGCGGACCGGTCTGGCTCAAGTGCGAGCACGTGCAGCGGGCCGGGTCGTACAAGGTGCGGGGCGCGTACGTGCGGATCGCCCGGCTCTCGGCGGCGGAGCGCGACCGGGGGGTGGTGGCGGCCAGCGCCGGCAACCACGCCCAGGGGGTGGCACTCGCCGCCGGGCTGCTCGGCGCCGCCGCCACGGTCTTCATGCCGGTGGGCGCGCCGCTGCCGAAGGTGGCGGCGACCAAGGGGTACGGCGCCCGGGTGGAGCTGGTCGGCAACACCGTCGACGAGTCACTGGTCGCGGCGGAGGACTTCGCGAACCGTACCGGTGCGGTCTTCATCCACCCGTTCGACCACCCGGACGTGATCGCCGGGCAGGGCACGGTGGCGCTGGAGATCCTGGAGCAGTGCCCGGAGGTGCGGACCATCATCGCCGGGGTCGGCGGCGGCGGACTCGTCTCCGGGATCGCGGTGGCGGCCAAGGCGCTCCGCCCGGACGTACGCGTGATCGGGGTGCAGGCCGCCGGTGCCGCCGCCTTCCCCGCGTCGCTGCGGGCCGGCGAACCGGTACGGCTGCCCGCCTTCGCCACGATCGCCGACGGCATCGCGGTCGGCCGGCCCGGTGAGGTCACCTTCGCGCACGTCAGCAAGCTGGTGGACGAGATCGTGACGGTAGCCGACGAGGACATCTCGCGGGCCCTGCTGATGCTGCTGGAACGGGGCAAGCAGGTGGTGGAGCCGGCCGGGGCGGCCGGGGTGGCCGCGCTGATGTCCGGCGCGGTGCAGGTCGAGCCGCCGGTGGTGGCGGTGCTCTCCGGCGGCAACATCGACCCGCTGCTGATGCTGCGGGTGATCGAGCACGGGCTCGCCTCGGCGGGCCGCTTCCTGCGGATCACCGTGCGCTGCGCCGACCGGCCCGGCCAGTTGGCGTCGCTGCTGGGCATGATCGCCGAGCACCGGGGCAACGTGGTCGACGTGGTGCACCAGCGGCAGAACCCGCACCTGCGGCTCGGTGAGGTCGAGGTGGCGCTCTCGGTGGAGACCCGGGGCTCCGAGCACTCCGACCGGCTGATCAGTGCGCTGCGCGGCTGCGGCTACCAGGTCGACGTCGCCCAGCCGGGCTGAGCCGGCTGGGTCGGACGTCCCGGCCCGCCGCCTCCGACGGGCCGCTGCCGGTCAGCCGCCGTACGCCTCGAACCGGACCACCGTCACCTTGATCTCCGCGCCGCTCGGCGCCGTGTAGGTGACGGTCTGGCCGGGCCGGGCGCCGAGGATGGACTTGCCGAGCGCCGACTCCGGGCTGTAGACGGTCAGGTCGGTGGTCGCGGCGATCTCCCGGGAACCGAGCAGGAAGGTCTCGGTGTCGTCGGTGTCGTCGTCGAAGTGGATCGTGACGACGCAGCCCGGCGCCACCACGTCCGCGGCCGGCGCCTCGCCGACCTGGGCGGTACGGAGAAGTTCCTGTAGCTGACGGATCCGGAACTCCTGCTTGCCCTGTTCCTCCCGGGCGGCGTGGTAACCGCCGTTCTCCCTGAGGTCACCCTCTTCGCGCCGGGCGTTGATCTCCGCGGCGATCGCAGGACGGCCGGCGATCAGCTCGTTGAGCTCCGCCTGCAGCCGGTCGTAGGCCTCCTGCGACAGCCAGGTGGCTGCCTCGCGGTCGGTCGTGGACACAGACGATCTCCTCGGGTAGTCGTGGACAGGGACGAATTACCAAGTTACCAGTGCGCTACACACCGGACGCCACGTCATTTATCGGTGGCCGGCGCAGGCCGGGGCGCTGCGGGCGGCCGGAACGCCGTCGCGCCGGGTGGCTCGGGCCGCCGGTCGGCGAGGCTCGGGAGCGCGGTTCGGCCGACCGTCGGGGCGGCCGGTGCCGGCCGGCGGTCAGCCGTTCGGGCTCATCCGGTGGGGCGGCAGCGGAGCACCTCGCCGAGGATCGGCCGGGCCGTGGTGACCAACCGGTGCCGGGCGGTCAGGTGCCGCTGCCCCGGCTCGGCGTCGACCCGTACCTCCTCGCGGGCGACCTCGGCGCCGTCCTTGGAGCGGGCCCGGAGCACGCAGATCGCCGAGCCGCCGGCCGGCACGGTGACCCGGAAGTCGAGCACGAGCTGGCTGTCGGTGATCTCGGTGTAGGTGATCACCTGGGCGTCGTAGTTCGGGTCGCCGTACTGCCGGTAGAGGCGGTAGGAGACGGCGCTCATCACCACCAGCAGGGCGACCGCCAGCAGTGCCGCGACCCAGGGCCGGCGGCGCCGCTGCGCGCGGCGGTGGCCGTACCGGCCGGGTGGGAACACCGGGGCGGTCGGTACTGGTGTGGCGGGCGTCTCGGACACCGGCGGGTATCTCCTGGGACTGTTGTCGGTGGCATCGGCAAGAATGGGTACGCCCATCTTCTCATCGGCGGCCGGGCCGGCTCTGGCAGGTCCGCCACCGGTCGGCAGACCACGGGTCAGCAGACCACCGGTCAGCGGAGGGCGGGCGTTCGAGGGGGACGGGGGGCCGAGCCCGGCCCGGGGCATCACGAGGGAGCACCTGAGTTGGCAGAACAGCTACGTCTGATGGCCGTGCACGCCCATCCCGACGACGAGTCGAGCAAGGGCGCGGCGACCATGGCGAAATACGTCGCCGAAGGGGTGCAGGTCCTCGTCGTCACGTGTACCGGCGGCGAGCGGGGCAGTGTCCTCAACCCGAAGCTGGACCGGCCGGACGTCTGGGCCAACATCGCCGAGATCCGCCGGGCCGAGATGGACGCCGCCCGGGCCATCCTCGGCGTCGAGCAGGCGTGGCTCGGCTTCGTCGACTCGGGGCTGCCGGAGGGCGACCCGCTGCCCCCGCTGCCGGAGGGCTGCTTCGCGCTCCAGGACGTCGAGGTCGCGGCGGCGCCGCTGGTCAAGCTGATGCGCGAGTTCCGTCCGCACGTCGTCACCACCTACGACGAGGACGGCGGCTACCCGCACCCCGACCACATCATGTGCCACAAGGTCAGCGTGGCGGCGTTCGACGCGGCCGGTGACCCGGAGCGCTTCCCGGAGTCGGGTGCTCCGTGGCAGCCGTTGAAGCTCTACTACGACATCGGCTTCTCCAAGGCGAAGATCATGGCGCTGCACGAGGCGATGCTGGCCCGGGGCGCGGAGTCGCCGTACGCGGAGTGGCTGGAGCGGTGGGAGGACCGGCCGGACAAGGGGCCGAGGATCACCACCCGGGTCCCCTGCGCGGACTACTTCCCGGTCCGCGACGACGCGCTGCGCGCCCACGCCACCCAGGTCGACCCGGACGGCTTCTGGTTCCACGTGCCGATGGAGTTGCAGCAGCAGGCCTGGCCGACCGAGGACTTCGAGCTGGTCCGCTCGGTCGTCGACAGTCCGCTGCCCGAGTCGGACCTCTTCGCCGGGGTTCGGGAGACCGCGCAGGTCCGGTGAACCGAGGCTAGGCGTACCGTAAGGGGGTAGGCCGCCACATCGGAGGATTTCCAGTCATGCTTACCGCTGCGCAGGTGCTCGCGGAGAACAACTTCGGTGACACCCGGACCGGCGGCCTGGCCGGACCGATGGGTCTCTTCCTGATCACCGTACTGGCTATCGCCACGGTTCTGCTGATCCGTAACATGAACGCCCGGTTGCGCCGGCTGCCCGAGCGCTTCCCGCACCAGCGGGACGACGAGCCGTCGGCGGCCGAGCCGGGCGACCCGGAGGCGTCTGCCGAGGCGCCTGCGGCGGAGGAATCTGGTGGAAGCGCTCCCAATGCCCCCCAGCAGGACAGGAACAGCCAGTCCGCGCCATGATTCACGCTAATCCGGCCAGGCGCCCCCTGTTGCGCTCAATCGGATTGGCTTAGCCTTCCGCCGGGGGACCAAAAGTCCCCGCACCGTGCGCGGGAGGGGGCGCCGATGAGAACCAGACCCGACGCCCAGCGCCGGTCGCGGCACGGCCACGTCCCGAGACGGCCACCGGCGAACGGCGGCGATCCGTGACGTCCGGGCGTCGGTCCGGGCGTTTCCTCGCCCTGGTCGGCATCGCGTCGGCACCCCGTCGGGTGCGCGTGCTCACCCTCACCGTCCTGCCCGTCGCGGTGACCCTCGTCGCGGCCGGTCTGCTCATCCCCACCGACCTGCCCGCCGACGACCCGCTGCCGGCGATGGCCCGGCTCGGCATCGCCACCGCCGTGATGGCGACGGCACAGCTCTTCCGGCTGCGGTTCCGGGTCGGTTCGGGCCGGGTCAGCGTCACCTGGGGCGAGGCGTCCCTCATCATCGGCCTCTCCCTGGTCCCGCCCGGCTGGCTGCCGGCCGCCGCCCTGCTCGGCGCGGTGCTGGCCTGGACGCTGCTGACGATCTTCGTGGACCGGCGTTCGTCGCTGGACGTCGTACACAGCGCCGCCTCGCTGACCATCTCCGTCGCGCTCGCCGTCACGGTCGCGCTGACCGTCGCCGGTGCGCTCGGCACGCCCGTACCGGACGTGCTCGGCACCCGCCTCGTCACCGAGCTGACGCCGCCGCTGATCGCCGCGCTCGCGGTCGGGTCGATGACGTACCTGCTGGTCACCGCCGGGCTGGCCGGATTCACCCTGTCGCTGCGGCACGGCGAACGGCTCTGGCCGGCGCTGCTGCGCGCCCTACAGGGCAAGCTGCTGATGTTCGTCGGCAACGTCTTCGTCGGGCTGGCCGTGGTGGCCGTGGTCGAGTACGACCCGCGCTGGCTGCTCTTCCTGCCGCCGGTGCTCTGGCTGCTCCAGCAGACGTACAGTCAGCGGCTCCGCGCCGACGACGAGCGACGCGCCTGGCGGGCCCTTGCCGAGGCCACCGGCGCGCTCAACCAGCTCGACGAGCACGGCGTCGCGACCGCCGGGGTGGCCGGCCCGCTGGCCCTGTTCGGCGCGGAGTGGGTCGAGGTGGACGTGCGGCGCGGCGACGGGCGGTGGCGGCGCTACCGTGGCGAGCCGGGCGGTCCGGTGGTGCACCGCGACCTGACCACCGCCGAGCGGGCCGACAGCGGCGAACGGGCCGGCTTCCCGGCGCCGCCGGACGACGGAACCGCCCGGCTGCCCTTCGCCAGCCGGCTCGGCCTGGATCTGGCCGCGAGCCAGGTCGGCGGCGACCTGTCGACCGGCCGCGCTGCCGGCATCGACGGTCGGGCCGGCGCCGAGCACGGTCCGGCGGCCACCGGACGGGCCGACCAGGAGCTGACCCGGCCGCTTGTGGTGGGCAGCTCCCCGGTCGGCGAGCTGCGGGTACGCTTCCCCCGCTCCGCCCCGCCGAGCCAGCGGGAGCAGGACGCGCTCTCGGCGTTCGGCGACGCGCTGGCGGCGGCCCTGCACGACGCGGCGACGCACCGCCAGCTCCGGCTGGTGACGGCCCGCTCGTCGTACGAGGCGGTGCACGACGCGCTGACCAACCTGATCAACCGGGCCGCCCTGCTGAGCAAGGGCGACCTGGCGCTGCACCAGCTCGGCCACGACCACCCGGTGGCCCTGCTGCTGCTCGACATCAACCACTTCAAAGAGGTCAACGACACGCTCGGGCACGCGGCCGGCGACGAGCTGCTCCAGGTGACCGCCGACCGGCTGGACGCGCTGGTCCGCCCCGGTGAGCTGCTGGGCCGGCTCGGCGGTGACGAGTTCGCGCTGCTGATCCCCTCCCCGGCGGTACTGGCCGAGCCGGCCACCGACCGGTCGCCGATGCCGAACGTGCTCCGCCGCGCCCGCGAGATCGTCGAGCTGCTCGCCACCCCGATCGAGGTGGCCGGGGTGCGGATGTCGGTCGAGGTCTCCGTCGGGGTGGTGGTGGCCGGTGCGGGTACCGCCGACATGACCGAGCTGCTGCGCCGGGCCGACATCGCGATGTACCAGGCGAAGCAGGGCGGCGGCAGCGTCGCGTCGTACGACAGTGCCCGGGACGCGGCCAGCACCGACAAGCTCGCCCTCCTCGCCGAGCTGCGCGAGGCGCTGGACGTGGACGACCAGCTCGAGTTGGCGCTCCAGCCGGCGGTGGACCTCTGCACCGGGGAGCCGACCGGGGTGGAGGCGCTGATCCGCTGGCGGCACCCCCGGCGGGGCCGGCTCACCCCGGCCGACTTCGTCCGGACCATCGAGGGCAGCGAACTGCTCGGCGCCTTCACCCGCTATGTGGTGGACAAGGCGCTCGGCGTCGCGGCCGACTGGGCCCGGCACGGTCTCGACGTACCGATCTCGATCAACCTGTCGGCGCGCAGCCTGCTCGACCCGAGGCTGCCGGCCGAGGTGGCCGAGTCGCTGCGCCGGCACCAGGTGCCGGCGCACCGGCTGGTGCTGGAGATCACCGAGACGGTGGTGATGAGCGAGCTGGAGGTCATCGACGAGGTGCTCTCCGCGCTGCGCGCGATGGGCGTGCAGTTGGCGGTCGACGACTTCGGCACCGGCTTCTCCTCGCTGACCTTCCTGACCCGGATCTCGGTGGACGAACTCAAGGTCGACCGGTCGTTCGTGATGAAGATGGCGGAGTCACCGGAGGCGGCGGCGATCGTCCGGACCACCGTGGACCTCGGCCGCGAGCTGGGGCTGCGGGTGGTGGCCGAGGGGGTGGAGACCGCCGACCAGCGGGCCGCGCTCGCCGAGCTGGGCTGCACCGCCGCGCAGGGCTACCACTTCTTCCGGCCGATGCCGTCGGACAAGATCGTCGCGGTGCTCCGGTCGCTGCTCGACTCCGCGCAGGCGCGGATCCTGCCGCTGCGCGCCGACGGCGCCTCGTAGCCGGTTCGGCTGAGTATCCGGGCTCGGTCGCGGCCGGTGGCGGTACTGCACACTGTGCCGATGAGGCGGGTGAAGCTTTCGCTGGCGGTACTCCTGGCCGCCGGAACACTGCTCGGCTGCGCGGGACCGGGTGCGCCGGGCGGGCCGGCGGAGATCCCGGACGAGGTGCTGCTGCGCAGCGACGACCTGGGCGGCGCGGAAGTCTCCGCCGGTGGCCCGCAGGCCCCGCACTCGCTGCCGCCCCGGCCCTGCGCCGGCACCGTTCCCGCCGTCCCGAGCGGTTCCGCCCCGAGCGGTTCCGTGTCGAGCGGTCCGGACCGGCCCGAGCCGCTGGCCGAGCGGACGATCAACGCGACGATGGGCCGGTACCGGGTCTACGAGTACGTCGGCCGCTATCCGGCCGGGCTCGTCGAGCGCGCGATGGCGACGCTCCGGGACGAGCTGTCCCGGTGCGGCCGTCCGGCCGAGGGCGAGGACTGGAAGGTACTCGCCGAGGACAGCGCCGGCCTGCTGCTCCTGCGGTCGTACTCCGGCGGTGACGCCACCGCCGCCTACTACGTCGGGGCGGCCGGGGACTACCTGGTGGCGGTACTGGTCACCGGCACCAGGACGCCGAACGGCGACCCGACCACCGCCTCCGGGCTCGGCAGCACGGCACTGGCCCGGGCCGGTGGCACCCGGGGTACCCCGGCGCCGCCGACCACCGCGGCCGGGCCGGCGACCTGGACGACGTACGAGGCGGAGGTGACCGGCCTGCGACGCGGGCCGAACCCGCGCACCCTGCTGGTCGACGTGGCGGTGCCGGCCGGTGGCCCGGACTGCGCCCGGAACCCGCGGGTCGGCTGGTACACCGAGGAGAACGGGCTGATCTATGCCAACATCGTGGTCGACTCGGCCGGGTCCGGACAGGTCGGCGGCTGCCCGACCCGGGCACCGGGGGTGGCCCGGCTGACCTCGCCGAAGCCGGTCGGCGATCGGGTGGTGGTGCTCAACCAGCAGCCGTGGGCGCCGGACGGGACCGGCTACCGGCGCTGCTCCGCCGATCTCGGCTGCACGCCGCCGGCCGACCACTGCGACTCGACCTGGGTGCTCGCGGCGATCAAGGGGATGGACGTACCCCGGAACAGCTCCCGGAAGGTGGAGGAGTGTGACGGGAACTGGCTGGTGATGACGCTCGACCTGAACACCAACCAGTGCGGTGTCGGCGGGCGTCCCGGCTGCTCGGCGCCGCCGGCCCGGTACCGGTACTTCCTGCGCTTCGAGTCGGCCGGCTGGCGGACCGTGCTCCGGACCACCGCCCCGGGCTGCGCCGACGTGCTGACGGTACGGCCGGACTTTCCGGCCGCGCTCTGCCGTACGCTCCCGGCGCCCGGTTAGGCCGCGCCGGGACGCCTCGAACGCCCGAGCGCCGAGCGGCGTACCGGCACAGCGGTTATGGTCGTCGGGTGAATCGACTGGCCGACGCGACCAGCCCCTACCTGCTCCAGCACAAGGACAATCCGGTCGACTGGTGGCCCTGGACGGCCGAGGCGTTCGCCGAGGCGCGCCGTCGGGACGTACCGGTGCTGATCTCGGTCGGCTACGCGGCCTGCCACTGGTGCCACGTGATGGCGCACGAGTCCTTCGAGGACGCGGCCGTCGGCAAGCTGGTGAACGAGAACTTCGTGGCGATCAAGGTGGACCGGGAGGAACGCCCGGACGTCGACGCCGTCTACATGACCGCCACCCAGGCGATGACCGGGCAGGGTGGCTGGCCGATGACGGTCTTCGCCGCCCCGGACGGCACCCCGTTCTTCTGCGGCACCTACTTCCCGAAGGCCAACTTCGTCCGGCTGCTCCAGTCGGTGACCGAGGCGTGGACCGGGCAGCGCGAGGCGGTACTGCGCCAGGGCGCCGCCGTGGTCGAGGCACTGGCCGGCGCCCAGGCCGTCGGCGGGCCGCGCGCCCCGCTCACCGCCGAGACGCTCGACGCCGCGGCCGACCAGCTCGCGGTCGAGTACGACGAGACGCACGGCGGTTTCGGCGGCGCGCCCAAGTTCCCGCCGCAGATGAACCTGCTCTTCCTGCTCCGGCACCACCAGCGCACCGGCGCCACCCGCGACCTGGAGATCGTCCGGCACACCTGTGAGGCGATGGCCCGGGGCGGCATCTACGACCAGCTCGCCGGCGGCTTCGCCCGGTATTCGGTGGACGGGCACTGGACGGTGCCGCACTTCGAGAAGATGCTCTACGACAACGCGCTGCTGCTGCGGGTCTACACCCAGCTCTGGCGGCTCACCGGGGACCCGCTCGCCGCCCGGGTCGCCGCCGAGACCGCCACCTTCCTCCTCGACGACCTCGGCACCCCGGCCGGCGGCCTGGCCTCGGCGCTGGACGCCGACACCGAGGGCGTGGAGGGGGCGACCTACGCCTGGACCCCGGCCCAGCTCGTCGAGGCGCTCGGCGAGGACGACGGCCGGTGGGCCGCCGACCTCTTCGCGGTCACCGCCTCCGGGAGCTTCGAGCACGGCACCAGCGTGCTGCGGCTGGCCCGGGACGTCGACGACGCCGACCCGGAGATCCAGGAACGCTGGCAGCGGGTCCGGGCCGCGCTCCGGGAGGTACGCGACCGCCGGCCCCAGCCGGCCCGGGACGACAAGGTGGTCGCGGCCTGGAACGGGCTGGCCGTCACCGCCCTGGTCGAGTACGCCACCCTCACCGCCGACCCGGTCGCCGGGGCGGCGGCGGTGCGGATCGCCGAGGTGCTGGCGGAGCGGCACATCGTCGACGGTCGACTGCGCCGGGTCTCCCGGGACGGGCAGGTCGGTGAGCCGGCCGGGGTGCTGGAGGACTACGGCTGCGTCGCCGAGGCGTTCTGCGCGGTGCACCAGTTCACCGGGGAGGGGCGCTGGCTGGAGCTGGCCGGGCTGCTGCTGGACGTCGCCCTGGAGCGGTTCGGCACCGGCGAGGGCGGCTTCTACGACACCGCCGATGACGCCGAGCAGCTGGTCAGCCGGCCGGCCGACCCGACCGACAACGCCACCCCGTCCGGGCTGTCGGCGGTGACGGCGGCACTGGTGGCGTACTCGGCGCTGGGCGGCCAGGTGCGCTACCGGGAGGCGGCGGTGGCGGCGTTGGAGACCGTGGCGCCGATCGTGGCCCGGCACGCCCGGTTCACCGGGTACGCGGCCACGGTCGGCGAGGCGCTGCTCTCCGGCCCGTACGAGATCGCGGTGGTCACCGCCGATCCGGCCGGTGACCCGCTGCTGGCGCTGGCGCACCGGCACGCCCCGCCCGGGGCGGTGGTGGTGGCCGGCGAGCCGGACCGGCCCGGCGTACCGCTGCTCGCGGACCGGCCGATGATCGAGGGCGGCCCGACCGCGTACGTCTGCCGGGGCTTCGTCTGCGACCGCCCGGTCACCTCCCCGGACGCCCTGCTCGCGCAGCTCGGCGTCGGCGGGAGTTAGGCTTGCCCGCGCTATGGATTCCCGCACGGGTCTGCCCGTTGTCGGCATGGTGGGCGGCGGCCAACTGGCCCGGATGACCCACCAGGCCGCGATCGCCCTCGGCCAGTCGCTCCGCGTCCTCGCGCTCACCCCCGAGGACGGGGCCGCACTGGTCGCCGCCGACGTCCGGTACGGCGAACACACCGATCTCGCCGCGCTGCGCGACTTCGCCGACGGCGCCGACGTGGTCACCTTCGACCACGAGCACGTGCCGACCGAGCACGTCCGGGCGCTGGCCGAGGCCGGGGTGACCGTCTATCCGCCCGCCGACGCGCTGCTGCACGCCCAGGACAAGCGGGTCATGCGGGAGCGGCTGACCGAGCTGGGTGCCCCGGTGCCGCGCTGGCGGCCGGTCGCCGAACCGGGCGACCTGGTCGGCTTCGGTGCCGAGCTGGGCTGGCCGGTGATCCTGAAGGCGGCCCGGGGCGGCTACGACGGCCGGGGCGTCTGGGTCGTCTCCGGCCCGGCCGAGGCCGCCGAGCTGGTCGGCACACTGCGCGCCGCCGGGACCGAACTGATCGCCGAGGAGCGGGTCGCGCTCCGCCGGGAGCTGGCGGTGCAGGTCGCCCGCTCGCCGTTCGGCCAGGTGGCGGCGTACCCGGTGGTGGAGACCGTGCAGCGGGACGGCATCTGCGTGCAGGTGCTGGCGCCGGCACCCCGGCTGCCGGAGGAGGTGGCGCTGCGGGCCCAGCAGCTCGCGATCGACCTGGCCACCGCGCTCGGCGTGGTCGGGCTGCTGGCGGTGGAGCTGTTCGAGGTGGCCGGCCCGGACGGCGAGCCGGCGCTGGTCGTCAACGAGCTGGCGATGCGGCCGCACAACTCCGGGCACTGGACGATCGAGGGTTCCCGGACCTCCCAGTTCGAGCAGCACCTGCGGGCGGTGCTCGACTATCCGATGGGGGACACCGCGCTGACCGCCCCGGTGGTGGTGATGGCCAACGTGCTCGGCGGCCCGGACGGCGGCATGTCGATCGACGAGCGGCTGCACCACCTCTTCGCCGAGGACCCGGGTGCCAAGGTGCACCTCTACGGCAAGCAGGTCCGGCCCGGCCGGAAGATCGGGCACGTCACGGTGCTCGGTGACGATCTGGAGAAGGTACGTGCCCGGGCGGCTCGCGCCGCCTGGTGGCTGCGGGAGGGGCACGAGTGACGGAGTCGGCGCCGCCGGTCGGTCTGATCATGGGTAGCGACTCGGACTGGCCGGTGATGGGTGCGGCGGCCGAGGCGCTGGCCGAGTTCGGCGTCGGCTACGAGGTCGGGGTGGTGTCGGCGCACCGCACTCCGGTGAAGATGATCGACTATGCCCAGGCCGCCGCCGGCCGGGGCATCCGGGTGATCATCGCGGGGGCGGGCGGGGCCGCCGCGCTCCCCGGGATGGTGGCCTCGGCCACCCCGCTGCCGGTGATCGGGGTACCGGTGCCGCTCAAGCACCTCGACGGGCTGGACTCGCTGCTCTCCATCGTGCAGATGCCGGCCGGCATCCCGGTGGCGACCGTGTCGATCGGCAACGGTCGCAACGCCGGCCTGCTGGCGGTACGCATCCTGGCCGCCTCGGACGAGACACTGCGGGACCGGATGGTGGCGTACCAGGCCGAGCTGGAGACGCTGGTCGCGCAGAAGGAAGCCGCGCTGCGGGCCAGCCTCGGCGGCTAGGCGTACCGAGCCAGCCAGGGCGTTGCCGGCTTCCGGCCGGTCGGGTCGGCACCACCCGCTGCGGAGACTGTCGAGCTGCCCCGTCTGTGCGCCCACGCGCTCCGGCACTCTGCCCCGTCTCTGCACCCAGCTCGACAGTCTGCGCGCGGCACTCCCTCCTGCCGCCGCCCCGCCGCTCCGTCGCCCTGCCGCCCCGTCGCCCCGCCGCCCCGCCGGGGGCACGCGCCGGGTGGCGGGCGCGGTCAGCGGCGGGTGCGGTCAGCGCATCCCGCGTACCGCCCGGAAGCGCTCCTGGGTGCGGCGCCGGTTCTCGTTGCTGGCCCCGAACGCCAGCAGCAGCAGGCCGACCGGGATCAGCACCAGCCACGGCCCGAAGCTGAACAGGGCGCGCAGCGCGGCCAGCGCGGTCACCACCGCCCCGATGATCACCGGGGCCTGCTGCCGCCGGTTGGATCCCCAGATCAGCGTGGCCACCCCGCCGAGCAGCAGCAGCACCTGACGGATCGCGCTGTCGTTGCCGGCCAGCACGATCACCAGGGTGGGCAGGAACGCCGCCACCAGCGCCGGCCCGTACGCCACCCAACTGCTCAGGTCGGCGCGGTGCCGCATCTCCAGCAGGCCGACCAGCAGGGCCAGGACGGCGAACGCCAGCGTGTACGCCTCCGGCAGCGCCACGTCGGCGAGCGCCATCAGCATCCACCAGGCGACGACCTCACAACCGACCGCCGACCAGAAGAGCGTGCGCCGCTCGGCCGTACGACGGTACGGCCGTACCGCCGCCATGCCGAGCACGGCGCCCCAGGCGGCGAGCAGCGCGGCGATGTGCCGGGGTGAGTCGTAGGCGAGCGCGGCGGCGATGAGCGCGGCAGCGTACCCGCTCCACTCCACCGTGGTCGCCTCGCGGATCGCCTCCGGCCGGCGCAGTCGGGGCAGCATCGCCGCGACCAGCAGCAGCACCGCGCCCACCGCCAGCACCCCGAACGCGGACCAGGCCGGGTCGAGCCCGAGCACCAGCCCGAGGGTGAAGACGAAGGTCTGGGCCATCACCGAGGCGAAGAGCCAGCCGAGGATGCGGGCGTTCTGGGTCCGGCCGCCGAGCGCGGCGACCGCGCCGACCCCCACCGCCGCGCCCAGGGTGAACAGGGTCAGCTCCCGGCTGGCCAGCGCGCCGGCCAGCCCGGCCCCACCGGCGGCCAGCCCGATGCCGAAGACCAGGATCCGGGTCAGCCGCAGCGAGCGGGCGACCTCGGCGTCCGGCGGCGGCGGGGTCAGGGCCAGCCCGAGCATCGCGATGGTGAAGACGGCGAGCGCCGCCAGGGTGCCGTTCGGCCAGGCCAGGTCGAGCGAGATCGGGGTGATCAGCAGGGTGATCGCGGCGCCGGGCAGCACCACGGGTACGGCCCGGGCCGGCCGTCCGCCGCTGAACCCGGTGGCGGCCAGCCCGGCCGCGATGGTCAGCAGCAGCGCCGCCAGCACGTTGCCGGGGTCGACGGCACCGGGCTCCGGGTCGACGAGCGCGGCCGGCACCCCGTCCCAGATCTGGGTGAGCGTCTGGTACGGCTCGACCAGCGCCACCACCAGGGCAGGCGCCAGCGCGGCCACCGCCAGGGCGGTCGGCAGCGCCGCCGCGAGCATCGCCCCGACGGCCGGGCTGACCGACCAGCGGCCGCCCCGCGCCGGCTCGGGCAGCCGGCGCAGCGCGCCGCCGAGCATCACCGACCAGCGTCGGATCGGCTCCCGCAGCGGGGTCGGGGCCGGGGTGACCGCCCGGATCAGCTCGGCGAGCACCCCGAGCAGTACGGCCGCGGCGGCGTAGACGCCCCAGGGCAGGCCGGTGAAGAGCGCCGCCACCGAGGTCGCGGTGGCACCGCCGACGATGCCCATCGTGGCGTACGGGAGGTATTGCGGGACCTGGCGGCGGACCAGTCCGGTCACCGCGACGCCGAGGCTCGCCCCGGCGAGGGTGGCCAGCACCACCACCTCGGCCGGCCGGTGCAGCGCGGCGGCGAGCGAGGCGAGCGCCCCGCTGAGCGCGAAGAGCGCCCCACCGGCGGCGAGCCCGCCGATCTGGGCGGTCTGCGGCGGCATCGACCAGGTGTCGGCCTCGTCCGCCGGGCCGGAGAGGGTACCGACGACCCGGGCCAGGATGGCGACGACCGCCCCGATCAGCGCGACGATGCCGAGCGCGGCGGCGGTCGTCCACGGCCGGACCAGGCTCGCCCCGACCGCGTGCAGGGCCACGACGCCGGCCACGGTGGCCCGGGCCAGCCCGGCCCGGGGATCGCTGGCGACGACCGAACTCACCCCGTAGACGGTGGCGACCGCCCCGCCGACCACGATCGGGGACCACCAGGGCAGCCCGAACGCCGCCGGGGTGCCGATGGTGGCGAGTCCGACACAGACGGCGGCGACGTCGTACGCCCACGGCCGGGGCAGGGCGATCGCGGCGGCGCCGGCCAGCAGGAGCAGCGCGACCGGGGCCTGCCAGCCGGTGCCGGTCTCGCTGACGTGCCACTGCGCGAGGTCGGCCGCCCAGAGCCGGCCCGGGGTGGCCAGCACCTGGAGGCCGCCGCTCAGCGCCGTCCAGCCGGCGAGCAGCGCCACGATGCCGCCGGTCAGCGCGATGCCGAGGATCGGTCCGCGCCGCCACTCGACCGGCATGGCCCGGATTCCGGCGGCCACCACCAGGATGAGGAAGGCGGCGGCGGCCAGCTCGGCGCCGTCGCCGAGGATGCCGGCGATCCGGGCGAGGGTGCCGACCAGGGCGGCGGTGACCGCCGCGGCGGCGATGTCCGAGCCGTCGAGCAGCCGGTCCGCCCGCCGGCCGGAGTCGATCGACGGCGCCAGCACCAGCAGTACCGCGCTGACCAGCAGCAGCCCGCCGACCAGGGTGTCCGGCAGGGTGGCGCCGGGTGCGCCGAAGGCCGCCGCGGTGACCGCGAGTGCGCCGAGGCCGGTACCGAGGGCCAGCGGCACGCTGATCTGCCGCTGGGCGACCTGGGTCACCGCCGCGTAGCAGAGCACCGCGCAGACGGCCAGGAAGCTGGCGGCGAGGACCGGTTCGGTGGCCTCCCGTACCGACAGGGCGGTCGGGGTGGGGTCGACGGGTACCGCCGAGGCGACGAAGGCCGCCACCGCACCGGGGAAGGCGAACGCCGCCCCGCCGGCCGCCCAGTCGCCGACCAGGCCGGACCACCGGCCCGCCGGGGTGGTACGGGCGAGCGGGGCGAGCGCCACCAGCGCACCGCCGACGGCGAGCGCGAAGAGTACGGCCGCGGTCAGGCCGGGCCGGGCCACCGAGGCGGCCGCCCCGGCGAGCCCCACCACGGCGGCGGCGACGGCGTGGGTCAGCGCGGCCCGCCGGGTCTCGGCGGTCAGCCCGACCACCCCGATGGCGACGGCGACCAGCACCGGTGGCCAGGGAGCGGCGACCCAGCCGAGCCCGAACGAGGCGGGCATGGCGAGTGCGGTCAGCGCCGCACCGACCACGGCGAACTCGCGGCGCACCTCCGGCGGCGAGGAGAGCACGGCGGCGATGGTGAGCAGCAGGGCGGTGACGGCGAGCTGCCAGGAGGTGTCGCCGACCCCGGCGGCGAGCTTTCCGGGGTATTCGGAGAGATCGGCCTCCCAGACCGGGAGCGCGGCCCGGATCGGGGCCAGGGCGGCCCGCAGCGCCCCGCCGGCCACCACGATGCCGATGACGATCAGGGCGGCGGCGGAGGCGAGTTGCGGCCCGCGCCGGGCCGCCTCGGGGACCGCGCGTACGCCGAGCCCGGTCAGCGCGATGACGGCGGCGATCACCACCAGGGCCCGCCCCGGCAGGGCGACCGCGGCGACCCGGCCGGCGGCGCCGATCACGGCCAGGGTCAGGATCCCGGCGCCGATGTCCGGCAGGGGCGGCCGGCGCAGCACCAGCGCACCGACCATGCCGACCCCGGCGGCGAGCAGCAGCGCCAGGCCGGCCCGGGACGCGCCCGGTACGGTGTCGGCGTTCACCAGCGCGATGACGGCGCAGACCACGGCGACGGCGAAGGCCAGCCCGTGCAGCGCCCAGGCCAGTTCCCGGACCCAGGGGGTGCGGGTCGTCGACCGGACGCCGGGGGTGCGGACCCGCTTCGTCGGCCCGCCCAGCGCCGGATCGGCCTGGACGACCGCGTCCGCCTCCTCGGGAAAGGTCTCCGGCCGATCCGGGCCGATCCCGTCCGGGTCGGTCGGGTCGCCGCCCACCCGTCCCGGCCGCTCGTCGGGGCGGACTCTCGGCGTGCCGGGCGGGGCGGTCACCGGCACCTCGGGGCCGAACCGGAACCGGGCCGGCCAGCCGGTCAGCCGCCCGTCGTCACCGAAGAGCCGACCGAGATAGAGGTTGCCGACCGCCACCGCCGCCAGTACCACGGCCCAGCCGGCCGGCCCGGTGACGAAGGAGTACGCCAGCAGCGGCAGGATCGGCTGCACGGCGAGTACGGCCGCGTAGCGGGGGGCGTTCAGCCCGGTCACCGAGGCGTACCCGGCGGCGACGGCGGCGGTGAGCAGGAAGGTCAGCCCGGCGAAGAGCGACCCGGGCAGTCCACTGTCGCCGAACCGGTCGACGGTCCAGAGCGAGTACCCGGTCAGCGGCACCAGCAGCAGCCCGACCGCCGCGATGGTCTCGGCGGTGGCGCTCAACCCGCGCTGGGCCACCCGGGGCGGTACGGCCAGCATCAGCGCGGTGGCCAGCACCAGGATCGCGACCCGGCTGAAGTCGTCCAGCGAGCTGAGCGCGACCGCGACGAAGACCACCGCCGCGATGCCGAGCAGCAGCGCCCCGAGCCCGAGCAGGATGTTCTGCACCTCGCGGGTGGAGGCCTCGGGTCGGGCCTTCCCGCCGTCGTCCCAGCTCGGCTCGGCGCCGGCCGGTGGGGGTGGCGGCGGTGGGGGCGGTGTGCTGGGTGTGGTCCGGTCGGGGCCGCTCCTCGGCTGTCGGGGTACCCGGGGTGGCGGCCCGCCCGGGGCGGTCCCGGGCGCGGCGGTCGGTGGGCGCCGGTTGGCCTTGCGCCGGATCACCCGGCGCGGCTTGGTGTTCTGCTTGCGGCGCTGGTCCGCCGCGTGCGACAGGATGTCCCGCTGGAAGAGCGCCGCCTGCATCTGCGAGGCGATCGTCTTCTGCTCCCTGGCGAGCGCCGCCTCGCGGATCTTCATCTCGGCGATGGAGCGCTCGATCCGGGCGACGTCGTCGGCCCACCGGAGCTGCTCGGTCCCGCAGTGCGGGCAGTGTGGTGCCGGCTCGATCTCCCGGCCGCACGAGGAGCACTGGTACGTCGTACTCACGGCACCCCCTCCAGCCGGCGCGCAGGCCGCATCACGGGCTTACACCGAAGCATGCCCACGGGAGGCTGCCGTTGAACAGCCCCCGGTCGCGTGCGAAACCCGGCTGAGGAGATCCTAAAAGGCCGGCCGTGGACCTGGTCGGGTCCACGGCCGGCAAGTCGGCGTCGAATTCACGATTGTCGCCGTCCGGCCGCTGCGCTATCGGCGGCGCGGCGGCGGTTTCGGCGCTAGGGCCGGCCCATGCCCCGGTAGTCCCAGCCGGCCTGGGTCCACAGTCCAGAGTCGAGGCAGTTGCGGCCGTCCACGACCCGCCGTCCGGCGGCGAGTTCGCCGAGCGCCACCGGGTCTGCGTTGCGGAAGTCGGCCCACTCGGTGAGTACGCAGACCAGGTCGGCCCCGGCGACGGCGTCGTTCATGCTGGCCGTGTACGACAGCTCGGGCCGCTCGCGGCGGGCGTTCTCCATCCCCTGCGGGTCGTAGACCTGCACGTCGGCGCCGGCCTTGTGCAGCGCGGCGGCGACGGCGAGCGAGGGGGCGTCCCGGACGTCGTCGGAGTTCGGCTTGAAGGTGGCGCCGAGCACCGCGATCCGGGTCCCGGAGAGGTCCGGCCCGGCCGGCCCGTACCGGCGGCCGAGCAGTTCGGCGGCGAGCTGGAGCACCCGGCTGCGGCGGCGCAGGTTGATCAGGTCGACCTCGTGCAGGAAGCGCAGCGCCTCGCCGGCACCCAGCTCCTGGGCCCGGGCCTGGAACGCCCGGATGTCCTTGGGCAGGCAGCCGCCGCCGAAGCCGACGCCGGCCTGGAGGAACCGGTTGCCGATCCGGGGGTCGTAGCCGATCGCCCGGGCGAGCTGGGTGACGTCGCCGCCGGCCACCTCGCAGACCTCGGCCATCGCGTTGATGAACGAGATCTTGGTGGCCAGGAAGGCGTTCGCGGCCACCTTGACCAGTTCGGCGGTGGCGAAATCGGTCACCACCAGCGGAACCTCCCGGTCCTCGGTGGCGGCCAGGTCGTAGACGCCCTTGTGCGCGGCGTAGAGCATGCCGTTGGCCCACTCGCTCTTGACGCCGACCACGATCCGGTTGGGCCGGAGCACGTCCTCGACGGCGAAGCCCTCCTGGAGGAACTCGGGGCTCCAGGCGACCTCGACCCCGAGGCCGACGTCGGCGTGCTTGCCGACGAGCTGCTCGATCCACTCGGCGGTGCCGACCGGGACGGTGGACTTGCCGACGATCAGGGCCTTGCGGGTCAGGTGCTGGGAGAGCCCGGTGACGGCGGCCTCGACGTACGACAGGTCGGCGCCCATGCCGTCGGCCCGCTGCGGGGTGCCGACGCAGATGAAGTGCACGTCGCCGAAGGCGGCGGTCTCGGCGATGTCGGTCGAGAACCGGAGCCGACCGGCCGAGAGGTTGCGCTTGAGCAGCTCGTCGAGGCCGGGCTCGTGGAACGGCACCTCGCCGCCGGCCAGCTTGGCGATCTTCTCGGCGTCGACGTCGAAGCCGATCACCTCGTAGCCGAGTTCGGCGAAGCAGATGGCGTACGTCGCGCCCAGGTAGCCGGTGCCGAGGAAGGTCAGACGCGGGCGGGCGGCGCCGGACGGCGGAGTCACCGCCGGGATCGTCGGCATGGGCTGAGTGCTCGGGTACGGGATCGTCACGCCTGTGTTCTCCGCTCGCAGTGGCGGCGCTTCATTGCGTCGCGGTGGGAGGTCGGCGCCGGAGGAGAGCGCCGATGTCGGACATTGTGGGCCTTGTTCACCTGGTGTCGAGGGTGCGCGGTCGGCGAGTCGGCCGCCCGCACCGGGACGACAAGCGCTGAGCCTACGCGGATCGCGCTTCCCGGTGCATCTTCGGTCGGGCTTTTCACAGCGTGCCCGCCGGCCCGGGTGCACCGCCCCCTGGCCGTCCGGCTCGCCCCATCTCGGCGCTATTCCCCTGATTTCTGCTGCTAGGCGTGTTTGGTAGGTGGTGGGCGAACGTCCTACCTAGAAGATCTTGACCGTCGGAAATGGCTGCTCATAGGCTCCGAGCCACCTCCACGTCGATCTCCGCAGCCTCACCCCACCCCCGAGAAGGGAATCCGAACGTCAGATGACGGTTCCGAAGTTCCCCCCGACGCCCGCTCCGAAGCCTCCCAGATCGATGTCCCGGCGCCTCGGCGGGGCAGCTGTCGCCCTGCTGCTCGCCCCGCTGCCGCTGCTGCCCGGCGCCCCGGCCGCCGCCCACCCGGGCAAGCCGCCGACCCCGGCCGGATGCAGCCAGGACCCGTCCGCCCGGCTCACCGGGGTACCGAGCCCGGAGCGGCACCTCGGCTTCCCGCTCGGCCTCGGCCAGCAGCGGGTGGTCACCGACGACGAGATCCGCTCGTACCTCGGTGCCGTCGACGCCGCCTCCGACCGGGTCGTCACCGGCAACGTCGGCAACAGCGTGCTCGGCCAGTCGATGCCGTACGCGATCGTCTCCGACCCCGGCCACCTGCGCCGGGGCGAGCTGGAGAAGATCGCCGAGAACATCCGCGATCTGCGCGACCCGCGCAGGCTGTCGGACCGGAAGGCGGCGGAGATCGCCGCGAAGGGCCCCGCGATCGTCTGGGTGACCGGCAACGTGCACGGCGGCGAGAAGTCCGGCGGCGACGCCGCGCTGAAGACCCTCTACGAGCTGGCCGCCGGCCTCTCCTGTGAGGTACGCGAGCGCAACCGGAACCTCGTCACGATCATCGTGCCGACGCAGAACCCGGACGGCCGGGACGCCAGCCGCCGGCAGAACGAGTACGGCTTCGACCTGAACCGGGACTGGTTCTCCCGTACCCAGCCGGAGACCGACGCCAAGCTGGAGATGCTGCGCCGCTATCCGCCGCAGGTCTACGTCGACGCGCACGAGATGGGCGGCGACGAGTACTTCTTCCCGCCGAACGCGGACCCGATCCACCACGAGATCTCCGACGAGGCGGTCGACTGGATCAACCGGATCGGCGCGGCCAACGCCGAGGGCTTCGGCTACAACGGCGCCTGCACCGAGACGGTCACCAGCGAGTGCTACTTCAACTACGACACCTACGACATGTTCTTCATGGGGTACGGCGACACGGTGCCGGCCACCGGCTTCGGCGCCGCCGGGATGACGTACGAGAAGGGCAGCTCCTCGGCGGTCCAGGACCGGGTGCAGCAGCAGTTCAACACCCAGTGGGCAACCGTCGGCTGGGCCTCGGAGAACCGGCGGGAGATCCTGTCGGACTACTTCCGGATCTGGTCCGACGCCCTGGCCGAGGGTCGGGCCGGCAAGCTCCAGCCGAACGAGGTCGTGCAGCCGACCAACGAGGTCCAGTTCCCGGTGCCGGACATCACCGTCCGGTCGTACTTCCTGCTGCCGAACCGGCAGCTCGGCGACGTACGCCAGCTCGTCGAGCGGCTGCGCCGGATGGACGTCGAGGTGTACCGGCTGACCAAGCCGGTGAAGGTGCCGAACGCGAAGATCTTCGGCGGCCGGTCGGCCCGGAACCACACCGTGCCGGCGGGCGCGTACTGGATCCCGATGGAGCAGCCGCAGAAGCACTGGATCCAGGCGATCCTGGGCGAGGACCCGTACGTCCCGTTCCCGTACTTCTACGACGTCTCGTCCTGGAGCAACCCGCTGCTGATGGGCGTGGAGACGATCTACACCGGTGACCGGCTCTCGCCGCGGGCGGAACGGGTCCGCGGCATCGACGGCGGGCGCGGCGGGTACGCGCCGAGGCACGGCTCGTACGCGTACCCGCTGGACTCGGCGGCGGCGGCCGAGCTGACCTTCAAGCTGCTCGGCGCGGGCGTCGAACTGCGCCGCGACCAGCGCAGCGGCGTCGTCACCCTGCCGGCGGCGGCCCTGACCGGCTCGCACGACCGGCTCGCCCGCTCCCTCGGGGTGACCCTGACCGCGAGCTGGCGCGGCGTCACCGGCACCCGGCTGGCCCTGCCCGACGTCGGCCTCTACGCCGGCACCGGCATCTCCACCACCTCCGGCTCGCACGGCGAGGCCCGGTACGTCCTCGGCGACCAGTGGGGCCTCGACCTCAAGCCGGTGAGCACGGCGGACATCAACGACAACACCGCCGCCTTCACCGGCCGGACCGTCCTGCTGGTGCCGGACGGCAGCAACCCGACCGGCGGCCTCACCGCCGCCGGCCAGGCCAACCTGCGGGCCTGGGTGGCGGCCGGCGGCACCTACGTCGGGCTGCGCAACCAGGGCACCCGGATGGCCCGCTCCGCCGGGCTCACCTCGACGGTCGAGCTGCCGAAGCCGACCGACTACACGGTGATCGGCTCGCACCTGCGGGTCGACGTCGACCGGAGCAGCCCGGTCGGGCTGGGCCGGCCGGCCGAGGACTTCGAGTTCAACAACAACGACTCGATCCTGTCGCCGAGCACCACGGGTAGGAACGTGCTGACGTACCCGGCCGACGGGCGGTTCTGGCTCAACGGCTTCACCGAGCACGCGGACGCGCTCAAGGGCACGGTCGCGCTGGTCGACGAGCCGACCGGGGCCGGCCGGGCCGTGCTGTTCGCGTTCAACCCGCTGTTCCGGGCGTACAACGAGAGCGGGCTGCACCTGGTCGCCAACGCGCTGCTGGCACCGCGTACCGCCCCGGCGGTCGCGGCGTCCCCGGGTGCCCGGGCGGCGGCTCCGGCCGTACCCCCGGCGCGGGCCTCGGCCGCAGCGGCGCCGGCGGCGGAGAACCTGGGTGGTGAATGGCGGCCGATCTCCATCCGGGTCGCCGCGACCGACCTGGACCGGACCCGGGCGATCGTCGCCCGGCACACCGGCGACGCCCAGGTCGGCACGGCGGGCGGTACGGCGTACCTGACCATCCCCAACCCGGAGGGTCTGACGTCGGACGAGCACCCGTTCCTGCGTGAACTGGTACGCGAGATCCGCGCGGCGGGCATTCCGCTGCGTTCCGTCGTCGGCTAGCGCACAGCGGTACGAATGTGGAGGGTGGGAGACATCTCCCACCCTCCACTGACTGTCGAGCTGCCCCGTTTCTGCGCCCAGCTCGACAGCCTCCGCGCGTCGGCTCGGCTCGCGCCGCACTCCCGGTGGCGGAAGCGCCAAGTCCAAGATTCTTGGAGATCTATGGCGCGTGGTGAACCACAGATCACCAAGAATCTTGAAGTACGCCGCGCACGGCGACGCGGAGGTCGGCTACGGCGACGTCCCTTCCCGGCGGCGCTCTCCGGCCGGCCTCGGCCCTCCCGGCGCAGCAGGTGGGGAGGGCTGTCGGGACTAGGTTACTGGCGGGTATGGTTCGGATATCCGGGGCGTGGGGCCGCCGGAGACGAGTGCCGGGGAGGGCCGCGGTGACCAGTGAGCCGTCGTTCGACGCATACCTGCTGCCTGAGGAGCACCAGGCGATCCGGGAGGCCGTCCGGGAGGTCTGCGACGCCAAGGTCGCGCCGAACGCGGCCGAGGCCGACGAGACCGGCGAGTTCCCGAAGGCGTCGTACGAGGCGCTGAGGGCCGCCGACTTCCACGCCCCGCACATCCCCGAGGAGTACGGCGGAGCGGGCGCCGACGCGCTCGCCACCGCGATCGTGATCGAGGAGGTGGCCCGGGCCTGCGCCTCCTCCTCGCTGATCCCGGCCGTGAACAAGCTCGGCACCATGCCGCTGCTGCTGTCCGGCTCCGCGGAGCTGAAGCGGCGCTACCTGCCGCCGGTGGCCCGGGGCGAGGCGATGTTCTCGTACTGCCTCTCCGAGCCGGAGGCGGGCAGCGACGCCGCGTCGATGCTCACCCGGGCGGTCCGGGACGGCGACCACTACGTGCTCAACGGCGTCAAGCGGTGGATCACCAACGCCGGGGTGTCGGAGTACTACACCGTCTTCGCGGCGACCGACCCGGCGGCCCGCTCGCGCGGCATCTCCGCCTTCGTGGTGGAGAAGTCGGACCCGGGGGTCAGCTTCGGGGCGCCGGAGAAGAAGCTCGGCATCAAGGGCTCGCCGACCCGTGAGGTCTACCTCGACAACGTGCGGATCCCGGCCGACCGCATGATCGGCGAACCGGGCAGCGGCTTCGGCACCGCCATGCAGACCCTGGACCACACCCGGGTCACCATCGCCGCCCAGGCGGTCGGGATCGCCCAGGGCGCGCTGGACTACGCCAAGGGGTACGTGCGGGAGCGGCGGCAGTTCGGCAGGGCGGTCGCCGAGTTCCAGGGCGTGCAGTTCATGCTCGCCGACATGGGGATGAAGCTGGAGGCGGCCCGGCAGTTGACGTACGCGGCGGCCGGTAGGTCGGAGCGCGGCGACGCCGACCTGACCTACTTCGGTGCCGCCGCGAAGTGCTTCGCCTCGGATGCCGCGATGGAGATCACCACCGACGCGGTGCAGCTGCTCGGCGGGTACGGCTACACCCGGGACTACCCGGTCGAGCGGATGATGCGGGACGCCAAGATCACCCAGATCTACGAGGGCACCAACCAGGTCCAGCGGATCGTGATGGCCCGCCAACTCCTCAAGGACTGACCTCGGGTGCCAGCGCGGGCCGCTGCCACGCCACGGCCGCGCAACGCCGACCGGCGTGGATGGCCTGCGGATAGGATGGCCGCATGAGTGCGGAGGCGTTCGGCAGGGCCCTGCCCGCCGTCGTCACGCTCGACGACCTGGCGGCCATGATCGCTGCCGACGAGCACGGCCATCGGTATGAGCTGAGCCCCGAGGGAGCCCTGTCGATCATGCCGCCGCCCGATTCCGAGCATGCCGCGATCGCCAGCCGTCTCCTGGTCTGGCTCGCCATGGCGGGTTGGCCGGCCGAGCAGGTGCTCCAGGCCGCCGGCATCCGGATCCCGGGCCCCGACGGCGACGGCGGCCGGATCCCCGACCTCACGGTCTGGGCCCGTGCACAGCCACGGAGTGTCTGGCTGCCCCTGGCCGACCTGGTTCTGGTGATCGAGATCGTGTCACCCGGCTCGGCGGTGATCGACGAGGTCGTCAAACGCCGCGAGTACGCGTACGCCGGGATCCCGCGCTACTGGATGGTCGAGCGGGACGCGGCGCAGACGGTCACCCTGCACGTCCTCGGCCCGGACCGGACGTACGAGGTGGCGGCGAAGATGCCGTTGGCCTGGCTGTTGCAGACCGACCCGGCCGACCACCGGATCGGCGAGTGACCTGTCGAGCGGCCGGTCGACAGCGCCGGTCCGTCGCGAGCGGGCGGTGGACGGTGCTGGGACCGTCAGCGGTCGCCGAGGCGGCGGGTCGCCCCGTCCAAGCCGTCGTCGTCCGGGCCGCCGGTGAACTGGGTGGTCTCGTCGGAGCGCCCGAACTGGGTGGTCTCGTCGCTGCCCGGCTGGCCGGATCGGGGTGCCGGAGCCGGCGGCGTCAGCGGGCTGAAGATGGGCGGCTGCGGCGGCGCGCCCACCGGCGGGCCGGAGATCGGTGAGCCCGGTGGGCGCCCCAGATTGCCCGGCGCGGTCGGCTGACCGTACTGCGGTGCGCCCGTCGGGGCGTTGTACGGCGGTGCCGACGGCGTCTGCTGGTGCGGCCCGGCAGGGCCGTAGTTCGGCGGTACGGCGGGTCCGAAGTTCGGCGGTGCGGACTGGGCGTAGCTCGGGGCGACCGAGGGGCCGTAGTTCGGTGGGTGCGTCCCCGGGCCACCGGGCGGGAACTGCCCGGGCGGGAACTGTCCGCCGGACGGCATGGGGGTGCCGGGCGGGAACTGTCCGCCGGGCGGCATCTGACCGGCCGGCGGGTGGGGTGCGAAGCCGGACTGGCCGGCGGCGCCGCGGTAGCCGGCCGCGGCGGGGCGGGGCGAGCGCCAGCGCTGCGGTACGAGCAGGGTCGCGCCGAGCAGCACGGCCAGCAGCGTGGCGAAGGCGCCGGACGGTGCGGTGAGGGCGAAGTCGACGCCGACGAAGGAGCGCGGCAGCAGGTCGATCATCGACCCGAAATCGATCATGGACCAGAGTGCCATGACCATGAAGAGCAGGCCGGCGACCGCCGTACCGACCGGGGACCACCGGGGCAGCAGCAGCGCGGCGAGCAGCCCGGCCACGACCACGATCGCGATGAACCCGACGATCATGTCCCCGGTCTGCTCCCGGGAGATCCCACCGTTGAACCTGACCAGTCCGATCCCGGACAACACCCAGATGACCGGCGCGCTGACCAGCCCGAATACCAGCGATCCAAGGTGTCGCACTGCAACCTCCCCAGCCGGGTGCCTCCCGGCACCGTACCCGGGCCGGGCAACGCCGGTCCTCGGCGTGTCGGTCCGGGGCGGGTCGACCCGACGACCCGCCCCGGCATGGTCAGCCGGTCGTGCTGTCGGCCGCGTCGTCGCGCTTCGTCGCGGTCCGGGGCGGCGCCGACCACGGCGAGCCGGCGTCGCGGCGCGGCAGCGGCGGTAGCGGTTGCGTGTCCGGCTCCGGGTAACCCAGCGTCGGCGGCTTGATGTCGCGCTCCGGCGGGTTGTTCAGCAGGGACCAGTCGGTCGGGGTCGGCTCCTCCTCGTCGGCCGGGGTCGGTGCCGGGGCGGCGGCGACCGGGCCGGGCCAACGACGCCAGCGCTGGATGCTGAAGGTGGCCATCAGCAGCAGCAGGCCGACCAGGAACGTGGTGCCGTTGTCCAGCACCTGCACCAACGGCAGCGGGTCGCCGAACACCTTCCAGTTCGCCGGCACCGCGTCGCGCACGGTGAAGGGGTCGACGAACAGCCCGACGTACGGTGCCGCCAGCAGCAGGCCGGCGACGAGCGGACCCGCCGGGGAGAGTCGCAGGGTGCCGAGCAGGCCGAGCAGGATGCCCGCGACTCCGAGGTAGACGGCCCCCTGGATCAGGTTGGCCGTGTTGAAGGTACCGACTTCCTCCCAGCGGGTGACGGTGCGGGCGGACCCGTCCTGACCGAGCGCGATCAGGGCCCAGGTCAGTGGCGCCGCCACCACTCCGGCGAGGAAGCTCCAGAGATGTCGCATCCGCGCACCGTACCGTTTCGGAGGCCGCCCGGCAGCCTGCCCGGGCGCGTCTCGTATCGATCTTGCTGACTGTCACCGTGGGATGACCGGGTGACCCGGGTAACCGCCGTCACCGGCGAGGGCGGCGGCGCGGCGGGTCGCCGTACCGTTGCGGGCATGACCGAGCAGCTCTCGCCGCCGGCCGGCAAGCCGACCTCGTACTCCCGGGTCACGCTGAGCCGGATCATGACGGCGGTCGACGTCAACCTCTACGGCACCGTGCACGGCGGCGTGCTGATGAAGTTCGTCGACGACGTGGCCGGAGCGTCGGCGGCCCGGCACTCCGGCGGTACGGCGGTGACCGCCGCGATCGACGAGATCGTCTTCGCCGAGCCGGTCCGGGTCGGTGACCTGGTGCACGCCCACGCCCAGGTCAACTGGACCGGGCAGACCTCGATGGAGGTCGGGGTCCGGGTGGTCGCCGAGCGCTGGGACAGCGCCGAGGACGCCCCGATCCTGGTCGCCACCGCCTATCTGGTCTTCGTCGGGGTGGACGTGGCCGGCAACCCGCGCCCGGTCCGCCCGGTGCTGCCGGAGACCCCCACCGACGAGCGCCGGTTCCGCGAGGCGGAGATCCGCCGGGAGCACCGGCTGGCCAGGCGCAGGGCGATCCAGGCGCACCGGGGCGCCGGCGACTCCTCCGTCGCCGGCTGAGCCGCCCCGGCGCCGGCCACCCCGGGGCGGCCCACATGATCCGGGGGCCGGACATGTGCGCCGGGCACGCGTACCGGCGCCGCCTGCCGGGCGGAGAATTGCGGGTCGGGTACGGCAGTATGGCGACCGGGTCCGGCACACCGGCGTGTCGGCCGTAGGGAGGGGCAGGACCATGGTTGGCGAGGTGCTCTGGACGCCGCCACCGGCCGGCGACGACCGGTCCCGGATCGGCGACTACCTGCGCTGGCTGCGCCGGCACCGGGGCCTCGACTTCGACGACTACGCCGCGCTGTGGCGCTGGTCGGTCACCGACCTCGACGGCTTCTGGCGCTCGATCTGGGACTACTTCGAGGTGCGAGCCCACACCGAACCGACCGCGACCCTGGTCGACACCTCCATGCCCGGCACCCGCTGGTTTCCCGGCGCCACCCTCAACTACGCCGAGCACGTGCTCCGGATGCCCGGGATGGCCGACGACGAGCCGGTGGTGATCGCGCAGAGCCAGACCCGCGCCCCGGTCACCCTGACTGCCGCGCAGCTGCGCGAGCAGGTACGCCGGGTCCGGGCCGCACTGGTTCGTCTCGGGATCGGCCCCGGCGACCGGGTGGCGGCGTACGCCCCGAACATTCCCGAGACGTTCGTGCTGATGCTCGCCACCGCCAGCCTCGGCGCGGTCTTCTCCTCCTGCGCCCCCGAGTTCGGCACCCGCAGCGTGCTCGACCGCTGGCGGCAGATCGCCCCGACCGTGCTGGTGGCCGTCGACGGCTACCGGTACGGCGACAGGCCCGTCGACCGCCGCGCCGAGCTGGCGACGATCCGGGCCGAGCTGCCGTCGCTCGTACACACGGTGGTGCTGCCCTATCTGGAGCCGGACGCCGCGCCGCCGGAGGCCACCCTGAGCTGGGCGGAGCTGGCGGCCCCGACCGACGAGCCGCTGACCTTCACGGCGGTCCCCTTCGACCACCCGCTCTACGTGCTCTATTCCTCCGGCACCACCGGGCTGCCGAAGCCGATCGTGCACGGGCACGGCGGCATCCTGCTCGAACACCTGAAGATGCTGGCGCTGCACCACGACCTCGGCCCGGGGGACCGGTTCTTCTGGTTCACCACCACCGGCTGGATGATGTGGAACTTCCTGGTCTCCGGCCCGGCGGTGGGGGCCGCGATCGTGCTCTTCGACGGCAACCCGGCGGTCCGGGCCGAGCCGGGTGGGCCGGCCGAGCCCGACCTGGGCACGCTGTGGCGGCTCGCCGCCGAGACCGGCACGACCTATTTCGGCACCTCGGCGCCGTTCCTGCTGGCCTGCCGCAAGGCCGGGCTGCGCCCGGCGGAGTCGTTCGATCTCTCCGCCGTGCGCGGGGTCGGTTCGACCGGTGCGCCGCTGCCGGCCGAGGGCTTCCGCTGGGTGTACGACTCCGTCGGCGCCGACCTGCGGCTCGACTCGATCTCCGGTGGCACCGACGTCTGCACGGGGTTCGTCGGCGGCGTGCCGCTGCTGCCGGTCGTCGCCGGTGAGATCACCTGCCGCTGCCTGGGCGCCAGGGTGGAGGCGCGGTCGGCCGACGGCGACCCGGTGATCGACCAGCTCGGCGAGTTGGTGATCACGGCACCGATGCCGAGCATGCCGGTCGGGTTCTGGAACGACCCGGACGGGCGCCGCTACCGGGAGGCGTACTTCGACGTCTATCCGGGGGTGTGGCGGCACGGGGACTGGATCACCGTCACCGAGCGGGGCAGTTGCGTGATCACCGGCCGCTCCGACGCCACCCTCAACCGGGGCGGGGTGCGGCTGGGCACCGCCGAGTTCTACTCGGTGGTCGAGGGGCTGCCCGAGGTGACCGACTCGCTGGTCGTACACCTGGAGGACGACGAGGGCGGGGCGGGGGAGCTGCTGCTCTTCGTCGTACTCGCGCCGGGGCTGGAGCTGGGTCCGGAGCTGACCGCGCGGATCAACCGGGAGCTGCGTACCGGGCTGTCGCCCCGGCACGTGCCGGACGAGATCCACCAGGTCGGGGCGGTACCGAGGACGCTCTCGGCGAAGAAGCTGGAGGTGCCGGTGAAGAAGATCCTCACCGGCGCGGCGGTGGACTCGGCCGCCGCCACCGGCGCGCTGGCCAACCCGGACTCGCTGCGCGCCTTCGAGCGGTTCGCCCGGCAGCGGACCGCCGACCGGCCCAGTGTGACCTCCGTTACGTCAACCGAACCGTGACCTTCTCCGCCGCCGCCCGGTCGGCCAGCCGGGCCGGGTCGAGACTGCCGCAGAGCACCGTGCTGGCCCCGGCGGCCAGCGGGGCGAGCAGCCAGTCCACCGGATCGGGGTAACGGGCGGCGTCGACCAGCACCCGGTCGCCGGCCCCGATGCCCAGCTCGGTGGCGCGCTGGGCCGCCAGGTCGGCCAGTACCGGATCCTGCGGGCCGGCCGCCGGGTACGGCGTGAAGTGGTCGCCGTGCCCGCGTACCTCGACCACGTAGTCGGCCCAGCCGGACGGCAGTTCCCGTACGGGTGCGGCGAGCGGGGCGAGCGCGAGAGCGTACCGGTCACCGGCCGGCCAGGCCGTCGCCTCGCCGACCCGGTCGACCGAGGCGAAGAGCACGTCGACCGGCTGCGGGTCGTCCGACTCGCCGGGCCGGGCACCGGAGACGGCGGAACCGACCGACCAGCAGCCGAGCAGCACGGCGGCGGTCTGCCAGTGCGGCGGCAGCAGCACCCCGACGGGATCGGCCGGAGCCAGCCCGGCCGAGTCGACCAGCAGGTTGGCCGTCTTGGCCACCCAGTTGGCCAGGGTCGCCCCGGAAAGTTCGGTCCGGTCCCCGGTGGCGTCGTCGTACCAGGTCAGCAGCGGTCGGGTCGGGTCGGCGGCGATCGCGGCGGCGAAGAGCCCGGAAATGTTCTCGGTCATCGCCCGCGACGATACCGACCCGGCCGGCCGGTGACGGTGATCTCCGGGCCGGGTCGTGGTGTCCTCGGAACCGGAGCGGGAGCGCGGATCACACCCGCTGTGACGGCCCCGTCGCGTACCCGTCGGAGTCACCGGAAAGACAGTTGCCCGACGGGTCGCAGTCGACGCGTCCGGGGCGGCGCGGCGTAGGCTTGGAGGAAGTGTTCCGCACATCACACCCAGCCGAGGAGTCGCCCAGTGACCGCCGGTCGCCCGCCCCGCGTGCTCATTGACGCCACCAGCGTCCCCGCTGACCGGGGCGGCGTTGGTAGATACGTCGACGGCCTGCTCGGCGCCCTGGGCAAGGTGATCGGGCCGGGTCTGGAGCTGGCCGTGGTCGGGCTGCGCACCGACGCCGAGCGCTACTCCCGGATGCTGCCGGCGGCCGAGGTGATCGCCGCACCGGCGGCGGTGGCGCACCGGCCGGCCCGGCTGGCCTGGGAGCAGACCGGGCTGCCGCTGCTGGCCCAGCAGGTCGGCGCGCACGTGCTGCACTCGCCGTTCTACACCTGTCCGCTTCGGGCCGGCTGTCCGGTCACGGTCACCGTGCACGACGCGACGTTCTTCACCGAGCCGGAGCACTACGACAAGTCACGCCGGACCTTCTTCCGGAGTGCGATCAAGACCTCGCTGCGCCGGGCCGACCGGGTGATCGTGCCGAGCAAGGCGACCCGGGACGAGCTGATCCGGCTGCTGGACGCCGACCCGACCCGGATCGACGTGGCCTACCACGGGGTCGACCAGGCGGCGTTCCACGCCCCGAGCGACGAGGAGAAGGCCCGGGTACGCGCCCGGCTCGGCCTGGGCGGGCACAGCTACGTGGCGTTCCTCGGCGCCAAGGAGCCGCGCAAGAACGTACCGAACCTGATCCGGGGCTGGGTGCTGGCGGTCAAGGACCGGCCGGAGCCGCCCGCCCTGGTGATCGCCGGTGGCCAGGGGCACGACGACGACATCGACCGGGCCGTCGCCGACGTACCGGCACACCTGCGGCTGCTCCGTCCCGGCTACCTGCGCTACGCCGACCTGCCGGGCTTCCTCGGCGGTGCGCTGGTCGCCGCCTACCCGTCGTACGGCGAGGGCTTCGGGCTGCCGATCCTGGAGGCGATGGCCTGCGCCGCCCCGGTGCTCACCACGCCGCGACTGTCGCTGCCGGAGGTCGGCGGCGACGCGGTCGCCTACACCAGCGAGGATCCGCAGCAGATCGCGACCGACCTCGCCGCGCTGCTCGACGACGAGGCGCGGCGGCTCTCGCTGGCGAAGGCGGGCTTCGACCGGGCCAAGGAGTTCACCTGGGAGTCCAGTGCCGAGGTGCACCTGGCGGCCTGGGGTCGGGCCCGGGCGTGACGGGAGTTCGGGGCTGGAATCGGTGGTTATCAGACGGTGTGTGCGTCTGGCGCCTGACGTCTCGGGCATGATGTGGCGATGTTCTACGCCGTGATCCCGGCCGGCGGCAGTGGCACCCGTCTGTGGCCACTCTCGCGCGCCGGCCGCCCCAAATTCCTCCTCCCGCTGACCGGCTCGGACGAGTCGCTGCTCCAGGCGACCGTCCGCCGGGTGCGCCCCCTCGCCGGCCCCGAGAGCACGTACGTGGTCACCGGTGCCGCGCACGCGGTCGCGGTGGCCCGGCAACTGCCCGACGTACCGGAGGAGAACGTCCTGGTCGAGCCCTCCCGCCGGGACTCCTGCGCGGCGATCGGGCTGGCGGCGGCGATCATCGCGCGCCGGGATCCGGACGCGGTGATGGGCGCCTTCTCCGCCGACCACGTGGTCGGCGACCAGACGCGCTTCCTGGAGGTGCTCGGCGCGGCGATCTCGACCGCGCAGGACGGGCTGATGGTCGCGGTCGGCATCACGCCGACGCATCCGGAGACCGGCTACGGCTATCTGGAGTCGGGCGAGCCGATCGGGGCCGGCCCGGCCCGGCAGGTCGTCCGGTTCAAGGAGAAGCCGGAGTACGACCTCGCGGTCAAGTACGTCGAGTCCGGCCGCTTCTACTGGAACGCCTCGATGTTCGTCTGGCGGGTCGACGTCTTCCTCGGCGAGCTGGCCCGGCAGCGGCCGGAGCTGCACGCCGGGCTGACCGAGATCGCCGCGGCCTGGGGCACCCCGGAGCAGGCGGCGGTGCTGGACCGGGTCTGGCCGGAGCTGACCAAGATCTCGGTGGACTTCGCGGTGATGGAGGGGGCGGCGGAGCGTGGCCTGGTCGCCACCGTGCCGGCCGACTTCCGGTGGAACGACGTCGGCGACTTCCACACCCTCGGCGAGGCGCTGACCGGCGACGACGCCAGCAACGTGGTGCTCCGGGAGGGACCCGACGGCACGCCCCCGGCCGGCCGGGTCGTGCTCCGGGACACCGCGCGGACGGTCGTGGTGACCCAGTCCGACCGGCTGGTGGTGACCCTCGGGGTCCAGGACACCGTGGTCGTCGACATGCCGGACGCGCTCTTCGTCTGTGACCGCTCCCGCGCCCAGGAGGTCAAGGAGATCGTCGCCGCGCTGGAGGCGGAGGAGGCGCACCCCTACCTGTAGGTGCGGGCGGCCTCGACGGCCGGGTCGGGTGCCGGGCGCGGGCGGTTCCGCGCGAAGACCGCGAGCGCCGGTGCCACCAGTTGGGCGGTGGCGCCGGCCAGCGGCTCGGGGAGCGCGTCCGGCGGAAACCAGCCGAGTTCCACCGACTCGGCGCTGACCCGTTCGACCGCGCCGGCCGGGGCGACCGCGGCGAAGCGTACGTCGTGGTGCAGCGAGCCGCCCTGGCAGGCGACCGGGTGGATGTCCAGGTCGATCGGGGTCGGGTCGAGCCACAGCCCGGCGATCCCGGACTCCTCGGTCGCCTCCCGCAGCGCCGCACCGGCCAGCGTCCGGTCGCCGGGCTCGCAGTGCCCGCCGAGCTGGACCCAGCGGCGGAACCGGCCGTGCAGGCAGAGCAGCACCCGGCTGCCGGTGGCGTCCAGCACCAGGGCGCTGGCGGTGACGTGGCCGGCCCGGTGGCCCCGGGTCAGCGCCGCCGGGCCGCCCTCGTCGAGCAGGCGCAGGGTCCGGGCCAGGGCGTCCGCCGCCTCGGCGGTGGGCGGCTGCCAGCCGGTGAGCAGGGCTGACGCGTCGGCGTAGAGGGCATCGGGCACAGCGCCACCCTAGTGCCGGGCTCGTAGCATGATCGGTATGACGTGCCCTCCGCGTACGGTCGGACTGGCGGTCGCCGGCAACGAGGCGAGCGACCTGCTGCCGGTACGCGCGCCCGAGGTGCTCGCCGCGTACGGCGCCCGGCGGGGGTTCTGGACCGTACTCGACGAGGGGCCGGTCGAGGCGTGCCTGGCCCTGCTGGTCGAGCGGTACGACGGTGGCTGGCTGACCGTGCACGTGCCGATGGACGCCGGTGCCGAGAACGGCCGGACCGAGGACGGGGAGGCGCTGGCCCGGTACGACGGCTGGGTCTACGTCTTCGGCTCGCACTTCGGCTCGAAGCGTGGGCCGTTGCGCCCCCGCCGTGCCTTCGTGGCCCGGTTCCGCGAGGCCGAGGCGGTCGCCCCGCTGCCCCGGCTGCACGTGGTACGCAACCAGTTCCGGCTGCACCGGGCGGTGAACGACGCCCTGCTGGCCGCCGGGATCGGCGTACTGCCGGCCGGCGAGCAGGTACGGCACCTCTTCATCGCCGCCACCAGGGCCCGGGGCACCGCCCGGGCGAAGAGCTGGGTCGACCGGCTCACCGAGGACGACCTGCCGGTCAACGTGGAGGCGGCGGCCTTCACGCCGACCGGTACCGTCCTGCTCGGCCTGCGGTTTCCGGTGACCGGGCGGGGCGAGCCGGTCTTCGTGGAGCTGGCGGACGTGGCCGGGATGTTCGACCGGCGGAGCTGGCCCCGGGTCGTCGGCGCGTACGCGTTGACCGGGGTGACCCGGCCCGGCGAGCTGACCGGCTTCCGGGCGCTGTCGGCCCGGGACGACGGCGGGTACGACGCGGTGGTCGGCTCGATCGACGCGCTCGACAAGCGCTCGGTGCTGCTCGACGACCATCCGACCGGCGGCGACGTGACCAGCCGGCACGTGCGGTTCCGCTGGCCGGCCGAGCCGGCGGGGCCCGTGGTGGCCGACGAGTCCAGGGTCGCCGGTGAGTTGGTCGCCGACCTCGCCCCGCTGCACAACGTCGAGGGGCTGGCCGAACTGGACGGTGCCCGCTATTACGTGACCGACGAGGACCACCGGGTCGCGCTGCTGATCGCGCAGGGCCGGCAGGACTGAGCCCCGGCGGGTGGCGCGGGAGCAGCCTGGAAAGCGACAACCCGGACGATGTCCTCCGCGGACAGCCGTCCGCGAACCCTCGTGGCAACCGTCCGGGTGCCGCGTTCCTCCCCTGCCCCCGGCATGCCGCAGGGCCACCCGGCGTCAGGACGCCAGTGACCCCGATATCGGCCTAGTGAGCATGCCCGTTGGCTCCGCCGGCCGTCGAGGTCTTTCAGTTCACGCTGAAAGACGCTGATAGATGGCGCCCGGTAGAGTGCGAACTGGTTGCCGGGCAAACCCCATCCGGCGATTCGGGGAGTGCGTGCCATGCTGCGGATCTACTTCTCCAGCGAGGACATCGCCCGGACCCGGGTCGCCCCTGCCGCGGACCAGGTCTGGGAGCTGGTCCTCAGCCTGCACCTGTTGCAGGGGCGCAGCCGGGATCCGATGATGGCGGGCTGGCGGCGGGGCGTCTCCGGCGGGCTCCGCCGGGACACCGTGCCGGGCCAGTTGCGGCTGCTGCTCGCCCTCAACCCGCCGCGCGGCTACTTCCCCGACTTCCTCACCCCCTACCACAGCATGTACGGCCTGGCAGCGGGGCTGGACGCCGTACGCTCCACGCCGGTCAACGCGCTGGAGCGGGACCTGACCGTACTGGCCGGGGAGAGTCCGCTGCCGCTGCCCGGATCCGCCAGCGCGCTCGCCCGGGGCGACGTCGAGGTGCTGGAGCATCTGACCGACTCGATGCGGCTCTACCAGGCGACCGCGATCGAGCCGTACTGGGACCGGATCCAGGCGGCCGTGGAGGCGGACCGGGCGCGGCGGGCCCGGGCCCTGCTCGACGGCGGCACCGAGGGGCTGCTGGCCAGCCTCCGCCCGGCGATGCGCTGGAATTCCGGGGTACTGGAGGTGCCGGACTATCCCGCCGACCGGGAACTGCACCTCGACGGGCGCGGCCTGCTGCTGGTGCCGTCGTTCTTCTGCGCCCGCATCCCGGTGACCCTGCTCGACCCGGAGCTGCCGCCGGTACTGGTCTATCCGGTCGACCGGTTGGGCGGGCTGACGCCGGCACCGGGCGCCGGTGCCGGTCCGGTGCCGGCGACCGGCGGGGAGGAGAGCCGGGCGGCGCTGGCCGCGCTGATCGGGAAGACCCGGGCCCGGGTGCTGGAGGTGGTCGGCGACGGCTGCTCGACCGGCGAGGTGGCCCGCCGGCTGAACATCTCGGCGGCGGCCGCGAGTCAGCACACCAGCGTGCTGCGCAACGCCGGGCTGCTGGTCAGCCACCGCGACCGCAACACCGTGCTGCACAGCCTGACCCCGCTGGGCCGGGCCATCCTGACCGGCTGAGTGGTCCGGGCCGGCGCGGTCAGCGCCCGACGGCGGGGTCCGGCGCGGCGCCGACCAGCAGGGTCGCCCCGACCTGGCCGGCGGGGGCCGGCAGTACGGCGGAGCCGAGCCCCTCGGCGGCCAGCGCGGCCCGCAACCGGTGCAGGTCGGCGCCGAACCGGATCAGCACACCCGGGTCGGTACCGGCCGGTCCGGGTGGCGCGCAGTCGAGCAGCGCGACGGTCCCGGGTACCCGGGGCGGAGCCGTCCCGCCGAGCCGGTCGCGTACCCGTCGCTCGTCGGTGACCAGCGTCCAGACCGTGCCGGGTGCCACCACGCCGGCCACCGTGCGCAGCGCCCGGTCCACCGCCGCGCGGTCCGGCCCGGCGTCGGTGCCGTCCGGCACCGTCGGCGGCACGGACGGCACCGGCCCGCCGGCCGTCGCCTCGGCCAGGGTGGCGGCGGCACGCAGCCCCTCGGCCCGCGCCTCGGCGGTGCCGAGGGCGAAGAGGTCGTGCTCGGCGTCCCGGACCAGCGCCGCCGCGCCGGGCCCGTCGTCCTGACCGGCGGCACCGAGATAGCCCCGGACCACCGCCACGGGCACCTGGTCACACTTCCCCTTGACCAGCTCGCCCGCGCCGGCCAACTCGTCGACCACGGCCATCTGGGTGATGTTGAGCTTGTTGCCGTACGGGTCGACCTCGCCCCGGTGGTCGCGGACCGCCGGCATCCCGGCGACCCCGAGCGCCACGTCGGTCAGGCCGTTGCGCCACGGCCGGCCCATGGTGTCCGAGATGATCACCGCCACGTCGGCGCCGTGCCGCTCGCGGATCGCGGCCCGCAGCGCCCGGGCGGAGGCGTCCGGATCCTTCGGCAGCAGGACCAGCCGGGACCGGTCCACGTTGGAGGCGTCGATCCCGGCGGAGGCCATCACGAAGCCGTGGTGGGTCTGCACGATCCGGGTCGAACCACGCCGGGCCACCGGGCGGGCGGTCTCGCCGGCCAGCACCTCGGCCCGGGCCGCCTCCCGCTCCGGCCCGTCGACCGGTACGTCCACCAGCCGACCCTCCGCCTTGGAGACGATCTTGCTGGTCACCACCAGCACGTCGCCGTCGCGCAGCCAGGGGGCGGCGGTCGCGATCAGCGCCGACAGGTCGTCGCCCTCGGTGACGTCGCCGATGCCGAGCACCGGCAGCACCTCAAGTCTCATCCCAGCTCCACGACTTCCGCGACCTCCGCGACACCGCTCAGGCCAGTTCCAGGGCGGTCCGGACCATCGTCGCGGTCGCCGCCTCGTCGGTCATCCACAGCGGTGCCGCCCGCACGGTCACCCCCTCGACCTCGGTCCCGGCGTCGGTGCCGTCCACCAGCCAGGCGTCCAGGATGCCACCGGCCGACCGGGCACCGTAGAGGCCACCCACCCCGGCCGCCGTGCAGGGCACGCCGAGCACCGCCAGGCAGCGGTCCGCCATCCCGCGTACCGGGGCGCCGCCGATGATCGGTGACACCCCGATCACCGGCGCGGAGCCGGTGACCAGCGCGTCCCGCAGTTCGGGTACGGCGAGCACCGGCGCGATGCTCACCACCGGGTTGCTCGGGGCGAGCAGCACCACGTCGGCTCCGGCCAGCGCGTCGAGCACCCCGGCCGCCGGCTTGGCCGCCTCCGCGCCGACGAAGACGAAGCGGGAGGTGGGCAGTTCGCCACGGTGGCGTACCCACCACTCCTGGAAGTGGATCGCCCGCTGGGCGCCCGGGGTCTCCCCGTCGGGGTCCTCCACCACGACGTGGGTCTCCAGGCGGTCGTCGGTGGCGGGCAGCAGGCGTACCCCGGGCTGCCAGCGGGCGCAGAGCGCCTCGGTGACCGCCGAGAGGGGGTAGCCGGCGTTCAGCATGGTGGTCCGGACCAGGTGGGTCGCCACGTCCCGGTCGCCGAGGCCGAACCAGGTCGGCTCCGCGCCGTAGGCGGCGAGTTCCTCCCTGACGGTCCAGGTCTCGCCGGCCCGGCCCCAGCCCCGTTCCCGGTCCGCCCCGCCGCCGAGGGTGTACATCACGCTGTCCAGGTCGGGGCAGATCCGCAGGCCGTGCAGGACGACGTCGTCGCCGACGTTGACCACGGCGGTCACCTCGGCGCCCACCTCACGGGCGTACGCGCGGACGCCGGTCAGGAAGCGGGCCCCGCCGATGCCGCCGGTCAACACCACGATGCGCATGTCTGCCATCCTCGCCCATCGGTTCGGGACAGGCGGCGGGCGGGCCGGCAGACTAGGCTCAGGCGACGCAGGAGTCCGTCACCGCCTTTCAGGGGGAGAGTTGACCAGCCAGCCCGGGCCCGCGCCGAGCGACGCGCCGCAGGCCAGTTCAGTGACCAAGCCGCTGCGCGAACTGATCGCGCTGGTGCTCCTCGGGGCGAACGCCTTCTTCCTGTTCAGCGGACTGATCGAGCTGTTCTTCGGCGGTTGGGAGAACTCCGACTTCGGTGACCGCTCGCTGAGCTCCTTCTACGCGTTCGTCGGCCTGGAGCAGGTCGCGCTGCCGGTGCTCGCGGTGCTGCTCGCCACCCACGTCCAGCCGGTGGTCGGGCAGGCCCGGGTGATCACCCTGGTGGCGCTCGTCGAGTACGCCGTCTCGGTGCTGTTCGGCGGGATCACCCTGCTCGCCGGGATCTTCGGCCTGCTGGCCGAGACACAGTTCCGGCAGGCGTTCACCCGGACACTGGTCTTCGTCGGGGCGTACGTGATCCTGCTCGTGGTGGCCTTCCTGGTCTTCCGGGTGTGGCGGGCGCTCTTCCACGTGTCGAAGCCGAAGCCGCAGCCCGGCCTCTACGGCCAGCCCCAGCCGTACGGCCAGCCCGGCGGTTACGGCCAGCCGACCGGCTACGGGCAACCGACCGGCTACGGCCAGCCGACCGGGTACGGCCAGCCGGGGGTGCCGTACCAGGGCTACCCGCCGGCTGCCGGGCAGCCCGAGCCGCACGTCTACGGTCAGCCGACGGTCTACGGCCAGCCGACCGACTACGCCCCGCCCGCCGGCTACGGCCAGCCCGGGTACGCCCCGCCCTCCTCCGCCCCGCCCGCGTCGGCCCCGCCCGCGCCGTCGTCCGCTCCGCCGGCACCGTCGTCCGCTCCGCCGGCACCGGCCTCCGCTCCGCCGGCACCCGCCTCCGCGTCCCCGGCCTCGGCGCCCCCGGCGCAGCGCGCCGAGCCGTCCGCGCCGTCGGCCGCCCCGAGCCCGTCCGGCACGAGCCCGTCCGAGCCGGACGAGGAGGAGACCGGGCGGACCCAGGTGATCCCGCAGCGGCCGCCGGTCGCCGACCGTACCCAGCGGATCAACCCGGCCAGCCAGCAGCCGTCGGCCGGTGCCCAGCCACCGCCGTCGGACCGGGACGACGACCCGACGCAGCCCCGCTGACGCCGACCGCGACGGCGATCCGGTGCCCGCGCGCACCGGGTCGCCCCGGGCTGTGACCGGACCCACGCCGGTTCCGCCGTCGGCTGTGGGGCCGGCGACCGCGGAGCCGCCGATGTTGCGCCTAGGCTGCACGAGTGGCTGATGGGACTGATCAACCGACCGTCGCGAGCCTGCGCCGGGCGCTGCGTCGGGCGGCCGACGGCCGGGCGCTGGACCCGGACGAGGCGACCGTGCTGCTCGCCGCGCGCGGCGAGTTCCTCGACGAACTGCTGGCGACCGCCAGTCGGATCCGGGACGCCGGACTGGTCGACGCCGGCCGGCCGGGCGTGGTCACCTTCTCCAAGAAGGTCTTCGTCCCGCTGACCCGGCTCTGCCAGGACCGCTGCCACTACTGCACCTTCGCCACCGTGCCGCACCGGCTGCCCGCCGCCTTCCTGGAGCGGGACGAGGTGCTGGCGATCGCGGCGGCCGGTGCCGCGCAGGGCTGCAAGGAGGCGCTCTTCACCCTCGGCGACCGGCCCGAGCAGCGCTGGCCGCAGGCCCGGCAGTGGCTGACCGAGCGGGGCTTCGACTCGACACTGGACTACCTCCGGGCCTGCGCCATCGCGGTACTGGAGGAGACCGGCCTGCTGCCGCACCTCAACCCGGGCGTGCTCTCCTGGGCCGAGCTGCAACGGCTCAAGCCGGTGGCGCCGAGCATGGGGATGATGCTGGAGACCACCGCCACCCGGCTCTGGTCGGAGCCGGGCGGACCGCACTACGGCTCGCCGGACAAGGAGCCGGCGGTCCGGCTGCGGGTGCTCGCCGACGCCGGGCGGGTCGCCGTGCCATTCACCACCGGCATCCTGATCGGGATCGGCGAGACGCCCGCCGAGCGGGTCGACTCGATCTTCGCCATCCGGCGCGGTGCCCGGGAGTACGGGCACATCCAGGAAGTCATCGTGCAGAACTTCCGGGCCAAGCCGGACACCGCGATGCGCGGGATGCCCGACGCCGAGCTGCACGAGCTGGCCGCCACCGTGGCGGTGGCCCGGATCCTGCTCGGGCCGGGCGCCCGGATCCAGGCGCCGCCGAACCTGATCGAGGGGGAGTACGACCTTCTGCTGCGGGCCGGCATCGACGACTGGGGCGGCGTGTCGCCGGTGACCCCGGACCACGTCAACCCGGAGCGCCCCTGGCCGCACCTGGACGAGCTGGCGGCGCGTACCGCAGCCGCCGGGTTCACCCTGCGGGAGCGGTTGACGGTCTACCCCGAGTACGTCCGGCGGGCCGACCCGTGGCTCGATCCCCGGCTCGCCGCGCACGTCGCCGCGCTCGCCGATCCGGCGACCGGGCTGGCGGTCGAGTCGGCCCGGCCGGTCGGCCGTCCGTGGCAGGAGCCGGACGACGCCTTCGTGCCGGGCGGCCGCACCGACCTGCACGCCACCATCGACACCACCGGCCGGAGCGCCGACCGGCGCGGCGACTTCGACTCCGTCTACGGCGACTGGGCGGAGGTGGGCGCCCGGGTCCCGACGCCCGCCCCGGACACCACCGCCCCCACTCCGGCTACCGCCTCCGCCTCCGGTGGCTCCTCCGCCGCTTCGGGGCCGGGGCTGGCGGCCGATCCCGACCTGCGGGCCGGGCTGCGGCTCGCCGCCGACGACCCGGCCGCGCTGCTGGAGCCCCGGCACGAGGCGGCGGCGCTGGCCCTCTTCGCCGCCGACGGGCCGGCCCTGGACGAGCTGTGCCGGATCGCCGACGAGGTGCGCCGGGACGCCGTCGGCGACGACGTGACCTACGTCGTCAACCGCAACATCAACTTTTCCAACGTCTGCTACGTGGGCTGCCGGTTCTGCGCCTTCGCGCAGCGGGAGCGGGACGCCGACGCGTACCGGCTCTCGGTGGAGCAGGTCGCCGACCGGGCCGAGCAGGCGTGGGCGGCGGGCGCCACCGAGGTCTGCATGCAGGGCGGCATCGATCCCAAGCTGCCGGTCACCGCGTACGCCGACCTGGTGCGGGCGATCAAGGCCCGGGTGCCGGGCATGCACGTGCACGCGTACTCGCCGATGGAGATCGTCACCGGGGCGGCCAAGGCCGGCGTGTCGATCCGGGAGTGGCTGACCGAGCTGCGCGACGCGGGGCTGGACACCATCCCGGGTACCGCCGCCGAGATCCTCGACGACGAGGTGCGCTGGGTGCTCACCAAGGGCAAACTGCCGGCCGCCACCTGGGTCGAGGTGGTCGGCACCGCGCACGAGCTGGGCATCCGGTCCAGCTCCACGATGATGTACGGCCACGTCGACCACCCCCGGCAGTGGCTGGGCCACTTCCGGGTACTGGCCGGGTTGCAGGACCGGACCGGGGGCTTCACCGAGTTCGTCGCGCTGCCCTTCGTGCACACCAACGCGCCGATCTACCTCGCCGGCATCGCCCGGCCCGGTCCCACCTGGCGGGAAAATCGGGTGGTGCACGCCATGGCCCGGTTGCTGCTGCACGGCCGGATCGACAACATCCAGTGCTCCTGGGTCAAGCTCGGCGACTCCGGCACCGCCGAACTGCTCCGGAGCGGCTGCAACGACCTCGGCGGCACCCTGATGGAGGAGACGATCTCCCGGATGGCCGGCTCGGACCACGGCTCGGCGCGTACGGTGGCCCAGCTGGTGCGGATCGCGGCCGCCGCCGGCCGGCGGGCCCGCCCCCGGACGACCGTCTACGGGTACGCCGGCTGACCGTCGTCGGCGCCGCCACCGAATGCCTTCGACAGGGCGCGCCGGGCGCGCCACGCCGGATATCCGACGCAACTCGCCGGGCGGGCGTTACCCGCACCGGGTCTGAATCGATAGGGCAGGTGTTGCGAGACCCGACGACTCCACGAGTCGTCCGGGCACGCGGTAGGGGTGACTCCACCTAGCAGGTTCGGCTTGACGACGCACGTATAACACACGTGTAATTTCAGTGGGGTCGTTCGTACGGAGCGCATCAAATCGCTACCGGGCGGACAAACACGCCTTCCGCGTGGGGGGTTGCGCCGGCTGCCGCGCCGGTGCGCGATAAGGAGGCAACTGGATGGACGGCCGACTCGAGGTGGCCGACCTGCTCGGAAATGCTCCGGAGTGGCAAGAGCGGGCGCTCTGCTCGCAGACCGATCCGGAAGCGTTTTTTCCCGAGAAGGGCGGCTCGACCCGCGAGGCGAAGCGGATCTGCTCCCGGTGTGAGGTCAAGGCCGAGTGTCTGGAATACGCACTCGGGCACGACGAACGGTTCGGGATCTGGGGCGGGTTGTCCGAACGCGAACGGCGCAAGTTGAAGCGTCGCGTCGCCTGAGCGGCCGCGCCCGGGTGGTGGGGGCCGCCCGGGTCAGGCCAGCTCGTCGGGATCGACGCCGAGCAGGTTCGCGACCTGCTCGATGATCACATCGTGCACCAGGTCGGCGAGGTCCTCGCGGTCGATCGCGCGGAACTCCAGGGGGCGACGGTAGAGCACGATCCGGGGTGGCACCTCCTGGCGCCCCGGGCGCCCGGGCAGCAGCCGGGCCAGCGGGACCTCGCCGTCCTCGAGTACGTCCGAGTCGTAGACGTTGAGGTCCGGCGGTACGTCCTCGACCGCGAACTCGACCCCGGCCAGTTCCTTGGCGAACCGCCGCTCCAGGGTCTCCACGGTGTCCAGGACCAGATCGTCGAAGATCTCCGATTTGGTCCGGGCCAGCGGGACGGTGGCCGGAACGAGTCGGCCACGCAGCCCGCGCCCGTGCCGGTCCCGGCGCGACCGGCGCCCGGAACCCGGCCGGCGGTTCTCCGGACTGGACATCTGCACCCCGCTTCACTCCTCGTGGACAGCCGCCCACGACGACAGGGTAGACCTGGTCCCTTCAAGATCGGCTCGGGGATTCGGCCGTGTCGGAGCGGGACGCCCGGAATGTGATCACCGCTACCGGCGTGTCGCATGCCCAAGCGTGGTGGCGGAGCCGGTAATGGAGATACCGTGCCGCCGTGAGGTCACCACGGCGTTGCTCCCGCAACGGCTGCCCCCGACAGGCCGTAGCCACGCTGACCTATGTCTACAACGAGTCCACAGCCGTGGTGGGCCCGCTGGCGGCCTTCGCCGAGCCGCACACCTACGACCTCTGCGAGCCGCACGCCCGGAGCCTGACCGCCCCCCGGGGCTGGGACGTGGTCCGGCACGAGGGGGAGTTCGAGCCGCCCCCGCCGACCACCGACGACCTGGTGGCGCTCGCCGAGGCGGTCCGGGAGGCGGCCCGGCCGGCCCCGCCCCGCCCGGACGAGATCGAGAGCGACCAGCACCACGGTCAGCAGACCGGCCGGCGCGGCCACCTCCGGGTCATCCCGCCCAGCCACTGACCGGCCGCCCTACCGGGCCCCGGGCGCCACCGCCGCCAGGTCGGCGACGCTGCCGGCCATGATCGTGCGGACGTGCGCGGTGAGGTGTTCCAGCGGCCAGTCCCACCAGGCCAGCTCCAGCAGCCGGCTGACGTCCTCGTCGCCGTACCGGCGGCGGATCAGCCGTGCCGGGTTGCCGCCGACGATGCCGTAGTCGGGTACGTCGTCGACGACCACGGAACCGGCGGCGACGACCGCGCCACTGCCGATCCGTACCCCCGGCATCACCGTCGCCCGGTAGCCCAACCAGACGTCGTGGCCGACCACGGTGTCACCCCGGCCCGGCAGCCCGGTGATCAGGTCGAAATGCTCCGCCCAGGAACCGCCCATGATCGGGAACGGGAAGGTCGACGGGCCGTCCATCCGGTGGTTGGCGCCGTTCATCAGGAACCGGACGCCCTCGCCCAACGCGCAGAACCTCCCGATGACCAGCCGCTCCGGGCCGTAGTGGTACAGCACGTTGCGGGTCTCGAAAGCGGTCGGATCATCCGGGTCGTCGTAGTACGAGAACTCCCCGACCTCGATCAACGGGGAGGTGACCAGCGGCTTCAGCAGCACCACCCGGGGCTGCCCGGGCATCGGGTGCAGCACGTCCGGGTCGGCCGGAATTCCGGGCATCACGATCGCCTCCTCGGTGACGTACCCATGATCGCAAGCCGGTGCCGCCGCCAGTACCATTTCGGGTCCGTCGATAGGCTGAGCCGCCATGGAGCACCGTCATCTGGGCCGCAGCGGCCTGCTGGTCAGCGAGATCACCTACGGCAACTGGCTCACCCACGGCGAGCTGGTGGCGAGGGAGGCGGCGCTGAGCTGCGTACGGGCCGCGCTGGACGCCGGGGTCACCACCTTCGACACCGCCGACGTCTACGCCCGGGGCGCCGCCGAGGAACTGCTCGGCGAGGCACTGCGCGGGGTACGCCGCGAATCGGTGGAGATCGCGACCAAGGTCTGCCTGCCCACCGGAGACGGCCCCAACGACCGGGGTCTGTCCCGCAAGCACGTCTTCGAGTCCTGCCACGCCTCGCTGCGCCGGCTCGGCACCGACTACGTCGACCTCTACCAGGCGCACCGCTTCGACGACCGGACGCCGCTGGCGGAGACGCTGCTCGCCTTCGACGACCTGGTCCGGCAGGGCAAGGTGCGCTATCTCGGCGTCTCCGAGTGGACGGCGGCGCAGATCCGAGCCGCCCTGGAGATCGCCGACCGACTCGGGCTGCGCAACCGGATCGTCGCCAACCAGCCGCAGTACAACATGCTCTGGCGGGTGATCGAGCCCGAGGTGGTGCCGCTCTGCGAGGCGGCGGGGATCGGCCAGATCGCCTTCCAGCCGCTCGCCCAGGGGGTGCTGACCGGCAAGTACCGGCCCGGCCAGGAGCCGCCGGAGGGCTCCCGGGCGGCCAGCGGTGGCCGGGCGCCCACCTTCATCCGCCGGGTACTCGGTGACCGGCTGCTCCGCCAGGTCCAGCAGCTGCGCCCGATCGCCGACGAGGCCGGCCTGTCGATGGCGCAGCTCGCGATCGCCTGGACCCTGCGGCGTCCCGCCGTCAGCACCGCCCTGATCGGAGCATCCCGGCCGGAGCAGGTCACCGAGAACGCGGCGGCGGCCGGGGTACGCCTCGACGACACCCTGATGCGCCGGATCGACGAGACACTGGGCGACCTGGTCGAGACCGACGCCGGCAAGACCGCCCAGATGATGGCGGTCAAGCCCGACTGGGCCGCCCCGGCACCCGCCGTCGGATGACCGGGGCGCGGACGGTCAGCAGACGAGTTCGCGGACCGTCCGGGTCACCGTGCTGAAGCCGGCGGCGGCCAGGAAGGCGAGGTAGTCGCCCTGGTCGGCGTCGGCGTAGTCGAGCAGCCGGGTCACCTCGCCCAGCCGGAGCCACGCGGCGGCCTGGCCGAGCAACCAGCCGCCCACCCCCTGCCGCCGGTGCGACTCGGCGACCCACAGCTCCCCGACGTCCGCCCAGCCGCCGAGCCGGGACATCCGGGCGCCGGTGTCCAGGTTGGTGTCCACCTCGACGAAGCCGAGCACGGCCTCGTCGCGTACCGCCGAGATGCGGGTGCCGTTGCCGCCGACGGTTCGGCGCGGGGCCAGCCCCGGCAGTGGCGGGGGACCGGGGCGCAGCAGGTCGGCGACGTCGGCCACCAGCACGATCTCGGTACGCCCCTCGGCGCGGAACCCGGCCCGCCGGTAGATCGCGGCGACGTGCGGCCACTGCTCGGGTACGCCGTAGACGCCGGGTGCCGGCAGGGCGCCGTCGGCGTACCGGGGGCTGGCGTTCCAGCGGGCGAGCTGGGCGAGGCAGGCGGCGGCGAGCAGGTCACCGGCCTCCGAGGCGTCCGGCCGGTACGGCGCCTCCGGCCAGCAGACCAGCCAGCGGATCTCACCGGCCCCCCGGTACCGCCGTGCGACGTCCTCGTCGCGCCGGTAGCGCAGCAGCAGCGCCGCCGCCACGATCCGGCCCCGCTGCTCGGCGACCAGCGCCACCCGCTCGGCCACCCAGGGGTCGACGACGAACTCGCCGGGCTCGCGTTCGAGTTGGCTGAGCAGCCCCTGCACCGAGACGGAGACGTTGGGGAGCACGGCACCGATGTGCGCGTTGACCAGGGTGGTCACCTGTTCCCGGTCGGAGCGGGCGAACCGGCGCACCGAAATGGACGACATCTGCGGACCTCCACGCGTGGACACGACGCGAACTGGGAGACTCCGCCACCGGTGCGGTACGCCGACCAGGATATCAAGCCTGGGCCGGCGCAGCCGTCGGTCTCGGGCACACCGGGATCCTAGGTGGACTCGCCGACACCGGTCCGGTCGAAGACCCGCCGGAACGCGGTTCGGGTCGGCTCGCCGCGCCCCCGGTCGAGTACGGCGAAGACCACCCGCTCGAACCACGGGCTCTCCCGCAGCGCCTCGGCGAAGGCCGTCGCCACGGTCGCCGGGTCGTTGCCGAAGACGCCGCAACCCCACGCGCCGAGGACGAGCTGCCGGTGCCCGTGACCGGCGGCCACCGCGAGTATCCGGGCGGCGCGCCGGCGCAGCAGGGCCGGGACGTCGGCGACCCGGTCGGGCTGGTTGCGCCGCATCGCGGAGAGGTTGGGCGCCGCCGAGGTCAGGAACGAGACCGGGTACGGCGCCGCCAGCGGGACGCCCGCGTCGTCCCGGAACACGGGTACCTGCGGCGAGTAGACGACCCGGTCGCTGTAGCCGAGGTCCGGGTCGGCCCGGTGCGCGAGGTAGAAGTCCCAGGCGGCCCGGAGACACGGGTAGAGCGCCGAGGCGCGGGCGATGCTCTCCTCCTGGGCCTGGGCGCCGTTGAGGAAGCCGCCGCCGGGATTGCGGGCCGAGGCGAAGACCAGGCAGGCCCGGTCGCCGTCGAGCCGGCGGCACGCCGCCAGGCTGGACTCCCCGGTCACCTCGATCGCGGGCGGCTCGGGCAGCGGCTCCGGCGTGCGCAGCGGTGCGTCGGGCAGCAGCAGCCGGGTGCCGGCGACCGCCCGGGCCACCTCGGCGGCGATGGCCACCTGCCCGCCCTGGCCGGTCCGGTAGGACCCCCGGTCCAGCGCCGCCACCGTCTCCTGGGCGATCGCCCTCAGCCGCCTGCTCACCCTGCCATCCTGCTCGATCGTCGACACCGTCACGACCGGGTTTCGCCGGGCCGGAACCGGGGGTACGGCGGGCGGACCCGCCCGCCGTACCCCCGCCGGTCGGTCAGGGCTGGGCGCGCGGCCCCTCCGGGTCGAGACTGTCGATGAACTCGTGCGGGTGGTCCGCCTCGACGCTGGTCCGGGCGGCCTTCGCCTCCGCCGTCATCTGCGCCGCGACCCGGTCGGTCGGCACGCCCGCCTGCCGGGCGCCGTCGACCACCTCGCCGTACGCCTGGTCGGCGTAGGCGTGCGCGGCGGCGTACTCGTGGCCGGCCAGCGCCGCCTTGGCCCGGCCGAGCAGCCGGTCCGCCGCCGCCAACTCGTCCTGGGCCCGGTGCGCACGGGGCGAGTCGAGGACGTCCGCGGCGAGCCGGTTGGCCGCCTCGTTGTACGCCGCCGTCAGGAACCGGTCGCTGTTGTCGTGGTCGAACTGGCTGAAGTCCCAGTTGAGGTCGATGTAGCTCATCATCGAGTTGGTCTGGTCGCCCGCGCCGACGAAATAGAACTCGTCGGCCGGACCGTAGTCCACTCCGGACGCGCTGTCGTACCCGTCGTGCGGGTGGCTCATCCCGAGATGGTGGCCCACCTCGTGGATGAGTGTGGTGGTCAGCCCGTACCCGGACTCCACGATCTCCGGCGAGATGAACCCGAAGACGTACGTCTGGGTGCCGTCGACGTAGTTGTCGTCGGCGAAGCCGAGGGCCGGGGTGATGGTGCCCTCCGGTACCGCGTAGCTGAACATCGGCAGCTCGTAGTCGACCCGGCCCTGGTCGTCCTGGGTACGGGCCAGCTCCTTGCGGTTCTGGAGATAGAAGTTGGCGAAGCCGGGGAAGCCGGTCTCCGGATAGCAGGAGACGTCCTCCTCGACCGCCAGCCGGTAGCAGCGCTCGGCCTCACCGGTGAACGGGAGGTCCTGGCTGTCGTGGTCGAGCCTGTTGCGCCAGCGCAGCTCGCGCAGCTCGGCGAGGAGCAGGTCCGGCTTGACGTAGGTCTTCGAGGCGTCCACGCCCGGCCAGCCCTCGTAGACGTTGCTGTCCAGGTTGATCGAGCGCGGCGGCTGCGCCGTGGGCAGCTCCGCCGGGTAGAGCGGCGAGCTGGTGAAGAGCAGGTTCAGTGCGACGTACCGGGTGATCAGGCCGAGGTCACCGGCGAGCCGGTCGGGTGCCCGGTAGCCACCGGCGGTGTATTCCCAGGTCGGCGGCATCCGGTAGTCCTCGACGCCGTTGCCGTCGAGGTCCCGCTCGTCGACGTTCCAGTTGGAGGTCCAGGACTCCGGGCCGGCCGACAGGTCGTGGAACCAGACCCGACGGGTGGAGCCGAGCCCGTCCTCCTCGTCCCGCGCCGTGGTACCGCCCCAGGCGATGATCTTGCGACTCTCGCGTTCGACGCCGAAGTTGTATCCGGTGTCCGGGTCCGGCTCGTTGGTCTTGGTGTAGACGTGGAACCGGAAGTCGGACCGCCCGTACCAGTTGATCAGGAAGACGGTGTTCCGTCGGGTGTCCACTCCGGACGGGGGATGTTTGGCCAGCCACCGCTCGACGCTCGGCGCGTCGATGTGGTGGTTGCCGGTGATGTCGAGGACGTTGCGCTGCTGCGCGTTGTACTCCGACTGGAGCGCGGTCAACGGGGCCGGCCGGGCCAGCCGCTTCAGCTCGCCGAAGAACCGGTCCTCGTACCGCCGGTCGGCGTAGCTGATCCGGTAGTCGTATGTGTAGTGCAGGCCCAGCTTCTCCCGGACGTCGTACATCAGCCGGGACCGGACCACCGGTTCGTAGCCGCGCGGCAGTTCCGCCTGGTACGCCGAGCGGGGCACCTGGTCCGGCTCGTAGCCGACGAAGACCACGTTGACCGGTACCCGTTCGGTCAGCCGTGGCTGGCCGCCCGGGTCGAGGTGCGGGTAACGGGCCGTCGCGGCCTGGCTCGCCGGTGCCAGCGACAGCGACAGCACGGTGAGCACCGCCGTGGCGGCCGCCACGGCGATGGTGCGTCTGGTTCTCATTCGGTGACCTTCCGCCGTCCGAGGGGTCGACGCTCGTCGTGGAACTTGCGTCGTCCGAGCGTACGTCCCCTGTGGATGTCAGGCCATCCGTCGGCATCAGTTTCTGCCGACCCGGCGCGGGGCTACTCGGCGGGGTCCCGGCCGGCGCCGTCCTCCCGGGTCAGCTCGGCGAGGTCCTCGGCGCCGAGGCGCAGGTCGACGGTCGCCTCGCCGGACGGCATGCCGGTGGCATCCCGGAGCGGGTCGACCCTGGTCGCGATCACCAGCCCCGCCGGGTACGGCGGCAGCGCCTCTCGGATCAGTTCGGACTGCGCGGTGCGAGCATCGCCGCGACCGGCGTCTTCGCGAAGTCGGTGCTGCTGTCGTAGTCGGTGCTCCGGCTGACGTCGGCCCAGGCGGTGGCCTCCCGGGAGCGGAACCGGGCCGACTCCTCGGCCAGCCGCAGCGCGTCGGAGCCGAGCAGCAGCCGCAGCGGCGGTACGGCGAGCCCGACGAGGTCGGCGATCACCCGGGCGGCCCGTTCCGGGTCGCCGGCCTGCTGACCGTCCATGTCGCGGCGCAGCGCGTGCAGCCGCCCGACGGTCTGCTGGTAGTCCTCGCCCACCTCGGCCATCCGCATCGACGCACCGCCCCAGTCGGTACGGAAGGCGCCGGGCTCGACGATGGTGACCCGGATGCCGAAGGGCCTGACCTCGTTGTAGAGCACCTCGGAGAAGCCCTCCACGGCGAACTTGGCGGCCTGGTAGGCGCCGAGCCCCGGCGTCCCGCCGACCCGTCCGCCGACGGAGGAGAACTGGAGGAAGTGCCCGGAGCGGCGCGCCCGCAGCACCGGCAGGGCCGCCCGGGTGACGTTGACGACGCCGAAGAGGTTCGTCTCGACCTGTGCCCGGAAGTCCTCCTCGGCCATCTCCTCGATCGGCGCGCTGTTGGCGTACCCGGCGTTGTTGGCAACCACGTCCAGGCCGCCGAAGGTCTCCACGGCGGTCCGTACCGCCGCCCGGGCGGCCTCCGGGTCGGTGACGTCGAGGGCGTACGGCCGCACCTGGTCGCCGTACCGGCTGACGAAGTCGTCGAGCTGCTCGGGCTGCCGGGCGGTGGCGAGGAGGTTGTCACCCCGGTCCAGCACCTCCTGGCTGAGCGCCCGGCCCAGGCCCCGGGAACTCCCGGTGATCAGCCACGTCTTGGCCATGCTCTCGATTCCCTTCGGCGCGGGTCGTCGGGTGGGACCGGGTCGGCTCCTCCGTGCTCGACTCTGCTACGCCCGCCGCCGCAGGGGCCGGAAAGCCGCCCGCCGCCACCCGTCCGGCTGAACCCGCCCACCCGGCCGGGGCTTCCCGGGCGACCGGCGCCCCGCGTCGCCGGTCGCCCGGAGTGCGTCCGCCGCCGGTGGTCCGGAGCCGCACGCCTCGGCCGTCGCCGGTTCACCAGGCCCACGCCTCCGGGCCCGGCCCGCCGGAGCCGACCGGTGGAAACAGCTCGTCGAGTCGGGTCAGGGTGCCGGGGTCGAGCGTGGTCCGCACCGCGCGCACCGCCAGGTCGAGCTGGTCGGCCGACCTGGGGCCGACGATCGGCGCGGTGACGCCGGGACGGGACAGCAGCCAGGCCAGCGCGACGGTGGTCGGCTCCTCGCCCAGCTCGGCGCAGAGCTTCTCGTACCCGGTCAGGGCCGCCCGGTGCGGCTCCACCCGCTCGGCGGCGTGCAGCACGCTCCGGCCGGGAACCCCGTCCCGGATCTTGCGGATCGCTCCGGAGAGCGCGCCGAAGTGCAGCGGGGAGTAGGGCAGGATCCCGATGCCGAGGTCGATCGCCGCCGGCACCACCTCCAGCTCCACGAACCGGGTGAGCAGGTTGTACCTGCACTGCTCGGAGACGAGGCCGAGGAAGTGGCGCCGGTCGGCGGCGGCCTGGGCCCGGGCCAGGTGCCAGCCGGCGAAGTTGGACGAGCCGACGTACCGGATCTTGCCCTGCATCACCAGGGTCTCCATCGCCTGCCAGATCTCCTCCCACGGCGTCTCCCGCTGCACGTGGTGCATCTGGTAGAGATCGATCCAGTCGGTGCCGAGCCGGCGCAGCGAGGCGTCGCAGGCGGCGACGATGTGCCGGGCGGAGAGACCGCCGTCGTTGGGCCAGTCGCTCATCGGGGCGTAGACCTTGGTGGCGAGGACGATCCGGTCCCGCCGGCCGGTTTGGCCGAACCACCGCCCGATGAACCGCTCGGTCAGGCCGTCGCCGTCCTCCCGGCCGTACATGTCGGCGGTGTCGACGAAGTTGATCCCCTCGTCGTACGCCCGGTCCAGGACGAGGTGGCTCTGCTCCTCGTCGAGCTGCCAGCCGAAGTTCATCGTGCCGAGGCAGACCCGGCTGACGGTCAGGCCGGTCCGGCCGAGGTGGGTGTATTCCATGCCGGGGACGGTACGTCCGGGTTCCGGCTGGTCGGGAGCCGTTCGAGCGTGCTCGAATGGCAGCATGCTGCGGATCGAGTTCGCCCCGGCCGACCTGGCCCGGCTCAGGTTCGCGCACTCGCCGATGGTCGAGGTGCTGACCAGCCTCTTCGTGCTGGACCGGCCGGCCAGGTTCTGGATGTACGCCGGCTGGCGGCAGAGCGTCCTGCCGGCGCTCGCCGACGCTTCGCTGGGTACCCTCCGGGCGCTGGCCGCCGCACCGACCTGCCAGGTGCCGGACTTCCTCACCCCGGTGCCGGCCACCGCCCGGCCGACGCTGGACGAGGAACTGCGGGTGATCGCCGGCACGGCGCTGGACGTGGTCGCCGCCGAGGTGCACCGGACCTGGGCCGGGCACCCGGCGCCGCCGGAGATCGTCCGGTTCGGCACCGACCCGGCCGGCGGCCTGGCCGAGCTGGTCCGGGAGATCCGGCGGTACTTCGGGCTGGCGATCGCGCCGGTCTGGCCCCGGCTGCGGGCGGCCGCCGAGGGTGAGATCGCGCACCGGGCGCTGACCGCCGCCGAGCGCGGCCCCCGGGCGCTGCTGCGCGGCCTGCACCCGGAACTGGACTGGGACGGTACGGCGCTGCTGCTCGGTTCGGCCAAGGAGCGGCGGTGGGGCCTGGACGGGCACTCGCTGACCCTGCTGCCGGCCGGGTTCGCCGGCCCGATGCTCTACCCGGTCACCGACACGCCCACCGGCCGGGCGCTCTGGTATCCGCCCCGGGGGTACGGGCGGCTCTGGGCGGCGCCGGTACCGGCCGGACCGGGGGTGTCGGCCGAGCCGCCTCCGCCAGCCGAGCCCCCTCCGCCGGCCCTGGCCGCGCTGCTCGGCCCGACCCGGGCGGCGGTGCTGACCCTGCTGGCGGTGCCGCACAGCACCGGCGAGGTGGCCGACGCCCTGCGGCTGGCCCCGGCGACCGCCTCGCACCACCTGACCACGCTGCGGGACGCCGGTCTGGTGGTCGGCGAGCGGGTCGGCCGGCGGCTGCGCTACCTGCGTACCGGGCTGGGGGAGCAGCTCGGCGGTGCGGCCGGTACACGCCCGGCGGGACGGGCCTAGCGGAGCGGAGTGCCCTGTCCGTCGCCCGCCCGGGAGTACGGGGGCGGCGGGTTCGAGGAGTTCGTCGCCGGCCCCGGTCAGCCGAGGGTCGCCGTGGCGAGGGCGCCCGGCTCGGGTCCGGCCTCGGCGACCACCCCGCCGTCCGGAGCCCAGATCCTCGACCGTCCGGCGGCGTCGGTGTAACCGCCGCCGGTACGGCCGGCGAAGCTGGCGATCGCCACCCAGACCCGGTGGGCGGCGGCGACCCGGCGGGCCCGCTCCTGCTGCACGTGCCACTGCGCCGCCGAGTCCAGCGCGCCCGCGACGTACGCGTCGATGCCGAGCGCGGCGGTGTCGGCCGCGTGCCGGGGTACCCCGGTGTCCTTGCAGACCGCGAGCCCGAGCCGCCAGCCGGCCACCTCGACCACCGCCGGTGCCTCACCGGGAGCGAAATGCTCCGGCTCGGCCCCGCCCAGCCACATCTTCCGGTACGCCACCCGGGCGCCGTCGCCGTCGACGGCGAGGACGCCGATCTGCGGCCGTCCTCCCGGCCGGCCCGGCACCGGGGCACCGACCAGGGCCACCGCGCCGGTCTCCGCGCAGGCCGCCACGATCGGGGCGAGCCGGGGGTCGTCGGCGTCGACCGGCGCGGCGTCGAACTCGTACCCGGTGAGCGACATCTCGGGAAAGACCACCACCCGGGTCCGGGCGGCCCGGACCGCCTCGGCGTGGGCATCGGCGTTCGCCGGCACGTCGTACGCCAGGCAGCCCGGCTGGGCGACGGCGATGGTCAGCGGCTCTCGCACGCGCCCGATCGTAATCCGGAGCGCGGCACGCCGTCCGGGCCGGAGGTGGTGGGTCCGGGCCGGAGGTGGTGGGACCGTCCGGCCCGGACGACGCCGCCGGTCAGACCAGAGTGGACCTCGGCGTCCCGGTCGCGGCCCGGGTGGCCGGCTCGGGGCGTTCGAGGGCGACCCGGGGCAGCCAGCGGCCGAGCCAGGACGGCAGCCACCAGGCGCGGGCGCCGAAGAGCTGCATCACCGCGGGCAGGATCAGGCAGCGGATGACGAAGCCGTCCACGAAGATCGCGACCGCCAGGCCGAGCCCGAACTGTTGCAGCATCCGGCCCGGGTCGAAGAGGAAGGCGCTGAAGACCACGATCATGATGGCGGCGGCGGCCGTCACCACCCGCCCGGTGGTGGCCAGACCCTCCCGGATCGCGCCGGAGGCGTCGCGGTGCCGCTCCCAGTGTTCGTGCATCCGGGACACCAGGAAGACCTCGTAGTCCATCGAGAGCCCGAAGACGATCGCGAAGATCAGTACGGGTACGAACGCCTCGACGGGACCGGGCTGGACGCCCAGGTTGCCGTACTGGAACACGTAGGTGATCACGCCGAGCGCGCTGGCCACGCTGAGCAGGTTGAGCAGCGCCGCCTTGACCGGGATGAGCAGGGAACGGAAGACGAGTACCAGCAGCAGCGCCGACAGCCCCACCACCACGACCACGAAGAGCGGGAGCCGGTCGGAGACCGCGTCGGCGAAGTCGACCGCCGCCGCCGTACCGCCGCCGATCGACACCTGCACGCCGGTGTTCCGCTCCACCGGCGGCAGCACCTCGGTGCGGAGCCGCTCCACCAGGTCCATCGTGGCCGCGTCCTGCGGGGCGGAGGTGGGGAAGAGCAGCAGCGTGTGCAGTTGCCCGTCGGGTGCCGGGAACGGCGGGGTGACCGTCGCGACCCCGGCCGCCCCGGCCAGGGCGCTGCCCACCTCGGTCGCCGCCGGCTGGCCGCCCTCGACCACCACCACCAGTGGACCGTTCTGCCCCGGGCCGAACCCGGTCGAGATCAGGTCGTACGCCTGCCGGCTGGTCGAGGTCGGCGCGTCGCTGCCGGCGTCGGCGAAGCCCAGCCGCATGTCCAGGGCGGGTACCGCGAGCAGCACCAGCAGCGCTGTGGGGAGCAGCAGGGCCAGCCAGGGGCGGCGCTGCACGAACCCGGACCAGCGCCGCCACCCCGTGCCCTCGGCCCGCTTGGCCCGCTCGGCGCGGCGCCGGACGGCGCGCTCGACGCGGCCGCCGACGATCCCCAGCAGCGCCGGGAGCAGGGTCAGCGAGGCGAGCATGGTGACCAGCACCGTCAGCGCCACCGCCACGGCCACGCCCTGGAGCGAGCCGAGGCCGAGGACGACGAGGCCGAGCAGGGCGATCACCACGGTGCAGGCGGCGAAGAAGACGGTACGGCCGGCGCTGTCCAGGGCGATCCGGGTGGCGGTGGCCCGGTCGGCGCCGCCCAGCAGCTCGGACCGGAAGCGGGAGAAGACCAGCAGCGCGTAGTCGATGCCGACGCCGAGCCCGACCAGCGCCATCAGCGGGGCGGTGTAGTCGGCGATCGTCGCGACGTGCGAGGCGAGTACGACCAGGCTGAGGGTGCTGCCCACCGCGAAGATCGCGATCCCGATCGGCAGCGCGGCGGCGAGCAGGGAACCGAAGAGGATCACCAGGATGACCAGGGCCGCCAGCAGGCCGGCGCCCTCCGCCGCGCCACCCTCGGACTCCTGGGCGGCCCGGACCGGGTCACCGGCCAACTCCACCCGCAGCCCGTCCCCGGCTGCCGCCTGGGCGGTCTCGATGACGGCCCGTACGTCCTGCGCCGGTACCTCCTCGCTGGGTCTGTCCAGGGTGACCGTGGCGTACCCGATGGTGCCGTCGGCGGAGACCGCCTGCGGGGCGTCGTACGGGCTGGTCAGCTCGGCCACCGAGGCCATCGCGCGTACCTGGCCGAGCATCGGCTCGACGCGTTGCCGGACCTCGGCGGTGCCGATGCCGCCGGGGTGGTGCAGGACGATCTGGAGGCTGCCCGCCGTCTGCCGTGAACCGTGTTCCCGGAGCGTGTCGGTGGCGGCCTGTGACTCGGTGCCGGGCAGCGAGTGGTCGTTGTGGTAGTCCGCGCCGACCGCCTGGGCCGCCACGGCGAGGCCGACCAGCACGACGACCCAGCTCAGCAGGGCGGCCCAGCGCCGCCGGTACGCCCAGCCGGCCACCCGGGCGAAGAAGCCGGCCCTGGCCGCCCCGGCCCGGCCCGACCGGTCCGGCGGTGCCTTGCCGTCGGGCCGCTCGGCCGGAGTTGATTCGGTGTGCATTGTCCGCTCTCCTCGCGTTCTCGGGTCCGCCCGCTGCTCGCTCCGCGCACCGCTCGTCGATGGGTTAGCAATCTACATGTAGCATAACTACATAAGCGGCGACGGCTCGCCGGGGCGCGGAGCGGCGCAGGGGTGGCGTGCGAGAGACGACGGGAGCGGTGCGGGTGTCCAAGCTGGACAGCGAGGGTTCTGCCCTAGGGGCGGGGTCTCAGCGGCAGCGCGGGATCAGCGGCAGGGGGTCAGTGGCGGGGCGGGATCGATGGCAGTGCGGGATCAGCGGGAGGTCGCCGCGCGGGCCGTCGCGAGGCAGCGTGCCCCGTTGCGGGCCACCAGGAGCATCGGCAGGATCAGCACGACCACGGCGATCGGCAACCGGACCAGACCCATCGGTCCGGTGATCGGGCTGACGAGCGCGAGCATCAGGCCGATCGTGCTGAAGGTGCCCGCCACGGCGAAGGCGAAGATGCCGGTGAGCCGGATGTGCCGGGGGTTGGTGCCGAGTCGACGTACCCCGGTGCCGGAGGCCCAGACGGCGAGCAGCGCGACCACCACGGCCAGCATCCCCAGCCAGCTCACCAGCACGTCGAGCACGCCGGCCAGCCCGGGCATCGGGTCGGGTTCGGCCGCCTGCCAGGCGACCAGGTGCCAGATCGGCGGCTGCGCGACGAGAATGCCGAAGGCCAGCAGCGCCGTTCGCCGGCCCTGGGCGAGCGCGAGTTCGGCCTGGTATCCGGGGGCGATCCGGGAGACCTCACCGAAGTCGTGCACCGCGCGGCGGGCCGCCGCCTCGGGTGGCAGACCGAGCTCCGCGTACGCCTCGGTCGCGTCCACCAGACTGTCCCGGGCCTCCCGGAGCAGGCCGCTCTTGACCCGCCGTGGCCCTCGCAGGGCACGGTCGAGTTCGGCGAGGTATCCGTCTATCGGGGCGGCCACGGCTCACTTTCGCTGGGTACCGGTGCCCCAGTATGCCCGGCTCGACCGGCCGGGTGGAACGCAGCCGACCCCGAGATTCCCCTGAACAGCAGCCCCTGACCGGACGTCCTCCTGGTCGGGGTCGAGTGCGGTGAGGTGTCGCCGACACCGGGACCGTGCGAGACGATGGCTGGGTGAGACGTGTCGCGGCTCGGTCGAAGGTGACCCTGGAGGACGTGCGCGATCGACCGCCGGACCGGATACTCGCGGGCCGCCCGCGAGTTCGGCCTGGCGGACATCGGCGACGTCGGCCAGTTCCGCCGCGAGGACGCCTACCGGGCCGCGCAGCGGATCCTGCTGACGTCGGATCCTGGTGCTGGGAGCGCTCCCGCGTCTAGCGTCCGGTCCCTATCCGCTCCGCCGAGCGGGGCGAGGCGGACGGACAGGAGGGCGGGACCGATGGGCGAACCCGAACTGGCGACGCCGTCGCAGGGCGAGGTCGCCGACGACGCGCCGGTGCGGCTCGTGCTGGCCTCTCCGCTCTACCGGGGGGCGACGATCGCCCTGTTCCTGTCCGGTGTCGGGTTCTCGGCCGCGGCTCCGCAGATCGCCCGGTTCCTGGTCACCGACCTGGAGAGCTCGCTGCCGACGGCCGGCCTGTTCTATCTGACCAACCTGACCGCACCGGTCGCCGGCTACCTGGTCGGCGCCCGCTCGGACCGTACCGGCCGGCGGCTGGGCCTGTTCCGGCTCTGCGCCGTCGCGGGCTTCCTCGGCTGGGTCGGCATCGCGCTGTCCACACAGTTGTGGATCCCGTTCGCGATCAGCGCGCTCGTGCTCGGCTTTGCCGGCGCCGCGACCTCGCAACTGTTCGCCGCCATCCACGACGAGGCCACCCTGCGTCCGAACCGGGGCAACGACGGCGTGGTCGCCATCGTGCGGATGGCCCTCACCGCCGGCTGGGTGGTCGGACCGGTCGCCGGATCGTTCCTGGCCGCCGAGGTGAACCTGCGCACCATGCTGGTCGTGACCGGGCTCTGCACCCTCGCCCAGGTCGTCCCGCTCGGCGCGCTGCGCACCCCCGCCACCCACCCGGCCCCGTCAGCCGACAAGCCTGCCTCCGGCCACCGCCGGCCACCGGTGAGGGCGCTGTTGCCACTGCTCACCTTCACCGGCCTGTACGTCCTGGTCTACGCCGGAGAACCGATCAAGTACGCCTACCTGCCCATCTACATGAACGATCACCTGCGACTCGATCCCGCGCTGAGCGGAGCGATCATCGGCATCCAGCCGCTCGTCGAACTCGTCCTCATGCCGGTCGCCGTGATCGCCGCCCGCAGGATCGGGACGATCCGCCTCATGACCGCCGCCGCCGGGCTCGGTGTCGCCGCGAACATCTGCTTCGCCACCACCGGCGACGCCGCCGGGCTCCTCCTCGGCCAGGCCCTCATGGGCGGCGTCTGGGCCACCTTCATGACCCTCGGCATCATCGTCGCCCAACGCCTGCTACCCACCGCGGTCGCGACGGCGTCGGCGATCTTCCTCAGCTCCAGCGCCCTCAGTTCCGCCCTCGGCGGTCTCGCCGGCGGCCTCGGCGTCGCCGCCGCCGGCCTACCCCTCGTCTTCCTCATCCCCGCGACGCTCGCACTCGCCGCCGCAGTCGGCCTGGTCGTCATGGACCGCGCCATCGGCTCGACGCTCTGAATTCGGCACGGGCTCCCAGGGAAAGCCATCCCCCGGCCGGCCCCGCGAGGCGGAACGGGGAACCTCGGTACGTATTCGGCACGGACGCTCGCCAACGGCCGATGACGGCCGGACACAGCCGGACACACGAAGAACGCCCCTGACCGGGTCTCGCCTGGTCAAGGGCGTTTCTCTGCTGGTCAAAGGTTTCTTAGCAAGTGTGCCCCCGGCAGGATTCGAACCTGCGCCCCCGCCTCCGGAGGGCGGTGCTCTATCCCCTGAGCTACGGGGGCTCAGCGACCCAGGAAGAGTAGCAGGGATCGCCGCCCGGGCACGAATCGGTATCCGCCGTGTCGGTCCCGCCCCACGGACCAGGGAGAAACCCGCTACCGGCCGCAGCTCGGAAGGGGGTGCAGCACGATTCGGGGCGGTAGTCGGCGGGGCCACTCGGCCCGGGTCCAGGAGCCGTCGACCACGACGTGTACGGCCTCTCCCTCCGCTCCGCTGAGCCGGAGCAGGAAGTCCCGGGGGAGGGCCGGGTCGACGTTCGGGGTGGTGATGAGGAACCGCACCCGGCCGCGTACGGAGACCGCGGAGAGGACGTCGGCGGCGGGTACCACGCCGTGCAGCCGGGTACGGCCGATCCAGCACAGCTCGGCCCCGTGCTCCTGGGCGGAGCGCACGATCGCCGGGTACTCCCGTTCCACCCACAGGGCCACCGCGTCGACGCAGAGTCCGCAGGCCCGGTCGGTGGGCTGGCGGGGGCCGAGTCCCCAGGCCCGCAGGTAGCCGCCGACCTCGCTGCTCTCCACCGGCAGCCCGTACCGGCGGTGTACCAGGCTGGCGACGCTCTGCCGGGTCCAGAGTTCGTCGTCCAGTCCGAGCTGGTCGGGATAGCACCCGCGCAGCGTCTCGATCAGTTCGAGTTCCTGGTCGCGGCTGAGCGTCCCCGCCTCGCCGGACCGCTGTCCTCGCCGGACGGCCGCGACCGCGCCGTCCCCGCCGATGGTGTGTCGACGGCACCAGCTGGTGACCGAGCGACGTCCGTCCCGGAGAGCAACCGTCATGTCTAGGACAACGACGGCAGATCCTGACTGGTCACGTTATGTATGGAGAAAGCTCGCCAAACCGGGCAAGTAGCCAAAGTCCACCCTTAACAGGCGTGACCCTCCGGCACCGGTAACGCAACCGGCGGCCGCGCCCCGAGGGGAACGGCCGCCGGATCAGGCGGATCGGGTGGGCCCGGGTCAGGGAGTGCCGATCCGGCCCTGGAGGCTGCGGACCAGCTCGATCTCCTTCTTCTGCCCGGCGACCATGGACTCGGCCATCTCGGTCACCTGCTCGTCGTCGGAGAGGTCGAGGATGCCCTCGGCCATGTGGATGCCGCCGAGGTGGTGGTCGAGCATCAGCTTCAGGAAGAGGGCGTCGAAGTCACGGCCGGTGGCGGCCCGCAACTCGGCCCGCTGGGCGTCGGTGGCCATGCCGGGCATCAGCCCGTTCTTCACCGCACCGGCGGCGTCCGGCATCCAGGCCATCCGGGGCTCGCGGCCGGTCGGGCCCAGGCCCCAGTCCTTCAGCCAGGTCTGCATGACACCGATCTGACCCTGCTGGGTGAGCGCGATGTCGGCCGCCAGGACCCGTACGTCCGGGTCTGCGGCCTTCTCGTGCGCGAGGATCGCCATCTCGACGGCCTGGGCGTGGTGCGACGACATGTCCCGGGCGAACCCGGCCTCGGGCGAGCCGTCGCCGGGGCGGAGCAGGCCCGGGGCGAGCAGTCCGCCCGCGAACCCGAGCAGCAGCCCCAGCAGGATGGCGAGGGCCAGTGCGGCGGTGCCGGCGCTCCGCCGACCCGAGCCACGGCCGGCGACCTCGTCATCCGGGGCGGCGGCGGTCGCCACCGCCCCCTGTTCGGTGGTCACGCCGATCAACCGCCCGCCGGGGGCACCGGCTGCTGCTGCTGCTGGTCACCGGGGACGTTGTCCCGTGGCGTCGTACCGGTGGCGGTGATGCCGCCGGAGCAGGTCGCCTGCGGCTCCATCGTCGCGTTCTGCCGCAGCGCCTCGATGAAGTCGTCGATCCGGCCGTCGGTGGGGCTGTCGAGCTTGAGCTGGTAGCCCCAGGCCTGCAACGAGATCGGCTTGTCGAGGTTCTGCACCGGGCTCATCATCATGAACTCGTTGCCCCGGACCTTGCCGGCCAGCTGCTCGACCTGGTCGGCGGGGAGGTCGGACCGGTAGGTCACCCAGACCGCGCCGTGCTCCAGGCTGTGCACCGCGTGCTCGTTGGCGATCGGCGCGTCGTAGACGTCGCCCATGCAGTTCTGCCAGGCGATGTTGTGCGAGCTGCCGACCGGCGGGTTGATCTTGTAGGTGAGCGGGCCGGCCACGTGGGACTCCTTGCCGGGCAGCGGGTTCACCGCCGAGGGGTCGCTCTCCCGGAAGTTCACGATCCCGTCGATCGCGGCCGCCTTGTCCTCCCACTTCTTGCCGTTCTGGATCACCGCGTACGCGCCGTACCCGATGATGGCGGCGGCGACGACGCCGACCGCGACGAAGAGACCGATGGAACCCCACGAGCGGCCCTGGCTGACCCTGACCGGAGTGACCGGACGCCGCTGCTGGGGCTTCTTCCCGCCCCCGCCGCCGGAGCGGCCGGCCGGCACCCGGGCGCCGGAGCCGGACTTGGCCCCGGAGCCGGACCTGCCGGTGGAGCCGGACTTGGCGGCCGTCCCCGCGGGCTTGGCCCCGGCCCCCTTCTCACCCTCGGCGGGCTTACCGCCGGCCGGCGCCTTCTTGCCGGTGCTGACCACGGACGGACGGCGTTGTTCGCCGCCCGAGGTGCTGATGCTCATGGTCCCTCGTCAGGTCGGTCGGTCAGGGGATGGCGGGCCACACACGCGCAGGGTCGCCACCGAGTGACCGAGTCTACCCCCGCTAGCATGGTTCGGTGACTCCCGCCAACCTCGCCGAGGCCGTTCTCGCCGCCGCCCACGCCGTCTTCGACCGGCGTGAGCTGGATCACTCGGTACTGCCCGAGTCCGTGCCGCTGGAGCGACCCCGGAACCCCGAGCACGGCGACTACGCCTCCAACATCGCGCTCCAGTTGGCCAAGCGGGTCGGGCTGCCGCCCCGGGAGCTGGCCACCGCCCTCGCCGAGGAACTGGCCCGGACCCCGGGCGTGAAGTCGGTCGACATCGCCGGGCCCGGCTTCCTCAACCTCCGGCTCGACCCGGCCGCCGCCGGAGCGCTCGCCCGCGAGGTGGTCCAGGCCGGTCAGGCGTACGGCCGCAGCGACCGGCTCAGCGGGCAGCGGGTCAACCTCGAGTTCGTCTCGGCCAACCCGACCGGCCCGATCCACCTCGGGCACACCCGCTGGGCGGCGGTCGGCGACTCGCTGCGGCGGATCCTCACCGCCGCCGGTGCCGAGGTGACCAGCGAGCACTACGTCAACGACGCGGGCGCCCAGATCGACCGGTTCGGCCAGTCGCTGCGGGCGGCGGCGCTGGGTGAGCCGGCGCCCGAGGAGGGCTACGCCGGCGAGTACGTCAGCGAGATCGCCGAGCGGATCGTCGCCGAGCGCCCCGACCTGCCCGGCCTGCCGGCCGAGGAGGCGGTGCCGGTCTTCCGGGACCGGGGCTACCAGCTCATGCTGGACGAGATGCGGGCCAGCCTGGAGCGGTTCGGCGTGCACTTCGACGTCTGGTTCTCCGAGCGCACCCTGCACAGCAGCGGCGCGGTCGAGCACGCCCTGGGCCGGCTGCGTGAGCAGGGCCACGTCTACGACGCCGACGGCGCCATCTGGCTGCGCACCACCGACTTCGGTGACGACAAGGACCGGGTGCTGATCCGCAGCAACGGCGAGCTGACCTACTTCGCCGCCGACTCGGCGTACTACATCGACAAGCGGGAGCGCGGCTTCGACAAGTGCGTCTACCTGCTCGGCGCCGACCACCACGGCTACGTCAACCGGCTCCGGGCGATCGCCGCCTGCGCCGGGGACGACCCCGACTTCAACATCGAGATCCTGATCGGCCAGCTCGTCAACCTGGTCCGCAACGGCGTACCGGTCCGGCTCTCGAAGCGGGCCGGCAACATCATCACGCTGGACGAGGTCGTCGACGCGGTCGGCGTGGACGCGGCCCGCTACTCGCTGGCCCGCTCCTCCACCGACTCGCCGCTGACCCTCGACATCGAAGTGATCACCAAGCACTCGAACGACAACCCGGTCTACTACGTGCAGTACGCGCACGCCCGGATCGCCTCGCTGCTGCGCCAGGCCGTCCAGCTCGGGGTGACCCGGGGCGCCGAGTTCGACCCGGGGCTGCTCAGCCACGAGAAGGAGAACGATCTCATCAAGACGCTCGGCGAGTTCCCCGGTGTGGTGGCCACCGCCGCCGAACTGCGCGAGCCGCACCGGATCGCCCGCTACCTTGAAGAACTGGCCGGCACGTACCACCGGTTCTACGACGCCTGCCAGGTGCTGCCGCGCGCCGGGAAGCCGGTGCCGGAGCAGCTCACCCAGGCCCGGCTCTGGCTGGTCGAGGCGTCCCGGATCGTCCTGGCCAACGGCCTGGCGCTGCTCGGCGTCTCGGCGCCGGAGCAGATGTGAGCCGTCTGGCGGATCCCGCGCTCGCGGGCCGGTCGGTAACACGCGCGTAGCGAAGGGAAACGACAGATGCGCGCTCACGAAGCGGGGGCACTGCACGGCGACCTCGGGGTCCGGGGGCCGGCCTGGCTGCGTACCCCGGAGGACGTCAACGCGCTCGTGCCGCAACTGTGGCCGCGCAACGTGGCGCGGGACGCCGACGGTGCCCTCGTGGTCGCCGGCCTCGGCGTCCGCGAACTGGCGGCGGAGTTCGGCAGCCCGGCCTACGTGCTCGACGAGGACGACCTGCGCTCCCGCTGCCGGGACTTCCGGGCCGCCTTCCCGGACCAGGACATCTACTACGCCGGCAAGGCCTTCATCTGCCGGGCCGTGGTGCGGGTGATCGCCGAGGAGGGGCTCTTTCTGGACGTCTGCTCCGGCGGCGAGCTGGCGGTGGCGCTCTCCGCCGGCATGCCGCCCGAGCGGATCGGCTTCCACGGCAACAACAAGTCCCCGGCCGAGCTGGCCCGGGCCGTCGACGCCGGGGTGGGCCGGATCGTCGTCGACTCGTTCCACGAGATCGACCGGCTGACCGCGCTGGCCCGGGAGCGGGGCGTCCGGCCCCAGGTGCTGCTCCGGGTCACCGTCGGAGTCGAGGCGCACACCCACGAGTTCATCGCCACCGCGCACGAGGACCAGAAGTTCGGCTTCTCGCTGGCCGGCGGGGCGGCGGCGGCCGCCGCCTTCCAGATCCTCGACACCGACGTGCTCGACCTGCGCGGGCTGCACTCGCACATCGGCTCGCAGATCTTCGACACCAGCGGCTTCGAGGTGGCCGCCCGGCGGATCCTCGGCCTCCAGGCGCAGATCCGGGACGCCCGCGGGGTGGAGCTGCCGGAGCTGGACCTCGGCGGCGGCTTCGGCATCGCGTACACCACCCAGGACGACCCGGCGACGCCGCACGACCTGGCGAAGCGGCTCAACAAGATCGTCGACGGGGAGTGCGAGGGGCTGCGGCTGGCGGTGCCCCGGCTCTCGATCGAGCCCGGTCGGGCGATCATCGGCCCGGCCGTCTTCACCCTCTACGAGATCGGCACGGTCAAGGACGTGGACGGGATCCGGACGTACGTCAGCGTCGACGGCGGAATGAGCGACAACATCCGTACCGCGCTCTACGGCGCGTCGTACTCGGCGACGGTCGCCTCCCGGCGCTCGACCGCCGAGCCGATTCTGGCCCGGGTGGTGGGAAAGCATTGCGAGGCCGGGGATGTGGTGGTGAAGGATGAATTCCTGCCCGCCGACGTGCAGCCCGGAGATCTTCTCGCGGTGCCCGGAACGGGCGCCTACTGCCGGAGCATGGCCAGCAACTACAACCATGTTCCCCGGCCGCCGGTGGTGGCGGTCCGGGACGGCCGCGCACGGCTGATCGTCCGGCGGGAGACCGAAGACGATCTGCTGAATTTGGATGTGGGATGACGACACCGGTCCGTCTGGCTCTGCTCGGTTGCGGCACCGTCGGCGCGGAGGTGGTACGCCTCCTGCACGAGCAGGCCGCCGACCTGACCGCGCGGGTCGGCGCGCCGCTGGAACTCGCCGGAATCGCCGTACGCCGGCTCGGCCGTGACCGGGGTGAGCTGCCGGTCGACCCGGCGCTCTTCACCACCGACCCGCTCGGCCTGGTCAAGCGGGACGACATCGACCTGGTGATCGAGGTCGTCGGCGGGATCGAGCCAGCCCGGAGCTGGCTGGTCGAGGCGCTGCGGGCCGGCAAGAGCGTGGTGACCGCCAACAAGGCGCTGCTGGCCGAGGATGGCGGCGCGCTGCACGACGCGGCCGCCGAGGGCGGGGCCGACCTCTACTACGAGGCGGCGGTGGCCGGCGCCATCCCGCTGCTCCGGTCGCTGCGCGAGTCGCTGCACGGCGACTCGATCACCCGGGTCACCGGCATCGTCAACGGCACCACCAACTTCATCCTCTCCGCGATGGACGCCACCGGCGCCGGCTTCGCCGAGGCGCTGGACGAGGCGACCGAGCTGGGCTACGCGGAGGCCGACCCGACCGCCGACGTGGAGGGCTTCGACGCCGCCGCCAAGGCCGCGATCCTGGCCTCGCTGGCCTTCCACACCCGGGTCACCGCCGCCGACGTGCACCGGGAGGGCATCACCGAGGTCACCGCCGCCGACGTGGCCAGCGCCAAGGCGATGGGCTGCACCATCAAGCTGCTCTGCATCGCCTCCCGGGGGCCGGACTCGGCCGGCGCCGAGTCGGTCAGCGTCCGGGTGCACCCGGCGATGATCCCGGTCGGCCATCCGCTGGCCAGCGTCGGCGACGCCTTCAACGCGGTCTTCGTCGAGGCCGACGCCGCCGGTGAGCTGATGTTCTACGGGCGCGGCGCCGGGGGAGCGCCGACCGCCAGCGCCGTACTCGGCGACGTCGTCGCGGCGGCCCGCAACCACCTGGCCGGGGTACGCGCACCGAGCGAGTCGGCGTACGCCGCGCTGCCGATCCGGCCGATGGGTGAGGCGATCACCCGCTACCACATCAGCCTCGACGTGGCCGACCGACCGGGGGTGCTCGCCGCGGTCGCCGGGGTCTTCGCCCGGCACGACGTGTCGATCGCCACCGTGCGGCAGGCGCCCGCTCCGGCGGCTCCGCCGGACGGGGCGGCCGGACCGGTGCGCCGGGGCGGCGACGCGATCCTGGTCATCGTCACGCACGCCGCACCGGACGCCGCGCTCGCCGCCACCGTCGACGAGCTGCGCCGGCTCGACATCGTCCGCTCGATCGCCAGCGTGCTCCGGGTCGAGGGCGGCGACCGGTGACCGGGCAGGTCGGCGACCGGTAACCGGGGCGTACCGCCTGATCGGTCACGTCCCGCCAGATGGTTAGCGGGTGGTGCGGGTGCAGCCCGTCGGCAACGCTGGGTCACCGTGGAGGAGATGCCCGCCGCCGGCCGGCGGGCCAGACCGCGACGCGAGGAGAGCGAGATGTGGCGGGGCTTGATCGAGGCGTACCGGGACCGGCTGCCGGTCAGCGAGGCCACGCCGGTGATCACCCTCAACGAGGGGAACACCCCGCTGCTGCCCGCCCCGGTGCTCTCGGCACGGCTCGGCTGTGACGTCTATCTCAAGGTGGAGGGCGCCAACCCGACCGGTTCGTTCAAGGACCGGGGCATGACGCTGGCGGTCTCCCGGGCGGTCGAGGCCGGCAACAAGGCGATCATCTGCGCCTCCACCGGCAACACCAGCGCCTCGGCGGCGGCGTACGCGGCCCGGGCCGGGCTCACCTGCGCGGTGCTGGTGCCGCAGGGCAAGATCGCGCTGGGCAAGATGGCTCAGGCGCTGGTGCACGGCGCCAAGCTGCTCCAGATCAACGGCAACTTCGACGACTGCCTGGCACTCGCCGCCAAGCTCGCCACGGACTATCCGGTGGCCCTGGTCAACTCGGTCAACATCTACCGGCTGCACGGGCAGAAGACCGCGGCCTTCGAGATCGTCTCGGCGCTCGGCGACGCTCCCGACATCCACTGCCTGCCGGTCGGCAACGCCGGCAACATCACCGCCTACTGGATGGGCTACTCGGAGGAGGCCGAGCAGGGCAACGCCACCCGCCGCCCGAAGATGTACGGCTTCCAGGCCTCCGGCGCCGCCCCGATCGTCACCGGCGAGGCGGTCCGCGAGCCCTCGACCATCGCCACCGCGATCCGGATCGGCAACCCGGCGAGCTGGACCAAGGCGGTGGACGCCCGGGACGCCTCCGGCGGGCTGATCTCGGCGGTGACCGACCGGGAGATCCTCTCGGCGTACCGGCTGCTCGCCCGCGAGGTGGGGGTCTTCGTCGAGCTGGCCAGCGCGGCCAGCGTCGCCGGGCTGCTGCAACAGGCGGCCGAGGGGCGGGTGCCGAGCGGCTCCACCGTGGTCTGCACGGTCACCGGGCACGGCCTCAAGGACCCCGAGTGGGCGATCTCGACCGCCCCGTCGCCGATCACCATCCGCAACGACGTGCCGACCGCCGCCCGCGCCCTCGATTTGGCCTGAGCCGGGGCGCGGCCCTGCCCGCCGGTGCGGGACGGGTGCCGTTCCAGGGCCGGCCGGACGACCCGTCGGGCGTGGAGCTGCTGAGAGATGGCTGAGCCGGAGTTGTCGTCCGGCCCGGTCGCCCCGCAGGCTGCGGCCAGCGCCCCGACGCCGGGGTGGAGTTCCGGATCAGGCAGACTTTCCCTGCCGCGCCGAGTCGGAACTCGCGTGATCACAGTTCTCGCGCCAACCCGATAACAGGAGTAGAGCCGCTGATGTCGTTCCTCGCCAGACTCAGTCTCGCCAACCGAGGACTTGTCGCGCTCATCGCGATCGTGATCACAGGGTTCGGCGTGTACGCCGTACCGTCGCTGAAGCAGCAGCTCCTGCCCTCGCTGGAGTTCCCGGCGGCCTTCATCGTCGCGCCGTACCCGGGCGCCGGGCCGGAGGTCGTGGAGGAGCAGGTCGCCGAGCCGATCGAGAACAGCATCCAGGGGATCGCCGGGCTGACCAAGGTCACCTCCACCTCCCAGGAGGGCAGCGCCACCCTCCAGGTCGAGTACGAGTTCGGCACCGACCTCGACGACGCGGTCAACAAGATGCAGACCGCGCTGAACCGGCTCTCGCTGCCGGAGAACGTCGAGCCGCAGGTGATCGCCGGCAGCACCGACGACCTGCCGGCGGTGGTACTCGCGGCGGCCGGCAACGGTGACGAGCGGGCCCTGGCGGAGAAGCTCGCCGAGACCGTCGTGCCGGAGCTGGAGTCGATCGACGGCGTCCGTACCGTCGAGGTGACCGGCGCCCGCGACGAGCAGATCGTGATCACCCCCGACCCGGCGAAGCTGGCCGCGTCCGGCGTCGCGCCGACCGCGATCGGCGAGGCGCTGCGGGCCAACGGCGTGACCATCCCGGCCGGGGCGCTGACCGAGGCGGACCAGACCCGGACGGTCCAGGTCGGCGGCCAGATCGGCTCGGTCGAGGAACTCGCCGGGGTCTTCCTGACCGGGCGGGCCGGCGGCCAGCCGGTCCGGCTCGGCGACGTGGCGACCGTGCGGCAGCAGCTCGCCGCGCCGACCTCGTTCACCCGGACCGACGGCACGGACAGCCTCGGCATCATGGTCACCGCCAGCCCGGACGGCAACGCGGTGCGGATCTCGCACGACATCCGGGACCGGCTCGCCGACCTCTCCACCGCCTCCGGCGCCACCCTCAGCGTCGTCTTCGACCAGGCGCCGTTCGTCGAGAAGTCGATCGAGAGCCTGACCACCGAGGGCCTGCTCGGCCTGGTCATGGCCGTACTCGTGATCCTGGTCTTCCTGCTCTCGATCCGCTCGACCCTGGTCACCGCGGTCTCCATCCCGCTGTCGGTGCTGGTGGCCCTGATCGCGCTCTGGGTCGGCGACTACTCGCTCAACCTGCTCACCCTCGGCGCGCTGACCATCGCGGTCGGCCGGGTGGTCGACGACTCCATCGTCGTGCTGGAGAACATCAAACGACATCTCGGGTACGGCGAGGAGAAGCGCACCGCCATCCTCGGCGGGGTACGCGAGGTGGCCGGCGCGGTGGTCGCGTCCACCCTGACCACGGTCGCCGTCTTCACCCCGATCGTGCTGGTCGGCGGCTTCGTCGGGCAGCTCTTCGCGCCGTTCGCGATCACCGTCACGGTGGCGCTGCTCGCCTCGCTGCTGGTCTCGCTGACCATCATCCCGGTGCTGGCGTACTGGTTCCTCCGGCCGGCGAACGGTGGCGCGACCGAGGAGGCGGTGCGACGGGCGGCCGAGGAGAAGGAGCTGCGCAGCCCACTGCAACGCGGGTACCTGCCGGTGATCCGGTTCGCGACCCGGCGGCGCTGGCTCACCGTCGGCCTCGGCCTGGTGGTGCTGCTCGGCACCTTCGGCCTGGCCACCCGGCTGGAGACGAACTTCCTGGACGACTCCGGGCAGGACACCCTGAGCATCAGCCAGGAGTTGCCGGTCGGCAGCAGCCTGACCGCCACCGACGCCGCCGCCAAGCAGGTCGAGCGGGTGCTGGCCGACGCCGACGGGGTGAAGTCGTACCAGGTGACCGTGGGCGGGGGCGGCGGCAACCCGTTCGGCGGGGGCGGCGGCGCCAACGAGGCGAGCTTCTCCGTGGCGCTGGACGAGGAGGCCGACGCCGGGCAGGTCCAGGAGTCGCTCCGGACCGAGTTCGACAAGCTGACCGGGGCCGGCGAACTCAGCTTCGGCGGGGCCGGCGGGCCGGGCGGCGGTTCGGTGAACGAGATCCAGGTGATCGTCCGCGCCGCCGACCAGGAGGTGCTGGCCCGGGCGAGCGAGCAGGTCGGCAAGGCGATGTCGGAGGTGGCGGACGTCACCGACGTACGCAGCAGCCTGGCCGACAGCGCCCCCCGGATCGACGTCAAGGTGGACCGGGCCGCCGCCGCCCGGCTCGGACTCTCCGAGGCGGCCGTCGGGCAGCTCGTCGCGCAGCAGTTCCGGGGCAGCCCGCTCGGCCAGGTGTCACTGGACGGCCGGCAGCAGGACGTGGTGCTGCGTACCGGGCAGCCGCCCGCCGGGATCGAGGCGCTGCGGGCGCTGCCGGTGGGGCCGCCCGGCCCGGCCGGGGTGGTGAAGCTGGACGACATCGCCGAGGTGACCGAGGTGCAGGGCCCGCTCGCGGTGACCCGGATCGACGGCGAGCGCAGCGTGACGGTCAGCGGTACGTCGACCGGCTCCAACCTGGGTGCCACCACCACCGCGCTGCGGGAGAAGCTGGACGGGATCGAGGTGCCGGGGGCGACCTTCGAGATCGGTGGCGTCAGCGCCGAGCAGCAGGAGGCCTTCGCCGACCTGGGGCTGGCGGTACTCGCCGCGATCGCGATCGTCTTCGTGATCATGGTCGCCACCTTCGGCAGCCTGCTCCAGCCGCTGATCCTGCTGGTCTCCATCCCGTTCGCGGCGACCGGAGCGATCGGCCTGCTGCTGGCCACCGACACTCCGCTGGGCGTACCGGCGCTGATCGGTGTGCTGATGCTGGTCGGCATCGTGGTGACCAACGCGATCGTGCTGATGGACCTGATCAACCAGTACCGGGCCCGGGGGATGGGCGTGGTCGAGGCGGTGGTCGAGGGCGGCCGGCGTCGGCTGCGGCCCATCCTGATGACCGCGATCGCGACCATCTTCGCCCTGCTGCCGATGGCGCTCGGCCTGACCGGTGAGGGCGGGTTCATCTCGCAGCCGCTGGCCATCGTGGTGATCGGCGGCCTGATCAGCTCGACGCTGCTCACCCTGGTGCTGGTGCCGACCCTCTACACGATGGTGGAGAACACCAAGGAGCGGATCCGGCGCCGCCGGTCCGGGGCGGGGACGGCGGGTGCCGACGAGGCGGCCGGCCCGGACGTACCGGCCGGCGAGCCGGTGCCGGCGGGTGCCGCTGTCGGCGCACCGGGCGGCGGGTCGCCGGGGCCGGTGCCGGCCCGTCCGTCGGGCGCGCTGGTGGACGGTACCGACCAGTTCGAGGTACTCCGGCTGCCGAAGAGCCGCCGGTCGCCGCTGCCGCCGACGGAGGACTGACCGCCGGCCCGCGACACGACGAGGGACCGATCCCGGGTGGCCCGGATACCGCCACCCGGGACCGGTCCCGCTCCGTGCGCGAGGTCCGAGGTACGGCCGGGTAGGGTCCCGGTACGTGTCGTCTGCCGTTTCAGTCCTTACCCGGAACCGGGACTTCCGCCGACTCTTCAGCGCCGAACTCGTGGTCTTCGGGGCCGACTGGTTCGTGATGGTGCCGCTGCTGGTGCTCCTGCCGGAGCTGACCGGCAGCGGGGTGTGGGGAGCCCTGGTGCTCGCCGCCGACAACAGCATCCTCGCCCTGCTGCTGCCGTACGCCGGCACCGTCGCGGACCGGCTGGACCGCAAGCGGATCCTGATCGCCTCGAACCTGACCGCGCTGGCCGCGATCGTGCTGCTGCTCGGGGTACGCGACTCCGGCACCGCCTGGCTGGCGCTGGTCGCGGTCGGCGCGGTGGCGGTGGCCAAGGCGTTCTACTCGCCGGCCGCCTCGGCCGCGCTGCCGAACGTGGTCGACCCGGAGGACCTCGCCGGCGCCAACGCGATCGCCGGTTCGGCGTGGGGCACGATGAGCATCGTCGGGGCGTCCCTCGGTGGTGTGCTGACCGCCGCCGTCGGGCCGTACGCCTGTTTCTGGGTGGCCGTGGTCGGCCTGGCGGTGGCCGCCGGGCTGACCCTGCTGATCCGCCGCCCGATGCAGCAGCCGCGCGACCACGCCCTGCCGGCGCCGCACCCGTGGGCGGCGCTCGGCGAGGCGGCGCGCTACATCGGGCACCGTCCCCGGGTGCTGGCCCTGGTCACCGTGAAGAGCGCGGTCGGCCTCGGCAACGGGGTGCTGACCGTCTTTCCGCTGCTGGCCACCCTCTACGGGGTGGGCCCGATCGGCACCGGCCTGCTCTTCGCGGTACGCGGTGCCGGCGCGCTCGTCGGCCCACTGCTGATGCGCCGGGTACTGAAGCACCGGTCCTGGCTCTTCACCGGCCTCGCCCTGTCGATGTCGCTGTACGGGCTCGGCTACCTCGGGGTGTCGGTGACCCGGTGGTTCCCGCTGGTGCTGGTCCTGGTCTTCGTCGCGCACCTGGCCGGTGGCAGCAACTGGGTGATGTCCAACTACGCGTTGCAGGCCGAGGTGCCGGACCGGCTGCGGGGCCGCGTCTTCGCCACCGACATGATGCTGGCGACGGTGGCGATCGCGCTCAGCCAGCTCGTGGTGGCCGGCGTGGTGGACCACGTCGACCAGCGGGTGGTGCTGGCCGGCTGCGGCCTCACCACCCTGGTGTACGCGCTCGGCTGGTGGGTCGCCACCCGCCGCCTCGACCCCACCGACGACCAGGGCCCGGAACCCGCCCCCTCCCGGGCGTGACCGCCGCCTACCGGCGTGCTCGGGCCACTTCGGGCGGCACTACGTCCCGGAGGTGGCCGGGGTGCGAGCCGGCGGGTTCAGGCGCGGGGTGGCGGGGTATGGGTGGGGCATCGAGACGATGGACGTAGCGGTGTCGAGCCGCCTCGCGCGCTGGCGGGGCGGCCGGCTGCTGCACCCGCGCGGGCTCTCCTTCACCGGCGAGGTCGAGCTGTGGGGGCCGCTCGCCGACGGCCTGGCCGGCGGCTCCGGCCGGTACCCGGGGACCGTGCGGCTCTCCCGGGGCACCCCGACCCCGCAGGGCTGGCCCGACCTGCTCGGGCTCGGCGTCCGGCTGCACACCCCCGACGGCCCCTTCGACCTGCTGCTCTCCGGCAGCAGCCGACCGCCGCTGCTCCGGCACCTGCCGCTGCCGCACCGCGACTTCGCCGGGCCGTACGGGAGCCTGCTGGCGTACCGGTTCGGCGGTCGCCGGGCCTACCTGCTGGCCCGGGCCGACCGTCCGCTGGGATCGTCCCTCGACGAGGTGGCCGAGGTCGCCGCCCGTGGCGAGGCCCGGCTCGAGCTGCTGGCGGCCGGCTGGGGCGGCCCGTGGCGCGCCTTCGGCCGGATCGTCCTCGGTACCCGACTGCCCGAGGAGGTCGACGCGGCGCTCGCCTTCGACCCGGACGGTCGGCGCGGCTCGGAGCTGCGGCCGAGGGGTCTGCTCCAGTGGACGCGGGTGCTCAGCTACTCGTTCTCGCAGCGCGGCCGGGGTGCCGCGGAGGACCAGACCCGGCTGCCCTGACGAGGTCCGAGGTTCCGCCGGGCGCGGTCGCGCCGGGTCGACTCCGACTCTGCTGTTCCGATGTTCCGCCGGCCAGGGCCGGGGGTCGACGCGTGGGCATGCGTTCGATATCCTCGTGATATCACCTCGCTATCAAGGAGATGTCATGGAACGAGCTGCCTTCCGGATCTCCGGGTTCATCCCCACCGCGGTCATGCTGGTCCTGGCCGCCGTCGGGATCGCCAGCATCGCGTCGGTGCTCGGCGAACCGGGTGTCGACCTGCGGATCACGGTGGTCACCGTCGGCTACGCCGTACTGGCCGCGCTGGTGGCCACCGGATACACCGTGGTCAACCCGAACGAGGCCCAGGTGGTGCAGTTCTTCGGCCGCTACGTGGGCACCATCCGGCAGGCGGGCCTGCACTGGACCTGGCCGCTCACCGCACGGCAGAAGGTCACCCTGCGGGTACGCAACTTCGAGACCGCCCGACTGAAGGTCTCCGACGCCGACGGCAACCCGGTGGAGATCGCCGCCGTCGTCGTGTGGCAGGTGGTCGACTCCGCCCGGGCCGCCTTCGCGGTCGACGACCACGTCGAGTACGTCGCCGTGCAGTCCGAGGCGGCCGTCCGGCACCTCGCCACCAGCTACCCGTACGAGGCGCACGACTCGGGTCGGGCGAGCCTGCGGGACAGCGCCGTGGTCAGCGACGAGTTGACCTCCGAGCTGCGCGAACGGGTCGAGCTGGCCGGCGTGGAGGTGCTGGAGTCCCGGATCACCCACCTGGCGTACGCCCCGGAGATCGCCCAGGCGATGCTGGCCCGCCAGCAGGCGAGTGCGATCGTGGGTGCCCGGTTCAAGATCGTCGAAGGGGCCGTCGGCATGGTCTCCAACGCGCTGGAACGGCTGCGCGAGGAGCACGTGGTCGAGCTGGACGAGGAACGGAAGGCGCAGATGGTGGCGAACCTGCTCGTCGTGCTCTGCGGTGACCGGGCCGCCCAGCCGGTGGTGAACACCGGTTCCCTCTACAGCTAGGTTCCCGCTCCCATGGCGGAACGCAAGAAACTCCTGCTCCGGCTCGACCCGCAGGTCTACGAGGCGGTCGCTCGGTGGGCCGCGGACGACATCCGCAGCGTCAACGCCCAGATCGAGTACGCCCTCCGGCTGGCCCTGCGTTCGGCCGGCCGGGCGGGCAGACCGACCCGGGGCGCCGATCCGGCGGATGCCGACCCGGCTGGCTCACCGGCGGAGCCGGACGACTCCGAGTCGGCGTGACCGACCCGGCCGGGCACCGGGAAGGGTCGGTGACGTCCCAGGGCCCGGACGCCGGCCCCGGCACCGCGGCCTGGCCGCCTAGCATGAGCCGATGCGGCCGACCTTCGTTTCCGAACCGGTCCGGGTCCGGGTGCCGGCGACCAGCGCCAACCTCGGTCCGGGCTTCGACGCGCTCGGTCTGGCGCTGGCGCTCTACGACGACGTCAGCGCCCGGACGACGGCGGGCGGCTGTCGGGTCGAGGTGACCGGGCAGGGGGCCGGAGAGCTGCCGACCGGCGACGACCATCTGGTCGTCCGGGCCATGCGGGCCGGTTTCGACGCACTCGGGGGTCAACCGCCGGGGCTGGCCGTGGAGTGCGTCAACCGGATCCCGCAGGCGCGCGGCCTGGGCTCATCGTCCGCGGCGATCGTCGCCGGGATCCAACTGGCCAGGGCGCTGGTCGAGGACGGCATGCGGCGGCTCGACGACGCGGCGGCACTGCGGCTGGCGGCGGAGCTGGAGGGACATCCGGACAATGTCGCGCCGTGCCTGCTCGGCGGGTTCACCATCGCCTGGACCGAGTCGGGCGGTCCGGCCCGCGCGGTCCGGTTGCCGGTGGCGCCGCAGGTCCGGGCCACGGTCTTCGTACCCGAGGAGCGCGGGCTGACCGCGACCGCCCGCGCGGCGCTGCCGGCGACGGTGCCGCACGTCGACGCGGCCCGCAACGCCGGCCGGGCCGCGCTGCTGGTGCACGCCCTGACCACCGATCCGGCGCTGCTCTTCGAGGCGACCGAGGACCGGCTGCACCAGCACTACCGGGCGGCCGGAATGCCGGGCACCGCCGCCCGGTTGGCGCAGTTGCGTGCGGCTGGTGTGCCGGCTGTGGTCAGTGGGGCGGGGCCGTCGATTCTCGTGCTGAGCAGCGGCGAGGAGAAATTCGAGGCGGGAATGGGTTGGACCGCGCAAAGGTTGCCCATAGACGTAGCCGGCGCCCGGGTCGATGGGGGTAGACTGGGACACGCCGAGCGGGGCCCTGTTGCCGCAGGTCGGAAGAGTTGATTACGCTCTAGACTTAGCACAGCCGCGAAGCAATGCGACTCCTGCGGGTCGGTGCACCCCCGAAGCTCTCGGCGGTCAGCCCGTCTCACCCCTGCCTAGGTCTACGCCGCACCGCAGTTTCCACAGGTCGCCGCAGGCGGCGAGACCTGCCCACCGATGTTGGTGGGTCGGGAAACCAACCGGCTGCTGTGTTACAGACTCCCGTGACGCGTCAAGCGAGACGGGTGTACCGAGGCCGCCCGGCCAGCCAGCACTTCGGGCCACGGGCAGCCCCGGCCTTATCGAGGGAAGGAATCCATTGAGCGACACCACCGACGTGACGTCGGATGTTTCCAACGTCGCTGGCGAAGCCACCACCGGCGCCACCCGTCGTCGGCGGACCGGCACCGGGCTGTCGGCGATGCTGCTGCCAGAGTTGCAGAGCCTGGCCGCGTCGCTCGGCATCTCCGGTACGGCCCGGATGCGCAAGGGCGAGCTGATCGCCGCCATCTCGGAACGGCAGGCTGGTGCCACCAACAGCACGGGCGGCGGCGCGCCGCGCCCGCGTGCCGAGGTGTCGGCCGCTGCCGCGCCGGCTCGCGAAGAGGTCCGGGCCGAGGTGCGGGACAGCGCCGACCGGCCGGACGGTGAGCGTCGGGCCGCCGAGCAGGTGCCCGCCGCCGCTGGCGGCGAGGGTCGGACCCGGACGTCCCGCCGGTCCAGCCGGACCGCTGCCGCCACCGCCGAGGTGGAGACCGCGGCGCCGACGGAGCGCAACGAGCGGAACGAGCGTCCGGAGCGGGCCGAGCGCGGTGACCGCGCGGAGCGGGCCGAGCGCGGTGACCGCGCGGAGCGGACCGACGGTGCCGAGCGGACCGACGGTGGCGAGCGCGGCGACCGCGCGGACCGGGGCGAGTCGCGCAACGGCCGGGACCGCAACGAGCGGGGTGACCGGGGCGAGCGTGGCGAGTCGCGCAACGACCGTGGACAGCGCTCGGCGGACCGGGACCGTTCGACGGACCGGGACAGGGATCGGGACCGGGACAGCGACGGCGACGACGACGGCGAGGGCGGCGGCCGGCGCAGCCGGCGGAGCCGCTTCCGTGACCGGCGTCGGGGCCGGGGCGAGCGGGCGGAGAACGGCGAGAGCGGCGGCGGCCGGGAGCCTCAGGTCAACGAGGACGACGTCCTCGTACCGGTGGCCGGCATCATCGACGTGCTCGACAACTACGCCTTCGTCCGGACCACCGGCTACCTCTCCGGCCCGAACGACGTCTACGTGTCGATGTCCCAGGTCAAGAAGTACGGCCTGCGCCGCGGTGACGCGGTCACCGGTGCGGTACGCGCGGCCCGGGACGGCGAGCAGCGGCGGGACAAGTACAACCCGCTGGTCCGGCTCGACACCATCAACGGGATGGACCCGGACGAGGCGAAGCGGCGTCCCGAGTTCTACAAGTTGACCCCGCTCTACCCGCAGGAGCGGCTCCGGTTGGAGACCGAGCCGCACATCCTGACCACCCGGGTCATCGACCTGGTGACGCCGATCGGCAAGGGTCAGCGGGCGCTCATCATGTCGCCGCCGAAGGCCGGTAAGACCATGGTGTTGCAGGCGATCGCCAACGCGATCACCCACAACAACCCCGAGTGCCACCTGATGGTCGTGCTCGTCGACGAGCGGCCCGAAGAGGTCACCGACATGCAGCGCTCGGTCAAGGGCGAGGTTGTCGCGGCCACCTTCGACCGTCCGCCGCAGGACCACACCACGGTCGCCGAGCTGGCGATCGAGCGGGCCAAGCGCCTGGTCGAGCTGGGCCACGACGTGGTCGTACTGCTCGACTCGGTGACCCGGCTCGGCCGGTCGTACAACCTGGCGGCGCCGGCCAGTGGTCGGATCATGTCCGGCGGTATCGACTCCACCGCGCTCTACCCGCCGAAGCGGTTCCTGGGCGCGGCGCGGAACATCGAGAACGGCGGCTCGCTGACCATCCTCGCCACCGCGCTGGTGGAGACCGGGTCCGTGATGGACACGGTCATCTTCGAGGAGTTCAAGGGCACCGGCAACGCGGAGCTGAAGCTGGACCGGAAGATCGCCGACAAGCGGGTCTTCCCGGCCATCGACATCCACACCTCCGGCACCCGTAAGGAGGAGATCCTGCTGGCCCCGGAGGAGTTGGCCATCACGCACAAGCTGCGCAAGGTGCTGCACTCGCTCGACTCGCAGGCCGCGCTGGACCTCCTGCTGGACCGGCTCAAGCAGTCCCGGACCAACATCGAGTTCCTGATGCAGATCGCGAAGTCGACGCCGGGGGAGTAACACCCGGCGAGATCCTCAAGGGCACGTTGGTGGGGCCCGGCCGAGTTCGGCCGGGCCCCACTGTGCGTTTCCGGGCCGGTTCAGCGGAGCAGCAGGTCGATCACGCCCGTGTCGCTCTCCGCGCCGTGCCCGTCGGCGAGTCGGCGGGCCATCAGGTCCAGGTACGGCGTCAGCAGTTCCGTGCCGACCCCCTGCTCCCGGGCCGTGTTCAGCAGCGTCTCGTTCGCGGCCACCATCATCGCGAGGTTCGACCCGGTACCGGTGACGTAGTCGCCGCTGGCCAGTTGTGCCGCGGTCAGGCGCACGAACGGGGCCATCCCGGTGAGCCAGCCCTCCAGCAGCGGGGCGAAGTCCCTCGGCGGGATCTCCTCCCGGCGGATCAGCGCGAAGGCGTGCGCGACCCCGGCGAACATCCCGGTCATCGCGCTGAGCAGTGCCACGTCGTGCAGCGCGGCGAAGCCGGGATCCGCGCCGACGTACCGGGTGCCGGCCGGTACGGCCAGTACGTCCCGGTGGGTCTCGAAGAGGTCGGTGGAGCCGCTGTAGAAGACGTAGCCACCGGACCCCTCGACGCCGATCATCGGGGGTACCGCCATGATCCCGCCGTCGACGAACCGGGCGCCGCGCCGCTGCGCCCAGTCGGCGAGGGCGCGGGCCTGGCCGGGTGTGCTGGTGCTGAGGTTGACCAGGTCGCGGCCGGTCAGGTCGGTGTCGGCCAGGGTCTGCCGGACCGAGGCGTCGTCGAGCAGGCAGGCCACCACGAGTCGGTTCGCGGCCACCGCCTCGGCGGCGGTGCGGGCGACGGTGGCGCCCTCGGCGCCGAGCGGTTCGGCTCGGGCGGCGGTGCGGTTCCAGACGGTCAGCGGGTGTCCGGCGGCGAGCCAGGCGCGGGCGAGTGCGGTACCCATGGCACCGAGCCCGAGCAGGGTCAGTGGGGTCTGCACGGCGGCGGTGTTCTCTTCCATGCTCGTAGACTTGCCGCCGCCCGCGGACCGCTCAAGTACGCACAGCGAAGTGGGTGGTTACCCCGGGGTTAGTGAGCTGTTGGGAGGGGGTGGCGATGCCGACGGTACGGCGACCGGGAGCGCCCGGGGCGTACGTCTGCGGGATCGACGCGGCGATGGCCGTGGTCGGCGGCAAGTGGAAGGTGCTGATCCTCTGGGCCCTCGGCGAGCAGGTGTGCCGCTTCGGTGAGCTGCGCCGGCTGGTGCCGGGGGTGACCGAGAAGGTGCTCGCCTCGCACCTGCGGGAGCTGGAGGCGGACGGCATCGTGCACCGCGAGGTGTACGAGGAGGTGCCGCCCCGGGTGGAATATTCGCTGACCCCGCTCGGCGTCTCGCTGAACGCGGCGCTGGAACCGCTCGGCGCCTGGGGCCGGGAGCACGTCCTCGGCGCCGGATATCCCGCCGACCGCGGTTGATGGAATTTTCCTTCGGTTCAACCGGCAACTATTGAAACTTCTATACGTCGTCGGGTTGACTACCGGGCATGGTGACCCGCCGCCGATCCGCCCGCCTCGCCGGGCTGCTGCTCCTGGTGCCGTCCCTCACCCTCGCCGGGCCGGTCCCGGCGTACGCCGAACCGGTGTCCGCGCCGTCCCGGCCGGTACCGGCCGTCGGCACCGCACCGGAGGAGGCCCCGGCCGCCTCGTCGTATCCGGCGCCGTCGTCCGCGCCGGTCCCGGCCGCCGCCACCGACGGGATCGTCACCGACACCCGGACCCGGCCGGTCGCCCCCGGCCTCGACCTGACCTCATTCGACCGGTACGACGCCAACGGCTGGCTCCGGGCCGACGCGCTCACCGCCGACCTGGCCGGCGGGGTCGGCGTCGACTACGTCAACTCCGGCGAGGTCACCAGGGCCGAACCGCTGCGCCGGGCGGTCGACCGGGCCGGTGCGGTGGCCGCGGTCAACGGCGACTTCTTCGACATCAACAACTCCGGCGCGGCCCAGGGCATCGGCATCCGGGCCGGTGAGCTGGTCCAGTCGCCGGTCGCCGGGCACCACGAGGCGGTCGGGGTGACCGCCGAGGGCGTGGGTCGGGTGGTCCAGGTGCACTTCGACGGCACCGCCACGCTGCCGGCCGGAGCGGTGACGCTGACCCAGTTCAACAACATGGTCGCGGCCGGCGGCATCGGCGTCTTCACCCCGCTCTGGGGCTCGTACCCCCGGACCCGGGCCGTCGAGGGCGCCACCCGGGTCAGCGAGGTCACCCTGGTCGGCGGCCGGGTCGCGACCGTCACCCCCGCCGCCGGCAGCGGCCCGATCCCGGCCGGCACGACGGTACTGCTCGGCCGGGAGGCCGGCGCCGACGCGCTCGCCGCGCTCCGTCCCGGCGACCCGGTCGACCTCCGGTACGCGCCGAAGCCCTCCGACGGCAGCACGCTGCGCACCGCGATCGGCGGCAACCGGGTACTGGTCCGGGACGGGGTGCCGCAGGAGATCGGCGACGTGAACCCCGAACCCCGGACCGCGGTCGGGTTCTCCGCCGACGGCCGGAAGATGTTCCTGCTCACAGTGGACGGACGGCAGGCGGACAGCCGGGGCGTGACCCTGACCGAACTGGGCCGGATGATGGCCGAACTCGGCGCGCACGACGCGCTCAACCTCGACGGCGGAGGCTCGTCGACGCTGCTCGCCCGGGAGCCCGGCCAGCCGGCTGTCCGGGTCGAGAACAGCCCGTCGGACGGCTCCGAGCGGCCGGTGCCGAACGGGCTGGCGCTGTACGCGCCGCAGGGGAGCGGGCGGCTCCGGGCGTACTGGGTGAAGACCCTGCTCGACCCGGTGGCGGCGCCGGGCGTCGGGCCGGTGCGCGGCGGACGCCCGGACCGGGTCTTTCCCGGGCTGACCCGGCGGCTCGCGGCGGCCGGCTACGACGAGACCTACGGCCCGGCGGCCGGCGCGCCGGGCTGGCGGGCCGAACCGTCGTCCCGGGGCACGGTCGACTCCGCCGGAGTCTTCCGGGCCCGCCGGTCCGGTGAGGTGACCGTGACCGCGTCCCGGGGCCGGGCGAAGGGTGCACTGCCGCTGACCGTGCTCGGCCCGCTGGCCCGGATCGACGGCACGGTGGACCGGGTCGGGCTGGCCGGCGCGGGCGGCACCGGGTCGTTCGGCGTGGTCGGCTACGACGCCGAGGGGAACACCGCGCCGATCGACGCGGCCGACCTGCGCCTGGACTACGACCGGGAGCTGCTGGAGGTCACCCCGGCCGCCGACGGCACCCTCGCGGTGAAGGCCAGAGTGGACAGTGGTGCCGGGCTGGTGACGGTACGGGTCGGCGCGGCCAGCACCGTGCTGCCGGTGACGGTCGGGCTCACCGACGTACCGGTGGCGATGTTCGACGACGCGGCGAGCTGGCGGTTCAGCGCCGCCCGGGCCACCGGCTCGGCGACCCCGGTGCCGGGCCGCACCGGCACCGGCCTGAAGCTGGCGTACGACTTCGGCCAGTCCACCGGCACCCGCGCCGCGTACGCCGACCCGCCCGCGTACATCCCGGTGGCCGGGCAGCCGCAGTCGTTCGGGATGTGGATCCACGCCAACGGGAACGGCGAGTGGCCCAGCCTGCACCTGCACGACGCGCTCGACCAGCAGCACGTACTGCGCGGCCCCTACCTGGACTGGACCGGCTGGCGGTACGTCGAACTCGCCGTACCGGCCGGAGTGGTCTATCCGGTGCGGATCCGCCGGTTCTACGTCGCCGAGACCGACGCGGCGGCGGCGTACACCGGGGAGGTGGTGATCGACGACATCGTCGCCCGGGTACCCGCCGAGGTGGAGGTGCCGGCCGAGCCGCTCCGTACCGACCGGGTGGTGCTGACCGACGGCACCGTCGACCGGGCGCCCTGGCGCTTCGCCGTCCTCTCCGACGCGCAGTTCGTGGCGGCGAACCCGGACAGCGACCTGGTCGCCCAGGCCCGCCGTACGCTCCGCGAGGTGAAGGCCGCCCGGCCGGACTTCCTGGTGATCAACGGGGACTTCGTGGACACCGCCTATCCGGAGGACTTCGCGCTGGCCAAACGGATCCTGGACGAGGAGTTGGGCGGTACGCTGCCGTACCACTACGTGCCGGGGAACCACGAGATCATGGGTGCCCCGATCACGAACTTCCGGTCGGTCTTCGGCGAGACGTACCGGGTCTTCGACCACAGCCCGCGCCGGGGCGGCACCCGGACCCGGTTCGTCACCCTGGACACCTCCACCGGCAGCCTGCGCGGCGGCGGCTTCGGGCAGGTACTCGCGCTGCGTACCGCCCTGGACGGTGCGGCCCGGGACCCGGCCGTCGGCTCGGTGGTGCTGGTGGAGCACCACGCGCCCCGGGACCCGACACCGGCCAGGGCGAGCCAGCTCGGCGACCGCAAGGAGGCGGCACTGCTGGAGCGGTGGCTCGCCGAGTTCCAGCGCGAGACCGGCAAGGGCGCACTCTTCGTCGGCGCGCACGTCGGCAGCTTCTCCGCCGAACGGGTCGACGGGGTGCCGTACCTGATCAACGGCAACGCCGGCAAGAACCCGTCGACCGCGCCGCACCTGGGCGGGTTCAGCGGCTGGACGATGTTCGGGGTCGACCCGGTCAGCCCGGCCGAGGCGGCGGCGGCCCGGCGCGACCCGCTGGCCGAGGGGCCGGAGTGGGTGAGCGCGCAGACCCGGGCGCACGTGGACCGGCTGACCCTGGCCGCCCCGGCGACCCTGCCGGCCGGTTCGGCGGTCCCGGTCACCGCCACGGTGACCCAGCCCGGCGGTCGGCAGGTACCGGTCGCCGCTCCGCTCTCGGCCGACTGGTCCGGATCGGCGAACCTGCACATCGGACCGGTGCGCGGCCTGCGGCCGTGGCACGCCGCCTGGTTCGACCCGGCCACCGGCCGGCTGACCGGGCTGCGTTCCGGCGACGCTGTCCAACTCGCCGTCACCGTCAACGGGGCGACCGCCCGGGCCACCATCCCGCTCACCCGCCGCTAGTTCGGCGCGGCACCGCCGCCAGCCCGACGCACCCGCCCTGCGGATGCCGCGCCACCCGCCCTGCGGATGCCGCGCCACCCGCCCTGCGGATGCCGCGCCATCCGCCGGGTCCGACCGGGATCGGGCCACGTGCGGCGCGCGGGCTCGACCTGGACGTCAGAGGCGCTACCGACGCCGGGTAGCGCCTCTGACGTCCAGGTCGACGACCCGATGCACCGGGACTGCGGGCTAGAAGTCGCCCTCGGCGACCTGGAAGACGGTCAGGCCGAGGCCGCGCCACATCTTGACCACCTGCATCCGGTCGTCGAAGACCCCGACCACCCGGTAGCGGTCGCGGATCTCCCGGTCGAAGATCTCCCGCTTGACCACCGAGTCGCGGCGCTGGTCGCCGACGGCCCGCATGTGCAGCGCCAGGTACGGCACGTCGACGTGCTCGGCCAGCCACCGCTGCGTCTGCTCCCGGCAGGAGGCGTCCCGTCCGGTGCAGAAGACCACCCCGTAGCCGGCCGCGTGCATGGCCCGGACCGCCGAGATGACGGCGGTGTTGGGCAGGTCCTCGCCGACCCGGGTCATGTCGTACGGGCTGCGCCCCGCCATCAGCGCCACCGTGCCGTCGATGTCCACCAGTACGATCTCCGGCACCTCGTCCGACGGCGGGGTGTAGACGGCCGCCGGCCCGCCCGGCTCGACGGTCGGTACCGGCAGCGGCAGGGCCCGTCCGGCCAGGTAGCGCTCGTGCAGTCGCCGGATTGCCTCCTCGCCGACCCGGTCCTGCTCGGGTCGCTCGGCGTCGCGGCGGACGCACTCGTCCACCGGTACGTCGGTGAAGTCGTGCACCTCGAAGGCGGCGCCGAACCGGGCGGCTAGCTGCGCCCAGTCCCGCACGGTCCGGGACCGCAGGTTGGTGTCGTCGACGCAGACGTCCGCGCCCGCCCGGAGCAGCGCCTCGACCTGGGCCCGCTGCACGACGGTAACCTGGCCCTCGGCCCACTGGGTGAAGAGCCGCTCGCCGTGCAGCATCCGGCGCAGGTCGTCGCGGTTGACCCGGACGACGCCGGGTTGCAGCTTCCGGGCGAAGGTGGTCTTCCCGGAGGCCGGCAGCCCGCGGGTGACGATCAGTCGGGTCATGCTCTCTCCTCGCTCCGCCCGGCACCCATCATGATCCTTCGCGGCCGCACGTCGGGGGTTCACCCGGCCTGCTGTGGCGTCCACTCGACCGGCGGGCGGGCCTGCTGCCAGAGGTGAGGACGGTAGTCGCGGCCGTCGAGGCGCAGGAAGAGGAAACTGCGCTCCGGGTGCCGGGCGGCCCGCTCGGCGAAGTCGCGTCGGCTCCATCCGGCGGGCAGTTCGGCCACGATCTCACCGTACGCCTGCTCGATCTTCGCGGCCCGGGCCTCGACGGTCGCGGTCAGGTCGGCCACGACGGAGTCGACCCAGCGGTGGAACTCGTCCGGCAGCGGCGCGACCCGGGCCGCGAGGTCCTGCCCGGTGACGAGGTACTCCCAGACCAGCCGGGCGTTGAGCCCGAAGGTGAGCCGGTGCAACCGGACGTACTCCGGATATTTGATCTTGACCCGCTGGTCGCTGTCCGGCCAGTGCACCACCAGCCCCTCCCGACCGTCCCGGGCGGGCGCGGCCAGCGCCTCGGCCAGGGTGCGGTGCGGCAGCCGCTCGACCACCGGACCGGGCCAGTCCGGCACCGCCTCCGGACCGGAACTCCGCCCGCTGGCGATCTCCACCGTGCCGAGCAGCACCAGGTCGTCCAGACCGCCGTAGTCCAACACGATCCGGTTCGCCGGGTAGACGATCTCGACCAGCACGGTCCGCCCCGGCGGCGGGGTGAAGTCGGGGTAGCGGGAGCGGAGCACGGCGGTGGCGTGCCGGGCCTGGTCGGAGGCGAACGAGCCCCGGGTGGCGACCGCGAAGCCGACGCCGTCCGGGTACAGCACGCCGAGGCTCCCGTCGGCCTTGTCCGTGATCACCGCCGGTGCGTCCGGCCGGAGCGCCGGTGCGCCGGGCTGGTCGTGGTTGAAGAACTTCGGGTACGGCCGCGCCACGACCACCTCGGTCGACTCGTCCACGATCAGCCCTCGACAGGCGACCGTCACCGGTGTCCAGATTCCGCCGTAGGTGCACGCCTCGGTGTAGTTGTAGATCGCGAGCGGTCGCTCCGGATGCCGTTGGACCCGGACGTGGCCGTCGGCGAGCGCGGCGGCCAGCGCCGCCGGGTCGACGACGTCGGCGAGCCGGGTGACCGGGGCGAGCAGGGCGGAATCGGACGCGGGGGTGACCACGGGTGTGCCTTCCGGCGGGGTGGGAATGCGAGAGGGAGCAGTGACGTTAACCGTCACGGATCACGTGTGCAGCCCGATTTCGGGCCGGCCCAGCCGGCATGGCACACTGGTCAGTCGGCCACCGGTTCCGGTTCCCGCCCGAGTCCGCCATCGCTCCGCGACACCCGTGTCGTGGCGTGGCTGACGGATGCCGAGGGCGACCCGGCGACCACCCACGAAAGGACCGAGGCGACATGAAGCCCAACATCCACCCCGAGTACGTGTCCACCGAGGTCACCTGCTCGTGCGGCAACACCTTCACGACCCGCAGCACGGCGAAGGGCGGCTCGATCCACGTCGAGACCTGCAGCGCCTGCCACCCGTTCTACACCGGCAAGCAGCGCGTGCTCGACACCGCCGGCCGGGTCGCCAAGTTCCAGCAGAAGTACGCCAAGGTTCAGGCCAAAAAGGGCAAGTAGCCGCGTCGACGGCGCCCGCCTCCGGTTCGTCGCCGGGGGCGGGCGCCGTCGTGCCGTTTCCCGGTCCCTTCCACCATCCGCGTTCGGAGCAGAGGGAGTACGAGCATGAGCGGCGACCGGCTGGCCCGGCTCCTCGACGAGTACGCGGAGCTGGAACGGCGCCTCGCCGACCCGGCGATCCACGCCGACCAGGCCACCGCCCGCCGGGTGGGCCGACGGTTCGCCGAGCTGACCCCGCTGCACAAGGCCGCCGGTGAGCTGGAGCAGGCCCGGGCCGACCTCGCCGCCGCCCGCGAACTCGCCGCCGAGGAGCCGTCGTTCGCGGCCGAGGCGGAGTCGCTGGCCGAGACGCTGCCCGCGCTGGAGGGCCGGCTCGCCGAGCTGCTGATCCCGCGCGACCCGCACGACGCCAAGGACGTGATCCTGGAGATCAAGGCGGGCGAGGGCGGCGAGGAGTCCGCGCTCTTCGCCGGTGACCTGCTCCGGATGTACCTGCGCTACGCCGAACGGCACGGCTGGGCGACCGAGGTGCTCGACGCGCAGGACTCCGACCTGGGCGGGGTAAAGGACGTCTCGCTCGCGGTCAAGGCCAAGGGGGTACCGGAGGGCGGCAACGGGGTCTGGTCCCGGCTCAAGTGGGAGGGCGGCGTACACCGGGTGCAGCGGGTGCCGGTCACCGAGTCGCAGGGGCGGATCCACACCAGCGCGGCCGGCGTACTGGTGCTGCCGGAGGCCGAGGACGTCGACGTCACCATCGACCCGAACGAGTTGCGGATCGACGTGTTCCGCTCCTCCGGGCCGGGCGGCCAGTCGGTGAACACCACCGACTCGGCGGTGCGGATCACCCACCTGCCGACCGGGATCGTGGTCTCCTGCCAGAACGAGAAGTCCCAGTTGCAGAACCGGGAACAGGCGATGCGGATCCTCCGGGCCCGGCTGCTGGCCAACGCGCAGGAGCAGGCCGACGCCGCCGCCTCGGACGCCCGCCGCTCCCAGGTGCGTACCGTCGACCGCTCCGAGCGGATCCGGACGTACAACTTCCCGCAGAACCGGATCACCGACCACCGGATCGGCTACACGGCGTACAACCTCGACCTGGCGCTCGCCGGTGAGCTGGACGGGGTGCTCGACGCGCTCGCCGAGGCGGACCGCTCGGCCCGGCTGGCCGGCGAGACGGAGCTGTCCCGCCGCTGAGCCGCGCCCGGTGGCGCCGCCGGCACCCGCTCAGCGTGCCGTCGCCGGCCCGGTCGCGGCCTGCGGTCGCTCCCCGGCGGCCAGCTCGAAGGCGGCGCGCAGCGCGTCCCGTGGCCCGGCGCCCGAGCCGTGCACCTCGGCGAAGCCGACGCTCACCCCGACCCGGATGCCGGGGACGATCGACTCCCAGTCCTCGGCGGCGACCGCCGCGCTGATCCGCCGGCCCACCTCACCCGCCTCGGCCATCCCGGCGCCGGGCAGCACCACCACGAACTCGTCGCCGCCGTACCGGGCCACGAAGTCGCCGCGCCGCATCACCCGGTTGATCACTCCGGCGATCCGTTGCAGCACCAGGTCGCCGCAGTGCCGGCCGTGCGCGGTGTTCACCGCCCGGAAACCGTCGAGGTCGCAGACCCCGATCACGGCCCGTTCGCCCCGGCCGGCCATCCCGGCAACGTACCGCTCCAACCGGCGGCGGTTCGGCAGCCCGGTGAGCGGGTCGGTCAGCGCCTCGCCCTCGTGCCGGACCGCCTCCCGGCGCATCTCCTCGTGCTCGATCCGGGCCGCGATGCCGTCGACGTAGACGTCCCGGAGCCGGTCGTTGCGCTGGGTCGCCAGCCGGAACGCGTACCGGTCGGCCCGGTGCGCCGCCGCGTGGTCGCCGACCCCGGCGTACGCCAGGCTGGAGAGCCGGGCGTGCTCGGCCGCGCCCAGCGTCTCGGCCGAGACGTGCACCGTCTCCAGCCGGGCCAGCGCCTCGGCGGGCCGGCCGGCGGCGATCGCCAGGCACGCCCCGCCGAGCTGCCGCATGTCCCGGGTACGCGCGCTGTCCCCGCCGTCGCGGAGCAGCCGGTCGGGGTCGAGTTCGGGTACGGCCGACCGGCCGGTCGTGGCGCCGAGGGCAGCCCGCCGGGCGAGCGCGTACCCGTACGCCGCCCGGCCGCTCGGCCGCAACCGGCCCGCCGTGCCGGCCCCGACGAAGCGTTCCAGGTCGGCGCCGACGTCCCTGAGCACCCGGAGGCAGCCGTCGCTGTCCCCGTGGTGGTCCAGCGCGACCGCGTTGCGCAGCCGGATGCCGGGTGCGGCGAAGGTCTCCTCGGGGATGCCGACGGCCAGCCCCAGCCGGCGGGCCCGCTCGATGGCGCCGAGCGCGTAGCCGTGGAAGCCGAGGTAGGAGTAGGCCATCGCCAGGTCGTGCCAGCCCCAGGCGGTCTCCCGGTCGGGCTCGTCCACCGAGCCGAGCGCCCGGGCGCCCCGGACCAGGTGGGTGACGCAGCGGTCCAGCGCGCCCTGGTTGTGCGCGGCCAGCGCGGCCAGCGCGTGCAGGTGGCCGTGCAGGTAGGGGTCGGGCAGGTCCCGGGCGGCGTCGAACGCCTGCTCCACCGCCCGGGTGTACTCGGCGGTGCGGCCCAGGTTGAGGATCGCGGAGAGTCGCTGGAGCAACGCCTCGGCCCGGGAGTACGGGTCGTCGGTGGTGTCGAGCACGCGTTCGAAGACCAGGCACGCCTCGGCGGAGCGGCTGCTCTCCATCAGGGAACGGGCGTGTCTCAACTCCTCGGCCCGGTCACCGACCCGGTCGAGCCAACTCACGCACAACCTCCATCGCCGTCGCCAGCCAGACCCCCGCGAAAGTCGAGGAGCCGACCGGTCGCCCGGAGGCACGGTGCCCTCCGGGGACGCTCGACCGGTCTGAGCACCCAGTCGATCCGGGTCGGAAACGCGCCCGCGACGCGATGATTCCCGGCCGACGTTTCATGATTATGTCGTGACGCGTATTCCCCGGCATCCCCGTGAAGCGACAGAACGGACCCGACCGTCGGTCGCGGTCGCGGCGGCGACGTCCGCGCTGGCCCGGGCCGGCGTCGGGCCGGCCAGGACCGAGGCGGAGCTTCTGGTGGCGTACGTCCTCGGCGTGTCGCGCGGGGCGCTGGCCGTGGCCGGGCCGCTCACCGGCGAGCAGTACGACCGGCTGACGGAGCTGGTCGAGCGGCGTACCCGGCACGAGCCGTTGCAGTACCTGCTCGGCTCGGCGGCGTTCCGCTACCTGGAGCTGGCGGTCGGCCCCGGGGTCTTCGTGCCCCGGCCGGAGACGGAACTGCTGGCCGGCTGGGGCGTCGAGCAGGCCCGGCGGCTCGGCGGACCCGGGACCGGCAGCGACCCGGCCGGGGCGGGACCGCTGGTCGTCGACCTGTGCAGCGGCAGCGGCGCGATCGCGCTCTCGGTCGCCGGGGAGGTGCCGGCGGCCCGGGTGGTCGCGGTGGAGCGGTCCGCGGCGGCGCTGGACTGGTTGCGCCGCAACGCCGCCGAGCGGGCCGCTGCCGGCGACCCGCCGATCGAGGTGGTGGCCGGGGACGTCGCCGACCCGGAGCTGCTGGCCGGGTACGCCGGCCGGGTGGACGTGCTGCTCTGCAACCCGCCGTACGTGCCGGACGACACCCCGGTACCCCCGGACGTGGCCGGGCACGACCCGGCGGACGCGGTCTTCGGCGGCCCGGACGGGCTGGCGGTGATCCGGCTGGTACTCGACCGGGCGGCCGGGCTGCTGCGCCCCGGCGGGGTCTTCGGGGTGGAGCACGACGACACGCACGGCACGGCGGTTCCGGAGCTGCTGCGTGCCGACGGCCGGTTCGTCGAGATCGCGGACCATCCCGACCTGGTCGGGCGGCCCCGTTTCGCCACCGCCCGCCGGGCCGACGCCGTCCCGTAACCGGCCGGAAGTCCCCGTGCCACGGTGGGCGCTCCGGCGTGGCAGACTGGCTCCTCGTGATGCTCTACGACTGCCGGTCGCTGGCGGACCGTGACCGAGGCATCGCCGCGGCCGTCGAGGCGGTCAAGAACGGCGAGCTGGTCGTGATCCCGACCGACACGGTCTACGGGGTCGGCGCGGACGCGTTCACCCCCTACGCCGTCAAGGCGCTGCTCAACGCGAAGGGTCGGGACCGGCAGCATCCGCCGCCGGTGCTGGTCGGCTCCCGGCGCACGCTGGACGGGCTGGTCTTCATGCTGCCGAGCACCGCCCGGGACCTGGCCGACGCGTTCTGGCCCGGCGCGCTGACGATCGTCGTCGAGCACTCGCCCAGCCTCCAGTGGGACATCGGCGACACCGCCGGCACGGTCGCGGTGCGGATGCCGCTGCACCCGGTCGCCCTGGAGGTGCTCCGGGAGACCGGGCCGATGGCCGTCTCGTCGGCGAACAAGACCGGCCAGCCGGCGGCGGTGACCGCCGAGGAGGCGCGCGAGCAGCTCGGCTACGCGGTGCGGGCCTACCTGGAGGCCGGGCCCTGTCCGGAGCCGGTGCCGAGCACCATCGTCGACGTGACCGGCGAGGTGCCCCGGGTGCTGCGCCAGGGCGCGATCCCGCTGGAGAAGCTCCGTGACGTCGTACCGGACATCCAGGGCCAGGTGACCTGAGTGCCGCCGTTCACGGTCCTGCACGTCTGCCTGGGCAACATCTGCCGGTCGCCGATGGCGGAGCGGCTGCTCGCGCTGGCCGTACGGGAACGGTTGGCCCGCCGGGGTGCGGACGACGCGGACGACGCCGACCGGCTGGTGCACAGCCACAGCGCCGGCACCGGCGGCTGGCACGCGGGTGAGGAGATGAACCCGCCGGCCGCCCGCCAGGTGCGCTCCCGGGGCGGGGACGTCGCCGACTTCGGCGCCCGCAAGCTCCGCTCGGAGCACATCGACGCGGCCGACCTGGTGTTGACGGCAACCGCCGACCAGCAGGAATACGTGGTGGCGCTGCGTCCCGACGCCGCCGACCGCACCTTCGTGCTCGGCGAGTTCGGCCGGCTGCTGCCCACCGTGGACGCCGCGGTCCTGCCTCCGGCCGACCTGGCCGACCCGGACGCGGTCTACGCCCGGGGCACCGCGCTGGTGGCCGCGGTGGCGGCGGCCCGGAGCGGGTCGTCCCCGCTGCCCGGCGACGACCTCGACGACCCGTGGGGCCGGGGCGACCAGTGTTTCAGCCGGGTCGCCGACGAGATCGAGGACGCCGTCCGGCCGCTCGCCGCCGTCCTGCTGCCCTGACCCGGGGCGCAGCCCGCCCCTGAGGCGACGCGGCGGCCCTGAACCGCGCACGGTCCGCTCTGACGCGACCCGGCCCGCCCTGACGCGGGCGCGGCCCGCCCTGCGGCGGGGGAGATTCCGCCGTGGTCACTCCGGCTTGTGAATCTGAACCGGTTTGCCGTGAAACGGGTGCGGCGCCCGAAATCAGCCGGCAGGCTGACGGAGTCCCCGAGCCCGGCCGTTTGTCCGGGTCGCGTCGATCGTGTCCCGCCCGGGAGGTACCGCATGCTCCGGCTGCGGCTGAACCAGCTCTGGACCCTGACCCTGGCCGGAATCCTGGCCGGGACGATCCTGGCCGCCGCCGCGCTGCCGGCCTCGGTCCTGGCGGCGGTGGGGCTCAAGTCGATCGGCGCCCGCTACGAGGACCTGCCGCAGGACCTGCGTACCCCGCCGACCGCCCAGCGCTCCTACCTCTTCGCCGCCGACGGCCGTACCCCGATCACCTCGTTCTACGACGAGAACCGGACGAACGTGCCGCTGTCCCAGGTCGCCGAGGTGATGCGGCAGGCGACGGTGGCGGCCGAGGACGCCCGCTTCTACTCGCACGGCGGCGTCGACCTGAGGGGTGTGCTCCGGGCCGCCGTGGCAAACCGGGTGGGTGGCGAGGTGCGGCAGGGCGCCTCGACGCTGACCATGCAGTACGTCCGCAACGTGCTCAAGAGCGACCCCGGACTCACCGCGAAACAGCGTGCCGAGGCGACCGAAACCAGCGCCGGCCGCAAGATCCAGGAGATGCGGTACGCGCTCGCGCTGGAGCGCCGGCTCAGCAAGGACGAGATCCTCAGCCGCTACCTGAACATCGCCTACTTCGGTGCCGGGGCGTACGGCGTCGCCGCCGCCAGCCAGCGGTACTTCTCCAAGCCGGCCGGGCAGTTGACCCTGGCCGAGGCGGCCCTGCTGGCCGGGCTGGTCCGCTCGCCGGAGACGGACAGCCCGATCGGTGGCGACACGGAGGCCGCGCTGGCCCGCCGGGGCTACGTACTGCGGCAGATGGCGGAGACCGGGGTGATCTCCGCCGAGGCCGTCACCCGTACCCAGTCGGAGCCGATCAGGCTGCGGCCCGGCGCCGAGCCGAACGACTGCGCCGGCATCCCGGACGGGCGCTCCGACTGGGGCTTCTTCTGCGACTACTTCCGGCAGTGGTGGAACGCGAACCCGGCGTTCGGGCTCACCGTCGACGAGCGGCAGCAGACGCTGCGCCGGGGCGGCTACCGGATCACCACCTCGCTCGACCCGGCGATCCAGGCCACCGCGCTGCGGCAGACCCTGACCGTCTACGACTACGCCGACCGCCGGGCCGCGCCGATGGCCGTGGTGCAGCCCGGCACCGGCCGGGTACTCGCGATGGCGGTCAACCGGCACTACTCGCTCGATCCGAACCCCCGGGGGCAGCGCAACCACCCGAACACGGTCAACCAGTTGATCGCCGGTGGCGGCGGCATCGACGGCTACCAGGCCGGCTCCACGTTCAAGATCTTCACCATGCTGGCCGCGCTGGAGGAGGGGATGCCGCTGGCCTCGGGCTACCTGGCGCCGTCCCGGCTGGTGACCAGCTATCCGGTCGACGGGCCCAACGCGTGCGGCGGCTACTGGTGTCCGGCCAACGCCAACCCGGAGTGGATGAACGGCCACCGCACGATGTGGACCGGTTTCGGGCGGTCGGTCAACACCTACTTCGTGGCGCTGCAACAGCGGATCGGCGCGGACCGTGTGGTGCGGATGGCCGAGCGGCTGGGCATCGTGTTCCGGGCCGACAACGACGCGCGGCTGGCCACGTACGGGGCGGAGGGCTGGGGGGCGTTCACCCTCGGGGTCTCCGCCAGCACGCCGCTGGACCTGGCGAACGCCTACGCGACGCTGGCGGCCGAGGGGACGTACTGCAAGCCGCTGCCGGTGCTCTCGATCGTCGACGCCACCGGCCGGGCGCTGCCCGCCGCCGCACCGAGCTGCGGAAAGATGCTCAGGGCGGAGGTGGCGAGGGCGGCGACCGACGCGGCCCGCTGCCCGGTCGGCGGCCAGTCGGCGTACGCCCAGTGCGACGGCGGCAGCGCGCCCGAGGTGACGAGGATCCTCGGCGACCAGCCGGTGGCCGGCAAGACCGGCAGCGCGGAGGGGTACGCCACGGAAACCTTCGTCGGCTTCACCCCGCAGCTCGCGGCGGCGGCCATCGCCGCGAACCCGGACGACCCGAGTGACGCGGTCGGCCAGCCGGTGCAGCGGAAGGTCATCGCGGCGGTCGCCACCACCATGGCCACCGCGCTGAAGGGCAGCCCCCGGCGGGACTTCACCCCGCCGGGGCGGGAGATCGCCTTCGGTGACGGCCCGGACGACCTCGGTCCCGCCCCGGCCGGGCCGGGGCAGGACCCGTTCGCCCCGGCCCCGGTGGTGCCGGCGCCCGTGCCGGCGCCGCCGGCCCCGGCGCCCACCGCCGTGGTACCCCGGCCGACGCCGCCGCCGGTCCCGCCCCGGCCCACCGCCACCGTGCCGCGTCCGGTACGCCCGGTGCCGACCTCGCCCCGGCCGGGGGTGGTACCCAGGCCGACGCCGCCGGCCCCGCCCCCACCCACGTCCCGCTGAGCGGCCCCGCCCCCGGCTGAGCGGCCCCGACTCGTCGGCGGGTGCCGGCAGGTCGTCGGGCGTCCTCCCGGGTGCCCCCATAGACTCGGAGCCGGCCCAATGCCGAGCGCGACGAGAAGGTGCCGGGGTGAGCGAGCTAATCGAGCGGGCAGGTCGGCCCGGTGCGGGGGAGCCGACCTTCTGGGGGCCGGACTTCGACGAGCTGGCCGGCACCGATCCGGAGATCGCCGAGGTGCTGCTGGACGAACTCGACCGGCTGCGCGGCGGGTTGCAGTTGATCGCCAGCGAGAACCTCACCTCGCCGGCGGTACTGGCGGCGCTCGGCTCGACCCTGACCAACAAGTACGCCGAGGGTTATCCGGGCCGGCGCTACTACGGCGGCTGCGCCGAGGTGGACCGGGCCGAGCAGATCGGCATCGACCGGGCCAAGGCACTCTTCGGGGCCGAGCACGCCAACCTCCAGCCGCACTCCGGGGCGAGCGCCAACCTGGCCGCGTACGCCGCGCTGGTGCAGCCCGGCGACACGGTGCTGGCGATGGACCTGCCGCACGGCGGCCACCTGACCCACGGCAGCCGGGTCAACTTCTCCGGCAAGTGGTTCGCCCCGGTCGGCTACCAGGTGCGCCGGGACACCGAGCTGATCGACTACGACGAGGTACGCGAGCTGGCCCTGGCACACCGGCCCAAGATGATCATCTGCGGTGCCACCGCGTACCCGAGGCTGATCGACTTCGCCCGGTTCCGGGAGATCGCCGACGAGGTCGACGCCTACCTGATGGTGGACGCGGCGCACTTCATCGGGCTGGTCGCCGGGCGGGCGATCCCGTCCCCGGTGCCCTACGCCGACGTGGTCTGCGCCACCACGCACAAGGTGCTGCGGGGGCCCCGGGGCGGCATGATCCTGTGCCGGGAGTCACTCGCCGAGCGGATCGACAAGGCGGTCTTCCCGTTCACTCAGGGCGGCCCGCTGATGCATTCGGTGGCGGCCAAGGCGGTCGCGCTGCGCGAAGCGGCGTCTCCGGCCTTCCAGGCGTACGCTGCCCAGGTGGTTTCGAACGCGCAGGCGCTGGCCGCCGCCCTCGCCGCGGAGGGGATGCGTCCGGTCTCCGGTGGCACCGACACCCATCTCGCGCTGATCGACCTGGGCGAGGTCGGGATCACCGGTAGGGACGCCGAGGCGCGCTGCGACGCCGCCGCGATCACCCTGAACAAGAACGCGATCCCGTACGACCCGCAGAAGCCGATGGTCGCCTCCGGCATCCGGGTCGGCACCCCGAGCGTCACCACCCAGGGCATGGGGGTGGCGGAGATGCGCCGGATCGCCGACCTGATCTCCCGTGCCGTCCGGACCGACCCGGCCGCGCCCGGCGGTACCGCCGCGCTGGCGGAGATCCGTGCCGACGTCGCCGATCTGGTGGCCGCGTTCCCGGCGTACCCCCGTGGTTGAGCGGGAGCCGGTCGAGGTGGCCGACCGGCCGGCGGAGCCGGACCTGACCGCTCCGGACGCCCCCGCCGGCTCGCCGACCCCGGCCGCCGGCCCCGGCGCGGCGGACCGGCACTGGCGGCTGGCCCACCTGCCGGTGGTGCTCGGCGCCTCGGTCGGGCTGCTCCTCCTCGCCACCGCGCTCGGTGCGCTGCTCGGCGGTGGAATCGGCGCGGCCGGAGCCGCGGCCGGGGTCGGGGTGGTGACGGTGAGTTATCTGGCCTCCACGCTGGTGATCGCCTGGGCCGACTCCGTCAACCCGGCCCTGGTGCTGCCGTTCGGCGTGGCGATGTACGTCGCCAAGTTCAGCGTGCTCGGTGTGGTGATGGCCGGGGTCGCCGGCCGGGGCTGGGCCGGGCTGGAAGCGTTCGGCTGGGGCGTCGTCGCCGGTGTGGTGGCCTGGACCGGCGCGAACATCTGGTGGATCGTCACCGTGCACGCCGTACGGACGCACCGGCCGCCGCAGGCGTGATCCCAGGCGTGATCCAGGTCACCCACCTCAGGGCGGACCTGGGCCGAGTCCCGTGCACGGGACGGCACAGGAAACTGTCAGTGATCGGTCATTTTCCCGGTGGCGGAACCGGAGTAGCGTGCCCACAGACGACGCGCCCGCCCACCGGCCCACACAACCACGTTGTGCGGGGGGTGAGGCACAGCCTCGTATCCCCGGCTGATATCGTTCGGCCGTCATGACCGGTGACCAAACCCCCCAACCCCCCGGCGGCTCGGGCGCTCCCGAAGCCGGCGAGGGTTGGACCGCGCTGGCATACCTCATCGGAGGTCTGACGGTGTGGGGCTTCATCGGTTGGTTGGTCGACCAGTGGCTCGAAACCGATGGCCTGGCCACCGGGATCGGGTTCCTGCTCGGCGGGGCCGGGGGCGTTTACCTGGTCATCCGCCGGCTCGGCACCCCTAGCTAGGGAAGGGACGCGGTGATCGGACAGTCGGTCGTCCTCGCGGAGGGCGAAGTTCCGTTTCCACCCAGCGTGGAAGACTTCTTTCTGCCGAGCATCGTGCCGTGGGGCGCGCACAACTCATACTGGATCACGAAGTTCACCGCGCTGATCTGGCTGGGCGTCGCGCTGCTGATCATTTTCTTCCTGGTCACGTACCGGAAGCCGAAGTTGGTGCCGACGAAGGGCCAGTGGATCGCGGAGTCGATCTACGGATTCGTCCGGAACAACATCGCGGTCGACATGATCGGTCACCGGGGTGTGGCCTTCGCGCCGTACCTCACGACGCTCTTCCTCTTCATCTTCATCAACAACCTGTGGCAGATCATTCCGTTCGTGCAGATCTCGCCGATGGCGCACATCGCGTTTCCGGCGTTCCTGGCGATCATCAGTTACGTGATGTTCATCTGGGTGGGCATCCGGCACCACGGTTTCGCAAAGTTCTTCAAGCATTCGCTGATGCCGCCGGCGCCGTGGTTCATGCAGCCGCTGCTGATTCCGATCGAACTGTTCTCCACGTTCATCGCCCGGCCGGTGTCGCTGGCGCTGCGGTTGTTCGCCAACCTGTTCGCCGGGCACATCATCCTGCTGGTCTTCACCCTCGGCGGCTTCGTCCTGCTGAACGCGGACTCGTTCTTCCTGAAGCCGATCTCGGTGCTCTCCTGGGCGGTGTCGATCGCGATCACCTTCCTGGAGGCGCTGGTCATCGTCCTGCAGGCCTACATCTTCACCGTGCTGACCGCCAGCTACGTGCAGGGCGCGCTCGCCGACGAACACTGAGCCGCACCCGACGAACACCGACCCGCACACAACCGCACACCCGTTGTCGTCCCGCGTGAGCCGTCACGCGTGATTTCAGGAGGAACCAACCAATGTTGTCGTCGACCCTCGCCGCCGTCGAAATTACCGGCAGCCTCAGCGCCATCGGCTACGGCCTCGCGGCCATCGGTCCGGGTATCGGTGTCGGCCTGGTCTTCAGCGCCTACATCCAGTCGACCGCCCGGCAGCCGGAGTCGTCCCGGATCACCCTGCCGTACGTCTGGATCGGCTTCGCCGTCATCGAGCTGCTGGCACTGCTGGGCATCGCCTTCGGCTACGCCTTCGGCGCATAACCGTCCCCTCGAAACGGGAGGTTCCGATGTATTTCATCTTCGCCGCGGAGGGCGGCACCGAGCACAATCCGATCATCCCGCTCTGGCAGGAGATCGTCGTTGGCTCGATCGCCTTCGCCATCCTCTGCTTCATGCTGATGAAGTTCGTCTTCCCGCGGATGGAGCAGACCTTCCAGGCTCGGGTGGACGCGATCGAGGGCGGGATCAAGCGCGCCGAGGCCGCCCAGGCCGAGGCCAACCAGCTCCTCGAGCAGTACCGTGCGCAGCTCGCCGAGGCGCGGACCGACGCGGCGAAGATCCGCGACGACGCCCGGGCCGACGCCGAGGGCATCCGGCAGGACGTCCTGGCCAAGGCCCGGGAGGAGTCCGACCGGATCATCGCGGCCGGCAAGGAGCAGCTGGCCGCCGAGCGGGCCACCATCGTGCGCGAGCTGCGTACCGAGGTGGGCACGATCGCGGTCGACCTGGCCAGCCGGATCGTCGGCGAGTCGCTGGCCGACGAGGCCCGCCGCAAGGGCACCGTCGAGCGGTTCCTGACCGACCTGGAGAGCGTCGGCGCCGGCAACGGCTCGCCCAACGGCTCTGCCGTACGGACGAGCTGATGCAGGCCGCCAGCCGGGAGTCGTACGCCGCCGCACGGCAGCGTCTCGACGCGTACGCCGGCCAGACGGACGGGGACCGGATCTCCGTCACCGGTGACGAGCTGGGCTGGGTCGCCGGGCTGCTGCGGCGTGAGCCGAGGCTGCGCCGGGCGCTCTCCGACCCGGCGCGCTCCGGCGAGGACCGGGCCGCGCTGCTGGAGTCGCTGGTCGGCGACAAGGTGGGCCAGGACGCCAGGGAGCTGCTCGGCGTGCTGGTCTCCGGCCGCTGGTCGGCGCCGTCCCAGCTGCTCGAGGCCACCGAGCGGCTCGGCGTGGAGGCGCTGCTGGCCAGCGCCGACCGGGCCGGTGAACTGGGTGAGGTCGAGGACGAGCTGTTCCGCTTCGGTCAGGTGGTCGCCGCCGACGCGGAGCTGAGCAACACGCTCTCCGACCCGATCGCGCCGGTGGCGCAGCGGGCCGAGCTGACCGGCGCGCTGCTGCGCGGCAAGGCCAGGCCAGTGACGGTCAAGCTGGTCGAGGTGGCGCTCGCCGGGTTCGGCGGACGTTCCTTCTCCGGCGGGTTGACCCGGCTGGTCGAACTGGCCGCCGACCGGCGGGACCGTCAGGTGGCGTACGTCACCGTAGCGGCCCCGTTGGTCGAGGAGGAGGAGCAACGGTTGGGACGCAAGCTCGCCGCGCTATACGGTCGAGAGGTCACCGTCAAGCAGACGGTGGACCCGACCGTACTGGGCGGGCTGCGTGTCCAGATCGGTTCCGATCTCTACGACGGCACGATCCTGCGCCGCCTCACCGACACCAGAAACGCGCTCGCGCGGGGCTGAGCAGCACCGACGCCTCATGCGCAGCGCCGAGAAAGACATCCACGCCGTTCCGGTTAACCGGGCCCTGAATAGAGGAAGAAGAGGATGGCCGAGCTGACCATCTCGTCGGAGGAGATCCGCGGCGCGCTGGAGCGCTACGTCTCCTCCTATTCGCCCGACGTCTCCCGTGAGGAGGTCGGCACCGTCGCCGACGCCGGTGACGGCATCGCCCACGTCGAGGGCCTCCCCTCGACCATGACCAACGAGCTGCTGGAGTTCGAGGACGGCACCCTCGGCCTGGCGCTCAACCTCGACGTCCGGGACATCGGCGTCGTGGTGCTCGGCGACTACGGCGGGATCGAGGAGGGCCAGCGGGTCAAGCGCACCGGCCGGGTCCTCTCGGTGCCGGTCGGCGACGCGTTCCTCGGCCGGGTGGTCAACCCGCTCGGCCAGCCGATCGACGGCCTCGGCGACATCGCCAACGAGGGCTACCGCGAGCTGGAGCTCCAGGCGCCGAACGTGATGGCCCGGCAGAGCGTCAGCGAGGCGCTGCAGACCGGCATCAAGGCGATCGACGCGATGACGGCGATCGGCCGGGGCCAGCGGCAGCTGATCATCGGTGACCGGCGGACCGGCAAGACCACCGTCGCGCTGGACACCATCCTCAACCAGCGGGACAACTGGCGCTCGGGCGACCCGGCCAAGCAGGTGCGCTGCATCTACGTGGCGATCGGCCAGAAGGGCTCGACCATCGCCTCGGTGAAGGGCCTGCTCGAGGAGCAGGGCGCGATGGAGTACACCACCATCGTCGCCTCGCCCGCCTCGGACCCGGCCGGCTACAAGTACATCGCCCCGTACGCCGGCTCGGCCATCGGCCAGCACTGGATGTACGCCGGCAAGCACGTCCTGATCGTCTTCGACGACCTGACCAAGCAGGCCGAGGCGTACCGCGCGGTGTCGCTGCTGCTGCGCCGGCCGCCGGGCCGCGAGGCGTACCCGGGTGACGTCTTCTACCTGCACTCCCGGCTGCTGGAGCGCTGCGCGAAGCTCTCGGACGAGATGGGCGGCGGCTCGATGACCGGCCTGCCGATCATCGAGACCAAGGGCAACGACATCTCGGCGTTCATCCCGACCAACGTGATCTCGATCACCGACGGCCAGATCTTCCTGGAGACCGACCTCTTCAACCAGGGTGTCCGGCCGGCGATCAACGTCGGTACCTCGGTCTCCCGGGTCGGCGGCGCCGCCCAGGTGAAGCCGATGAAGAAGGTGGCCGGCCGGCTCCGGCTGGACCTGGCGCAGTACCGCGAGCTGGAGGCGTTCGCCGCGCTCGCCTCGGACCTGGACAAGGCGTCGCAGGACCAGCTCAGCCGGGGTGCGCGCCTGGTCGAGCTGCTCAAGCAGACCAACTACTCGCCGTTCCCGGTGCAGGAGCAGGTGGTCTCGGTCTGGATCGGCACCGAGGGCAAGCTGGACGACGTCCCGATCGGCGAGGTCCGGCGCTTCGAGTCCGAGTTCCTGGAGTTCCTCCGCCACCAGTACAAGCCGACGATGCAGTCGATCGCCGACAACAACTGGGACGACGACATCATCAACGCGCTGAACGAGGCGGTCGCCCGGTTCAAGCAGATGTTCCTCGGCAAGGAGGACGAGGTGCGGATCAACGAGGCACCGGCCGAGGCGATGGAGGGCGAGCAGGACCGGGAGACCGTGACCCGGTACCGCGACAGCGCGCCCGCCCAGGCCGAGAAGCAGTAGGGCCGACCGGTGGCTGCCCAGGTACGCGTTCTTCGTCAACGGATCCGCTCGGCGAAGTCGATGAAGAAGATCACCAAGGCGATGGAGCTCGTCGCGACGAGCCGGCTGGCCAAGGCCCAGTCCCGGGTCGCGGCCTCGTTGCCGTACGCCCAGGCCATCACCGGCGTGCTCACCGCGCTGGCCTCCAACGCGGCCATCGACCACCCGCTGCTCACCGCCCGGCCGAAGGTCCGCCGGGCCGGGGTGGTCGTGGTCACCAGCGACCGGGGCCTGGCCGGCGGTTACACCTCCAACGCGATCAAGGCGGCGGAGTCGCTGGTCGCCCGGCTGAAGGCCGACGGCAAGGAGCCGGTGCTCTACGTCATCGGCCGCAAGGGCGTCGGCTTCTACCGGTTCCGGCAGCGGAAGGTGGAGGCGAGCTGGACGGGCTTCTCCGAGCAGCCGACCTTCGCCGACGCCAAGCAGGTGGGCGAGACGCTGATCAAGGCGTTCGTCTCCGGCGCGGACGACATGGAGGGCGGCGACCCGGGGATCGACGGCGTGCTCGGCGTCGACGAGCTGCACATCGTCTACACGCAGTTCAAGTCGCTGATGTCGCAGACCCCGGTGGCCCGGATCATCGGTCCGATGGAGGTCGAGGACCGGCCGCGCTCCGAGGCGAAGGGGCTGCTGCCGGCGTACGAGTTCGAGCCGGAGGCGGACGCGCTGCTCGACGCGCTGCTGCCGAAATACATCAACACGCGGATCTACGCGGCGTTGCTCGAATCGGCGGCCAGCGAGTCGGCCTCGCGTCGTCGGGCGATGAAGAGCGCGACGGACAACGCCGAAGAGATGATCGAGACCTACACGCGTGAGATGAACTCGGCCCGTCAGGCCGGGATCACCCAGGAGATCAGTGAGATCGTCGGCGGCGCGAACGCGCTGGCCGCGTCGGGAAGTGAAGTGTGATGACTGCTCCTTCAGAGACCAAGACCGCGACGGGCCGCGTGGTCCGGGTCATCGGCCCGGTCGTCGACGCCGAGTTCCCGCGCGACGCCATGCCGGAAATCTTCAACGCCATGCACGTCGACGTGACCCTCTCCGGGGGCACGAAGACGCTGACCCTGGAGGTCGCCCAGCACCTGGGCGACAACATGATCCGGGCGATCTCGATGCAGCCGACCGATGGTCTGGTCCGGGGCACCGAGGTCCGGGACACCGGCTCGCCGATCACGGTGCCGGTCGGTGACGCGGTCAAGGGCCGGGTCTTCAACACCATCGGCGAGGTGCTCAACCTCAAGGAGGGCGAGACCTTCCAGGCGGCGGACCGGTGGCAGATCCACCGCAAGGCGCCGGCCTTCGCCGACCTGGAGCCGAAGACCGAGATGCTGGAGACCGGCATCAAGGTCATCGACCTGCTCGCCCCGTACGTCAAGGGCGGCAAGATCGGTCTGTTCGGCGGTGCCGGCGTGGGCAAGACGGTGCTGATCCAGGAGATGATCACCCGGGTCGCGAACAACTTCGGTGGTACCTCGGTCTTCGCCGGGGTGGGTGAGCGGACCCGTGAGGGCAACGACCTCATCCACGAGATGACCGAGTCCGGCGTCATCGACAAGACCGCGCTGGTCTACGGCCAGATGGACGAGCCGCCGGGCACCCGGCTCCGGGTGGCGCTCTCCGCGCTGACCATGGCGGAGTACTTCCGGGACGTGAACAAGCAGGAAGTGCTGCTCTTCATCGACAACATCTTCCGGTTCACCCAGGCCGGTTCGGAGGTCTCCACCCTGCTCGGCCGGATGCCGAGCGCGGTGGGTTACCAGCCGACCCTGGCCGACGAGATGGGCGAGCTCCAGGAGCGGATCACCTCGGTCCGGGGCCAGGCGATCACCTCGATGCAGGCGATCTACGTGCCGGCGGACGACTACACCGACCCGGCGCCGGCCACCACCTTCGCCCACCTGGACGCCACCACCAACCTGGAGCGGTCGATCTCCGACAAGGGCATCTACCCGGCGGTGGACCCGCTGGCGTCCTCGTCCCGGATCCTCGCGCCGGAGTTCGTCGGCGCCGAGCACTTCGCGGTCGCCTCCGAGGTGAAGCGGATTCTCCAGCGCTACAAGGACCTCCAGGACATCATCGCCATCCTCGGTATCGAGGAGCTCTCGGAAGAGGACAAGCTGACCGTCGGCCGGGCCCGCCGGATCGAGCGGTTCCTCTCCCAGAACACGTACGCGGCCGAGGTCTTCACCGGCATCAAGGGCTCGTACGTGCCGGTCAAGGACACCGTCGAGGCGTTCCGGAAGATCAGCGAGGGTGAGTACGACCACTTCCCCGAGCAGGCCTTCTTCATGTGCGGCGGGCTCGACGACCTGGAGCGCAACGCCCGCGAGCTGATGAAGGACTAGTTCGCGGCGATTACTCAGACAGCCGCACCGGCAACCGCCGGTGCGGCTGTCGTCGTCTTCACCCGCTGTTCACCCGGGCACCTGGTCGATTTGCTCGGACTTGATCTAGTTCCGGTGCTTTGGTGACGCAGCTTCGCCGGGTACCGTCGTGGGCGGCCCGCGACCTCCCGGCCGCACGGCGACGTCTCGCCGTGCCGCGTCGGCGCTGGTCACGGGCGCGACGAACGGAGATGTCCGGTGGGTGAAGGCGGCAGGGGCGTGGGTCGGTCGGGCGGCAGTGCCCACCGGCTGGGCCGGCAGCGGGGTGACTCTTCCGGCTACCCGGATGCCGCAGCGGCGGCCGAGCAGGGGCCGCAGCGCTCCGACGGCGGCCGGCGGCGGCGCAACAGGTCGCGCGCGCCGCGCTGGGCCCGGGTCTGCACGATGCTCGGTGCCCTGCTGGTGCTGGTCAGCGGCGCCGGGCTGGTCGGCTTCGAGGCCGTGCTCGCCCGGTACGAGGGGTCGGTGCAGGAGGCCGACCTCTTCGGCGACGAGGCGGCCGGCACGGTGCCGGAGAAGAAGTCGGACATCAAGGGCCCGTTGAACATCCTGCTGGTCGGGATCGACCCACGTACCAAGGAATGGTCGCCGCTGGCCGACTCGATCATGGTGCTGCACGTGAACGAGACGCTGGACTCGGCGTACCTCTTCTCGCTGCCCCGGGATTTGCTGGTGCGGATTCCGGCCTTCGACAAGGCCGACTACCGGGGCGGTACGGAGAAGCTCAACGCCGCGATGGCGCACGGCAGCGAGGTGCCCGGCGAGAAGCTGCCGAGCGCGGCCCAGGGCTTCGAACTGCTCTCCAGGACCGTCTCGGAGGTCACCGGCATCGAGCGCTTCGACGCCGGGGCGATCATCAACTTCAACGGCTTCCAGAAGATCGTCGACGCGATGGGCGGCGTCGACATGTACATCGACACGAACGTCAAGTCCGAACACCGCCAGCCGAACGGCAAGATGCGCACGCTGAAGCCGGGTGGTGGCGGTTACACCGGGCCGCAGGCGCAGTACCGCAAGGGTGACGCGCACCTGTCGGGCTGGCAGGCGCTGGACTACGTCCGGCAGCGGTACGGCCTGCCGAACGGTGACTACGACCGGCAGCGGCACCAGCAGCAGTTCGTCCGGGCCATGGCCGACCAGGCGCTGAGCAAGGACGTGGTGACCAATCCGATCAAGCTGGACTCGGTGCTCCGGGCGGCCGGCGAGTCACTGATCTTCAACGGCCGTGGTCACGACCTGGTGGAGTTCGCCTTCGCGCTGCGCGGGCTCCGGTCGGACTCGATCCAGATGATCAAGCTGCCGGGCGGCGGGGTCACCCAGGGCGGCTCCTACCAGGGCGAGCGGTTCCAGCCGATCGCCGAGGAGTTCTTCGCCTCGATCAGGACCGGCACGGTCGACAGCTTCGTCATCAGCAACCCGGAACTCCTGAACAAGGCCAGGTAGCCGCCGCGCGGCGGAGTCGGCCGGGGAGCGGTCCCCGGCCGGCCCGGGTCGATCGGGTACCGGCGACGCAGGCACCAGGATCCATCGTTAGTCTCTGCAACGATTCCGCCCCGTCCGCCCGTCTCTATTGACGGGCGCAGAATTCGCGAGGCGCGCGACGGATGGAGACGCATGAGCGAGGGTGGCAAGGGCGCTGGCCGGTCCACCAGCCGGACGGGTCGGCCGGCACGCGGCCGGGACGGCGGCGCCGGGCTGATCGACGACAGCTCGGTGGGCGACCTGTCCAGCGGCGGGCGGCCGATCAGGGAGGGTCGGCGCAGGAAGTCCGCCGTCCCGACCTGGGCCCGGCTCTGCACGATCTTCGGTGCCGTACTGGTGGTGCTCAGCGGCGGCGTGCTGGTCGGCCTGGAGGCGGTGCTGGCCCGCTTCGAGGGCGCGGTGACCGAGGAGGACCTCTTCGGCGACCAGGCCGCCGGGGCACCGGCGGCGGAGAAGAGGGCCGACATCAAGGGCCCGTTGAACATCCTGCTGGTCGGCATCGACCCGCGTAAGCCGGAGACGCCGCCGCTGGCCGACTCGATCATGGTCCTGCACGTGACCGAGACGCTGGACTCGGCGTACCTCTTCTCGCTTCCCCGGGACCTGCTGGTCGACATCCCCCGCTTCGACAAGGCCGACTTCCCGGGCGACCGGACGAAGCTGAACGCCGCGATGTCGTACGGCAGCAAGGTGCCCGGCGAGAAGCTGCCGAGCGCGGCCCAGGGCTTCGAGCTGCTCTCCCTGACGGTGTCGAAGGTGACCGGGATCAAGCGGTTCGACGCGGGCGCGATCATCAACTTCGGCGGCTTCCTGAAGATCGTCGACGCGATGGGCGGCGTCACGATGTACATCGACCAGAACGTCAAGTCGGAGCACCGCCGCCCGGACGGTACGCACCGGACGTTGAAGCCCGGCGGTGGCGGCTACCTCGGCCCGCAGGCGCAGTACAAGAAGGGCACCCGGCACCTGGAGGGCTGGCAGGCGCTGGACTACGTCCGGCAGCGGTACCCGGAGAACGGGGTGACCGACGGTGACTACGGCCGGCAGCGGCACCAGCAGCAGTTCGTCCGGGCCATGGCCGACCAGGCGCTGAGCAAGGACGTGGTGACCAACCCGATCAAGCTGGACAAGGTGATCCGGGCGGCCGGCAAGTCGCTGATCTTCAGTGGTCGCGGGCACAAGCTGATCGACTTCGGCTTCGCGCTGCGTAACCTGAGGTCGGACTCGATCCAGATGATCAAACTGCCGGGCGGTGGTGTCGGCACCGGCAGCAACTACAAGGGTGAGCGGCTACAGCCGATCGCGAGCGAGTTCTTCGCCTCGATCAGGGCGGGCACGGTGGACAGCTTCGTGATCAACAATCCGGAGTTGTTGAACAAGCTCAAGTGAGCGGCCCCGGACGGAGCCACCCGGACGGAGCCACCCGGCTGGGGGCGGCGGCGGGAGCCGGACTAGACTTTCCACAATCCCGCCGCCGCAGCAAGGAGACAGCGTGGCACAGCTTCAGGTCGAACTCGTCGCCGTCGAGGAAAAGATCTGGACGGGCGAGGCCGAGATGGTCGTCGCACGGACGACCGAGGGCGAGCTCGGAGTGCTGCCGGGACACGCGCCGCTGCTCGGGCAGCTCGCCGAGCCCGGTCAGGTACGCATCAAGTTGGCCGGCGGCGAGCAGTTGACCTACGACGTCAACGGCGGCTTCCTCTCGGTGACCGGAGCCGGTGTCACGGTCCTGGCCGAGAGCGCCAGCCCGGTGACCGAGTCCACGAGCCGCTGACCCGACACGTCGATGCTGGTCTTGCGTTGGATCGGAATCGGCGTCCTGGTGCTGCTCCTCGCGGTTGCGGCACTCTTCGTCCGGCGTGCCCTGATGACCCGTTCCGGCGGCATCATCCGGCTCAGCGTGCGGGTCTCGACGATCCTCGACGGCCGTGGCTGGTCGCCGGGCTTCGCCCGGTTCGCCGAGACCGAACTCCGCTGGTACCGGATGTTCAGCTTCGCGCTCCGGCCGAAGCGGGTGCTCTCCCGGCGTGGCCTCGCGGTGGAGCGTCGGCGGCTGCCCGAGGGGCAGGAGCGGCTCATCATGCCCGCCGACTGGGTGATCCTGCGATGTGTCAGTCACCAGGCGCCCGTGGAGATCGCGATGGCGAAGTCCACGGTCACCGGCTTTCTCTCCTGGCTCGAGTCCGCCCCTCCGGGGGCGGTTTCTCATTTGGTCCTCCGGGACTGATGCTCCTACCCGACTGAGCGCGGCCCCGGTGTCGACCCGGTGCGGCCGGGGCGAGCGCGATCAGGGGCGGCTCGGCTCCGGCCCGCGCGAGACCGGACGGGTTCCGGGCCGGACCGGTCCGGGGTGCCGGCCGGGTCCGCCGCGCTCCTCGACGGCCGGCTGCCGGATCGGCCGCCGGCAGTGGTAGACCACCGCGGGTGGCAGGTTGGCCCAGACCGTACCCCCGACCACGACCTCCTCGAAGAGTTCCCGCAGGTTGCGGTGCAGTCGCCGGGCCGGTGGCGACCAGCGGGCGTGCTGGTAGGCGAAGGTGGTGAAGACGCCGTCGTCGGCGAGCGCCGCGACGACGGCGGCGAGGATCTCCCGCTGCCGCTGCGCGGTGAAGACGGCCCAGGGCAGTCCGCTGACGATCACCTGGGCCGGCGGCAGGTTCCGTTCGGAGAGCAGCCCGGCCAGTGCCCCGGCGTCGGCCTGGAGTACGTCGACCGCCGGATGCTCCCGGGCCAGCCGGTCGGCGAAGGTGGCGTTGACCTCCACCGCGAGGTGCCGGCCCTGGCCGGCGAGCCGGCGCTGGATCACCCGGGTGAACGCCCCGGTCCCGGGGCCGAGTTCGACCACCAGGGGTTGCCCGCTCCGGGGGATCGTCGCGGTGATCCGCTCGGCGAGCGGTGTTCCGCTGGGTGCGATGGCACCGACCGCCCGGGGGTCACGGGCCAACTGGGCCAAAAACGAGATCATCTCGGTGGGCACGGACCGAAGCTAGGCGACGTGATCAATCTTCGACGTCGTTCGGCCGGTCGGTGTACCGGCCACTCGGAGGAGGCGCCGTGACCGGTGGCAGGAGTCGCAGCCGGAGTCGCGGCTCCGTATCGTTGCCGGCGTGCGGGGACGGCGGAGATGGTGGCCCGATGTGCTGATGGGCCTGGTCGGCGGCGCCTTCGGGCTGGTCAAACTTGGCTGGCCCGTGGTGCAGAGCAGACCGTTGCCACTGCTGGTGACGGTGGCCGCCGGACTGATCCTGGTGGCGGCCCGCCGCTGGCCCTGGCCGGTACTGCTGATCGAGTGCCTGCTGCTCAGCTCCGCCAACTGGACCGCACCGCTGGGCGGCGACGTCGCCCAGTTCGGCGCCCTGACCGCGCTCGGGATCATCGCGTACGCCGCCAACTGGCCGGCCACCGCCGTGGCGCTGGGGCTGTCGTACGCGGCGTCGCTGGTGCACCTGATCGGCCCGGACAGCGAGGGGCTGCTCCCCGGGCAGCAGGGCTTCGTCCAGCTCGCCGGCTTCTTCGGGATCTCCGTCGCCCCGGTCGCCCTGGCCCGCTACCTCGGCGGGGTGCGCCGGGTGGCCCAGTCGGCCGAGGAGCGCGCCCGGGAGGTGGAGGCGCAGCAGGAGGTGCAGACCCGGGCCGCGCGGCTGGCCGAGCGGGCCGCCATCGCCCGTGACCTGCACGACATCGTCGCGCACCACGTGGGAGCGATCGCGTTGCAGGCCGGCGCGGCGCAGTACGCGGCCCGGCGTACCGGCCGGGTGGACGACGCCGTGCAAGCGCTGGGGGAGTTGCGGGTCACCGCCGGCCAGGTGCTCGACGAGCTGCGGGCGCTGCTGGAGGTGCTGCGTGACCCGGACGCGATCGTGGCGGGCGGGCCGCCGATCGAGCCCGAGCAGTTGATCATGGATGCGGAGCAGCGGGTCCGGGCGGCCGGGGTGGCGGTAGAGATGAACCTGGCCAGCGACGTGGGCGAGGCGCCGCTGGTGGTGCGTACCACCGCCGCCCGGGTGGTGCAGGAGGGGCTGACGAACACGCTCAAGCACGCCGGACCGGGCACGACCGCCTCGGTCGACATCCGGCCGGACGGCACCGGCCTGCTGGTCGAGGTGCTCGACAACGGCCCGGAACAGCCCCGGCCGTCGCTGCTGCCGCCCTCCGGGCACGGACTGGCCGGCATGCGCGAACGGGTCCGGCTGCTCGGCGGCACGCTGCTCGCCGGCCCCACCGGCAGCGGCGGCTGGCGGCTCGCCGCGCACCTGCCGATCCGGGAGAAGACCGCGGCGATCTGCGCGAAGCCGACGACCCGGGCCGTGGACGCGGAGCCGACCGGGCGGTCCCGGTGACCGTACGAGTCCTGGTCGTCGACGACCAGGCCCTGGTCCGGGCCGGCGTGACCCTGCTGCTGCGTACCGCCGGCGGGTTCGACATCGTCGGCGAGGCCGGCGACGGGCGGGAGGCGGTTCGGCTGGCCGAGCGGCTCCGCCCGGACGTGGTGCTGATGGACCTGCGGATGCCCCGGATGGACGGCATCGAGGCGACCCGGCGGATCCTCGACCAGCACCCGGCGACCCGGGTGCTGGTGCTGACCACCTTCGCCGACGACGCCAACATCTACGGGGCGCTCGGCGCCGGTGCGATCGGTTACCTGGTCAAGGACGGCGCCCCGGAGGATCTGGTGGACGCGGTCGGCCGGGCGGCCCGGGGCGAGCCGCTGCTCGCGCCGGCCGTACTGGCCCGGATCGTGCACCGGGCGTTGCAGGCGCACACCGAGGACACCGAGCGCGGCTCGGAGGACGTACGCCCGTCGGGGCGCCGGCTGCTCAGCGGCCGGGAGCGCGAGGTGCTGGCCCTGGTCGGCGCCGGGCTCTCCAACGCCGAGATCGCCGCCCGGATGCACCTGGGGGTCACCACCGTCAAGACGCACGTCTCGGCGGCGATGGAGAAGCTCGGGCTGCGCAACCGGGTCCAGGCCGCGGTGGTGGCGCACCGGCTCGGTCTGGTCGACGACGACTTCCGGCCGATCGTCCTGGACGGGCCGGGCCGGGACGAGAGCCCCTCCGGCGCCGCCGGTGCCGTCCCGCCGGGGCTCCGGTGATCCCGACGGGGTCTGCCCCTAGGGGCCGACGGTCGGGAACCGGCCAGTCGGCGGAGCCGGTGCGGCTTGCGGCACGACGCCGACCGGTGGACGTACCGGGCACGGTGTAGGGGTGGATCCCGCCGTCGGACTCGTCGACCGGCTCACCGGCCTGCCGCCGGGCTGGTTGTATCTGGCCGCCGGGGCGCTGCTCGCCGCCGAGGTGGGCGTGCTGGCCGGCATCCTGGTGCCGGCCGCCGGCACGATGCTGGCGATCGGACTGCTCGCCCGGAGCGGCTATCTGGACCTGGTCACCGCGCTGGTCGTCTGCACCGTGGCCGCCTTCGCCGGTGACCAGCTCGGCTATCTGCACGGCCGGCTGGCCGGCGCCCGGGTCCGGGCCGGTCGGCTCGCCCGGTGGATCGGTGTCGAGCGCTGGCGACGGGCCGAGGCGTTGGTCCTCGACCGGGGCGGCCCCGCGATCCTGCTCGGCCGGTGGCGGGCGTTCGGGCGTACCCTCGTGGCCCGGGTGGCCGGCGCGGCCGGAGTGCCGTACCGGCGGTTCGTGCTCTTCAACGCGGTCGGGGTCGCGGTCTGGGTGCCCGGCACCGTCCTGCTCGGCTACGGGGTCGGGATCTCCTACGCCGGGCTCACCGCCGTGGTCGGGCCGGTCGCCGGGCTGGTGCTGGTGGCCACCGCCGTGGTGGCGGCCGGGGGCTGGCTGCACCGTCGGCTCCGGGCCGGCCCGTCCGGGTACCCCGCAGGCCGGTCCCGGCCCGCCGGTGGCGCTCGACCGGCCGCTCCGGGCCGGGGTGGCCGGCAGCCGCGTCGGGGCGCGCCGAGGTCCGGGCCGGCGGTGCGGGCCCTGCCCCGACGGCTCCGGTCGGCCCGCTTCTCCCCGCTGCGGCAGCCGCCCCGGCCGACCGGTCCGGCGGGACGGCGGCGTGCCCCGGGCGGCCGGGAGACGCCGGGCCGGTCAGCCGCCGGGGACGGGGAGTGACGAGGCGCAGAGTTCCACCTCGTACCCGGAACCGTCGGTCAGGTAGCCGGCGTAGCTCTGCGGCCCGCCCGCGTACGGGTGGCGGTCGGCGAAGAGCAGCGACCAGCCGTACCCGGGGGCCAGCGCGACCAGCCGGTCCACGGCGGCGGGCGGGCCGGCGTGGAAGGCCAGGTGGTTGAGGCCCGGCGCGAGCCGGTCGTGTCGCCGGGAGGAGAGCGCCGGGGACTCCTCCAGCACCAGGTAGGTCGGGCCGTGCCGCCAGGATCGGCCCGCCGGCCAGCTCTGGTACGCCGTCCAGCCCAGCTCGCCGAGCAGCCACCCCCAGCTCGTGGCGGCCCGGTCGAGGTCCGGCACCCAGATCTCCACGTGGTGCAGCCCGCCGGACGGGCCGGGCGGGTGGTCCGGGGTCACGCCGCCCGGGGCGTCACCGGACTCGGCCGGGTCAGCGCCCGCCACCCGGCACCCATAGCACATCGCCGGCCGGATTCGCGGTTCTTGCCAGGATGAAGAGCAGATCCGAGAGACGGTTGAGATACTTTGCCGGGAGAGGGCTGGTTCGATCTGGTTCTGCGCTGACCAGGGCCCATGCCGAGCGCTCGGCCCGCCGGGCGGTGGTGCGGGCCACGTGCAGCAGGGCCGCTCCCGGAGTGCCGCCGGGCAGGACGAAGGAGTCGAGTTTGGCCAGTCGCGCGTTGTACCGGTCGCACCACTCCTCCAGGCGCGCCACGTACTCCTCGGTGACCCGCAGCGGCGGGTACGCCGGCTCCGGCTCGACCGGGGTGGCGAGGTCGGCGCCGACGTCGAAGAGGTCGTTCTGGATCGTGCCGAGCACGGCGCGGACGTCCTCGTCGAGCTGGCCGAGGGCCAGCGCCACCCCGAGGGAGGCGTTGCACTCGTCGACGTCGGCGTACGCGCCGATCCGCGGGCCGGTCTTCGGGACCTCTTCGTTGTTGCTGAGCCTGGTCGTGCCGGCGTCGCCGGTCCTGGTGTAGATGCGGGTGAGGTGGACGGCCATGACGAACAGCGTACGGACGTCGACGGCGGCCGAGACGGCCCGGCCCGAGCCGGGTACGGGGCAGGGCTGGCCCGACGGCACCGGGCCGGGTGGGGCGGACGACTCTACGATTTGCGACGTGGACGTGATCAGAGTCAGTGGCGGCGCCCGGCTGGAGGGCCGGGTGCACGTCGTGGGTGCCAAGAATTCCGCGCTGAAACTGATGGCCGCGGCGCTGCTCGCACCGGGACGGAGCGTGATCACCAACGTACCCCGGATCACCGACATCGCGATCATGGCCGAGGTGCTGCGCCGGCTGGGCTGCGCGGTCTCGTTCGCCGACGACGAGGGTGCCGACGGTGGGGACGACGGCCCGCCCCGGTCCTGTTCGGTGACGATCGACGTGCCGACGGATCCGGGTACCGAGGCGGACTACGACCTGGTACGCCGGCTGCGCGCCTCGATCTGCGTGCTCGGCCCGCTGCTGGCCCGGCGCGGGTACGTCCGGGTGGCGCACCCCGGCGGCGACGCCATCGGCTCACGCGGGCTGGACATGCACGTGGCCGGGTTGGCCCGGATGGGTGCGGAGATCTCCGGTGAGCACGGCTTCGTGATCGCCTCGGCACCCCGTGGGCTGCACGGCGCGACGATCTGGCTCGACTTCCCCAGTGTCGGCGCGACCGAGAACCTGGTGATGGCGGCGGTACTGGCCAGGGGCGTCACCGAGATCGACAACGCCGCCCGGGAGCCGGAGATCGTCGACATCTGCGAGATGCTGACCCAGATGGGTGCCAGGATCGACGGCGCCGGCACCTCCATGCTGCGCATCGAGGGGGTCCCCGAGCTGCGTCCGGTCCGGCATGCCACGGTCGGCGACCGGATCGTCGCCGGCACCTGGGCCTTCGCGGCGGCGATGACCCGGGGCGACGTCACGGTGACCGGCGCCGACCCGGCCTTCCTGGAGATCGCGCTGGACAAGCTGGTCTCGGCCGGCTGCCTGGTCGAGACCCGGCCGGACGCCTTCCGGGTGCAGTTGGACCGGCGGCCGTCGGCGGTGGACGTGGTGACCCTGCCGTTCCCGGGTTTCGCCACCGACCTGTTGCCGATGGCGATCGGGCTGGCCTCGGTGAGCGAGGGGGCGTCGCTGGTCACCGAGAACATCTTCGACGGCCGGTTCATGTTCGTGAACGAGATGGCCCGGCTGGGTGCGGACATCAAGACCGACGGGCACCACGCCGTCGTCCGGGGGCGGGAGCGGCTCTCCAGCGCCCCCGTGCGGGCCACCGACATCCGGGCCGGCGCGGGTCTGGTGATCGCCGGGCTCTGCGCCGACGGGGTGACCGAGGTCTCGCACGTGCACCACGTCGACCGGGGCTATCCGGACTTCATCGCCGACCTGCGGAGCCTGGGGGTGGAGGTGGAGCGGGCGACCGCTCCCGAAGAGCCGGCGTTCACGTTATGACGGGGCGGCCGGCCCGGTCAGGAGGCGGCCCCGGACTCCGGGGTCGAGTGCTCCGCGCACCGGCCGGTCGTGGCGAACCGGCGCAGCGCGTCCGCGAGCTGCCCGAGGTCCAGCCCGTCGAGGTGGTCGACGATGTGCCGCCGGACGCTGGCCAGGTGGGTCGGGTACGCCGCTTCGAGCCGGGTCAGCCCGGCGCCGGTGAGCACCGCGTTCCAGCCTCGGGCGTCCTCGGAGCAGCGGATGCGTTCGACGAAGCCCTGCTGCTCCAGCCGGGTGACGATCCGGGTCATCCCGCTGAGCGAGAGGTCGCAGGCGGTGGCGAGTTCGTTCATCCGCATCCGGCGGTCGGGCGCCTCGGAGAGGTGCATCAGCGCGCTGTATTCGTTGATCGACAGGCGCTGCTCGCGGGTCAGGTCGGCGTCCAGCGCGCGCGGCACGACGATGATCGCCCGGCCCAGGGCCCGGACGACGGCCTCCTCCTCGCTGCTCAGCGGAGGCAACGGGGCTGTCATGCAGAACACAGTAGCACGGCGATTGCTTGACAAAGCAAGTATCGGGATATTTCCTTGACGCGGCAAGCACGTGGGTGCTGCTCATTCCGGAGGGGAACAACCAGCAATGACCAGAATTGCCATCATCCTCGGCAGCACTCGCCCCGGCCGCAACGGCGAGGCCGTGGCCCGCTGGGTGTACGACATCGCCAGCCAGCGCAGCGACGCCGAGTACGAGCTGATCGACCTGCTGGACTACAAGCTGCCGCACCTCGACGAGGCGATCCCGCCGAGCATGGGCCAGTACGCCAACCCGCACACCCTGGAGTGGGCTGCCAAGATCGCGTCGTTCGACGGGTTCGTCATCGTGACCCCGGAGTACAACCACTCCACCTCCGGGGCGCTGAAGAACGCCATCGACTTCCTCTTCGCCGAGTGGAACAACAAGGCGGTCGGGTTCGTCAGCTACGGCTCGGTCGGTGGCGCCCGGGCGGTCGAGCACCTGCGCCTGGTCGCCGGCGAGCTGATGATGGCCGACGTACGGGCCCAGGTGGCGCTCTCGCTGCACAGCGACTTCGAGAACTACAGCGTCTTCAAGCCCGGCCCGCACCAGGCCGACGCCCTCGGCGCCGTACTCGACCAGACCGTCGCCTGGAGCACCGCGCTCGCGCCGCTGCGCGCCAGCTGACCCGTCGCGGCCCCGCGACGACCGCTCGGGCCGGCGGCACCGCGGACATGCCCCCGCGGTGTCGCCGGCCCGAACCTGTTACCGACCGGTAGCGGTGCCGGGGTCGACCGTTAAGGTGCTCTGCGAGGACACAATCCAGCCGAAGGAGTGAGCACATGGCGGGTCGACTCGCGGTCATCGGGGCCGGTCTGATGGGTTCGGGCATCGCCCAGGTCGCGGCGCGGGCGGGCTGGCAGGTGACCCTGCGCGACCTCGACGACGCCGCCACCCGCCGGGGCCTCTCCGGCATCCGCACCTCGCTGGAGAAGTTCGCGGCCAAGGGCACCATCGGAGCCGACGAGGTCGAGGCGACCTTGGACCGGATCAGCCCGACCACCGAGCTGGAGGCGGCGGCCGACGCCGACATCGTGGTCGAGGCGGTCTTCGAGCGGCTGGAGATCAAGCAGGAGGTGTTCCGGGCACTGGACCGGATCTGCGCCCCCGGCGCGGTGCTGGCCACCAACACCTCGGCCATCCCGGTCACCCAGATCGCCGCCGCCACCGACCGGCCGGAGTCGGTCGTCGGCACCCACTTCTTCTCCCCGGTGCCGATGATGAAGCTCTGCGAGCTGGTCCGGGGCTACAAGACCAGCGACGAGACGCTGGCCACCGTGCGGGCCTTCGCCGAGGAGATCGGCAAGACCTGCGTGGTGGTCAACCGGGACATCGCCGGCTTCGTCACCACCCGGCTGATCACCGCCCTGGTGATGGAGGCGGTCAAGCTGGTCGAGTCCGGGGTGATCTCGCCGGAGGACCTGGACACCGCCTGCAAGCTGGGCTTCGGGCACGCCATGGGGCCGCTGGCCACCACCGACCTGACCGGTGCCGACGTGCTGCTGCACGCGACGAAGAACATCTACGCCGACACCGCCGACGAGAAGTTCTTCCCGCCGGAGCTGTTGCAGCGGATGGTCACCGCCGGTGACCTGGGGCGGAAGACCGGAAAGGGCTTCTACTCGTACTGAGCGGTCGGGGGTCAGCCGTCGCGGCGGCTGGTCCACCGGAAGGTGGTCAGGCAGAGCACCAGGCCGGCGACGCACCAGAGACCGAGGACCAGGGCGACCCGGCCGAGTTCGAAGGAACCGGCCGGCTCCTGGGCGCCGAACGACCCGGGCAGGAAGACCGAGCGCAGGCCCTGGCACATCCACTTCAGCGGGAAGATCGCCGCGACCTGCTGCATCCAGCCCGGCAGGTCGGTGAAGACGAAGAAGACCCCGGAGATGAACTGGAGTACCAGGGCCACCGGGGTCACCGTGGCGGACGCCCCGCGCCCCGTCCGGGGCAGCGAGGAGAAGGCGATGCCGCAGAGCGTGCAGGCGGTGATGCCGAGTACCGAGACCCAGAGCAGGGTGAGCCAGGCGTCGGCGGACTGCGGCAGGGTGAGGTCGAAGAGCAGCACGGCGACGGCGAGCAGCAGTACCGTCTCGGCGACGCCGATCACGGCGACCATGATGATCTTGCCGACGAAGTAGACCCACTTCGGCATCGGGGTGCCGCGCAGCCGCTTCAGCACGCCCCGGTCCCGCTCGATCGGGATCTGGATGGCCAGGCTCTGGAAGCCGACCGTCATCAGGCCGGTGGCGATCATGCCGGTGACGAAGTACTGGGTGAACCGGACCCCGCCGCCGATCTCGCCCCGGAAGATCGAGGCGAAGATCAGGATCATCACCACCGGAAAGAGCATGGTGAAGACGACGGACTCGCGGCTGCGCAGGAACTGGCGTACCTCCAGCCGGCCCTGACGCAGGCCGAGCGCGACCGGCCCGACCCGCCGGCCCGGCGCGGCGGCCGGCGGCCTGCTGGCGGTCTCCGCCGCGGTGGTCGACATGCTCATCGGTGCCCGATCATCCGTAGGTAGACGTCCTCCAGGGTGGGCCGGGTCACGGTCAGCCCCGGCACCTCGCCGCCGAACCGCGCCGCCAGCTCCGTGACCAGCGCCGCCGGTGTCGCGGTCTCGACCCGCTCCACGACACCCTCCGGGGTACGCCAGGAGACCGTGGCCAGCGCCTCCGCCCGGTTGCCGAGCCGGGCCGGGGCGGCCACCTCGACCAGCCGCCCGCCGGTGATCACCGCGACCCGGTCGGCGAGCGCCTCCGCCTCGTCCAGGTAGTGCGTGGTCAGCACGATGGTGGTGCCGGCGGCGGCCAGGTCACGGATCAGCTCCCAGAACTCGCGGCGGGCCTCCGGGTCGAAGCCGGTGGTCGGCTCGTCCAGGAAGAGCAGCTCGGGCCGGCCGACGATGCCGAGCGCCACGTCCAGCCGGCGCTTCTGCCCGCCGGAGAGGGTGTGGGTCCGGGCCTTCGCCTTCTCGGCCAGCCCGACCCGTTCGAGCACCTTGTCCGGATCGTCCGGGTCGGGGTAGAAGCCGGCGAAGTGGTGCACCACCTCGGCCACCGTCAGGTCGTCGAACTCGCCGGTGCCCTGGAGCACGATGCCGACCCGGGACCGCCACTGCCCGTCAGCCCGGTCCGGATCGACACCGAGCACGCTGACCTCGCCCGCGTCCCGGCGCCGGTAGCCCTCCAGGATCTCCACCGTGGTGGTCTTGCCGGCGCCGTTCGGGCCGAGCAGGGCGAAGACCTCGCCTCGGGACACCGCCAGGTCGACGCCGTCCACGGCGACGTTGCCGCCGTACGCCTTGCGCAACCCCCGTACGGAGATCGCGAGCTGCTCTGCCATGCGTCAACTATGCGTGACGGAGCGGTCGTACCGGTCACCGGGTCGGCCGGATCACCCGCCGGTCAGCACCTCCGCCGGATCACCCGCCGGCCAGCACCTCCGACAGCGGCGCCGGGCGCAGCCCCCGGTCCCGCAGCCCGGCGAGGATGTGCGGCAGCGCCTCGTCGGTCATCGCCGCGTTCTCCTCGGTGACGTGCAGCACCACGATCGAGCCCGGCCTGACCTTCGACAGCACCGCCCTGACGATCGGCCGCCAGGCTCCGGCGAAGGGATCGCCGCTGACCACGTCCCCGTCGACCACCGTCACGCCGAGCGGGGCGAGCGCGTCCAGCGCGGCGGCGTCGTGGCAGAGCCCGGGGAACCGGAAGTAGCGGGTCTGCCGGCCGCCGTACGGCTCGATCAGCCGGAACGTCCGCGCCACGTCCTCGGTCATCCGGCCCGGCGGCAGCCGGGGCAGTCCGTAGCAGTCCGGCGTGAAGGCCAGGTGCCCGTACGTGTGGTTGGCGAGCTCGAAGCGCGGGTTGCCGGCCAGCCGCCGGGTCAGCTCCGGATAGCGCTCGACCCACTTGCCGGTCAGGAAGAACGTCGCCGGGACCTGCCGCCGCTCCAGCAGTTCGACGATCCGCAGGTTGGCGTAGGAGCGCGCCCGGCCGGTACGCAGGTTGCCGAGCATCGCGTCGGTCATGTCGGCGTCGAAGGTCAGCGCCACCAGGTTGCCCGAGCGCGGCCCGTGGTCGACCACCGGCGGCCGGGTGCCCGGTCGGGTCGCGCCGGGCCGGATCGCGGGGTCCGGCCGGGGCGTCGCGGCGGTACCGGGGGTCCGGGTCGGGGTGCTCGGCTCCGGGGTGGCCGTCGGCGGGCCGCCGGGTGTGCCGGCGGTCGCCGGGGCGGTGACCCGGACCGGCTCGAACCGGGGCGGGGTCGCCGACGTGGTGCCGTCGCGGACCACGGTCACCACGAGGACGAGCGCGCCGACCAGCGCGGCGGCGGCGACGGTGACCAGGGACACCCGAAAGATCTTCGCGAGCACCCGGACGAGGATGCCAGCCCCGACGCCTCCCCGTGGCCCCGTGACCGTGCGACCCGGTGGCCCCCGGAGGTCAGTAGTCCACCATGGACTCCTCCCGGGCGGCGGCCCTGGCGGCTCTCCGCTCCGCGCGGCGGCGCCGGCGTCGGCGTACCACCCAGACCACGAAGAGCGGCACGACCAGCAGGAAGAGCAGGACCAGCACCGGCAGCAGGATCGCCGAGAGCGAGAAGACCACGCTGGTCGCGTCCTCGGCGGTACTCGCCACCGGGGCGCCGAAGCCGGCCGTACCGGCGTTGATGACCGGCCGGGCGGCGGCCTTGACCCCGTGCACGCCGAGCGCGATCAGCACCCCGATCACCACCGGCACCCACTGGTTGGAGCCGAAGAACTGGCCCGGATCGCTGACCGTGACCGTCTCCGCCCCGGAACCCGCGCCGAAGGCGAGCCCGCCGGCCGTCGGCCGGACGACGGTCTGCACCACGTCGTTGACGTGGTCGACCACCGGTACCTTGTCGGCGACCGTCTCGATCGCGAGGAGTACGACCAGGATCGCGAGTACCCAGCCGTTGGATATCCACTGCCAGCCGCTGGGCAGGTTCACCACGTCGGTGTAGCGGGCGAGCAGCCCCATGGTGAGCAACGGGATGTACGCGTTGAGTCCGGCCGATGCCGCGAGACCGGTTCCGGTGAGGGCTTCCAACACGGTTACCAGGATCGCACCGACTCGCCAGGACGGCGCGCCCAGCGGGATCCGGGCGCTCGGCTACCCTCGTCGGGTGCGGTTGGTGATTGCGCGGTGCTCCGTGGACTACGTCGGACGACTCTCGGCGCACCTGCCGCTGGCGACCCGGTTGCTGATGGTGAAGGCGGACGGGTCGGTCTCGATCCACGCCGACGACCGGGCCTACAAGCCGTTGAACTGGATGAGCCCGCCGTGCCGGCTGGAGGAGGCCCCCGGGGTGTGGCGGGTGGTCAACAAGGCCGGCGAGGAACTGCGGATCACCCTGGAGGAGATCTTCCAGGACACCTCCTACGAGCTGGGTGTCGACCCGGGGCTGCGCAAGGACGGTGTGGAGGCGCACCTCCAGGAGTTGCTGGCCGCCAGCCCGACCGAGCTGGGCGAGGGGTTCACGCTGGTGCGCCGGGAGTACATGACCGCGATCGGCCCGGTCGACCTGCTCTGCCGGGACGGTGCCGGTGCCGCCGTGGCGGTCGAGGTGAAGCGGCGGGGCGAGATCGACGGGGTGGAGCAGCTCACCCGCTATCTGGAGCTGCTCAACCGCGATCCGCTGCTCGCCCCGGTCAGCGGGATGTTCGTGGCCCAGGAGATCAAGCCGCAGGCCCGGGTGCTCGCCACCGACCGGGGCATCCGGTGCGTGGTGGTGAACTACGACCGGCTGCGCGGCATCGAGCGGGACGAGCTGACGCTCTTCTGAGCGCGGACGGCGGTGCTGACCATGCGCGGCGCTGCGCGCTCAGGCGTGCGGGCCGACGGCCACCTCGCCGAGGGTGAGCCGGGGGTCTCCCTCCAGGATCTCGCCGACCCGCTGCACCTGCTCGTCCAGCTCCCGTAGCTGGCGGGCGGTCAGGTCGGCCAGCGACTCCACGGTCACCTCGATCCGCCGGCCGGAGCGGCGCTGGTGCCAGACCCCGGTCACCCGCCCGTCGACCAGCAGCACCGGGAAGTTGCCGGCCTGTCCGCCGGCCAGCGCCCGGGTGGCGGCCGGACCGGGGAAGACCTCCGCGCGGGGAAAGCAGCCCACCGGGTACGCGTCGAAGTACGGCAACAGCCGTACCCCGCGTGGCGGCTCGGCCGGTAGTTCGGTGTCACCGGCGAGTACCCAGGCCGGGGTCTCCGCCACGGTCACCTGCTCCAGTTCGTCGCCGAGCGAGTCGAACAGCTCGGCGGCCCACCGTTTCGGCGCGGCCAGCCACTGCGCGAAGTGCGCCGGGGTGGCCGGCCCGTACGCGTGGAGGTAGCGGCGGAGCACCTCGGCGAGCGCGGTACGCCCGTCGGCGGGCCGGAACCCGGGCAGCCACCGGGCCGGGTTGGTGTACGTCACCAGCCGCCCCCGGTTCGGCCCGAAGCAGAGCGTACCGCGCCGGGTGGCCAGTGACATCGCCTCGACCCAGCGCGGCCACCAGCCCCCGAACGCGGCCAGCGCCGGTTCTCCCGCCCACGGCCCGGTGCGCGCGACCACCGCCTCGGTCAGCTCGTCGGTGGTCAGTTCGGCCTCCCGCAGCGCGTCGGCGATCGCCGTGACGACCTGCTCGGCCTGTTCGTCGGTGAGCAGTTCCAGCGGGCGTACCGGCAGTTCGGAGAGTGCGCCGGTCCAGATCGGAAGGTCGGCGGTGGCCAGCAGGTGCACGGTGAACCGGGGGCCACGGGTCTTGACCAGGGTGCGTCGGTCCCAGAGCGCGGTCCGTACGTCCCGCCGGGTGGTCCCGGCGGTGCGCAGCCCGATCCCGAGTTCGGCGGCGGAGAGGACCTGGGCGTGTACCCCGCCGAGCCGGGCCGGCACGTCGGCCAGGGCGGTCGCGGGCAGCGGCGTGGCCAGCGCGTGCCGGTCGAGGCGTCGGGCGTGGACCTGTGCCGTGCTGAACCGGCGCATCAGCGGGTCCTGCCGGGGCGGGTCGGGCGAGGGGTGGGTGGCCGGCGTCGTCATGCCGGCAGGCTAGCGAAGATTGCGGTCAGCTTCTGGCAGCTATCAGCCGGCGTACCGGGCTGGACCGCCCGTCAGGAGCCGGCCGTGAAGTTGAAGAAAACTTTCAGAAGCATCGATTGACTCTGTGGATTTTCGCCGTAATAATTGTCGTCAATATTGATCAATGTCGTTTCCCTTAACCCCCGAAGGGAGGACCGATCATGGCAGCTGTGACCGGAGAGGTGTCCTGGTTCTGTTGCGGCAGCGCCTGGGGCCCGTGCGCGTCGACCGGCCGGGGCGCCTGCGGCACCTGCACGTCCGGCAACTTCCAGCACGCCTGGCCGAACGCCTCGGCCGCCTGCCTGGCGATCACCCGACCCGACGTCTGCGGCACCCCGCTCTCCCGCCGGACCTGCGGGTTCGTGCACTACACCACCAACCTCTGCACCGGGGCCCGGGTCGGCACCTCGATCGCCGACTGCGGGCCGCAGACCGACCTCTTCTGCGGCGAGCGTGCCTGCTGCGGCTCGGCCTGCGGAACCAACCGCATCATCGACCTGACCCCGGCCGCGTACAGCGCGATCGCCAGCCTCTCCACCGGGCTGCGGCCGTGCTCGGTCGACACGGTGTAGGGAGGAGCACACGATGACGACCACGATGGACCGTCGACGACTGCTCAGCACGGCCGTACTCGGCGGCGCCGGCATCGCCGGAGCCACCGCACTCGGCTCGCTCGCCCCGGAGGCGGCCTTCGCCGCCGAACCGCTGAAGGTGGCACCCGGCGCACCGGACCCGAACTTCGCCGAGGGCCGGGTCACCTCGATCACCGGCAGCGTGGTGCTGCTGGCCGGCTCGGACGGTGCGCTGCACCGGATCCAGGTCACCAACGGCACCAGCATCTGGAAGTTTCAGCCGACCACCTTCGACCGGCTCGAAAAGGGCGACGGGATGTACGTCCGGGGCGTACGGCTGCCCGACGGCACCCTCGCCGCCGACTCGCTCTGGGCCAACATCGTCAACCTGACCGCGCACATCGTCTCGGTCGGCCGGAACCTGCTGCACCTCGACCACCACGGCAAGCGGCTGGTCGGACACGTCGTACCCGGCACCACCGCCGCCGTCTACAACGGCACCCCGGCGATCTCCGACGTCTCGCTGCTGCGGGTCGGCGGGCACGTCCAGGTGATCGGCGCCTGGCACCCGGACACCAACGAGATCAGCATCGCCACGGTCTACGCCGCCAACTGACGCTGTGGGGGAGGGTCCGTCCGCACCGGAGGGGCCCTTCCCGACGCCTGGAACGAGAGGAGGGCATCATGCTCCAGTCCCTGGCGGCGCTCCAGTCCCTGCTGGTCGGCGTCGTGTTGATCTGGTCGGCCCGGATAAAGCTCGTCGACCGGCGGGCCGCCGAGCAGGCGCGTACCTCGGCGCTCGGCACCCTGCTCGGCGCCGAGCGGGCGGTGCCGGCGTACCGGGTGCTCGGCGGGGCCGAGCTGCTGCTCGGCGTCCTGCTGGTGCTGCCGCCGGCCCCGGTCGCCGAACCGGTGGCGGCCGCCGCGCTGGCCGCCGGCTTCGTCGGCTATCTCTGGTACGCCCGCCGCGTCGCGCCCGGCGCCTCGTGCGGCTGCCTGAGCGCCAGGGCCACCCCGGTCACCGGGCGGAGCATCGGCCGGGCCGGCGTGCTGGTGCTGGCCGGGCTCTTCGGCATCGCGGCCGGTGGCGCGTACTGGCTGCCGGCGCTGACCGGCGACCCGGTCGGTTCGGCCGGGCTGCTGCTCGCCGAGGCGGCGCTGATCGTCGCGCTGTCGCCGGAGTTCGACGCGTACTGGCTGCTGCCGCTGCGCCGGCTCCGCGCCCGGCTCACCCATCCGCTGCGCGGCGGTGCCGGGGTACCACTGCTGGCCAGTGTGCAGCAGCTCCAGCTCAGTACCGCGTACCGGCAGGTCGCCGGGCTGCTCACCTCGGACGTCCGGGAACACTGGCTGGAGGAGTCCTGGCGGATGGTCTGCTACTCGGCCCGTTACCAGGGCCGGCCGGCGACGGCGGTCTTCGCGGTACCGGCCGCCGAGGTGGCGCCGGGCCGGGTCCGGGTCGCCCTGGTGGACGACTCGACCGGAGCCACCCTGGTCAGCCTGGCCGACCCGGCGTACGCGAACTGAGCCGAGGTCTCAGCCGGCGCTGCGGACCGCGATCAGCGACTTGATCAGCCCGGCCAGCCGTTCGGCCCGGATCTGCGAGTGCGGGAAGTAGTGCCGCATCTGGGAGCGGTCCACCAGTTCGGTCCAGAGCACCTGCTGGACCGCCGTCTCCCGGCAGTCCGGCCGGGTGTGTGCCAGCGGCCAGTGGCGGGCCAGCGCGATCCGCAGCCGGACCGGGGTGAACTGCATGCCCGGGGCGATCCAGTGCGGCTCGATCGGGAAGTAGCGGTAGGGGGTCTGCACCCAGTGCGCGTCGGCGAGCGCGTGCACCGTCTCGGCGAACCGCAGCCGGCGCTCGTGCCCGCCGACGTGCTCCAGCACGGAGTTGGAGAAGACGAGGTCGTAGCGGCGGTTGGCGATGTGCCGGGGCAGCGCGCAGGCGTCGGCCCGGTCCACCTCCGCCCAGTCCGGTACGTCGGCCGGGGCCTGTTCGAGGTTGACCACGTGGACGTGTTTCGGGCGTACCCCGGCCTGCGCCCAGGTGCTGACCCGTCCGCCGAGGTCGATGACGGACATCTGGGCCAGGTCCGGGAACGTCTCCGCGAGCCAGCCGGCCCGGCGTGCTCGCCGCCGGGCACCCCAGGAGTTCTCGCTGTCGACCAGGCGGAATCGCAACGCGTGCAGCCCCATTGGGCGAACGGTACCGATGCGGGAGGCGGCCAGGGATGTCTTAGTCGTCCTTTTGTCCCTACGATCGGTTAGATCGCTATCACCGCCCGTACATAATTTTGGCGGCCTTCACGATGCGCTCCACCTGCGCCGGAGTCCGCTCGAAGGTCATCGCCGGCAGGAGCGAGCGTCCGCGCCGTCTGGTCACCGCCTTGCTGCGGGCGAACTCGCGCAGCCCGTCGGCGCCGTGGATCCGGCCGAAGCCGGAGTCGCCGATCCCGCCGAACGGAAGTGTCGGCATCCCGACGAAGGTCAGGGTGGAGTTGATCGCCGTCATCCCGGAGCGCATCCGGGCGGCGATCTCTGCCGCGCGACGGCGGCCGAAGACGGCGCCGCCGAGGCCGTACCGGACGGCGTTGGTGCGGCGCAACGCCTCCTCGACATCGGTCACCCGGTTGATGGTGAGGGTCGGGCCGAAGGTCTCCTCGCGGACCGCGTCGGCGTCCTCGGGTACGTCGACCAGGATCGTCGGGTGCACGTACGGCGGCTGCACCGCCTCCGGCCCACCGAGCACGGCCCGGCCGCCGCGCTCGACGGCGTCCTCGATGTGCCGGCGGATCGTGGCGATCTGCCCGGGCATGGTGATCGGGCCGAGGTCGGTGCCGGCGGGGCCGACGGTGAGCCGGCCGGCCTTCGCCACCACCCTGTCGACGAACGCGTCGTAGACCGGTGCGGTGACGTAGGCGCGTTCGATGCCGATGCAGGTCTGGCCGGCGTTGGTCAGCGCCCCCCAGACGCAGGCCTCGGCGGCGGCGTCCAGGTCGGCGTCGTCGTCGACGATCACGGCGTCCTTGCCGCCGGCCTCGACGACGAGCGGGGTGAGCGTCTCGGCGCAGGCCGCCATCACCACCTTGGCGGTACGGGTGGAGCCGGTGAACGCGATCTTGTCCACCCCGGAGCGGCAGAGCGCGGCGCCGACGTCACCGAGGCCGTGCACCGCCTGCAACACCGGCTGCTCCGGAACGATCTCGGCGAAGCTGTCGACCAGCCACTGCCCGACGGCCGGGGTGTACTCGCTGGGCTTGAGCACCACCGCGTTGCCGGCGGCGAGCGCGTAGCCGAAGGCGCCGAGCGGGGTCAGTACCGGATAGTTCCACGGCGCGATCATCCCGACCACGCCGTACGGCCGGTATTCCAGCCGGGCGGAGAACTCCGCCACCACCAGCCGGGAGCGCATCCGGCGGGGCCCGAGCACCCGCTTGGCGTTCCGGGCCGCCCAGTCGAGGTGGTCGATCGCGCTGAACGCCTCGACCACGGCGTCGGCGACCGGCTTGCCGGTCTCCAGGTGGGAGAGCTCGGCGAGTTCGGTGATCCGGTTGGCCAGCAGCGCCCGCCAGCGCAGCAACCGGGCCCGCCGGCCGGCGAAGTCGAGCCCGGCCCACCACTGTCCGGCCTCCCGGGCCCGGTCGACGACCCGGCGGACGGCCTCGGCGTCGGCGACCGGGAACCGCCCGGCCAGCTCTCCGGTGGCCGGATTGGTGGAGACCAGCTCGCCGCCGGCGATTTCGGGTACGCCGGGAGCGTTCACGGTCGTCATGGCGGAAGTCTAGACCCGAAGATTACCCACCGGTAGGCATACGGATCGCCGGGTCCCGATGTCCCCTCGGCCGAACCGGCGAGCCCGGATCCGCTCCCCGGCCAGCGCGACTCGGACCGGCAGGACGTGGAACCGGGCGGGGGTCGGATGGGAAGCTGACCCGGGGGCCGACGTTGCCGCGTCGGTGGGGGGCGAAGCCGGATGGAGAAATCCATGTCCGACCAACTTGATCTGTTGCCGATACTGACCGTGACGAGCGGGCCACTGCGTGGTGCCAGCTTCCGGTTGCGTCCCGGCGTACGCCGGATCGGCCGGGAGGACGGCGCCGACGTACTGCTGGACGATCCGAAGGTCAGCCGCTGGCATGCCACCGTCGAGCTCACCGCCGGCCGGGTGCTGCTGACCGACACCGGGTCGACGAACGGGACCTGGCTCAACGACGAGCGACTCTCCGGGCACACCGAGCTGCGCGACGGCGACCGGATCCGGCTCGGCAACCTGGAGCTGCGGTTCTTCGACCCGGGCGCCGCCGCCACCGACCAGCTGGGGACGTACCGCCGCCAGCTGGCGCCGCCCGCGGACCCGCCGGCCGGCGCGCTCGCCGAGCCGACCCAGTTGATGGGGACGCCCGCGCGGCGGTCCCGGCGGATGCTGTTGATGATCGGCGGTGCCGTCGCCCTCGCCGGCGGGATGACCTGGGCCTACCTCGCCCTCCAGTGACCGCCGGCGGCCGGCCGGGGACACCTCGCCGTGCGGACTGTCGAGCTGGGTGCACGGACGGGGCACCCGTTCGGTGGCGCCCAGCCGCTGTCCGGCCTCCGGATATGGCGGACGGCCACATGTCCGGCGCCCGGACCGGCTGGCATCATCGCTGTGATGGAGATCCGGCGACACCAGATCACGGCGAACGGCATCCGGCAGCGGGTGCTGGTGGCCGGCCCCGAGGACGGCCGACCGGTACTGCTGATCCACGGCAACTGCTCGTCCGCCGACTTCTGGCAGCCGCTGATCCGGCACCTCCCGACCGACCTGCGGCTGGTCGCCCCCGACCTGCGCGGCTACGGCGGCACCGAGGTCGCACCGGTGGACGCGACCCGTGGCCTGGGAGTCTTCGCCGACGACGTCGCCGCGCTGCTCGACGAGCCGGCCCTCTTCGGCGCGGCCGGCGCCCGGCCGGTGCTGGTCGGGCACTCGCTGGGCGGGGGAGTGGCGATGAGGCTGCTGGTCGACCACCCCGACCGGGTCGCCGGGCTGCTGCTGGCGGCACCCGTCTCGCCGTACGGCTTCGGTGGCACCCGGGACCTGGTCGGCACCCCGACCACGCCGGACTTCGCCGGTACCGGGGGCGGCACCGGAAACCCGGACTTCGTCGCCCGGCTCGCCGCCGGGGACCGCAGCGCCGACGCGCGGACCAGCCCGCGCAGCGTACTGCGCAGCGCGTACGTCGCCGACCCGGCCAGCCTCGGCGCCGACGAGGAGCTGCTGCTCGACTCGGTGCTCTCCACCGCGACCGGCAACGACAACTACCCGGGCACCATGGCGCCCAGCGACAACTGGCCGGGAATGGCACCGGGGGACCGGGGGGTGCTGAACACCCTGGCGCCGAAGCACTTCCGGATCGCCGACGAGCTGGTCGCCGTACCGGTCAAGCCGCCGGTCACCTGGGTACGCGGCGACTCCGACGTGATCGTCTCGGACACCTCCCTCTTCGACCTGGCCCAGCTCGGCGCGCTCGGCGTACTGCCCGGCTGGCCCGGTGCGCAGGCGTGCCCGCCCCAGCCGATGGTCGGGCAGACCCGTGCCGTACTGGACCGGTACGCGGCGGCGGGCGGCAGCTACCGCGAGATCGTCTTCACCGGCTGCGGCCACTCGCCCAACATCGAGCGCCCGGTCGAGTTCGCCGCCGCCCTGCTGGACCTGCTGTAGATCCTGCTGGACCTGCTGTAGATCCTGCTGGACCTGCTGTAGACCCTGCTGGACCTGCTGTAGGGCTGCTGGACCTGCCGTAGGGGCCGGCGACCCGGGCGAGATCCTCGGCAGCGCGGCGGCGGCCGGCGGAGGGGCTCCGGTGCGCCCCGTGGCAGACTCGCCACGGTGACCTAGCGGCCGTTCAGTCGGCCGCCGCAACGGAGCAGGAGGCCAAGGGTGGCAGACGAGACGACCGGTGCCGGCGGCAGCATCTCCACCGTCGGCGTCATCGGGCTGGGCACGATGGGCGCCGGAATCGCCGAGGTCTTCGCCCGCAGCGGTCTCCGGGTGGTCGCCGTCGAGATCACCGCCGAGGCACTCGAACGCGGTCGGGACACCCTCGCCCGCTCCACCGACCGGGCGGTGGCCCGGGGCCGGCTGAGCACCGCCGACCGGGACGAGCTGCTCGGCCGGATCACCTTCGCCGTCGGGCTGCCCGCGCTGGCCGAGGTCGATCTGGTGATCGAGGCCGTACCCGAGCGGCTCGACCTCAAGCGACGGCTCTTCGCCGACCTGGACCGGATCTGCCGGCCGACCGCGATCCTGGCCAGCAACACCTCCTCGCTGAGCGTCACCGAGATCGCCGTCGCCACCGGCCGCCCGGACCGGGTGGTCGGAATGCACTTCTTCAACCCCGCGCCGGTGATGCGGCTGGTCGAGGTGGTCCGGACCGTCACCACCTCGGCCGAGGTGGTCGGCGCGGTGCAGGCGCTCTGTGCCCGGCTGGGCAAGGTCGGCGTCACCATCGGCGACCGGGCCGGCTTCGTCGCCAACGCCCTGCTCTTCGGCTACCTCAACCAGGCCGTCGCGATGGTCGAGTCACGGTACGCCGGCCGCGACGACATCGACGCCGCGATGCGGCTGGGCGGCGGACTCCCGATGGGGCCGCTGGCGCTGCTCGACATGATCGGCCTGGACACGGCGTACGAGATCCTGGAGACCATGTACCGGCGGGGCGGCCGGGACCGGCGGCACGCCCCGGTGCCGCTGCTGCGCCAGATGGTCACGGCGGGACTGCTCGGCCGCAAGTCCGGCCAGGGCTTCTACCGGTACGAACGGCCCGGTTCGGGCACCGTCGTACCCGACGGGCAGACCCCGGAGGCGGCGCCGTCGGACGGCGCCCGGCCGGTGCGCACGGTCGGGGTGGTCGGTACGGGTGACGACGTCGCCGGGCTCGCCGAACTCTTCGGCGGGGCCGGCTACGACGTGCTGGTCGCCTCCCCGGGGGAGTCCCTGGCCAAGCTGGCCGACGCCGACCTGGTGCTGGAGTCGGTGGCCGAGGATCTTTCGGTCAAGCGGGCGCTCTTCGCCGAACTGGCCGAGGTCTGCCGGCCGGAGACCGTGCTCGCCACCACCACCTGCACGCTGCCGGTGACCGAGATCGCGATGACCGCCCGGCAGCCGGAGCAGGTGGTCGGGCTGCACCTGCTCGACCCGACCCGGGCCGGGGCGCTGGTGGAGATCGTGCGTACCGTCCGCAGCTCGGCCGAGGCGGTCGGCACCCTCCGGTCGGTCGTCGCCAAACTGGGCCGGACCGCCGTGGTCTGCGGGGACCGGGCCGGCTTCGTGGTGCGGGCGCTGCTCTTCCCGTACCTGAACGACGCGGTGCGGATGCTGGAGGCGTCGTACGCGACAGTGGACGACGTCGACCACGCGATGACGCTCGGCTGCGGCTATCCGGCCGGCCCGTTCGAGATGCTGGACGCGATCGGTCCCGATGTGGTGCTGCGGGTCCAGCGGGCGCTCTACCGCGAGTCCCGGGAGCCGGGGCTCGCCCCGGCGCCACTGCTGGAGCAGCTCGTCACCGCCGGCCGGCGGTTCCGCGAGGTCGCCGCCGGCCCGGAGGTCAGCGGGCGATCCGCAGGCTGACCGCCGCGTTGCTGGTCCGGCCGGAGTCGGTCAGCCGGTAGACGAACCGGTCGGAGCTGGCCCGGTGCCCGGGGTACGGCCGGTAGATGACCGTCCGCCCGGTGGTGACCTGCACCGTGCCGTGCGCCGGCCGGGTCACGATGGTGACCCGGGTGCCGCTGGTGGCGAAGTCGTTGGCGAGTACCGGAATTCCGGTCGCCCGGACCGCGCTGACCCGTGAATTGTCCCGGATCGCCGTCGGGGCCGGCACGAAGCTGCCGGTACCGGTGCCGACGAAGACGCTCTGCGCCCCGGTCACGTCGCTGGTGGTGACCACGTCGAGTCGGCCGTCGCCGTTCACGTCCGACACCGCCACCGTCCAGAAGTCGTCACCGTAGGCGTCACCCTGGAGGTCCACCACCGTGCCGTTGTCCAGCACCACGACCACGCCGGTGAAGTACGCGCCGCACCCCTCGGCGTACGCCAGGGTCACGTCCATCGCGCCGTCTGCGTCGAAGTCGGCGAGGTGGTACTGCGGCCGCCCCGAGCAGTACCGCACCGGGCCGGGGGTCAGGGCGCCGGTGCCGGTGTTGAGATAGGTGCTGAAGCCGTCGCCCTGGTCGGTCCACTCGTAGACGTCCTGCCGGCCGTCGCCGTCGAAGTCGGCCGTGCCGATGTAGCTGGGCTGGTCGATCGTGTCGAAGCCGGCCGAGACGGCGAAGCTGTCCAGCACCAGCAGGGTGTCGTCGATCGACGACGGCGGGCCGGCGAACCAGGTCACCGCCAGTTCGTCCGCGGCGTCGCTGTCGAGGTCGAGCCCGACGCCCATGTCCGGGCAGTACGACGCCGACGTCAGGTACGGGTAGGAGAGCGGTGCGCCGTAGCCGCCGCCGGCCAGCCCGAGTTCGACCCGGACCGCGCAGTCGGAGGTGCCGGGCACGGCGCCCAGGGTGTTCCGGTCCGGGCGGCCGTCGCCGTTCACGTCCGCGATGATCGGCTCGTCCTGCCAGCCGGCCCGGGCGGCCGGTGCGGCCACGCCGGTGGCGGCGATCATCGCGACGGCGAAGGTGCTGATGCGTCGGCCCCACATGGTGTCTCCTCGGACCTCGTTCCCCCGCCCTGCTGACTGTTCTCAGAGGAGACTAGGGGGCATACATCGTGATATAGGGTGCCGTGACCGTAATCTGACACGGGGTTTGCCGGGCTCGTCACGGGGTAGTGCCACCGGTCCGCCGGCCGGCGACCGCACCGGCCGGTCACGGCGCGATCCTGATCGCGACCTCCCCGTCGCTGGTGTGGCCGTCCTGGCTGATCCGGTAGGCGAACCGGTCGACCGGGCCGGAGTCCGGATTTGGGCGGTACACGATCGTCCGGCCCTCGACCCGGACGACCCCGTACGCGGGCGGCACGAGCACGCTCACCCCGGCCCGCCGGGAGGCCCAGTCGTTCTCCAGCACCGCGATCCGGACCGAGCCGCCGGCCGCGACCGTGCGGACGTCCCGGATCGCCACCGGCGACCGGACGAAGGAGCCGTTGCCGGCGGCGAGGAAGGTCCGCCGATCCCCGCTGGGGCGGTGGTACGTCAACACGTCCGGCACGCCGCTGCGATCGGCGTCCAGCACCTGCATCGTCCAGCCCGACCGGCGGCCGACGCTGCGCTGGAGATCGAGCACCCTGCCGTCGCCGTAGAGCACCACGATCCCGTGCGCGCCGTCGGCGCAACCGTCGACGTAGGCGATGGCGACGTCGGTGGCGCCGTCGGAGTCGAAGTCGGCCAGCCGGGGCGTGAGCGGGCCCGCGCAGTACCGCACCGGACCCGGGACGAGGGTGCCGGTGCCGGGGTTCAGGAAGCTGACAAACCCCTGCCCCTGGTTGGTCCAGAGGTAGACGTCCCGCCGCCGGTCGCCGTCGAAGTCGGCCAGCCCGATGAAGTTGGGCCGGCGTAGCGCCGGCAGCGCGGCGGTCACCCGGTAGTCCCGCAAGACCAGCAGGTCGTCGCCGGACCGGCCGGGGTTGCCGCCGTACCACCCCAGCACCAGTTCCGCCGCCGGCACGGGGGCGGCGTCGAGATCTACCGCCACCCCCAGATCGGGACAGCCGGTCGGGGCCCCGGGGCCGGGGAGCCGGTAGGCGTGGCTGTGCGGAGGCAGGTAACCGCCCTCCGGCCGGCCCGACTCCACCAGTACCGCGCAGGAGCGGGTCACGGTGCCGAGCCGGGCGCGGTCGAGCAGGCCGTCGCCGTTCAGGTCGCCGTACAGCGGATCGTTCGGTCCGCCGGCCCGGCCCGGCGGTGCCGCCGTGATCGTCGCGAGCATCGTCGCCGTGGCGGTCACCGCCACGATCGCTCTTCTCCACATGGCGCTCCTCCGTGCGGGTCGAGGGGGCCGGCGCCGGCCGGTCGGGTCAGTCGACGATTCTCAGGCTGACCGCGGCGTTGCTGGTCCGGCCGTCCTCGGTGAGCCGATAGACGAACGTGTCGGTCGCGCCGTGCGTCGGGTTCGGGGTGTAGATGATCGTCCGGTTCGTGGTGACCTTGACCGTGCCGTGCTGCGGCGGGGTCCAGATGGTCACCCTGGTCCGGTCGGTGGCGTAGTCGTTGGCCAACACCCGGATGCCGGTCGCCTTGCGGCCGCTGACCGTGGGATAGTCCCGGACGGCCACCGGCGACCGGACGAAGGAACCGTTGCCGAGGCTGATGAAGGTGGCGATCTCCGCGGTCGACTGGTCGTGGGTGGTCACGTCGACCAGTCCGTCGTGGTTGACGTCGCCGGTCTGCACCGTCCAACTGTCCAGGCCGGCCACGTCGGTGTGCAGGTGGTAGAGGCTGCCGTCGTCCCGGACCACCACCACGCCGCTGAAGTACGCGCCGCAGCCCTCGATGTACGCGATCACCACGTCCATCGCCCCGTTCCGGTTGAAGTCGGCGAGCCGGTGGTCCAGCGGGCCGGAGCAGTGCCGGACCGGGCCGGGCACCACCGTGCCGGTGCCGGTGGCGAGATAGCTGACGAACCCCTCGCCCTGGTCGGTCCACTCGTAGATGTCCTGCCGACCGTCGCCGTCGAAGTCGGCGGTGCCGATGTAGCTCGGCTGGAAGACGGTGTTGAACCCACGGGTGACCCGGAAGTTGTCCAGCACCAGCAGGGTGTTGGGGACGGTCGTCGGCGGCCCGGCGAACCAGGTCACCGCGAGTTCGGCGGCGACGTCCGCGTCCAGGTTGAGCCCCACGCCCATGTCGGCGCAGTTCGGCTCCGCCGCCGGCAGGGTCAGGTAGCCGTACGGCTGCGGCGGGGCGAACCCGCCGCCGGCCAGCCCCAGGCTGACCACCACCCGGCAGGTGGTCGCGGCTCCCACGGTGAGGTCGAGCACCACCCGGTCCGGCCGGGCGTCGCCGTTCACGTCGGCGACGATGGGCTCACCCGGCCCGCCCGCCCGCGCGGGCGGGCCGCCAACGCCAACGCCACCGGCCGTCGCCATGATCATCACCGTTGTCGCGGCGATCCTGCTACCCCTCATGGCACGCCTCCTAAAGGCTCGCCAACCCACCCGGAACGGGCTATCCACTCCACCGGATGTACACGACCGCGCTGCTGCGGCGGGTGCCCTCGGTGAGTTGGTACGTGAACCGGTCGGTCGCGCCATGGTTCGGCCGGGGTGTGTAGATGATCCTGCCGCCGCTGATGACCCGGGCGGTGCCGTATCTCGGCTGGGCGGTGATGCTGACCTGCGCCTGACCGGTGGCGAAGTCGTTGTCCCGTACGGTGATCGTCACCGCCCGGTTGCCGGTGAGCCGTACGGTGTCGCTGTTCGCCTTCGGCGACCGGACGAAGCGGCCGCCGCCGGTGCCGATGAAGTGCTCGACCGCCCCGGTCGGTTGGGAGATGGTACGGATGTCCGGGAACCGGTCCCCGTTCACGTTGACCACCCGGGTCGTCCAGGTCTGCATGCCCGTCGGATCGTGCTGCAACTCCTGCGGCGTACCGTCGTCGAGCACCACGACCACGCCGCTGGCGAAGGTCGCCGAGAGGCAGCGCTGGATGTAGCTGTTCACCAGGTCGGTCCGGCCGTCCAGGTCGAAGTCCCGCAGCTCGTACTCCAGCGGCCGGGCGCACCACTTCTCCGGGCCGTGCGTCAGCGTGCCGTTGCCGAGGTTCAGGTACGTCTCGATCCCCTGGCCCTGGTCGGTGACCGAGTAGACGTCCTCCCGCCCGTCGCCGTTGAAGTCGGCGGTGCCGAGGTAGTAGGGCGCGAAGATCGCCTCCACCAGGCCGAACGACGGCTGGAACGCGGTGTTCAGCACCATCAGGTTGTACGGCACGGTCGGCGGCGGGCCCGGATACCAGGCCACCACCAGCTCCTCGGTCCGGTCGGTGTCCAGGTCCACGGCCACCCCGAGTTCGGGGCAGCGGGTCCCCATTCCGGAGCCGCCCGGCCGGAGGTAGACGTACGCCACGGGTGGGCGGTAGCCGCCGGACGGCATGCCGTACTCGACGATCACCGAGCAGTAGTCCGGCTGGACCAGGCCGAGGGTGACGAGGTCGGTGAGACCGTCGCCGTTGACGTCGCCGAGGATCTGCTCGCCCCGCCCGGCGGCCCAGGCCGGACTCGGCGCGGTGCCCCCGACGCCGCCGACGGTCGCCACGACCACCAACACGACCACCATCGCGGTGCGTCTGCGCCACATGGCCCCTCCTGATGCCTCGACGTTCGACCGGATCAGTCCGGGAACCGGATGGTCACGGTGGCGGTGTTCCGCCCGCGCTCTTCGGTGAGCCGGTGGGTGAAGCGGTCGGTGCGGCCGTGGTCGGCCCGGGGGCGGTGCACGGTGCGGCGGTCGGGCGGGATCGGGCCGGGTTCCGTCGCGGCTCCCGCCGCCGCGCCGGAGCCTCGGCGCGGTCGCCGAGCGGCGGGTCGGGACGAACTCGAAGCCGTCGGACGCGGGGTGGCTGATCGGGGAGGCGCCGGGCGATCTCGTCCCAGCGCAGGAACTCTGCTCCACATAGTGCTCCCCCTATGTAGTGCTATGGCGGACCAACCCGCATTTGGGAGGCTAGACCGATTTTGTGGAGATCGGCCGGTGCTGACCACGATCCGACACCGGACTGGCATGACATAGCCGCAGCTCAGCGGCGTGTCGTGCTAGGGCGAGAACCGGAGGGTCACCGTGGCGGTGCTCCGCCTGCCCTCTTCGACGAGCTGATAGGTGAAGCGGTCGGTGCGGCCGTGGTCGGCCCGGGGACGGTAGACGATGCGGCGGTCGGACTGGACCCGCGTGGTCCCGTACCGGGGTGGGACGGTGACGGTGACGTCGGCGTACCGGCTGGCGTGGTCGTTGCCGAGCACGTCGATGGCGAGTGCCCGCGGCGCGGCGAGGTCGACCCGGTCGGTGTTCGCGTCCGGTGAGGGCACCAGGGCGCCGGCGGACTCCGCACCACGGTTGACGAAGTAGTCGACGTCGCCCGTGCCGCGCTCGACGGTGCGGACGTCCAGCCAGCGGTTCCCGTCGGCGTCCACCACCTGGGCCGTCCAGGTCGTCCGGCCGCCCGGGTCGAGCTGGAGCTGCTCCCGCTCACCCTGCTCGCGGATCCGGACCACGCCGCTGCCGGCGCGCCGGCAGTCGTCGGTGTAGCTGACGACGGCGCTGGCGATCCCGTTCCTGTCGAGGTCGGCGGTCTGCACGACCGGTACGTCGACCGTGCAGAAGCCGATCGCACCGGGACGTACCGTGTCGCCGGAGACGACGAAGCTCTGCACGCCGCCCGGCCCGACGTCGTACGGGCTGAACCGGCCGTCCTCGCCGAAGGCCGCACTCCCGATCTCGCTGGGGCGGGAGATGGGCGAGGTGTACCGGGCCGTGGGCGTGAACCCGGGCGGCTGGAGCACGATCCGGTTGAAGTCCAGGGCCGGCGGCGCGCCCTGGCTCCAACCGATCCAGAGTTCGTCCGCCGGGTCCCCGTCGAGGTTGGCGGCGACCCCGATGTCCGGGCAGATCGGGGTGCCGCCGTTGGGCCGCAGATAGGTGTGCGCGACCGGCGGCCGGTAGACCCCGCCGGGCGAGCCGTACTCGACGATCGTGGAGCAGAGGTCGGGGGCGACGACACCGAGGGTCGCCAGGTCCGGCAGGCCGTCGGCGTTGTAGTCACCCGCCAACTCGGCCCCGGGCTGGTCGGCCGGTGCGACGGTGGGCGGCACGGCGAACGTCGTACCGACCACGGCGACGGTGACGGCGACGAGGAGTTTCGGTGTTCTGGTGCACATGACGATCTCCCGGAATGCTCTGCTCGGCTCGGTGCACCGGCTCCACGTCGGCGCACCGAGCCCGCTGGGCCGGTTCAGCTCGGGAACCGGATGTTGACCGCGGCGCTGCTCCGCTTGTCCTGCCGGCGCAACTGGTAGCTGAACCGGTCGGTTCGCCCGTGGTCCGGGTCGGGGCGGTAGAGGATGCGCCGGTCGGAGAGGACCTGGACGGTGCCGTACCGGGGTGGCACGGTGATCACCACCTCGGTGTCGGAGGCCGCGTAGTCGTTGGCCAGCACGTCGATCGCCAGCGGTCGGACCCTGGTCAGGAAGACGGTGTCGGTGTTCGCGTCGGGTCCCTCGACGAAGCTGCCGTCGCCCCGCCCGATGAAATAGCTGGTCTCGCCGGTCGAGACGTTCTCCGTGCGTACGTCCGGGAACCGGTCGTCGTTGGTCTCCACGACTCGCGCCCGCCAGGTGGTCAGGCCCGCCGGATCGTGTTCCAGGTGCCGGGTCGTGCCGTCGTCGAGTACCACGACCACCCCGTTGGCGCCGTCGGCGCAGCCGTCGGTGTACGCCAGCACCGCGTCCGTGGCCCGGTCCCCGTCCACGTCCCGGAGCTGGAATGCCGGTGCGTCGGCCGAACACCACCGCTCCGGGCCGAGCTGGCCGACACCGTTCACGATCACGTAGGTGGCGAAGCCGCCGGCCCCGACCGAGTACGCCGTCTGCCGGCCGTCACCCCGGAAGTCGGCCGTACCGAGGTAGATGGGGGTGATCGGCGAGCTGAACGTGAGGATGGTCCGCAGGTTGTCGTCGATCACCAGCCGGTTGTAGGTGAGCGAGGGGGGCGGGCCGGCGCTCCAGCCGAGCCAGAGTTCGTCACCGGCGTCGCCGTCGGCGTCGAAGCCCACGCCGATGTCCGGACAGGAGGTGCCGCTGCTGTTCCCGGGCCGGGCGTAGACGGTGGCCACCGGCGGCAGGTAGACGCCCGGGCTGCTGCCGTAGCTCACGATCACCGAGCAGAGGTCCGGCTCGACCGAGCCGAGCACCACGATGTCCTGGAGCCCGTCGACGTTGAAGTCGCCGGCGATGGGGTCACCCGGGCCGGCGGCCCGGGCGGGTGCTGCGGTGACCGTGGCGGCGAGCAGAGCCGCCCCGGCGGTGGTGGCGATGCGTTCGGTCCACATGACTCCTCCTGCACCGGATCGATCAGCTATCCGACCGGTCCTATTTGCGGACGTTAACCCCGCTCGTGGGCCCGATGGCGGTGCTGACCGTGATCCGACAGCCCGGCCGCAGCGGAAGTATTCGCAGCTCAGAGCCGTTTGATGCTCTGCCGTGCCGGTCATCGGGCCGCTGCGGCGCCAGGGCGCGGCGGGCCCCGGCTGTCCGTGATCCGTCCGATCGGCGGCGGGCCGGGACGCGCGCCGCGACCCCTCCGGCCCGGACTGTCCGCCGGTTTCCGCGGTCTCGTACCAGGCGGCCAGATAGCGCAGAAGTAACTCACTTGTCACTCTGGGTGATTGAATGTCCGGATTGTTCGCTAGCCGCCACCCCCGGATCGGTGGGAGCGGCGGTCCCCGGGCGCGCCGCCGCCCGCCCCGTAGGCTGGGAACGTGAGTCCCCGTCGCAACCGTCCGCGTCCCGACGACGCGCCGCCGCTGGACCGTACCCGGCTGGAGCGCGGCGTCGGCTCGGTGCAGACCTGGCGGGACGGCGACTGGCAGGTACGCAACATTCCGGGCAGCGCGGCGACCAAGACGTACCGCTGCCCCGGCTGCGTACAGGAGATCCGCCCCGGGGTGGCCCACCTGGTCGCCTGGCCGGCCGACGGACAGGGCGACCTGACCGACCGCCGGCACTGGCACACCGGCTGCTGGCGCGCCCGGGACCGGCGTGGCCCGGGCGTGGAACGCTCCCGCAGCGCCCCCCGGTACGGCTGACCCGCCGGACGATCCGAGGGATCTTCGTCACGCCGTCCCGGGTTCGCTGCCCTCCCCGGCCGGACCGGGTAAGACTGATCCCTGTGAGTACAGCCATCCGCGCCGCCAGCATCCTGCCCGCCCGCCGGGAGGAGATCGAGTTGCACACCGCCGACGGCCTGCGACTCGTCGGCGAACTGGCGCTCCCCGCCGACCGGGACCCGGTCGCCACCCTGGTCTGCCTGCACCCGCTGCCCACCCACGGCGGGATGATGGACAGCCACGTGTTCCGCAAGGCCGCCTGGCGGCTGCCGGCCCTGGCCGACCTCGCGGTGCTGCGCTTCAACACCCGGGGCACCAGCAGCGTGCGCGGCACCAGCGAGGGGACCTTCGACGGCGGCGAGGCCGAGCGGTACGACGTGGCCGCCGCGATCGAGTACGCCGAGTTCGCCGAGCTGCCGAACATCTGGCTGCTGGGCTGGTCGTTCGGCACCGACCTGACCCTGCGGCACGGCTGTGACCCGGGGATCACCGGCGCGATCCTGCTCTCCCCGCCACTGCGCAGCAGCACCGACGCCGACCTGGCCACCTGGGCCGAGTCCGGCAAGCCGCTGACCGCGCTCGTCCCCGAGTTCGACGACTACCTGCGGCCGGAGGAGGCCCGTCGACGCTTCGCGGCCGTACCCCAGGCCGAGGTGATCGGGGTGCCCGGGGCCAAGCACCTCTGGGTCGGCGACGCCGAGACCGTACTCGACGAGGTGGTCCGGCGGGTCAACCCGGCGGTGCCGGTACCGCTGCCGTCGGAGTGGGACGGGCCGATGGAGACCGGCGACGCCAGCGCGTACGCCGACCGCACGGTGGCGGCCTTCGCCGACCTGCCGGCGCCGGGCGAGGAGCCGGGCTGAACCGGGCGGCTCAGCCCTCGGGGTCGGCGGTGCCGCGTGGGCCGGGCGGCACCGGCTCGGTGACCTCGACCGGCGGCAGCCCGGCCGCCGGTGGCCAGCCCGCCAGCCAGGTACGGCGCTGCCGCCATACCTCCCGCCAGTAACCGGCCCGGCCGGTCAGCCGGGCGGCGGTCGCCCGGGCGGCGATGCCGATCCGCAGCAGTGTCCGGCCCAGCCTCGCCCGGGTCGGTGACCAGCGCAGCCGCTGGAAGGTGACCTGGCCGCGCAGCAGCATCACCCGCTTGCCCGCACTGGTCGAGGCGGCCCCGCCGACGTGCAGCACCCGGGCCGCCGGCACCAGCACCGGGCGGGCGCCGAGCGCGGCCGCCCGCAGGCAGAGGTCGAGATCCTCGCTGTACATGAAGTAGTCCGGGGTGAAGCCGCCGAGCTGGTCGAAGAGGGTCCGCCGGACCAGCAGCAGGCAACCGGAGGCGGCCGGCACCCGGACCGGCGCGGAGCGGTCCAGCCAGGGCAGCGCCTCCCGGTTGAAGAGCCGGGACCGGGGGAAGAGCTTGGACAGTCCGGTGGCGAAGCAGGTGAGCGTCCAGAGCGAGGGTGGCCCGAAGACGGAGCGCCCGTCGTCGCTGCCGTCCGGCGCCAGGGTCCGGCCGACGTAGATGCCGTGCCCGGGCCGGGCCCGGGTGAAGGCGAGCAGTTCGCCGATGACGTTGCCGACCGGTTCGGTGTCCGGGTTCAGCAGCAGCAGCCAGTCGCCCCGGGCAAGGGCCGCGCCGACGTTGACCGCCCGGCCGAAGCCGACGTTGCGGGCCAGCCGCACCACCCGGGCCTCCGGGAAGGCCGCCGCGACCGCCGCCGCCGACCCGTCGGACGAGGCGTTGTCGACCACGATCACCTCGTACGGCTCCGCCGGGCAGGCGGTACGGAGCGTGGCCAGCGCGGTCAGGATCAGCTCGCGGGTCTGGTAGGAGACCACCACCACGCTCACCGCCGGGGTCACGGCGCCGCTCCGGTCACGCCGTCCGCCCCGGCCGCTCCGGGAACCCGGCTGGACTCGTCGCGGCCCCACCGGTCCCGTACCGGTCGGCGTGCCGACGCCGCGGCCAGCAGGGTCAGCCCGAGGTAGCAGAGTCCGGCCGGCAGCAGCCACGGCCGGGGCAGCACCACGTCGACCAGCCAGGAGGTACGGCGGGCCGGGCGTACCCGGTCGTCGGCGGCACGCAGGCTGGCGTTGCCGGCCCGGACCCGGCCGAGCCGGCGCAGCAGGTCGGCGGTGCGCCGGGGCGTGGCCACCACGGTCGCCACCTCGGCCACCTCCCGCTTCTCCGCCTCGGTGAACTGCCCGTCCAGGAAGAGGTCGTCGGCGACCACGTCGGGAAACCGGCCGAACCGGGCCCGACCGGCCGCCGAGAGCGCGATCGCGCCCCGGCCGAAGAGCGCGTTCCGGTACGCCGGATGCCGCGCGTTGATCGCGTAGTAGGCGCGTACCAGCAGGGGCCGCCCGGTGGTGTCGAGCCGGCGGCGCGGCGCGGCGGCCAGCGTCCCCGGCGCGGCGACCGCGGCGGCGAGCGCGCGGGCCCCGGCGGTGGAAAGCGCGATGTCGGCGTCGAGATAGATCCGGGGAAAGCCGGACACGGCCTCGTCCCCGGCGTTGAGCGCGGCCGGCTTGCCCGGCTCGGGCAGCTCCCGCACGAGCACGCCGGGCACCGACCGGGCCACCGCCGCCGTGGCGTCGGTGCAGCCGTTCGCCACCACGACCACCTCGAACTCGCCCGGCTCGGCGTCGGCGAGCAGGGTCCGCAGGTTCCGGCCGAGCACCGCCGCCTCGTCGTGCGCGGCCACCACCACACTGGTCACCACGGCGCCCGCCCGGTCAGCGCGAGCCGGATCTTCCGGGTGGCGTTGCGGCGACGCAGCCGCCAGCCCTGGTATTGCCGCAGGTCGAGCGGGGCGGCCTGGACCACCCGGGCCGAGTGCCGCATCTGCTGCGTCCACTCCGCCACCGTCGTCACCCCGGTACGCCGGGCCGACAGCGGCCGGCGGGCCATGAAGTCGGCGTCGGTGCGGTAGATGGTGTGCGGGCTGCGCGGATCGTCCATGTGGTCCTCGGGCAGGAACGGGTGGTACCAGCCGTTCAGCCAGCCGAGCCGGGCGGCCCGCAGGCACCAGGCGGTGAACGTCTCGTCGCCGGCCAGCGGGCCGACCTGCTCCAGCGTCTCGCGTTTGAGCAGATAGCCGCTGCCCTGCACCCAGTGGTTGCGGAAGAGCTGGTGCCCGTTCGGGTAGTCCGCCAGTTTCGCCGCCACCAGCGCCTCGTCGACGTCCTCCGGCGGGAAGCGCCAGGTGCCGATCACCCCGAAGCCCGGCACGTCCTGGTGTGCCTTGCGCAGGATGGTCAACCAGTCGGGGTCGGGCAGGCAGTCGTCGTCCACCTTGCTCAGGTAGGAACCGGTCGCCTCGGTCCAGAGCCAGTTGGTCGGCTCGGTCAGCCCGGCGTTGACCGGGCTGTGCCGGAACCGGTGCACCCGGGGATGGTGCCGCAGTTCCTCGACCGCCTCCAGGGTCGGCTGGTCGGTGCCGTTGTGCCAGAGCCACACCCGGGCGTCCGGCGGGCAGGTGTCGAAGAGGTGCGGCAGCGACAGCCGGACGTACTCCGGCCGGTCGTACGTGATCATGAGGATGTCGATGCCACCGTCGCCGGTCATCGGACCGTCCACCTCCGCTCGGGTTCCCGGAGCTGGCCGCGTCCCGCGCCCCGCCCCGTCATGCCTGTGCCGCCGCCGGCACCGGCCCGGGTTCGTCGGGTTGCCGCCCCGGCCGGCCCGACTCGATCCGGTTGGTGCGTTCCGCCCTGGTCAGCCGCCACAGCGCGCCGGTCAGCCCGAGCAGCACGTGCACGGTGATGAAGAACGTCGTGAAGTACATCGAGTCGAAGGTGAACCCGGAGACGGCGGCCACCCCGATCGCCACCGCCAGCACCGCCGCCAGGTCGCGGTCCCGTTCGGTACGGGCGAACCGGCGTACCCGGCCGGCGACCACCACTCCGGATCCGAAGAAGACGGTGAGCCCGGCCACCCCGATGATGCCGCCCTGGACCAGGGTGGTGAGCCACTGGTTGTCCAGCAGTTGGTACAGCTCCGGCAGGAAGGTGCCGACCCCGCGACCCAGCCAGGGACGCTCCCGGATGAACGGGGCCACGTAGTCGTAGTCCTCCACCCGGGCCTGCACGCTGGGATCGTTCTCCCCGGCCAGCAGCAGCGACTTGATCGCGGCCAGCAGGCCGGGCCGGGCGACCTGGATCAGCGCGGTCAGGAAACAGCCGACCACCAGCACGTTGAAGGTGGTCCGCAGCGGCCAGACCAGGACGAAGAGCAGGATCGCGGCGCCGAGGGCGAGCACTCCGGTGCGGGAGAGCGAGATCGGGATGACGGCCGCCTGGAACATCGCCAGCGCGCCGTAGATCTGCCGGTCGCGTCGGGTCGACGAGAACCGGGCGAAGTGGATCGCCACCACCAGGCCGATCACCATCAGTACGCTGAACTCGATGTAGTGCCCGGCGGTGCCGGCGACCCGGACCAGCCCGTCGCCGCCCCGGTCGCGGAACCCGACCACCTCCTTGTGGAAGGTCAGCAGCGGCGGCAGCTTCAGATAGGTGGTCAGGTCGATCCGGGTCACGAACTGGACCAGCGCGACGAAGGCCATGAAGCTGGCGCCCCAGCAGAACCAGCGCAGCACCTTGTCGATGCGTTCCCGGGTCAGCACCCCGTCGGCGGCGGCGAGCAGGATCCCGGCTCCGGCGAGCGCCATCAGCAGGGTCCGCTCGGCGCCGTTCGCCTCCAGTACCGGCATCCCGCGCCCCTGCCCGGCGACGTAGGAGAGGAAGAGGCTGACCAGGTAGATCGCCATCGCCCAGCGCATCGGCTGCTGTCCCCGGGTGACCAGGGTGGGGTGCAGCCGGCTCAGCGCCCACCAGACCAGCAGGCCGAACCCGACCATCAGCCCCGGCTTGCCCAGGTCGCTCAGCGGGGGGAAGACCAGCCGGAAGGGGAGCAGGTAGGCAAGCATGATCGACGCGATCACCGCCGCGGTGGCATCCGGGAAGTGGCGTACGGCGGGGGTGATGCCGTCGTACACCGTGTCGGACCGCCGCGCGGATAGGTAGGTCGGCACGTCGCTCGTCTCGTCCGTGCGCCGTCAGCCGGCGCTCGTGGGCTTCCCGGGGATCATCGGCCCGGATCGTCCACGACGTGCCGGGCGGTGGTGGTGAGCAGGATCGTCTCCTCGCTCGGGGTCCCGCCGCCGCGTCCGTTGCCGCCCGGTCCGGGCCCCCGGTCGTCGGCCGGCGGACCGGGGTGGCGATCGTCGGTCGGGTGCGCCGGGATCCGGTCGTCGGCGCCGTGCCGGTCGCGCCGGGAGAGGGACTGGGTCGGCTCGCGGCCGGGACCGGGGGAGACCGGCGCGACCCGGGCCGCCGGGGCCGGCGAGACCGCCGGGGCGGGACCCGGGCGGGGCCCGTTGACCACCGCCTGGCCGGCGTTCCAGGCCATCGGGGTACGCGCGTCGCGGCGCTGGCCGAGCCGGCTGCTCGCCCGGCGGCGGGCCACCGCGTCGTGGACCACGGCGGCGACGGCGGCCAGCAGGAGGCCGATGGCCGTGATCACGACCTGTGCCCGCAGCACGTTTGAGCGGGACGGCACGATGTTCAGCCCGGGATCCAGCACCTCGGTGGTGATCTGCTCACCCGGGTTGGGCTTGTACGGCGCCTGCTGCCCGGCGACCTCGTCGTGGATGAGCTGGGTCACCGCCTCGACGGTCTTCCGGGCGCTCTCCTCGCTCGACGCCGTCACCGCGACGGTCAGGATCGAGCTGCGGGTGACCAGGCCGACCTCGTAGTCGGGGTCACCGCCGGCCGCCGCGATCCTGGTCCGGGCGTCGTGCGCGGAGGTGGAGATCTGCACGGCCTGGGCCATCGCGTTCTCGCCGATCCGCAGCCACGGGTTGCCGGGCCGGGGTGCGGCGTCCTCGTCCGGTGCGGCCGAGGTGGTCGGCGGGACGAGCAGGATCGCCACCTCGGTCTTGTATTCCGGCTGGATCGCCAGCCCGAACGCGAGGGCCGCGCCGAGCGTCACGACGACGATCGGAGCCGAGACGTACCACCGCCGAAACATGAGCTTCAGCAGGTCGAGAAGGTCCATCGGGCGGCCCTTTCGAAAGGTGCGGAAGTACGGTGCGAGTGGTCAGATCGGCAGACGCGCGGCATCGGCCCCGTTACCGTGTGACACTTCGTTGTAGTCGCTGAGCGACGGGCGGAGCAATCGATCCCACAGTCGGATGTACGACTTCACCTGGTGGTCCCAGGCGAGTTCATCGACGAACCGCTGTCTCCCGGTCGCACTCATCGCGGCCCGGGCGGAGTCGTCACTGAGAAGCTGGTCGATCACCTTGGCGAATTCGTCCGGGCTGCCGGTCTGCACATAGCTCGCCGCCGCGTCGGCGGTACGCCGGGTCTCCAGCAGGTCGACCGCGACCACCGGTACGCCCCGGGCGACGTACTCCACCGTCTTGGCCATCGTGTACATCTCGGCCATCCGGCTCGGCCGGTCCGGCTGGATCGCGATCGAGGCGGAGCAGAGCAGCGCGTCGACCTCGTCGGCCTCCAGCCAGCCGGTGAAGCGTACGACGTCGTCCACCCCCCGCTCGGTGGCGAGCCGGCGCAGTTCCGGCATGCTCTCGCCGTCCCCGGCGACGACCAGTTCCCAGTCGTCGGTGCCGCGCAGCCCGGCCAGCCGCTCGGCGGCGAGTACGGTCGCCTCGACGTTGTCCTGCGGGTTGATCACTCCGACGTAGACGACCTTCTGCCGGGCGTCCTCGGTCTCCGGGCCGTCGCCGTGCCGCACCTCGGCCAGGGCCGGGCCGTTGCGCACCACCACCACCTTCTCCGGTGGGCAGCCGCCCCGGCCCATCGCCAGTTCCCGGAACGACTCGTTGGTGGCGACCACGGCGGTGGCGGTACGCCAGGAGAGTCGTTCGAAGAGCCGGAGCATCCACAGCACACTCGGCCGGGGTTGCCCCGCCTTGCACTCGTAGAGTTCCGGGCTCAGGTCGTGGTGGTCGAAGACGAAGGGTCGGCCCAGGGCCCGCATCAGCAGCCCGACCACCCAGAAGACGTCCGGCGGGTTGCACGCCTGGACGGCGTCCACCCGGGTCCGCAGCATCAGCCCGAGCAGCCGGGTGGCGACGGCGATCAGTGCCCAGGCGAACTCGGCGGCGAAGGAGAGCACGCCCTTGCCCGCGAGTGGCTGGGGAAACGAGTGGATCCTGGTGGCGGCGGTGCCGGGTAGCACCGTGAGCCGGCGTGGTCCCCGTGGGCAGATCACCGACGCCCGGTAGCCGGCCGCCTCCAGTGCCTGACACTCCCGGATCACTCGGCGGTCCCGCTCGGCTGGCAGATTTACCACCACGATCACCACGTGGGGGCGTCGATCGGCCATCTCTAACTCCCATCCGCGCAGCTCGGACGACGTTTTCGATGGAAGGTCGCGGCGTATGCGATTACGCCGCGACCCGAATGAGCCTTGCTCTCGCACCCGGCTGTTCCGCTACCGGCCCGGTGCCTACCAAGACATTGCTCTACCGACCCGGCCCGAGCAAGGACCGAGGATTGGTGGATGTGTCGAGTTACTTACAAGGTCGCGACCGATCGTACGATTGTTCCTTCACGGGCTCATCCGCGTGTCAGGGCTCGAACGGCAGGTCAGTGCCCTGATCAACACCAATTCGGCGGCATCGAGGGCGAACCGTCGGGGAAGTGGGTTTCATTGATCTTCGTCCCGATTCGCGATTAGACGCGGCTCGGTCGCAAGTGTTGCGTCGGAGCCTACTCTGTGCCGACAAAGGTGAGCCGCTGTTCACGGTCGGGTTCGGAACTGCCGCTCGCCACGTGGAGAGGAAGTGGGGCATGCGGCTGCGGCGGGGCTTGCGACTGGGTCTGGTGGCGGCGCTGCTGGCGAGCGTACTGGCGCCGCTGGGCGGAGCGCCGGCCTCGGCGGTGACGCTGCCGGCCGGCTTCCAGGAGCAGGTGGTGTTCAGCGGGCTGGACCAGCCGACCAACATCGAGTTCGCCCCCGACGGGCGGGTCTTCGTCGCCGAGAAGGGCGGCCGGATCAAGGTCTACGCCGACCTGGCCGACCCCACCCCGACCGTCTTCGCCGACCTCTCCACCAACGTGCACAACCAGTGGGACCGCGGCCTGCTCGGGCTGGCGCTGCCGGCCAACTTCCCGGCGGACCCGTGGGTCTACGTGCTCTACACCTACGACGCGCCGCCGGGCCGGACGGCTCCGGTGTGGAACGACACCTGCGGCGACGCCAACAACGGCCGCTGCGTGGTCACCGGCCGGCTCTCCCGGCTGCGGGCCAGCGGCGACGTGATGACCGGTACCGAGCAGGTGCTGATCTCCGACTGGTGTCAGCAGTACCCGAGCCACTCGGTCGGCGACCTGCGGTTCGGCGCGGACGGCATGCTCTACGCCACGGCCGGCGACGGGGCCAGTTTCAGCGCCATCGACTACGGCCAGTTGGGCAACCCGGTGAACCCGTGCGCCGACCCGCCGGGCGGCACCATGACGCCGCCGACCGCCGAGGGTGGGGCGCTGCGGGCCCAGGACGTCCGCAGCGCCGCCGACCCCACCGGGCTGGACGGCGCGGTGCTGCGGCTCGACCCGGCGACCGGGGCGGCGGCGCCGGGCAACCCGGCGATCGACGCGGCCGACCCGAACACCCGGCGGATCGTCGGGTACGGCACCCGCAACCCGTACCGGTTCACCATCCGGCCGGGCACCAACGAGATCTGGCTCGGCGACGTCGGCTGGAACAGCTGGGAGGAGGTCAACCGGATCGTCGACCCGAGAGCGGGGGTCAGCAACCTCGGCTGGCCCTGCTACGAGGGTGCCGCCCGGACGGGCAGCTACGACAACGCGAACCTGAACCTCTGCGAGACGCTCTACACCGGTGCCGGGCAGACCCCGCCGTACTACGCCTACCACCACGGCGCGGAGGTGGTGCCGGGGGAGAACTGCGGCTCGGGCGGGGACGCCGTCTCCGGGCTCGCCTTCTATCCGGGCAGCGGCGGCAGCTATCCGGCGACGTACGCGGGGGCGCTCTTCTTCGCCGACTACTCGCGCGGCTGCATCTGGGCGATGCGCCCGAGCAGCCCGGGCGGGCTGCCGGACCCGGCCAACCTCCAGGCGTTCGGGCAGGCCGCCGCCGGGCCGGTCGACCTGGCGATCGGCCCGGGTGCCGAGCTGTACTACGCCGACCTGACCGGTGGCACCGTGCGCCGGATCCGGTACTTCCCCGGCAACCAGCCGCCGACCGCGGTGATCAACGCGACCCCGACCAGCGGCCCCGCCCCGCTCGACGTGACCTTCGACGGCACCGGGTCGACCGACCCGGACCCGGCCGACGCCGGCCGGCTGAGCTACCGGTGGGACTTCACCAGCGACGGTACGGTCGACGCCACCACCCCGACCGCCACGTTCCGCTACCCGAGCGCCGGCCGGCACACCGCGACGCTGACCGTCACCGACACCCTCGGCGTCTCGGCGAGCAGCAGCGTCACCATCCAGCCCGGCAACGCCGCCCCGACCGCCCTGCTGGAGAGCCCGGCGGTCGGCACCACCTGGCAGGTCGGCGACAGATTGAGCTTCGCCGGCCGGGCCACCGACCCGCAGCAGGGCAGCCTGCCGCCGTCCGCGCTGCGCTGGAAGCTGCGGATGGAGCACTGCGAGTCGGTCGGCAACTGCCACACCCACCACCTCCAGGAGTGGGCCGGGGTGGCGTCCGGCTCCTTCGTGGCGCCGGACCACGAGTACCCGTCGTATCTGGAGTTGGAGCTGACCGCCACCGACGCGCAGGGCCTGTCGAACACCGTGGTACGCCGGCTCGACCCGCGGACCGTCGACCTCACCTTCGCCAGCGACCCGCAGGGGCTGCGGCTGACCGTCGGCGCGACCACCGGGACGGCGCCGTTCACCCGTACCGTGATCGTCGGCTCGACCAACACGGTGAGCGCGCCGAGCCCGCAGACGGTCGGCGGGGTGCCGTACTCCTTCACCGGCTGGTCCGACGAGGGCGCGGCGACGCACGTGCTCACCGCGCCCGCGACGGCGGCCACCTACACGGCGACGTACGCCGGGGCGGCCGGCTGCGGGACCACGGCGTTCTACACCTGCGGCACCGCGACGGGCCGGCCCTGGGTGCCGGCCGACACGGTGCTGCCGCTCACCGGCGACGACGCGGTGACCCAGGTGACGCTGCCGTTCCCGGTGCCGTTCTTCGCCGAGACCTACCGCACCGCCTGGGTCTCCGGGAACGGCTTCCTCTCCTTCACCGACCCGGGCGGGCCGCAGCCGGGCAACACGGTGCTGCCGGCGGCCGGCGCGCCGAACGCGGCGCTCTATCCGTTCTGGGACGACCTCTGGGGGCGGGCGGACTCCAGCGTCCGGATCGGGGTGACGGGTACCGCGCCGAACCGCCGGTTCGTGGTGGAGTGGCGCGACAGCGGCATGTACGGTTCCAGCTCCGCACGGATCAGCTTCGAGGCGCTGATCGCGGAGAACGGTGAGATCGTCTTCAACTACCGGGACCTGAACAGCAGCGGGCGGGAGCGCGGCGACTCGGCGACGGTCGGCATCGAGAATCCGGCCGGCACCCTCGCGCTGCCGTACTCGGTCAACCATCCGGCGCTGGCCGACGGCACCTCGGTGGTCTTCCGGCCGGTCGCGTCGCCACCCTTCGTAGCCGACAGGGGTGAGCGTCGCCAGTCGCCGATTCTCGACCGACGGCCCAGGTAGCCGCTGTGCGAACGGTTGACCAGGGAAGCTGATTGGTCGTTAAGTAGCGCCCGGTCAGTTAACCGCCCTGGTCAACCTCGTGACAGCCCGCTCCGCTACGGACGGTGATCCTGGAGCGCGGCAGTCGCCGACCGTTCGGCGGCGCCGTGGAGGGAGGCCGCCATGTCCCGAGCGGTACGGCGAATCTGGGTCCTGACCCTGGCACTCGTGCTGGGCGTACCGGTCGTGGTCGGGCTGCCCCCGTTCGACCCCGAACCCGCGGCGGCGATCCCGCCCGGCTTCACCCAGCAGGTGGTCTTCACCGGGCTGACCCGCCCCACCAAGCTGATCTTCGCGCCGGACGGCCGGGTCTTCGTCGCGGAGAAGAGCGGCATCGTCAAGGTCTTCGACAGCCTCGCCGACAACACCGCCACCGTCTTCGCCGACCTGCGCCCCAAGGTGTACGACTACGAGGACCTCGGCCTGATCGGCCTGGCCCTGCCGCCGAACTTCCCCACCGACCCGTACGTCTACCTCAGCTACACCTACGACGGCGTGGTCGGCGGCGGCGCGCCGACCTACCACGACAGCTGCCCGGTGATCGGGAACTGCAAGGCCAGCGCCCGGGTCTCCCGGCTGCGCGCCGACGGCGACGTGATGACCGGCAGCGAGCAGGTGCTGTTGCACGACTGGTGCCACCAGATCGAGAGCCACTCCATCGGCGACCTCGCGTTCGGCCCGGACGGCGCGCTCTACGTCACCGGCGGCGACGGCGCGTCGGCGACCTTCACCGACTACGGGCAGGCGGGCAACCCGTCGAACCCCTGCGCCGACCCGCCCGGGCCGCCCGGCGCCGCGATGACGCCGCCGAGCGCCGAGGGCGGCGGGCTGCGGTCCCAGGACATCCGTACCCCGGCCGACCCGACCGGGCTCTCCGGCACCCTGATCCGGATCTCGCCGTCGACCGGGGCGGCGCTGCCGGACAACCCGCTGGCGGCGAGCAGCGACCCGAACAACCGGCGCATCCTGGCGTACGGGCTGCGCAACCCGTACCGCTGGACGTTCCGGCCGGGCAGCAACGAGGTCTGGATCGGCGACGTGGGTTGGCGTACCTGGGAGGAGATCAACCGGGTGGTCGACCCGGCGGTCGGACCGGTCCGCAACTACGGCTGGCCGTGCTACGAGGGGAACGCTCCGCAGGGCGGCTACAACGCGGCGAACCTGACGCTCTGCGAGACCCTCTACACCCAGCCCGTCGGCACGGTCACCCGGCCGCACTACACCTACCAGCACAGTCAGCAGGTGGCGGCCGGCGACGGCTGCCCGACCGGCGGCTCCTCCCCGGCCGGGGTGGCGTTCTATCCCGGGTCCGGCGGCGGCTATCCGGCGGCGTACGCGGGGGCGCTCTTCTTCGCCGACTACTCCCGGGGCTGCGTCTGGGCGATGCGTACCGGCGCCGACGGGCTCCCGGACCCGGCCCGGATCGTGCCGTTCGCGATCGCCCCCGGCGTGGTCGACCTGCGGATCGGCCCGGAGAACGACCTGTACTACGTCGACCTGCTCGGCGGCACCGTGCGGCGGTTCCACTACAGCTCCGGAAACCAGTACCCGAGGGCGGTCATCGACGCGACCCCGACCACTGGACGGGCGCCGCTGACGGTCAGCTTCGACGCCGTCAATTCGAGCGACCCCGACCCGGGCGACATCCTCGAATACCGCTGGGACTTCACCAACGACGGCACCGTCGACGCCACCGGGCTGACCGCGACGCACCGGTACCCGGCGGTGGGCAGCTACACCGCCCGGTTGCAGGTGGTCGACTTCGGCGGGCTCTCGCACAGCGCGACGGCGCAGATCAGGGTGGGCACCGCCGCCCCGGTACCGGTGATCGACACGCCCACCGCGGCGCTGCGCTGGGCGACCGGGCAGACGGTCGCGTTCAGCGGTGGGGCCAGCGACCCGGAGCAGGGTGCGCTGCCGCCCTCGGCGCTGCGCTGGACGCTGGTCAACATGCACTGCAGCACGCCGGAGAACTGTCACGGCCACCCGGTGCGCGAGGTGGCCGGGGTCGCCTCCGGGACGTTCGTCGCCCCGGACCACGAGTATCCGTCCTATCTGGAGCTGACGCTGACCGCGACGGACAGCGGTGGGCTGACCGGCAGTACCACGCTGCGGCTGGACCCGAGGACGGTGCAGCTCAAGCTCGCCACCACGCCCGCCGGGCTACGGGTGAACCTGAATGGCCGGAGCCTGACCACCCCGAACGCCGTACAGGTGATCGTCGGTTCCACCAACACGGTCAGCGCGCCGGGGCCGCAGCGGCTCGGGCCGGGGACGTACACCTTCCAGAACTGGTCGGACGGCGGAGCCGCGACCCATGTGATCACGGCGCCGGCCGCCAGCACGGCGACCTACACCGCCAGCTACGACGGCGCGCCGGGTAGCTGCGCGGACGGCTTCGGCTACGCGTGTACGACGCACTCCGGTCGGGCGTACCTGCCGGCCGGCCCCACCGAGCTGCCGCTGACCGGGGACAACGACGTCGCTTCCGTGGCGCTGCCGTTCCCGTTCCCGTACTACGGGCAGAACCACTCCAGGGCGTGGGTGGACGTCAACGGCGTACTCTCCTTTGTGGATCCTCGCGGCTCCTGGCCGACGAACCGGGCACTGCCGTACGCCGCGACACCGAACGCCGCGCTCTATCCGTTCTGGGACGACCTGGTGATGCACCCGGAGTCCCGGGTCCGGACCGCCGTGCTGGGCGCCGCACCGGACCGGCAGTTCGTGGTCGAGTGGAAGGACGTCGGGTTCTCCGGCGCGCCGGCCGCGCGGGTCAGCTTCCAGGTGGTGCTCTCCGAGTGGGGGCAGATCGTCTTCAACTACACCGCGCTGAACGCCGGACGGGAGCTGGGCAACTCCGCGACCATCGGCATCGAGAACCCGACCGGCACGGACGCGGTGCAGTACTCGGTCAACCAGTTGGTACTGGCCAACGGCAAGGCGATCGTCTTCACCCCACCGGCCGCGATCGTCGGGGCGGCACCGACCAGCTAGTGCCTCGTCTCTTTGGAGGTATTCGGCGGGCTGTCCTCCAGCCTCTGTGATCGTCTCGGTGATTCGCCATCCGGATCATCGCTCGGGGCCGTGTGACGTGGCGCCGACATCGCCGGGCGGACGGCCGGCAACCACATGGGCGACCGGCGGCGGAGCCGGGGAGTAGTCGGCGCGGAGACTGTCGAGCTGGGTGCACAGACGGGGCACGGAAACCGGGTCGCCGACGGCGTGCTGCGCTTCGGGTCGACCGGCGGACGGGACCGGGGTTCGGGCAGCCGGGGAGGGTGGGCCCACAAGCGGGGCAGCTCGACAGTCTCCTCGGCGAGTATCCCCACCCCGCTCCCAATCCGACATCAGAAGACCGCCGGCTCGGAGATGCCTGGAAGCACCGGGTACCCGGTCGTACTGTTTCCCTAAACGAGACGGGCTGAGGGTCGTGACCGAGAGCGAGTTCCTGACGAGAGTGGTCGAGTTGATCCGCCCGATGCGTCCCGGGCATCCGCTGCGGGTGGCCGTGGACGGTCCCGACGCCGCCGGCAAGAGCAGCCTGGCGGCGGAACTCGCCCGGCGACTCGCCCCGGTACGGGAGACGATCACCGCCAGCGTCGACGGCTTCCACCGACCCAGAGCCGTACGCCAACGCCGGGGCGGCCTCTCCGCCGAGGGCTACTACCGCGACTCCTTCGACTATCCGGCCCTGCGTGCCGCCCTCCTCGACCCGCTCGGCCCGGGCGGCAGCCGGCGCTACCGCACCGTCGTCTTCGACCACCGGACGGATCAGGTCGTCGACCTGCCGCCGGAGCAGGCCACCGACGACGCCGTACTGCTCTTCGACGGCGTCTTCCTGCTCCGTCCGGAGTTGCGGGAGCAGTGGGATCTCGCCATCTACCTGGCGGTCAGCCCGGCGGAGTCGCTGCGCCGGGCGCTGGTCCGGGACCTGGAACTGTTCGGCAGCGCCGAGTCGGTCCGGGAACGCTACGAGGCCCGCTACCTGCCCGGTCAGCAGCTCTACCGTGCCGAGGCGGATCCGGCCGGCCGGGCGGACGTACTGGTCGACTACGACGACCCGGCCCGGCCGCGCGTACTGCGTTGGCCCGCCGCCCGAGCGTTGCGGTGATGGAAACGGAAGCACCATCGTCGGATAGGAACGGCACGACATGTACGCCAAGCAGTACGAGATCACCCTCCCCGCCGACTACGACATGCGGATCATCCGCAACCGGGTCGCCGAGTTCGGGCACCTGCTCGACGATCATCCGGGACTTCGGGCGGCCCGCCGTACAGCACTGGACCGGGCTGGCGACCGTGGCCGGGCCGGCTCGGGGCGCGGTGCCGAGGGCGGCCTCGCGCCGGCTGACCCCGCTGCCGGCCGACCCCGACGACGACGGCAGCGGGCTGGGGCTGACCCGCCGGATCGAGCGGGAGATCGCCGAGTTGACGGCCCTCGGCGGGCGGGACGGCGTACACACCGCCGCGCTCGCCCTCGACCCCCGGCACTGGCAACTGCTGCGCTTCGTGCTCTGGGCCGACACCGTCGCCGAGGAGGAGGCGGCCACCGAGCGGTACGAGGTCCTGCACCTCTCCGCACCGGCCCTGTCCGGACTGCCCGACGGCCGCCCCTGGTAGCGGACCAGCCAGTGGATCGGTCGTTACGCTTGCGTTTTTGGTGTTTGTTGCCGCATGCTGGAGTTGTGACTGTAGGTGGGGACGATCTTCTGACGACCGGGGAGGCGGCGGTGTTACTCGGGTCGTCCCGGCAGCATGTGGTCGACATGTGCGACCAAGGACTGTTGCCGTACGTCAGGGTGGGATCGCACCGTCGCCTACGCCGGAGCGACGTCGAAGCGGTTCTGCGGCCCGAGTTGACTCGCGATCAACTCAAGGCGCTGTGGCTGCACCGCGCGGTCGCGGGGCGTCTGGTCAGCGACCCCGACGCAGTGTTGGCGAAGGCGGCGGCGAACCTCGAACGGCTACGCTCGGTACACCCGGACGGGATGGCGGCGAAGTGGCTCGAACGCTGGCGGGCAGTCCTCGACGCCGGGGTGGAGTCGGTCTTGACGGTCTTGACCTCCCGGCGCCCTGACGATGTCGAGTTGCGGCAGAACTCACCGTTCGCCGGGGTCCTGTCCGAGACGGAGCGTCGAGCCGTGCTGGCGGCATTCGCGCAGAGATGGCGGAGCGACCGGGCGGCATGAGGCGAGAGCATCTGGAACATGTCCTGCGTGCCGCCTCGCAAATCACTGGCGATCCTGAGGTGCTCGTCATCGGCAGTCAGTCCGTGCTGGGTGGGATCGCTGAGGACGTGCTTCCGCCGGAGGCGACCGCCTCAATCGAGGTAGACGTGGCCTTCTTCGACGACCCCGACGACCGGAAGGCGGATCAGGTTGACGGTGCGATCGGGGAACTCTCCGCCTTCCACGAGATGTACGGCTACTACGCGCAGGGTGTGAGCGTTTCAACAGCGGTGTTGCCGACCGGGTGGCGCGACCGGCTCGTTGTGGTGGAGACTGCCAGCACGGCTCCGGGGCGGGGCTATCTGTTGGATCCACACGACTGCGTGGTGGCGAAGCTCGTTGCCGGCCGGGAGAAGGACTACGTGTTCGCGGCCGCGCTCATCCGACACCGCCTCGTCGAGCCGGCGGTGGTCGCCGCGCGGATCGAGACGGTAGACGTGCCGCTCGCCGTACGGCAGCGGCTCCGGGACTGGATTGCTTACCACCGCGACCGCTGAGCGGCGCGAGCAGGCCGCCGTCCAACAGTGCTCAGGACCAGTCATCCGTCGGTGTCGCCGCCTCTGGCGCTTTGGCGGCGGGGGAGTCGGGTCAGCACGAGTCGGCGTAGCCGGGCGTCGGTGGCCCAGAGCAGCACCCCGGCGACCAGCCCGGCCGCCCCGCCCAGCACCAGCAGCTCGACCACCGGGCCGGCGTCCAGCCCGGTCCGGGCCACCGCCAGCGGCACCAGTGCGGCGGCCACCGCTGCCACGATCGCCGGCACCGTCGGGGCGAGGAAGGCCGCCAGCGACGCGTTCGCGGCCCGGCGCACCGTGACCCAGACCGCGAGGGCGGTCACCACGACCTGCATGCCGACCCCGGCCAGCGCCACCGCCGTCGCCTCGGCCACGTCGCCGTACCCGGTGAAGAGGGTGCCGACGGCGGCCAGGGTCGCCACCCCGAGTACGCCCCGGGTCCAGAGGATCGCGGCGAGCTTGCCCGGCTGGCCGATCGCCTGGAGCGCCGGACCGAGCAGCACCCCGTACACGTTGACGGCGCCGAAGAGGCAGAGCAGCCGGAGCGGCACCTCGGTGCCGGCCCACTGCGGACCCAGGAGCGTGACCAGCGGATGCGCCACCGCCGCGAGTATGCCGAGCACCGGCAGCCCGGCCAGCGCGCCGAGGTGCTGGAGTTGGTTGAGCTGCGCGGCCAGCGCCGCCCGGTCCCGCTGCAACCGGGACAGCGACGGCAGCGCCACCTGCTGGAGCGACCGGACCGTCACGTCGACCAGCATGTCCGGCAGCCGGGCCGCCAGCCGGTAGACCCCGGTCGCCACCGGTCCGAAGAAGAGGCCGGTGAAGAGGATGTCGGCCTTGGAGCTGAGCATCAGCCCCAGCCCGGCGTTGGCCGAGTGCGCGGAGAAGACCAGCAGGTCCCGGATGCCGGCCAGCCGGGGCCGACGGCTCGGCCGCCACGGGCAGACCCACCAGAGCACCACCAGGCCGACCGCCGCGTTCACCAACTGCTGCGCCACCAGGGCCCAGATGCCCGCCCCGGCCAGCGCCAGCACCACCCCGACGGCTCCGCTGAGCAGCGAGGCGAGCAGGGTACGGATGGCGACCGCCCGGAACCGCAGCTCCCGGCGCAGCACCGCCTCGGGCACGATCGACAGCCCCTGCAACAGCACCAGCGGGGATAGCGCGACGCAGATGGCGGTCAGCTCGGGCGCCCGGTTGGCCATCGCCCACAGTGGGCTCGCGGCGGCGGTGAGCCCACCGATCACCACCCCGGCCAGCACCAGCACCACGAAGGCGCCGTCCAGATGCTCCGGGGTGAGCCTGTCCCGCTGCACGATCGCGGAGACCAGCCCCTGCTGGATCAGCGTCTGCGCCACCGTGATGAAGACGGTGGCCATCGCCACCAGGCCGAACTCGCTCGGGCCGAGCAGCCGGGCCAGCAGAAAGGTGACCAGGATCGACGAGCCGATCCGGCCGGCGGTGAGCACGTACGACCAGCCGATCGCCGAGCGCAGCCGGCCGCCACCTTCCGACGGGGAGGACGTGGGGTCGGCGAGCGGGGTACCGGCCGGGTCCGGAGCCGTCCGGGCGGGCTGGACCGGGGCCACCCTAGGCGCTTCCCTTCGCCGCACTGGCCCGCCGCCGGATCAGCCGGCCCAGCCAGACCGGGGCCCGGCGGCGCAGCCGGCCGAGCCGGACCCGGACCCGGCGGGCCCACCAGATGGCCAGGAACGCCACCGCCGAACTGAGCCGGGTGCCGAGCGGCTCGGAACCGGTGGAGAGCGTCCGCAGCGTCTCGGCGAGCATCCGCAACCTCGGCGCCCGGACCCGCTTGCCGCTCTGCGCGAACCAGGCCAGCGCCGAGGCCGGGGTGGCGTCCTTGGCCTGCCGGGTCGAGGCGCCGTGCATCCGGCGCAGGAAGAGCGGCTCGGCCACCTCGTGGATCTCGCCGAGCCGGGCCACCTCGGCGATCAGCGTGTAGTCGGAGGAGAGGAACGGGCGGATCATCCCGGTCCGGCGCAGCGCCGACATCCGGAACACCCCGAAGTGCGCGTGGCAGAGGTTGATGTTCCGGGCCACCCCGGCCACCCGGCGCCACGGCCGCCGGTCGCGCAGGTCCAGCCGGTCGGCGTACGGGCCGATCACCTCGCCGGCCTCGTCGATGAGTACGGTGCGCGGATAGGCGAGTACGGCGTGCGGCCCGGCCGCGTCCAGCGCCGCCACACAGGTGCGCAGGTACGCCGGCAGGCAGACGTCGTCGTACGCCACCCACTTGAACAGCTCGCCCCGGGCCAGCTCGACCACCCGGGCGTAGTTGACGTGCCCGCCGAAGTTGCGCGGATTGCGGTAGAGCCGGATCCGTGGGTCCCGCGCGGCGTAGCGCTGGCAGATCTCCCAGGTCCGGTCGGTGGAGGCGTTGTCGCTGATGATGATCTCGAAGTCCGGGTAGTCCTGGGCGAGCAGGGCGTCGAGGCAGCCTTCGAGGTAGCGCTCGGCGTTGTAGAGGGGTACGCCCAGACTCACCCGTGGCGCTGGCTCCATCGTCTCCTCCGCTCAGGCGACCAGCAGCTCGGCCCGTACGCCGAGCTGGCGCAGCGCGGCGTCGATCTCGTCCCGGTAGGCCGGGTTGGTGATGATCACCGAGCGGGTGCCGGAGCCGGCGAGCGTGGCCGGATCCCGCACCTGGTGCCCGGTCACCGGCAGGTAGCGGCCCCACTTGCGCGGGTTGACGTCCACCACGGCGGCGAGCCGGCCGTCCGGGTCGGCCAGGTGCAGGAACTGCACCCCGCGCGAACCGGCCCCCCAGAGCACCGGCCGGTCACCGGCGGCCACCAGCCGGTCGATGGTGCTCCGCCAGCGCTCCCGTTCGGCGGCGTGCCGGTCGGCGAAGCCGGCGATCGAGGCGAGCTGCCGGTCCCGGTCGGCCGGGCCCGGCGACTCGGCGCCGGGCAGCGCGGTGCCGGTCGCCGGGGGTGCCGCGTTGACCGAGATCTCGACGTACCGGAACATGCCGGAGAAGAGCCGCCCGGTGGCGACGACCCGCCAGCCGGCCCGCTCGACGATCCGGCAGAGCGAGTAGCCGTCGAAGTAGGAGACGTGCGGATAGATCACCTCCCAGCCGGCGGTGCCCAGGTCGTAGCCGGCGTCCGGTACCTCCAGGTAGCCGTGGACCGGCCGGTCGCCGGCCAGCTCGCGGAGCCGGACGAGGAAGGCGTACGGGTCGTCCAGGTGCTCGAACCAGTGCCGGGAGGTGACCAGGTCGAAGGCGGGAGTGTCGGCGTCCAGCGGGGCGTGGCCCCGGACGAAGGTCGCGCCGGAGGGGTCCGGGCCGGGCGGGCCGGCGTACATCGCGTCGTAGCCGACACCCCGGCAACCGGCGACGTGGCACAGCTCGCGGAGGAACTCGCCCTGACCGCAGCCGACGTCCAGCACCGTACCGCCGCGCAGCGGGAACCGCCCGGCGAGGTGCTTGACCAGTTCCGCCGAGAAGACGCCGAAGGCGGGCGAGTGGTGCAGGTTGGTGTCCATGGTGGTGTCGTAGACCAGAACGGCCGGGTCGAAGGCGAGGTTGCGGACGTACCCGCATTCCGGGCAGTACGCCAGCCACATCCGGCCGAGCGGACTCGCCAGCGCCTCGGCCCGGCTGGCCCAGTGCACCCCGCAGTAGACCGGGATCTCGCCCAGGTCGGCGAAGGGCACCAGGTCGTGCCGCCCGCAGGCCGTGCACCGGTGCACCGGCTGCCGGCCGCCGGAGCCCTCGGCACCGGTCACCGTGCCCTCCAGCGCAGCTCGGCGTCGAGCCGACCCGCCTCGATCAGCGCCCGGATCCGGCGCAGCCGCTGGTGCCGCTCGCCCCGGAACGACTCGATGGTCAGCCCGTACCGCTGGTACGCCTCGACCAGCTCCTCGATCCCCTTGCGTACCGTCCAGCGGGGCCGGAAGCCCGGCACCTCGGCGGCGACCAGGTCGCAGCTCACCCGGTAGTTGCGGGTGTCCGCCGAGGCGCCACCGGCGAAGGTGACCCGGGAGCCCGGCACCACCTCGGCGACGAGTTCGGCGACGTCCCGGATCAGGTAGTTCTCCCCGGTGACCCCGATGTTGTACGCCCGGCCGTGCACCCGCTCCCGGGGCGCTTCGAGCAGGGCCAGGAAGGCCGCGCAGATGTCCTCGGCGTGCACCAGCGGCCGCCAGGCCGAGCCGTCGGAGAGCAGCCGTACCTCGCCGGTGAGCAGGGCGTGCGCGGTGAGGTCGTTGACCACCAGGTCGCCGCGGAGCCGGGGCGAGAAGCCGTACGCGGTGGCGTTGCGCAGGAAGACCGGGGAGAAGTCGTCGTCGACGAGCGCCGCGACGTCCAGCTCGGCCCGGATCTTCGACTCGCCGTACGGGGTGACCGGCGCGAAGCCGGCCGTCTCGTCCAGCGGCCGGTCGTCGGTGCCCGCCCCGTAGAGGCTGCACGAGGAGGAGAAGAGGAACCGGCTCACCCGGGCGGCCTTGGCGGCCTCGGCCAGCCGTACCGTCGCCCGGTGGTTGACCTCGTACGTCAGCTGAGGATTGAGGTTGCCGATCGGGTCGTTGCAGAGCGCGGCGAGATGGCAGACCGCGTCGAACCCGGCGAGCTGCTCCGCGCCGACGTCCCGCAGGTCCAGCGGGAGGGAGGGTACGGCCGCCGGTGCGGGACCGAGTAGGCAGTCGGAGAAGTAATCGGTGTCCAGGCCGGTCACGTCGTGCCCGGCGGCGCGCAGCATCGGGGTGAGTACGCCGCCGAGGTAACCATGGTGGCCGGTCACGAGAACACGCACGGCAAAGCTCCCGTCGTCGCCCGGGTGAGAAGGCGAGTTTATGGGTGGCCCACTGACCGGCCGGGCTATTGTCGGACTTTTTACTCAAGCGCTCCCGCCGCGCCGGAGTGCTGGTTAGCGTGGCGCGCAGGCGGGCGGGCGCCGCGCCGGTATTCCGATCATATCGGGGTGGGTGGGGCATGACCGATGCCAAATGCCGGCTGTGTGCGGCGGCATTGACCGAAACGTTTGTCGACCTCGGCATGTCGCCGCTCTGCGAGAGCTATCTCGACGCCGACCGGCTGGATTCGGCCGAGACGTTCTATCCACTGCACGTCCGAATCTGTTCCACCTGTCTGCTCGTGCAACTTCCGGCGTACGTGTCCGGAGAGGAAATCTTTTCCGACTATGCCTATTTCTCGTCGTATTCCGACTCGTGGGTGGCGCACGCCAGGCGGTACGCGGACACGATGACCGAGGCGCTCGGGCTCGGGCCGGACAGCCTGGTGACCGAGGTGGCGAGCAACGACGGGTACCTGCTCCAGCACTTCGTCGCCAGCGGCGTGCCGGTGCTCGGGGTGGAGCCGGCCGGCAACGTCGCCGAGGTGGCCCGGCGCCGGGGCATCCGGACCGAGGTGCGGTTCCTGGGCGCCGAGACCGGTGCCGAGCTGGCCCAGCGCTACGGCCGGGCCGACCTGGTGGCGGCCAACAACGTCTACGCGCACGTGCCGGACCTGATCGGCTTCACCGCCGGACTGGCCGCGCTGGTCAAGCCGACCGGGCTGGTCACCTGCGAGGTGCCGCACCTGCTCCGGCTGATCGAGCGCCGGCAGTACGACACCATTTACCACGAGCACTATCAGTACCTGACGCTGCGTACGGCGATGCGCGCGCTGGCCACCGCCGGGCTGATCGTGGTCGACGTGGACGAACTCTCGTCGCACGGCGGTTCGCTGCGGGTGCACGCCCGGCCGGCCGCGGCGGCGGGGGAGCCGTCCGGCAACGTCAAGTCGGTGCTGGACGCCGAGACCGAGGCCGGGCTGCACACCGTCGCCGGGCACCTCGGCTTCGCCGACGCGGTCTTCGAGATCAAGCGGGAGCTGCTCGACTTCCTGCTCACCGCCCGCGCCCAGGGTCTGAAGGTGGTCGGGTACGGGGCGCCGGGCAAGGGCAACACCCTGCTCAACCACTGCGGCATCCGCGCCGACCTGCTCGAATACACCGTGGACCGGAGCCCGCACAAGCAGGGGAAGTTCCTGCCCGGCACGCACATCCCGATCCACCCGCCGGAGCGGATCGCCGAGGACCGTCCCGACTACGTACTCGTGCTGCCGTGGAACCTGCGCACCGAGATCTCCGCGCAGCTCGCCTACGTACGCCACTGGGGCGGGCGGCTGGTCTTCCCGATCCCCGCCCTGGAGGTGGTCTGATGAAGGTGGTGCTCTTCTGCGGCGGCCTCGGGATGCGGATGCGCGAGGACGCCGCCTCGGCGCCGAAACCGATGGCGATGATCGGGGACCGCCCGCTGCTCTGGCACGTGATGCGCTACTACGCCCACTTCGGGCACACCGACTTCATCCTCTGCCTCGGCTACGGTGCCGTCGCGGTCAAGGACTACTTCCTCCGGTACGACGAGACGCTCTCCAACGACTTCAGCCTGGCCATGCACGGCCGGGACGTGCGGCTGCACTCGGCCGACATCACCGACTGGAACATCACCTTCATCGACACCGGCCTCGGCACCAGCATCGGCGAGCGGCTGATGCGGGTCCGCAAGTACGTCGAGGACGAGCCGATGTTCCTGGCCAACTACGCGGACACCCTGACCGACGCGCCGCTGCCGGAGATGGTCGACCGGTTCCGCTACACCGACGCGGTGGCCAGCCTGCTCGCCGTACCGGTGCAGTCCACCCACCACGTCATCGACATCGCCCCCGGCGACCAGGTCACCCGGGTACGCCCGATCCGCGAGCTGATGCAGTGGGAGAACGGCGGCTACTTCATCCTCCGCCCGGGGATCTTCGACGTGCTCCGCGAGGGGGAGGACCTGGTGCCGCACGGCTTCGACCGGCTGCTGCCGGAGCAGCGGCTGATCGCCCAGCGCTACACCGGGTTCTGGCGGGCCGCCGACACCTTCAAGGACCGGGCCGAGCTGGAGCAGCTCTACCACTCGGCTCGCTGCCCGTGGATGCTCTGGGACGCCAACCGCAACCGGGGCCGCCGGCCGGCGACGCTGGAACCGGTACTCGCCGCCGCCGGCACCGCCGGGGGAGCCCGCGACCTGGGACTGACCGGCTGATGATGCCGCTGCGCCTCTCCGCGGCCCGCTCGGTGGTGCTGCTCGGGGCACATCCGGACGACATCGAGATCGGCGCCGGTGGGCTGCTGCTCGCCCTCGGCGACGTACCCGGGCTCCGGGTGCACTACGTGCTGCTCACCGGAAGTCCCGCCCGGCAGGCCGAGGCGCGGGCGGCGGCCGCGGCCTTCCTGCCCGCCGCCCGGCTCAGCTTCGCCCTGCACGACCTGCCGGACGGCCGGGTGCCGGCCCGCTGGGGCGAGGCGAAGGAGATCGTGAACGCCGCCGCCGCGACCCTGAACGCCGACCTGGTGCTGGCGCCGAGCCCCGACGACGCGCACCAGGACCACCACACACTCGCCGCCCTGGCGCCCACGTCGTTTCGGGACGCCACGGTGTTGTACTACGAGATTCCCAAGTGGGACGGCGACCTGGGTCGGCGCAACGTCTACCTGCCCCTGACCGAGCAGCGGGTACGCCGCAAGGTCGAGTTGCTGCACGCGAGCTATCCGTCCCAGAAGGCCCGGGACTGGTGGGACGACGAGGTCTTCCTCGGGCTGGCCCGGCTGCGGGGGATGGAGTGCCGATCCCGGTACGCCGAGGCGTTCCGGTGCGAGAAAGCGGTGATCGAGCAGTGACCGAGCTGACCGAGACGACCGGGTCGGGTACCCGGACCAGAGCCTTGTCGGCCTGCCTCTTCGGGGTGCCCGGCGCACACCTGAACCTGGGGGTCGGCGCGCTGCGGGCGGCCACCGTGGGCGGACTGCTGGCCCGGGAGCCGGGCGCGGACGTCACCGTCTTCGACGACGGCTGGGGGCAGCGCACCGGGCACGCCTTCGTGGCCGGTCGGCCGGTGCCGATCTCGCTGGCCGGTGCCCGGCACTCGCGCCGCTACCACCGGCCCGAGTCCTATCTGAACATGCGGATCAGCGCCGCGCTGGGCGGGCTCGGCAACGCCGGGCTGGCCCGGATCGACGCCGCCGACGTGGTGCTCGACGTCAGCGGCGGGGACAGCTTCAGCGACATCTACGGCGAGCACCGGTTCCGCACCGTGGCCTGGCCGAAGCGGCTGGCCCTGCTCCGGCGCCGCCCGCTGGTGCTGCTGCCGCAGACGTACGGGCCGTTCCGGTCGGCGCGGCTGCGGGCCGAGGCGGCGGCACTGGTCCGGGGCGCGCGTACGGCCTGGGCCCGGGATCCGGAGAGCTACGCCGCGCTGGCCGACCTGCTCGGCCCCGACCTCGACCCGAGGCGGCACCGGGAGGGCGTGGACGTGGCCTTCGCGCTGGAGCCGAGGGTGCCGGACGAGCCGGCGTACCAGCGGTTGGTCGGATGGTTCGAGGCGGATCCGGGGCCGGTGGCCGGGATCAACGTCAGCGGGCTGATGTCCCGGCCGGAGGGTCGGGTCCAGTTCGGACTCGCCGGGGATACCTCCCGGGTGGCCAACCGGCTCTGCGAACGCCTGCTGGAGCACTCCGACACCCGGGTGATCATCGTCCCGCACGTGCTCACCCCCGGCGGGGCCGACGACGACCGGGTCGCCAGCGAACGGCTCTACGCGGCGCTCGCGCCCCGGTACGGCGACCGGGTCGCGCTCGCCCCCTCCGGCCTCGACCCGCACCAGAGCAAGTGGGTGATCGGGCACACGAGCTGGTTCTGCGGGATGCGGATGCACTCGACGATCGCGGCGCTCTCCTCGGGCGTACCGGCGGCGGTGGTGGCGTACAGCGACAAGGCCCGGGGCGTCTTCGCCAGCGTGGGGCAGCGCCGGCACGTCGCCGACGCCCGGCGGCTCGCCGACGACGCGCTGCTCGACGCCCTCTGGACCTCCTGGACCGGCCGGGCCGAGACCTCGGCCGAGCTGGCGGTGCGTACCCCGGCCGCGGTCGGCCGGGCCGCCGCCCAGATGGACGAGTTCGTGGCGCTGGCCCGGGCCGAGCGGGACCGCCGGGCGCCGGCCGGGGTGCGCTGATGGCGCGGCCCCGCACCGTGCACGACGTCGCGGCCGGCAAGCTCTGCACCGGCTGCGGGGTCTGCGCCTATCTGGCGCCGGACGAGGTGCGGATGGTCGACGTCCTCGACCACGGCCGGCGGCCGTTGCCGATCACCCCGGTCGGGGCGGCGGCCCGGCCGGCGGCGGCCGGCGGCGGCGCGGCGGCTGCCCTGGACTGCTGCCCGGGGGTACGGCTGGAGCACGACAGCGGCCGGCCGGCGCCGGGCGAGATCGCCGAGCTGCGCGCGGCCTGGGGACCGGTCCGGGCCATCTGGGAGGGGTACGCCGCCGACCCGGCGATCCGGTACGCCGGCTCCAGCGGCGGGGTGGCGACCGCGCTGGCCGGATACTGCCTGACCGGCGAGGAGATGGCCGGGGTGTTGCACATCGGCGCCCGGGCCGACGTGCCGTACCTGAACGAGACCCGGCTCTCCCGCACCCCGGCCGAACTGCTCGGCAACGCCGGCTCCCGGTACGCCCCGGCCAGCCCGTGCGACCGGCTGGACCTGGTCGAGTCGGCCGACGGGCCGTGCGTCTTCGTCGGCAAGCCCTGCGACGTGGCGGCGGTCCGGATGGCCCGGCGGGTCCGGCCGGAGCTGGACCGGAAGCTCGGGCTGACCATCGCGATCTTCTGCGCCGGCACCCCGACCACCCGGGGCACCCTGGAGATGCTGGACCGGCTCGGTGTGCCCGACCCGACCCGGCTGGAGTCGGTGCACTACCGGGGGGCCGGCTGGCCCGGCTCCGCCCGGGCCCGGCTCACCGACGACCCGCCGGACGAGCGGCGCGAGCTGAGCTACGCCGAGTCCTGGGGCGACATCCTGCAGAAGCACCGGCAGTGGCGCTGCTACCTCTGCGCCGACCACACCGGCGAGTTCGCCGACGTGGCGGTCGGCGACCCGTGGTACAGGCCGACCGGCGACGACCCGGGCCAGTCCCTGGTGCTGGCCCGCACCGAGCGCGGCGTACGGCTGGTCGAGGCGGCCGTCGCGGCCGGAGCGCTGGTGCTGACCCCGGTGACCGCCGACATCCTGCCCGCCTCGCAGCCGAACCTGCTCCGGGCCCGGGGTGCCGTGTGGGGGCGGCTGCGCACGCTGCGGGCCGCCGGGCTGATGACGCCCCGGCTGCGTCACCTGCCGATGGCCGGGATCTGGTGGCGGCACCTGTCGACGGTCGAGAAGCTCCGCTCCACCCTCGGCACACTGCGCCGGATCGGGCGCAAGCGGCTGCGGGAGCCGGCCGTGCTGGAGGCGTACCGGCCGCCGGTCGGGGGCGGGGCGCCAGCGGTTCCGGCACCCGGCCCGGCGGCCGAGTCGGCTCAGACCACCGGCTGACCGTTGTCGAAGTAGACGTTGGTGGGCCGGTCCCAGGTCACTCCGGGCCGGTTCCAGCCGGAGACCACCCCGTACCGGTAGTCGCGGCCGTACTTGTTGTTCCGGAACAGGATGTTGGAGCCGACCAGCCGGGGACTGATCCCGATCGAGTAGTTGCCGCCGTTGCAGTAGTTGTCCTCGAAGGTCAGGTTCGTCAGCGACGGGGCGGTCTCCGAGCCGATGGTGAGGCAGGAGTTGAACGGGTCCCGGGTCGCCGGGTTGTACGACAGCAGCGTGTTGTGCCGGATGATGATGTTGTTGCCGCCGGTGCTCTGCAGGATGTCGTTGTGCGAGCCGGCGACCCGGGCCAGGCTGTGCAGGTACGAGTCGAAGATCCTGGTGTTGTCGGCCAGCCGTGGGCCGTCGATCATGTTGTAGACGTTGGCCCGGCGCAGGGTGTAGTTGCCGCAGCAGATCGAGGCGGAGTTCTTCGCCATGCCGTTGATCTCGACATCCTGGATCAGCAGGTTCGTCGCCCCGGCCAGGGTGCGGATCGAGTACGTGGTGCTGTTGCAGGTGATCTTGGATTTCAGGATCTGCACGTTGGCGGCGGCGACGGTGACACAGCCGACGATGTTCAGCCCGCTCACCACCTGCCCGGCGGTACGCAGGCTCAGCGATCCGGAGTTGCGCAGCGCCGTACCGGCCGGCACGCCGGTGTTGCCCGGTCCGGGCCAGTACGTGATCGGGGTCGGCGGGGCGGCGGCCGGTGCGTACGGCGGCCGCTCCGCCATCGCCCGGGAGTCGGGGTCGGGCGCGGGTGGCGGTACCGATCCGCTCGGCCCGCTCGGCCCACCCGGGTACGGCTTGCCGTCCTGGGAGGACTCGACGATGGTGGCCGGGTTGGCGTCGGTCTGCCGGAACGCCTGACGGCAGCCGGTGACCCGGACCCGCAGCGCCGAGTATCCGCCCGGCACCACCCCGTCGGTACCGGCGGAGGTGCACCGGATCTCGGTGTCCTCGATCAGGGTGCCGACCACGCCGGGCCGGATCACGATGGCGGCGGTGCCGCCGGTGCGCACCTTCACCCGCCGGATGGTGACGTTGTCGGCCGCGACCTCGATCGGGCGGTCGACCGTCTGTCCCCAGAGGACGCCGGCGGGCTGGTCGAGCACCATCGGCTCGGCCCGGACCGGCTGCCCGGCGACGTTGAGCACGAGATAGCCGCTGGCGGCGAGGAGGGCGGCGGTGGCGCCGAAGGTCGCGGCGACGGTGGCGCGGCGCCGGTTGCGGTGTGGCGGGCGGGCGAGGCTCGCTGGCTCGATCGGAGGTCCGGCGTTGGTGTCGGTCACGGCTACCCCCCACGGGCGCGTCGCACACGAGCGGGGGCCACCGCTCCTGCGCTCCGGGGCGCCCACCGCCGATATCGGCCTGTCGGCGTCGACTCCCCCCGAGTCGACATGATCGTGCGGTCGAGACACCTTCCCTGGTCAGGAGGGGTGCGATCTCGATCGTCTCGATCTACCGGCCATGAATGAATACTACAAGCCGTATTGAAGGGGTTACTATTCTCGATTCAGACGGATTACGGACAGAAGTTGCGGCTCGGCGGGTCAAGATCCCGGCCCGGCGCCGGGTCAGCGGTGTTGCTGGCGGGGGAGGACCACCTCGCGGAGCACCAGTTGGATCGCCGCCACCGCCGGGATCGCCACCAGGGCGCCGATCACCCCGAACAGGGCCACCCCGAGCAGGGCAGCGACGATCGCCGCCACGTCGGCGACCTGCACCGAGCGGCGCATCACCCGGGGATAGACGAGGTAGTTCTCCACCTGCTGGTAGACCAGGAAGAAGACCACGCAGGCGATCCCGGTCGGCACGTCGGTGGCGAAGCCGACCAGGCTGACCACCACCGCCCCGATGGTCGCGCCGATCTGCGGGATGAGGTCGCAGATCGCCACCACCACGGCGAGGGCGAACGGGTACGCCAGGCCGACGACGACGGCGAAGACGAAGGTGCTCACCCCGGCCAGCAGGGCGATCGCCAGCGCACCCACCATGTAGGCGCCGACCTTGGCGAGGATCTCGTCACCGATCAGCCGTACCCGGTCCCGCCGGGTCGCCGGGACCAGGCCGTAGCCGAGGTCGCGGAGCCGGTCGAAGGTGGCCATGAAATAGATGGTCAGCACGATCACGGTGACGATGTTGAAGACCGCGCCGAAGATGAACCCGGCGGCCCCGAAGACCCCGCCCAGGGCCCGGGTGATGTTCTCGGTGGTGGCCGCCGACTCGATCTTGCCCGCCAGGTCGTACTGCTCGATCAGGTCGTCGACGGTGCCGTTGCGGCGCAGTTGGGTGACGTAGTCGGGCACCTGCCCGATCAACTCACCGGTCTGGCTGACCACCGGCGGGACCAGCGCGTACACCGCACCGGTGATGACCGCGAGCAGGGTCAGCGTCACCGCCGCCACGGCGAGGCCCCGGGGCAGCCCCCAGGAGCGCAGCCGGACCACCGCCGGGTGCAGGCCGATCGCCAGGAAGAGCGCGATGAAGACCAGCACCAGCACCGAGCCCGCGTTGCGGACCGCGAGGAAGATCGCGTACGCCACCAGCACGCCCAGCCCGCCGGTGAGCCCGACCAGGAACGGACTGAGCCGCAGCGGCTGCCCCGGTCGGCCGAACCGGCCGGGGTGCTCGTCGGCCGGCTGCTCGTCGGGGCCGGCGTCGGCCGACGGCGGGGGTGTCGTGCGGTCCTCGTCGGCCGGATTGCGGCTCTGCGGAGGTGCGCCGCCGGTTGGCGCGGTCACTCCGGCAGGAGCCTCCGACCCCTCGCCCGGGTCGCCCCGCCGCTCGCCGTGCACCGCTGGTTGCTCGCTTCCCACCCCGACCTCCCACCGATCGTCCCGGCAGAGGTTATCGGGCGGGCGCCAGGGTGGGGCGCCCCGCGCTACGGAACCTACTCCGAGTCGACGGTGACCTTGCTCGACTTGGTGCCCTGGTCCTCGACGGTCGGCTTGCCGCTGCGCTTGCCCGAGTCACCGGTACTGGTGATCCGGGTCGGCATCGGCTCCCGCCCGCCGGTGCCGGGCACCGCCGCCACGGTCGGCTCGCCGTCGATGCCGCCACCGTCGGCCCCGCCGGTCACCGGCTCGGTCACCCGGCCCGGCGCGGCCTTCCCACCGCCCGCCGCGTGCTGGTCGGCGGCGACCTGCTCGGCGGCGGCCTCGACGATCTGCTGCATGTCCGCCTCGGCCTGCGCGAGCTGCTGCTCGGCCTGCTGGGCCGACTGCTCCGTGCCGGTCAACCGGTCCCGCTCACCCGCGAGCTGGTCCCGCGCGGCGGCGAGCTGCCGCTGGATCCGGTCGGACTCCTGCCGGGACGCGACCGTCTCCTGCCGGATGTCGGCGAGCGCCTGCTGCGCCTCGGCGATCTCCTGCATCACCTCGGCCAACTGCTGCCGGCCGGCGGCCGCCTCCTGCTGGGTGCTCGCCAGGTGCTGCTGGGTGGTGGCCAGGTGCTGCTGCGCGGTCGCCATGTACTCCTCGAACTGGCGGCGGGACGTGGCGGCCTGCTCGTCGGCCTGCCGCTGCAACTCGGCGAGGCGCTCCTCGGCCTCCCGCCGGACCTGCTCGGCGTGCTCGTCGGCCTCCCGGCGCACCCGCTCGGCGTACTCGTCGGCCTCCAGGCGGACCCGGTCGGCACCGCCCTCGATCTCCGCCCGGCGGGTCTCGTACGACTCCTCCAGCTCCGCGCGCCGCTGGTCGAACTGCTGCTCCAGCTCGGCCTGCCGCTCCTGGAACTGCTGCTCCAGCTCGGACTTGCGCTGGTTGAACTCCCGGTCGGCCCCGGCCCGGTAGGCGGCGAGTTCCTCCTCCAGCGCGGCCCGGCCGGCGGCGAGTTCCTGCTCGGCCGCGCTCCGCTGGGCGGCGATCTCCGCCTCGGCGGCGGTACGGCGCCGGTTCACCTCCTGCTCGACACCGGACCGCCAGGCGCCCAGCTCCTGCTGCGTCTCCGCCCGCACCTTCTGGGCGTACTCCTCGACCTCGGCCCGGGACTTGCGGACGTACTCGGCGGTCTCCTCGTTGATCCGGGCCGCCTCCTGCTGGGCCTTGGCGTGCGCCGCCTGGCCGGCCTCGCGGAGCTGGGTCGCCTCGTGCTTCGCCTTCGCGTGCAGCCCCTGGCCGGCCTCGCGCAGCCGGGTGGCCTCCTGCTTGGCCAGCTCGATCATGCGGTCGGCCTCCTGGCTCGCCGCGTCGGTGAGCCGCTGCGCCTCCTGCTGGGCCTTGACGTGCGCCGCCTGGCCGGCCTCGCGCAGCCGGGTCGCCTCCTGCTGCGCGGCGTCGCGCAGCCGGTTGGCCTCGTGCTGGGCCGCGTGCCGCAGCCGGGCGGACTCCTGGCGGGCGCGCTCGACGACCTGCTGGCTCTCCCGCTCGGTCCGCTCGGTCAGCTCCTGGGCCTGTCGGGCCGTCAGTTCGGTGAGCCGCTGCGCCTCCTGCTCGGCGGTGTCCCGGAGCTGCTTCGCCTCCTGTACGGCCTTGGCGTGCGCCGCCTGGCTCGCCTCGCGCAGCCGGTTCGCCTCCTCGGCGGCCCGGTTGCGCAGCTCCGAACCCTCCTGCTTGGCCTTCTCCAGCGCGGCCTGTGCGGCCTCGCGGAGCCGGGTGGCCTCCTCGGCGGCGGCGGTGACGGCGGCGTCCGCCTCCGCCCGGCGGGCCGTGTTGACCTTCTCCTCCTCCGCGCGGCGGGCGGCGAGGGCGAGTTCGAAGTCGCGCAGCGCGTCGGCGGCCTGCGTCCGGGCGTCCTCGAGCACCTGCTCCGCCTCGGCCCGGCGGGCCTCGATCTCCTGGAGGGTGTCCCGGTGGATGATCTCGGCCTGTTCCTCGGCGAGGGTCAGGATCTGTTCGACCACCGGACCGAGATGCCGGAACGACGCCCGGTCGACGACGCCGACCTGCCGGCGTACCGCCGTCAGGTCGCGTTGCAACACCTCGACCTGGCCCGCCAGGTTGTGGATCTGGGTGTACGCGTGCTCACGCTGGGCCGCCAGGGTGGCGATCTCGTTCTCTGCGCGAGCGACGTATCGGTCCACCTGCCCCCTGTCGTAGCCCCGAAAGGCCGGCTCGAAGCTCGGCTCCGTAGCCACATCCCCGTTCAGGGCAAACAGTTCCTCGCCGTGCGACATGCTCCCATCCTCACACGCGGTGGCTGGTTCTGCGGCGATACCCGGCGGGGCTGATGGGACGAAGCTCACTGGTGGTGACATTGCCAGATCTATCGGACCGTACGCCGCGCAGCGCTCGGGGCCGTACCGGAACTTCCGGTACGGCCCCGGCCGTGCTGCTGCCCCGCAGTCCGACCCGCGCCCGTCGTCGGGTCAGCTCGTGGCGTCGGCGGGAACCCGCTCCTCCGCCTCGGTCTTCTCGGCGGCGGCGGCCGGCTTGGCCGCCTCGGGCTTGGCGGCCGCCCCACCCACGCCCGGCACGATGCCGGCGAGGCCGGAGAGCATCTGGCCGAGCTGCGAGGTGACGGCGTCCTTCTGCCGGGTGAGGTCCTCGACCTCGCGGCGGGCCGCCTGCGTGGTCAGGTCGGCCTCGGTACGCGCCTCGGTGAGCAGGCGGTGCGCCTCGGCGCGGGCCTCGTTGAGGGTCTTGTCGGCGAGCGCCTTCGCCTTGTCGATCGTCTCGTTGGCGTTCCGCTCCGACTCGACCCGACGGGCCTCGGCGCGCTGCTCGATCTCCTTGGCGCGGTCCTGCGCCGCCCGGGCCCGCTGCTCGGCCTCGGCGACCAGCTTCTGGGTCTGGGCCACCTGCGCGGCGTGCCGCTCCGACTCCTCGCGCTCGGCCTTCTCCCGGCGCTCGGCGAGCTGGAGTTCCAGCGCCTGGAGGTCCTTGTCGCGCTTGTCCCGGGCGTCGGTGAGCAGCTTGGTCGCCTCGGCGCGCTTCTCCTCGGCCTCCCGGGCCGCCTTGGCGCGCTGCTGGGTGATCTCCCGCTCGGCGGTGGCCCGCAGGGTGGCGACCTCCCGCTCGACGGTGGACTTCAGCTCGGCGACCTCGTGGGCGGTCACCGTACGGAGCTGCTTGGTCTCCCGCTCGGCGTCGGCGCGCAGGGTGTCCGCCTCCCGGCGGGCCTGCACCCGGACCTCGGCGGCCTCCCGCTCGGCGGCGGTGCGGACGCTGCCCGCCTCCCGCTCGGCGGAGGCCTTCATCGCGGCGGCCTCGGCGCGGGCCTTGTCGGTGATCTCCCGCGCCTCCAGCCGGGCGGCCGAGAGGATGCCCTCCGACTCGCGCTTGGCCTCGCCGCGGTGGTCGTTCGCCTGCTCCTCGGCGAGGCGGAGGATCTGCTCGACCCGGGTGCCCAGGCCGGAGAGGGTGGGGCGGTTGTTCTCCTCGAGCTGCTTGTTGGTGTCGGTGAGCTTCTGCTCGACCGACGCGAGGCGCTGCTCGGCCTGCCGGAGTCGACGCTGGGCGTCGTTCATCCGCTGCTCGGCCTCGGCGCGGGCCTGCTCGGACTGGTTCAGAGCGGCGTTCAACCGGCCCAGGTGGCTGTTGACCTGCTCACGGTCGTAGCCGCGCAGGGCAACCGTGAAGTCTGGCTGCGAGTTCGCGTTGTCGAAGAACGCGAGAGGGGAGGACTGCTGCTGGGGCATTGGGACATACTTGCAGACTTACCGGGGTGCTTCGCAAGAGCCGTGCCGTACTATCGCGCCCAGTTCACAAGGTCAACTCAACCCGCCGGGCGGCGGTGCTGTTTGCCGGATCTACTGTGCTCGAAGCGCCCCCGGATCATGTCGTCGCGGCCGGTTCCGGAGCACCCCGGTACGCCCGGGATTCGCCGCCGTCATCGTCCCGCCAGCCGGGCCACGATCGGTGCCGCGGCGTCCAGGTTGCCGCCGAGGTGCAGATAGCTGACGCCGTACCGGTCGCGGAGCGCGAGGAGCCTGTCGACGCACTCGTCCACGCTGCCGTGCAACACCGACGGGGAAGCGGCCAGCGTGGCCGGGTCGACCCCTCGGGCGTGACTGGACGAGGCCCGGTGCTCCACGCCCCGGTGCCGCACCCGTACGTCGAACATCCGGGTCTGGAACTCCAGGCCGGCCGGATCCCGCCCGGCGGCCGTCGCGGCGTCCCGGGCCCAGGCCACCTTCCGGGCGAAGCGCTCCGGACTCATCTCGGCGAGCGCGGCGAGCGGGTCGACGTCCGGGGCGAGTCGCGGGTTGATCCCGACGATGTCGGCGCAGCGGCCGGCGAGTTCGAGGATCCGCCGGCTGCCGCCGCCGACCAGCAGCGGCGGCCGGGGGCGCTGTGCCGGAGCCGGCAGCCCGAGCAGTCCGGTGATCCGGTAGTGCCGGCCGGTGAAGTCGACCGGCTCGTCGCCGAAGAGCCGCAGCAGGATCTCGATCGACTCGGCGAGCCGCTCGACGCGTACCGCCGGGGGGTCGAACGGCAGTCCGGCCGCGTCGTGGTCGGCACGCAGCCAGCCGGCGCCGAGCCCGATCTCCACCCGGCCGCCGGAGAAGACGTCGAGGTTGGCCAGTGCCTTGTGCAGGAGTACCGGATGCCGGAAGTCGTTGCAGAAGACCATGCCCAGCACCCGGAGCCGGCTGGTGGCCTCGGCGGCCACCGTCATCGCCACCAGCGGGTCCATCGCCCAGCCGCCGGTGAGGTGGTCGGAGACCGAGACCGAGTCGAAACCGAGGTCCTCGATCCGGCGGATCTCGTCGCGCCACCGCCCCGCCGGCCGGTCCAGCCCGGGCATCGCGGCGGTGAACCGGAAGGGGCGTACCCCGACGGGGCCGGGACCCGGTGCGGCGGACGACCCGGTACGCGGGGTCGGCGGCGCCGGGGCGGCGGTGGGCGCGGGGGACTGCGCGGGCGGCATCGCCCGACTCTATTGGTCCCGGGGCGCCGCACCCGGCGTTCCCGGCCGGTCACCGGGGCGAAGTCGGATTGTCGACACGGGCCCCGGCCCGACCGGACGGCGCATTCCGGGCGGCCGGCCGGCGGCCTACCGTGACCGCTGCGCAGACCCAGCGTGACCCGCTGGGCTCAGACCTACCGGGAGCTACCGCAGGAGGCCGCAGTGACGGTGCTGCACTTCGACTCGCCGATGTCCGACGACGAGCGTCGGGCACGGCTCTTCGCCGGGGACCTGTTCGTCTACTCGCCGACGCCGCACTCGATGGCGCTGGTCGCCTTCGCCCGGCAGATGACCGAGACCGCGTTCGCGCCGTACTTCCCGCCGGAGGCCCAGCACCACCTGGCCGGCCCGGACTACGTCTCGGTGCTGGCCGAGCTGAAGCCCAGCTTCATCAACCACCCGCGCAGCGCCGAACTCGTCCGGGGGCTCCTGGCCGACCTCGGCGCCGACCCGGTGCAGACCTACTTCGACGTACCCCGGCTGCGCTCGATGACCAGCGAATACCTCAACGCCGGGCTGACGCTCCAGTTCGAGTCGCACCGGGACACCTGGTTCTCCGCACCGATGTCCCAGCTCAACTTCTGGATCCCGGTGTACGAGGTGACCGAGGCGAACGTGATGGCCTTCCACCCGAGGTACTTCGACACCGGGGTGCGGAACAGCTCCCGGGACTACAACTACGCGCAGTGGGTGGCGCACGGCCGGACCGCCGCCGCCGCGCAGGTGCACGCCGAGACCCGCAGGCAGCCCGGGCTGGAGCAGGAGCTGGAGCGGGAGCCCGACCTGCGGGTGCTCACGCCGCCCGGCGGGGTCCTGGTCTTCTCCGGTGCCCAATTGCACACCACCGTGCCGAACACGTCGGGCCGGACCCGGTTCTCCATCGACTTCCGCGCGGTCAACCTGCACGACGTACGGGCCCGGGCCGGTGCCCGCAACGTCGACTCGGAGTGCACCGGCACCACCCTCGGCGACTTCCGCCGGGCCACCGACCTGGCGCCGCTGCCGGCCGAGCTGGTCGAGGCGTACGACACCGTGCCGGCCTGAGCCGGAGCCGGGTCAGGAGGCGGCGGGTTCGACCAGTTCCACCAGTACGCCGCCGGCGTCCCGGGGGTGCACGAAGTTGACCCGGGAGCCGGCGGTACCCCGCTTCGGCGTCTCGTAGAGCACCCGTACGCCCCGGTCGCGCAGCGCGGCGCAGGCGGCGTCGACGTCCGCGACCCGGTACGCGACCTGCTGCACCCCCGGCCCGCTGCGGTCCAGGAACTTCGCGATGGTGGAGTCCGGGGTCAGCGGCGCGAGCAGTTGCACGCAGCCGCCGTCCGGTGTCGGGCCGACCTGGAGCATCGCCTCCCGGACGCCCTGTTCGGGGTTGGTTTCGGTGTGCACGCAGCGCATCCCGAAGACCCGCTGGTAGAACTCGATCGTGGCGTCGAGGTCGGCCACCGCCACCCCGACGTGATCGATGCCGAGCAGGCCGATGCCTGTGAGATAGTCGGCAGCCGGGCTGTCCGGGTTGTCGTCGTCCACCAGGATAGTCTGACCTAACCGACGTTAAGGCGCTCCGCCAGGTCCCCCCGGAGGCGACAGTTCCCATGGCATCCGTGATCGTGAACGGCGCCCGTACCCCGATGGGTCGGCTGCTCGGCAACCTCAAGGACTTTTCGGCGACTAAGCTCGGCGGCATCGCCATCCGGGCCGCCCTGGAACGCTCCGGCGTCGCCGCCGACCAGGTGCAGTACGTGATCATGGGGCAGGTGCTCCAGGCCGGTGCCGGACAGATCCCGGCCCGGCAGGCGGCGGTGGAGGCGGGCATCCCGATGTCCGTACCGGCGCTGACCATCAACAAGGTCTGCCTCTCCGGCCTGGACGCGATCGCCCTGGCCGACCAGCTCATCCGGGCCGGCGAGTTCGACATCGTGGTGGCCGGCGGCATGGAGTCGATGACCAACGCCCCGCACCTGCTGCTCGGCCAGCGGGCCGGCTACAAGTACGGCGACGTGACCGTGAAGGACCACATGGCGCTGGACGGGCTCACCGACCCGTGGGACTGCTGCGCGATGGGCGAGTCCACCGAGCGGCACAACGCCCGGCACGCGATCAGCCGGGCCGAGCAGGACGCCTTCGCCGCCGCCAGCCACCAGCGGGCCGCCGCCGCGCAGAAGAACGGCGCCTTCGCCGAGGAGATCGTCCCGGTGACGGTGCCGCAGCGTAAGGGCGACCCGCTGGTGATCAGCGAGGACGAGGGCGTACGCCCGGACACCACCGCCGAGTCGCTGGCCCGGCTCCGCCCGGCGTTCACCCCGGACGGGACGATCACGGCCGGCAGTTCGTCGCCGATCTCGGACGGCGCCTGCGCGGTGGTGGTGATGAGCAAGGCGAAGGCGACCGAGCTGGGGTTGACCTGGCTGGCCGAGGTCGGTGCGCACGGCAACGTGGCCGGCCCGGACAACTCCCTGCACTCGCAGCCGGCCAACGCCATCGCGCACGCGCTGCGCAAGGCCGGGCTGACCGTCGGCGACCTCGACCTGATCGAGATCAACGAGGCGTTCGCGCAGGTGGGTGTCAAGTCCGCCCGGGACCTCGGCGTCTCCGACGAGATCGTCAACGTCAACGGCGGCGCGATCGCGCTGGGCCACCCGATCGGGATGTCCGGGGCCCGCCTGGTGCTCACCCTGGCTATGGAGCTGCGCCGCCGGGGCGGCGGCACGGGCGCGGCCGCGCTCTGCGGCGGCGGTGGCCAGGGTGACGCGCTGATCGTGCACGTGCCGGTACAGGCCGGCGGGCGGGAGTGACGGCGGAGTCCGCCGCGGACCGCCCCGAGCCCAACCCGGCCGGGTCGGCGCGGCCCGAGTCGGAGCCGGCCGGGTCGGTGCGGCCAGAGTCGCAGCCGGCCGGGTCGGTGCGGCGCAGCCGGGACGTGCCGATGCTGGTCGACCGGGCCCGGCAGGGCGATCCCCGGGCGGTGGCCCGGCTGATCACCCTGGTCGAGTCCGGCGACGAACTGCTGCCGCGGGTCGCGGCGGCGCTCGCCCCGCACACCGGGCGGGCCCAGGTGATCGGGCTGACCGGTTCGCCCGGGGTGGGGAAGTCGACCACCACCAACGAACTCGTCCGGGCGCTGCGGGCCCGGGACCACCGGGTCGGTGTGCTCGCGGTGGACCCGTCCAGCCCGTTCACCGGCGGGGCGATCCTCGGCGACCGGGTCCGGATGCAGGACCACGCCACCGATCCCGGGGTCTACATCCGCTCCATGTCCAGCCGGGGACACCTGGGCGGGCTGGCGGCGGCGACCCCGCAGGCGGTCCGGGTGCTGGAGGGGGCCGGCTGCGACGTCGTACTCGTGGAGACCGTCGGGGTCGGCCAGGCCGAGGTGGAGGTCGCCTCGCTGGCCGACACCACCCTGGTGCTGCTGGCGCCGGGGATGGGTGACGCGATCCAGGCGGTCAAGGCCGGCATCCTGGAGATCGCCGACGTCTTCGTGGTCAACAAGGCCGACCGGGACGGCGCCGACGCCACCGTGCGGGACATCAACGGCATGATCGCGTTGGGCGAGCGCGGGCCGGGGGAGTGGCGGCCGCGCGTGGTGCGCACGGTCGCGGCCCGGGGCGAGGGGATCGACGACCTGGTCACGGCGGTGGAGAAGCACCGCGGCTGGCTGGTCGAGCACGGCGAGCTGCGCCGCCGCCGCGAGGCCCGGGCCGCCGCCGAGGTCGAGGCGATCGCGCTGGGCACCCTCCGGGACCGGATCGGTTCGCTCCGCGCGGGTACGTCGCTCGCGGCGCTCGCCGCCCGGGTGGCCGACGGTTCGCTCGACCCGTACGCGGCGGCCGGCGAGCTGCTCGACCAGCTCGGTCGGTCCGCCGGCTGAGCGACACCGCGCTCAGGGGTGCCCGGACGGGCTCAGGGGTGCAGGACGGCGCCCTTGAGCACCCTGTCGACGGCGTTCCTCGGCCCGTGCACGGCCAGTCCGACCAGGTCGAGCCGGTCCCGCCCGACCGCCCGGACGGCGGCCCGGTTGTCCCGGTCGTTGCCGGTGCCGAAGAGCTGCTCGGTGAAGATGGCGACACGCATCCCGCGCGAGACGGCCCGGCGGTGTGCCGCGACGACGACGTCCCGGCCGCCGGTGAAGACCAGCACCGGCTGGCGGAACATCGGCAGGTAGCGGGTGTCGTCGGCATCGAGGTAGTCGGCGCCGAGCAGCTCCGGCTCGGCCCCGGCGACGCCGCTGGTCAGGAAGGCCGTGACGTTGAGCCGTTGCCAGGTCGCGAGGTCGTCCCGGAGCAGAATGGCGATCTTGGTGTCGAAGCGGACCCGGGCCGGCTCCGGTCCGGCCGTCGGGACGGCTGTGGTCATCGAGATTCCCCCTCGGTCGGTCGTCGCTCGATCCTGTCCCCGGTCGGCACCGTGGGTCTTGTACGTTCCTCGCACCCCGCCGCCGGCCGGCGCGGCCAGACTCGACGGAGCCGAGAATGTGTCAGTTCCGCCGCTGGTTCGCCCACGGCGGATAGGCTCCGTCAACGCCGACGGCGCCGTACAGGCCGTCGAGACCAGGGGAGAGAGACGAGAATGACCGAGGTTCAGAACGATTCCGGCCAGGCCACGGAGACGGCACCGGCGGCAGCGCCCGCGGCGGCGCCGAGGGGCGGCACCGAGGTGTCCGAAGAGGTCATCGAGAAGATCGCCGGTACGGCGGCCCGCTCGGTGCCCGGCGTCGCCGATCTCGGTGGCGACGTCGCCCGGTTCTTCAACAGCGTGCTGGACAAGGTCGGCCTGGACGAGGTGGGTGACGCCGGGCGGGGCGTCTCGGCCGAGGTGAAGGGGACCAGCGCGACCATCCGGGTGGTACTGGTGATCGAGGCCGGTCACGTCGTACAGGAGGTGACCGAGGCGGTCCGGGCGAAGGTCATCGAGGCGGTCGAGAAGTACGGCCTGACGGTCGCCGAGGTGAACGTCAAGGTGGACGACATCGAGCTGAAGACTCCGCCGGCCGCCGGGGCCTGACCGCGTGCCGGCCCGGCCGCAATTGCCGTGATCAGGGATCTTCCGCCCGGAAGCCGTACCGCCCCGGTGTCGGAAGGTCCCTGGATCGCGGGACACTCCCGCCTTGATCGCGGGCGACCTTAGCGATCGTTCAGGGACCCCTCTACACTCGGGCTCAGTCAAGGAGCGCGAGGAGGCCCCCTGCGATGAACGCCGAGGAGATAGCCGCCGGCCGAGCCCGCTGGCAGGCCAGGTACGACGCGGCACGCAAGCGGGAGGCGGACTTCACCACCCTCTCCGGGATGCCCGTCGAACCGGTCTACGGCCCGCCCGAGGGGAGCGCGGATCCCCGGTTCGCCCGGATCGGCTGGCCGGGCGAATACCCGTACACCCGGGGGTTGTATCCGACCGGCTACCGGGGACGGACCTGGACCATCCGGCAGTTCGCCGGCTTCGGCAACGCCCGGCAGACCAACGAGCGCTACCGGATGATCCTCGGCGCGGGCGGCGGTGGCCTCTCCGTCGCCTTCGACATGCCGACCCTGATGGGCCGGGACTCCGACGACCCGCAGGCGCTCGGCGAGGTCGGGCACTGCGGCGTCGCCGTCGACTCCGCCGCCGACATGGAGGTGCTCTTCGACGGCATCGACCTGGCCGCCGTCACCACCTCGATGACCATCTCCGGCCCGGCGGTGCCGGTCTTCTGCATGTACCTGGTCGCCGCCGAGCGGCAGGGCGCCGACATCTCCACACTGGACGGCACCCTCCAGACGGACATCTTCAAGGAGTACATCGCGCAGAAGGAGTGGCTCTTCGACCCCGAGCCGCACCTGCGGCTGATCGGCGACCTGATGGAGTACTGCGCCCGGGAGATCCCGCGCTACAAGCCGCTCTCGGTCTCCGGCTACCACATCCGGGAGGCGGGGTCGACCGCCGCGCAGGAGCTGGCGTACACCCTGGCGGACGGGTTCGGCTACGTCGAGCTGGGGCTGAGCCGGGGACTCGACGTCAACGTCTTCGCCCCCGGGCTGAGCTTCTTCTTCGACTCGCACCTCGACTTCTTCGAGGAGATCGCCAAGTTCCGGGCCGCCCGCCGGATCTGGGCCCGCTGGCTGCGCGAGGTGTACGGCGCCACCGACGAACGGGCACTCTGGCTGCGCTTCCACACCCAGACCGCCGGGGTCTCGCTGACCGCTCAGCAGCCGGTCAACAACGTGGTGCGGACCGCCGTCGAGGCGCTGGCGGCGGTGCTCGGCGGCACCAACTCGCTGCACACCAACGCGCTGGACGAGACCCTCGCGCTGCCCAGCGACTCGTCGGCGGAGATCGCGCTGCGTACCCAGCAGGTGCTGATGGAGGAGACCGGGGTGGTCAACGTGGCCGACCCGCTCGGCGGCTCCTGGTACGTCGAGGCGCTGACCGACCGGATCGAGGCGGAGGCGGAGGAGATCTTCGCCCGGATCCGGCAGCTCGGCGGCGACGGTCCGCACCCGATCGGGCCGATGACCTCCGGCATCCTGCGCGGCATCGAGGACGGCTGGTTCACCGGTCAGATCGCCGAGTCGGCCTTCACCTACCAGCAGGCGCTGGAGAAGGGCGAGAAGAAGATCGTCGGCGTGAACTGCCACACCGGCACGGTCGCCAAGGAGCTGGAGATCCTGCGCGTCTCGCACGAGGTGGAGCTGGAGCAGCGCCGGGTGCTCGCCGACCGCAAGGCCGGCCGGGACGCGGCGGCGGTCACCGAGGCGCTGACCCGGATGGTCGAGGTCGCCCGGACCGGCGAGAACATGATCCCGCCGATGCTCGACGCCGTACGCGCCGAGGCCACCCTCGGGGAGATCTGCGACGCGCTGCGCGCCGAGTGGGGCGTCTACCGCGAGCCGGCCCGGTTCTGACCGTCGCGTACACCCGGCCGGTCGGCCGATCGGCCGGGTTGGCATCTGTCGGGCAGCGGCGCTTGGGCAGGGTTCCCGGCGCCGCGTGCGAGACTAGGGAACCATGAGCGACCCACGGATCACCTCGTCGATCTTCACCCGCGGCGCGGTCGACCTCGGCGCACTGCGCGCCGCACAGACACCCGCGAAGCCGGCGGCGGCAGCGACCCCGCCGGGCGGCCCCGGCACCCCCAGCGCGACACCGCCGAGCACACCTCCCGGGGGCGGGGGCGGAGTCGCGGTGATCGACGTCACCGAAGCCACGTTCCAGTCCGAGGTGCTGGAGCGCTCCCTCACCACGCCAGTGGTGATCGACTTCTGGGCCGAGTGGTGCGAGCCCTGCAAGCAGCTCTCCCCGGTGCTGGAACGGCTCGCCGCCGAGGGCGCCGGTGCGTGGGTACTGGCCAAGGTCGACGTCGACGCCAACCCGCGGCTCGCGCAGATGTTCCGGGTGCAGAGCATCCCGATGGTCTACGCGGTGGTGGGCGGCCAGCCGGTCGACGCCTTCGCCGGAGTGGTGCCCGAGGCGCAGTTGCGACAGTGGATCGGCGCCGTGCTGAAGGCCGGCGGGGTCTCGGTGGAGGCACCGGAGGACCCCCGGCTCGGCGAGGCCGACGAGGCGCTGATCAGCGGTGACCTGGACGCGGCCGAGCGGGCGTACAAGAAGATCCTCTCGGACGCGCCGTCGGACGCGGCGGCCGAGGCCGGCCTGGCGCACGTCGCGCTGGCCCGCCGGGTGAGCGGTGCGGACCCGGCGGCGGCGCTGGCCGCGGCCGAGGCGGGCCCCGACGACGTACCCGCGCAGTTGCTCGCCGCCGACATCGAGGTGCTCAGCGGTCAGGCCGAGCAGGCGTACGCCCGGCTGGTCGACCTGGTCCGTCGGACGGCCGGCGATGACCGGGAGGCCGCCCGACAGCACCTGGTGTCCCTGTTCACCATCGCCGGTCCGGACGATCCTGCGGTGGCCAACGCGCGGAGGGCGCTCTCGCGTGCACTCTTCTAGACAATAGGCAGCTACGAGCAGCGCGCGTGCCGGCCTGGCAGCCGCGATACCGGACGGGAGCACAGTATGCGCCGGATCGCCGTCCTGGACGCCCCGTCCAACCTGGGCCTGCGTCCGCCGACCCCCACGTCGGTGCCGGGCTGCGCCAAGGCCCCGGGCGCGCTGCGTGACCACGACCTGATCGCCCGGCTCGCGGCCCGGGACGCCGGCTGCCTCACCCCGCCCCGGTACGACCCGGGCGACTGGCGTCCCGGGGACGGGGTGTGCCACGCCGGCTCGATCGCGCAGTACTCGATGGAGCTGGCCGAGCGGATCGGCGGCATCATCGACCAGGGCGAGTTTCCGCTGGTGCTCGGCGGGGACTGTTCGATCCTGCTCGGCTCGGCGCTCGCCATGCACCGGCTCGGCGAGGCGGTCGGCGGCCGGATCGGGCTGGTCTTCGTGGACGGCCACTCCGATTTCCGGCACCCGGGCAACGCCTCCTACGTCGGTGCTGCGGCCGGTGAGGACCTGGCCCTGGTCACCGGGCGGGGCCAGGCCGACCTGGCCGCGATCGAGGGGCGCCGGCCGTACTTCCGGGACATCGACGTGGTGGTGCTCGGGATCCGCGCGCACGACGAGTACCGGCTCGACCTCCAGGCGGCCGGGATCGTCACCCGGCCGGTGCCGGCGCTGCGGGTCGAGGGGGCGGCCCGGACCGCCCAGTGGGCGCACGACCAGTTGACCGACTGCGCCGGCTACTGGGTGCACGTCGACGTCGACGTGCTCGACCCGGCGGTGATGCCGGCGGTGGACGCGCCGGACCCGGGCGGGATCGCCTTCGCCGAGCTGGAACTGCTGCTGGCCGGGTTGGTCGACACCCCGCACTGCCTGGGCGTGGAGATCACCGTCTTCGACCCCGACTACGACCCGGAGGGGGGCTACGCGGCCGAGATCGTCGACACGCTGGTCGCCGGCCTGGCTCCGGTCGCCGCGCCCGAGGCGGTGCCGCCCCGGTTGCTCCCGAGCCGTCCGGTCGGTCCGGAGCGCGGCCTGACGGTCCCGGGGCCTCGAACGGTCCTGCCCGGCACGCCGTCGACACCGGCCCGGCCGTCGGCGGAACCGCCGGCCGGGGTGGCGGACGAGCCGGCCGCCAACGGCGCCCGGGTCGGGGTACCCGAGCTGGCCGCCCGCTGGTCGGAGCCGGTCGGCCCGCCCGCCTCGGCCGGTCCGGGGCGGCTCCGTCGCAACCCGCCGCCGGCCGAGGATCCGACCGACGGTGCCGCCCAGCCCACCCGCGCCGTCGACGGGGAGCCCGGGGTGTCGGCGGCGGCGCCGACGCCGGACCCCGAGCCGGGGTCGGCGGAGATCGCCTGAACCTCGGCGCACGCTCTCGACCGGTGCTCGGCGAACCCGCCCGCCTGGTCGACAACCCGACCGGGAGACCGGAACTGCTACGCCGGCCCGGCCGGCTCGACACCATTCCGGCGGAAGACTGTCGAGCTGGGTGCACGGACGGGGCACCGGCCGTATCGGGTCGCCGAAGACCTCGGGCGGCCGGACGAGATCGGGCGGACGACCTCGGGTGGCGGACGACCTCGGGCGGCCGGACGAGATCGGCCGGACGACATCGGGCGGCGGACGACATCGGGTGGCGGACGACATCGGGTCTCGCCCGAGCGCGGACGCACCGACGGGGCAGCTCGACAGGCTCGACGAGAGGTGTACTCCCGCGGCTGGCGAACACCCTGCGTAGCCTGGAATTCGGCTCGATTTGACAGCGGGAGCTAGCGTCACTAGCTTTTTGGCTATTGTGACTAGCGAACTGTCGAGCCGCCGACGAGCACCACACGGGCGGTGCGGTGCCTAGGGCCGGGCTCTCCACGGCGGCGGTGGTCAGCGCGGCGATCGAGGTGATCGACGAGCAGGGCGTCGACGCGCTGACCCTGGCGGCCGTCGCCGCACGCACCGGGGTCGCCCCGCCCTCGCTCTACAAGCACGTCGCCGGCCTTGCCGAGCTGCGCACCCTGGTGGGCATCCGGCTGATGACCGAGCTGACCGACCGGGCCGTGGCCGCCGTACTCGGCCGCAGCGGCGACGAGGCGGTGGCGATGCTGTTGCGCGCCTACCGCGCCTACGTCCGCGAGCACCCGGCCCGGTACGCGGCGCTGCCGCCCGATCCGCTGCACGAGCCGGCCATGGTCGAGGCGGGTACCCGGATGTTGCAGGTCTTCCTCGCCACGCTGCGCGGGTACGGGCTCACCGACTCGGCGGCGATCCACGCCGTACGGTGCGGCCGGGCCATCGCGCACGGCTTCTCCTCGCTGGAGGCCAGTGGCGGCTTCGGGTTGCCGGAGGACCTGGACGAGACGTACGAGCAACTGATCGCGATGTTCGTGGCCAGCCTGCCGCGCCGATGACTTTCGGCTGATCAGGACGGCGGACCGGGACAGCGGCTCCGGACGGATTCCGGTAAGGTGCGCGAGCGCTGTGCTCTTCCTGAGAATGTCCTGAAAGGAATAATCCATGTCCACAACCGCCGCCGGTCCGGCCGTCGGGCAGAAGTCCTGGATCGCCGCCCTGCTGCTCTGCCTCTTCCTCGGCACCATCGGCGTGCACCGGTTCTACGTCGGCAAGGTCGGCACCGGCATCCTGATGATCCTGACGTTCGGCGGGTTCGGCATCTGGACCCTGATCGACCTCATCATGATCGCGGTCGGCAAGTTCACCGACAAGCAGGGCCAGGCGCTCGCCCGCTGAGCGGACGCGCAGCGGCCGGGGCGGTCCGGGGGATACCCCGTCGACCGCCCCGGCCGGCGCGTTTCCGGGCCGGTACCCGCACTCAGCGGAGGCCGCGGAGGAACTTCTCGGCGATCGGCACGGCGGTGGCGGTACTCGATCCGCCCTTCTCGACGAAGACCGCGAACGCGACGTCCCCCTGCCAGCCCACGAACCAGGCGTGGGTGTGCGCCGGGTTGTCGTCGTACTCGGCGGTGCCGGTCTTGCCGTACACCGGGTCGCCCGGCACGTCGGCCAGGGCGCTGCCGGTCCCCTTGGTGACCACCTCGCGCATCATCGTGCGCAGCGGCTCGACCGAGCCGGTCTTCAGTTGCGGGCCGGGCGGGGCGGGCTCGCCGGGCGCCGGCTCCAGCACCAGCTTCGGCTGCTGCCACTGGCCCCGGGCGACCCCGGCGGTCGCCGCCGCCATGACCAACGGACTGACCACCGTGGTGCCCTGACCGAACGACGCGGCCGCCCGCTCGGCCGCCGAACCGCCGGCCGACACCTTCCCGGTGAACGCGTCGATCCCGAGCTTCCACTCGGCCTCCAGACCGAGGCTCCGGCCGGCGTTGGCCAACCCGTCCGGCCCCAGCTTCGGCGCCAGCGCGGCGAACGCGGTGTTGCAGGACTTCGCGAAGTCGGTCCGGAACGGCACCGTGCCGAGGGCGAAGTTGTCCGAGTTCTTGAACGAGCGCCCGTCGACGGTGAACGTCTTCGGGCAGGCGACCGGCGCGTCCAGGGTGACCGCCCCGGCGTCGAGCAGGCCGAGCGCGCTGACCATCTTGAAGGTCGAGCCGGGCGGGACCTGGGCGGTGAAGGCGAGGTTCTCGGCGCTGCCGCCGTTCGCCGCGGCGAGTACCGCGCCGTCGCTGATCCGTACCGCGACCAGGGCGGCCCGCTGCCGGGACCCGCGTACCGCGTCGTCGGCGGCGTTCTGGGTGGCCACGTCGAGGGTGGTCTTCAGGGGTACCCCGGCCTGCGGCTCGCGCCGGAACACCTCGGTACCGGTCGGCGTGACCGTACCGTCCGGGCGCTTGCTGGTGATGATCACGCTCAGCCCGGTACCGCCGCGCAACTGCTTGTCGTAGCGGCCCTGGAGGCCGCCGTGTCCGACCAGGTCACCCTCTTCGAAGAGGCCCGGGTTGGCGGCCATGTCGTCGGCCTGCACCGGGTCGACCGAGCCGAGCAGGGCCCGGGCGAAGTCCCGGGTCGGCGCGAGCTCCCGCTCCTCCTCGCGGAACTTCGTGCCCGGGAGTTCGTGGATGCGCGGTTTGATCTGGAGGTACGCCTCCCGGCGCAGGGTCACCACGTCGACGAAGTGTTCCGGTTCCGCCTCCCGGATCCGGGTCGGCAGGTCGGTCAGGTCGACCGGCGGGGTGATCGGCGGGCGGATCGCCTTGAACGCGGCGTCGAGCTGGCGTACCAGGCCGGGTAGGTCGGTGACCTCGTTGGGCTGTACCCCGACCAGCACCACCGGCCGGGGCGCGACGATGGGCTTGCCGGCCCCGTCGGCCACCGCCGCCCGCCTGGCGGGGAGCCGGCGCACCGCCAGCTCGTCTCCGCTGGTGAGGCGCGGCTCGACGACCTTCGGTTCCCAGATCACCTGCCACTCGTCGTCCTCGCCACGCTTGAGGTGGATCTCCGACGGGTACGTCCAGTGCGTGTCGCCGGGCAGTGTCCAGTCCACCCGTACCGTCGCGGTCGCGGTGTCCTCCGTGATCTTCGGGTCCCCCTCCCGACGGAGCTCGGGTGGCGTCTTGGCCAGCTCGCCGGAGAGCTGTTTGATCTCCTCGGCCACCTCGCCGGCGGGTACCCGCTCGCCCGCCGGGTTGCGGAATCCGACCTTGTTGAGGTCGCCGCCGCGCCAACCGGCCAGGAACGCGTCGACCGCGCGGTCGGGGCCGTCCGAGTCCGAGCAGCCGGCCAGGCCCCCGGCGGCGAGCAACACGCCGGCAAGAACGGTGGCCGTCCCTCGACGGGCGGTTTGCCGGAAGTGGGGGCGTTGGGAGGGATTCGGAAAGCGCATGCCGCGGTTACCTTCCAGCTCAAGGCACCGCCGGACGTTGCTCCGGCGGCAGACCGACGGTAGTACGCGATGCCGAATCGGGGCTGCCCCGGTGCGGTCGGGGAGGCGTGCAGCACGGCCGCCGACGGCCCGTCTCGACGCGCTCCGCCGCAGGTCAGGGCATATATGGCTGCCCGGTGGGCGGTCCGGTCACGGGTCCGGCGAGGCGGATCGGGTGATGGCCGAGCGTGCGTGGGTACTCCGGGGCGGGCGTGTCGGGCGTCCGCAACGGATGAAGGGACAGATCTCAGAACCGACATCCGGCCGCCGGTCCACCGGCAGAGGGGCTTATCGGTAGGGCCTAGTCTGGGCGGAGAGTGACCCACGGCGTGGTGGGTCGAGGGGAGTGGCACGATGGACCGGCGTCCGGCGATCAAACCGGAACCCGTTCTCCGGCCGGCGGATGCCGGCCGAGACGACAGTTACGACGCGGCGATCGACGACGACGGGGCGGGCTCTCGACTCGCCTCCGGCGCGACCGGCGTGCCGGGGGCCAGCATCGACACCCTCTATGACCTGGGACTGCCTCCGGAGGCCCTCGCCGACGACGTCGAGGACGCGGATCTGGACGAGCCGGTCCCGAACGCCGAACGGCTGGTGGCCCAGGCGGTGGCGCTGGCCGGTGACGACCACGACGCGGCGACGCTGGTCGACCGGTTCTGGCGGTTCGCCCCGGACGAGGAGCTGATCGGTTTCACCCCGGCGGAGATGCTCGCCGCCGCGAAGGCGCACCGGGATCTCGCCCAGCAGCGGGTGCCGGGCGAGCTCAAGCTGCGGATCCACGAGCCGGACGAGGAGCAGCAGCACACCGTAATTGAGATAGTTACGGACGATATGCCCTTTTTGGTGGATTCGGTCACGGCGCTGCTGACCGGCCACCACCTCGACGTGCACATGCTGGTCCACCCGCTCGTGGTGGTCCGCCGCGAACCACTCGGCCGGCTGACCGAGGTCGCCGCCGACGTCGAACCGGACGACGCGATCGACGGCGACATCGTCGAGAGCTGGATGCGGATCGAGATCGACCCGGTACGCGGCGCCGCGGACCGGGACCGATTGCGCGCCGAGTTGCAGCGGGTGCTCACCGACGTACGCGAGGCGGTGGAGGACTGGCCGAAAATGCGGCAGCGCGCCCTCTCCCTCGCCGACGAGCTGGCCGCCGCACGCACCTCGGAGAACCGCCCACCCGTACCAGAAAAGGACATCACCGACTCGGTGGAGCTGCTCCGCTGGCTGGCGCACGAGCACTTCACCTTCCTCGGCTACCGGGAGTACCGGCTGATCCAGACCGAGCAGGGGCCGGCGTTGGAGGCGATCCTCGGCACCGGGCTGGGCATCCTGCGCCAGGACTCCACCACCCCCCGGGCGCTCTCCTCGATGACCCCCGAGGCGCACCAGAAGGTGACCGAGAAGCGGCTGCTCATCATCACCAAGGCGAACTCGCGGGCCACCGTGCACCGATCGGCCTATCTGGACTACATCGGCTTCAAGGTCTTCAACGCCGACGGCGAGGTGGTGGGGGAGCGCCGCTTCCTCGGCCTGCTCGCCACGGCGGCGTACCGGACCAGCGTCCGCGAGCTGCCGGTGGTCCGGCGCAAGGTCGCCGAGGTGCTGGACCGGTCCGGGCTCAGCCCGCGCAGCCACTCCGGCAAGGACCTGTTGCAGATCCTGGAGACCTATCCCCGGGACGAGCTGTTCCAGATCAAGACCGACGACCTCTACCACGCCGTCGTCGGGGTGCTGCGGATGGCGGGCCGCCGCCAGCTCCGGGTCTTCCTGCGCCGCGACGGGTACGGCCGGTTCATCTCCTGCCTGATCTACCTGCCCCGGGACCGGTTCACCACGCAGAACCGGCTGCGCATGCAGGAGATCCTGCTCCGCGAGCTGAACGGGATCGGGGTCGACTACACCACCCGGGTCACCGAGTCGATGCTGGCCCGGGTGCACTTCATCGTCCGGACCGACCCGGCCAGCCCGCCCGGCGAGGTGGACGCGGACCTGCTCGCCGAGGAACTCGCCGACGCGACCCGGCTCTGGGACGACGACTACCGGCTGGTGCTGGAACGCAAGCTCGGCGACGAGCAGGCGAAGCGGCTCTTCACCCGGTACGCCGACGCGTTCCCGGAGGGCTACAAGGACGGGCACACCCCGTACGAGGCGATGAAGGACCTCGCCAAGCTGGAGCTGCTGGAGGAGCCGGGCCAGCTCGAAATGCACATGTTCCGCAAGCAGCAGCCGGTCCGGCCGGGCGGCCCGGCCCCGGCCACCGCGGTCGAGGACGTCCGGTTCAAGGTCTACCGGTACGGCGAGCCGATGGTGCTCTCCGCGGTGCTGCCGGTGCTGCACTCCCTCGGCGTACGGGTGGTCGACGAGCACCCGTACGAGGTGGACCGGATCGACGGCCGGATCTACCTCTACGACTTCGGTCTCGAACTGCCCGACGGCGCCCGGGACCTGGCCGAGGTACGCCCGCACGTGGAGAACGCCTTCTCCGCCACCTGGCGGGGCGAGGCCGAGGTCGACGGCTTCAACGAGCTGGTGCTGCGCGGCGGACTCACCTGGCGGCAGGTGGTGGTGCTCCGGGCGTACGCGAAGTACCTGCGGCAGGCCGGCACGGTCTTCTCGCAGGACTACATGGAGTCCACCTTCATCGCGTACCCGCAGGTCGCCGCCTCGCTGGTGGAACTCTTCGAGGTGCGGTTCTCGCCGACACTCGGGCTGGGCGCCGAGGAGCGCAACCTGCGGAGCAAGGAACTGGTCACCTCGATCAACCAGCAGCTCGACGACGTGAGCAGTCTGGACCAGGACCGGATCCTGCGGTCGTACCTGACGCTGATCCAGGCGACCCAGCGGACCAGCTTCTACCAGCGGCGTACCGACGGGCGCCCCAAGCCCTACGTGGCGTTCAAGCTCGACCCGCAGATGGTGCCGGACCTGCCGGAGCCCCGGCCGAAGTACGAGATCTTCGTCTACTCGCCGCGCTTCGAGGGCGTACACCTGCGGTTCGGGCCGGTGGCCCGGGGCGGCATTCGCTGGTCGGACCGGCGGGAGGACTTCCGGACCGAGGTGCTGGGCCTGGTCAAGGCGCAGATGGTGAAGAACGCCGTGATCGTGCCGGTGGGCGCCAAGGGCGGCTTCGTGCTCAAGCAGAAGCCGGGCGACCGGGACGAGGCGGTGGAGTGCTACAAGGGCTTCATCTCGGCCCTGCTGGACGTGACGGACAACCTGGTCGGCGGGCAGATCGTGCCGCCGTCCGACGTGGTCCGGCACGACGCCGACGACCCGTACCTGGTGGTGGCGGCGGACAAGGGCACCGCCAGCTTCTCCGACATCGCCAACGAGATCTCGGTGCGCAACGGCTTCTGGCTGGCCGACGCGTTCGCCTCCGGCGGCTCGGCCGGCTACGACCACAAGAAGATGGGGATCACTGCCCGGGGCGCCTGGGAGTCGGTGAAGCGGCACTTCCGGGACATGGGGATCGACACCCAGACCCAGGACTTCACGGTGGTCGGCGTCGGGGACATGTCCGGTGACGTCTTCGGCAACGGGATGCTGCTCTCCGAGCACATCAAGCTGGTGGCCGCCTTCGATCACCGGCACATCTTCCTGGACCCGGATCCGGACCCGGCCGTCTCCTATGTGGAGCGTCGCCGGCTCTTCGACCAGCCGCGTTCCTCCTGGGCGGACTACAACGCCGAGCTGATCAGTTCCGGTGGCGGGATCTATCCGCGTACCGCGAAGTCGATCCCGATCAGCCCACAGGTCCGCGCGGTGCTCGACCTCGGCGCCGGCGCCGAGTCGATGTCGCCGCAGGAGCTGATGAAGGCGATCCTCTCCGCCCCGGTCGACCTGTTCTGGAACGGCGGGATCGGCACCTACGTCAAGGCGTCGTCGGAGTCGAACGCGCAGGTCGGGGACAAGTCCAACGACGCGATCCGGGTGGACGGCCGGGACCTTCGCTGCCGGGTGGTCGGCGAGGGCGGCAACCTGGGCTTCACCCAGGTCGGCCGGATCGAGTACGCCCTCGGCGGCGGCCGGATCTTCACCGACTTCATCGACAACGCGGCCGGGGTGGACACCTCGGACCACGAGGTCAACATCAAGATCCTGCTCGGTGCGGCGGTGGCCGACGGCGAGCTGAGCGTGCCGGACCGGGACGCGCTGCTGGCCGAGATGACCGACGAGGTCACCCAGCTCGTGCTCCGGGACAACTACGACCAGGCCCGGGCGATCGGCAACGCGCTGGCCCAGGCGGCCTCGCTGCTGCCGGTACACCGGCGGATGATCTCCGACTTCGAGCGGGCCGGACACCTCAACCGGGAGCTGGAGGCGCTGCCGCCGGACGAGGAGCTGGCCACCCGTACCGACATCGGGCTGACCGCGCCGGAGTTCGCGGTGCTGCTCGCGTACGTCAAGATCGTGCTGGAGCGGGAGATCCTGGCCGACGGGCTGCCGGACGAGGAGTGGACCTTCGAGGTGCTCTCCAGCTATTTCCCGACTCCGCTGCGCGAGCGGTACGCCGACCGGATGCCGGAGCACCGGCTGCACCGGGACATCGTCACCACCATGCTGGTGAACGAGGCGGTGAACCGGGGCGGCATCTCCTTCATCTACCGGGTGGTGGAGGAGACCGGCGCCACCCCGGCCGACGTGATCCGGGCGTACGTGGTGGTCCGCGAGGTCTTCGGGCTGCGGGAGATCTGGGCCGACATCGAGGCGCTGGACAACCGGGTGCCGACCGAGGTGCAGACCGCCGTCTACCTGGACACCCGGCGGCTGCTCGACCGGGCGGTCCGGTGGCTGGTGACGAACCGCCGGTCCCCGATCGACGTGCCGGCCGAGACGGCCCGGCTCCGCGACGGGGTCTCCCGGCTCCTGCCCGAGCTGGGCAACCTCTTCTACGGCAGCGAGCGCGAGGCGCTGGAGGCGCACGTCGAGATGTGCGTGCGGCGCGGGCTGCCCCGGGAGCTGGCCGAGCGCTCCACCCGGCTGATGTACAGCTTCGGCCTGCTCGACGTGGTGGAGACGGCGAGGGCGACCGGGCGGGACGTCGGCGAGGTGGCGGCGGTCTACTTCGTCCTCTCCGACCGGTTCCGGGTCGACTCGCTGCTGTCGAAGATCTCGCTGCTGCCCCGGGAGGACCGCTGGCAGACGCTGGCCCGGATGGCGCTGCGCTACGACCTCTACGCCGCGCTGGCCGCGCTCACCGCCGAGGTGCTCGGCGGGACTCCCGCCGACCTGTCGCCGGACGAGCGGGTGCAGGAGTGGGAGCGGTCGAACTCGATCTCGATCGGCCGTACCCGAAAAGCGATGGGGGAGTTCGACGAGTCCCGGGCGGATCTGGCCGCGCTCTCCGTACTGCTGCGGCAGATCCGTACCCTGGTCCGGACCTCGGCGGCCGGCTGAGCGGACGGGCCGCGTCGGCGGCGTACCGGGCCGGGTTCTGCCGGTCCGGAACGCCGCCGATCCGGCGTCCGGTCCCCGTCGCCAGCGACCGGGCGTTCGGTCAGGGGATCCGGGTGGCGGAGACGATCACGTTGTTGCGGTAACTGCCCTTCTTGCGGTCGAAGGTGCCGCCGCAGGTCACCACCTGGAGCCGGGCGGTGTCCGCCGAACCGTAGACCAGCTCGGACGGGAAGGACGTCTTCGGGTACGACTTCACCGAGTCCACCGCGAACCGGACGACCCTGCCGTCCTGCCGGGTGACCTCGACCCGGTCGCCGCGCTTGAGCGCCCCGAGTCGGAAGAAGACCGCCGGCCCCATCGCGGCCGAGTCGACGTGCCCGACCACGACCGCGTTGCCGAACTCGCCGGGGCTGGCCCCCAGCCGGTACCAGCCGGCGAGCTGGGCCTGCTTGAGCGGGGGCACCTGCACGGTCCCGTCGTCGTTCACGCCGACCGACATGATCTTCGCGTTCACCTTGATCTTCGGGATGGTGATCCGGACCGGTTCCGAGCGGGGCAATTCGGCCGGCCGGGACGGCTCGACGACCGGGCTGCCGGCGGCCGGGCTGCCCGGCGTGGGCGACGGCGCTACCGCCTGCGGGGTCCACTGGGCCTCCGGGGTCTCCTCGGGCTGCGGCGGCGCCTCGCCGGTCTCGATCTCGGCGGGCTGCGGCGGCTGCGCCGGGGGCGGGTTCAGGCCGGCGGTGAGCAGGGCGGTGCCGCCGAGTGCGAGCAGGACGACCAGGGCGGAGCCGGCGGCACGCCACGGTTTCCCGTGCCGGCCGCCGGCGCGCCTGGTCGACACCTCAGGCGGGTGAGCCATCGGTACGACGCCGGCGGATCATCAGGAAGCCACCGATCGCGGCCGCGCCCAGCATGCCCGCGCCGGCTGCCGCCCGACCCGAGTCCGTGCTGGCGGCGCCGCCGTCACCACCGGGTACGGAACCCCGGGGCAGTACGACGATCTTGCCCGTCGCCTCGCACGCGCCCCAGGCCCGGTAGTGCCCCGGCTTGGTCTTGTACGGCACCTTCGCCCAGGCCCAGTAGACGGCCTCGTCGCCGTAGGCGGCCGCCTGGCCGCCCTGACCGCCGTCGGGCTGCCCGTCGCCCGTCCCCGGCTGGCCGCCCTCCTCGGGCAGCGGTGGCTGCCCACCGTCCGGCGGCAGCGGGGGCTGACCACCGTTCGGCGGAAGCGGCGGCTGCTCGCCGTTCGGCGGGACCGGCGGCTGACCGTCGTCGTCCGGCTGACCGCCGTCCGCCGGTGGGCGCTGCCGCTCCGGTACTCGAACGCCGTCCTCCTCGACGGGCTTGAGCCAGAGCTTGCCGGTGACCTTCGACGACACCCAGGCTTTCTCCACCCGGTGCTCGCACTTCAGGATGACCTTGAACTTGTGTCCCGGCTTCACCCCCTTCGGCACGGTGTGGATGTGGCCGTTGTTCTCCCGCTCGTGTGGGGCGTCGTCCGCCAGAGCGGTTCCGGGCGCGCAGATCAGCAGGGACGCGGCACCGAGACCGGCGACCGCCACCACCTTCCCCAGCAACTTCCTACTCATGACTCGTAGTCACTCCTTCCCCGTTGGTTGTGCTCGACGGCGAGCCGAGCCAGAACCGACGCTAGCTAGTTTGTGAGGAGATGTCGGGATTATGGGTGTTCCTTCGGAAACATCGCCTGTGAGTGGTAGAGAGCTCTTCACATCGGCCCTGTCCGGATCGGGTCCCGCCGCCGGCCCGGGCAGACGGCGACGGGGGACAGCGGCGTACCGCTGTCCCCCGTACCGCCCGGCCGGGCGCCCGGCTACCCGGCTACCCGGCGAGCCGGGCGAAGGCGATGACGTTGTCCGGATAGGAGCCGGTCCGCTCGTCGAAGTCCCCGCCACAGGTCACCAGGCGCAGCCCCGGCGCCTCCGTCGGGCCGTAGACGAGTTCGGTGGGAAACTCGCTCTTCGGGTACGACTTCACGCCCTCCACCGCGAAGGTGGCCAGGCTGCCGTCCTCGCGGATCACCTGGATGCTGTCGCCGGGCAGCAGGGCGCCGAGCCGGAAGAAGACCGCCGGCCCGATCTCCTTCGAGTCGACGTGGCCGACGATCACGGAGTTGCCCGGCTCACCCGGGGTCGGACCCGGCCGGTACCAGCCGGCCAGCTCCGCCTTGGCCAACGGCGGCACCTGCACCATGCCCTCCGGGGTAAGCCCCACGGGCATGATGGTGGCGTTCACCCCGATCTTCGGGATCGTGATCTTGATCGGTTCCGACCTGGTCAGTACCCGTGCGGCGGGCACCGGTGCCGGTGTCGCATCGGGTCCGCCCTCCGGCGCCGTGGTGGGTGCCGGTGCGGCAGGCCCGAGATCGCTCCCGGTGTCACCGGCAGCCGACCGGTCCGGGTCGTGCGATGCGGCACCGGCGCTCGGCTGCGGCGGCGCGACCGGGTCCGGCGCGTTGAGTGCGGCCCCGACCAGGCCGGCGCCGACCAGGGCCAGCAGTGCGACGAGGACGGTGCCGGCGATCCGCCACGGTCTCCCGTGACGGCCGCCGGCACCGCTCGCCGTCGCGTCAGACGGCCGACTCATCGGTGCGGCGCTGCCGCATCAGCACCAACCCGCCGAGCCCGGCCAACCCGAGCATCCCGACCCCGGCGACCGCGAGATTGTCGCTGCTGCCGGAGGTCGCCCCGCCGTCACCGCCGTCGACCCAGCCCTTCGGCAGGATGATCAGCTCACCCTCGCCGCAGGAGCCCTTGAGTTCGTACGACCCCGGCTTGGCGTCCCACGGGATGGTGACGCTGGTCCAGTACTCGTGGCCGGCCTTCTTCTCCGTCCAGCCGCCCTTGCTCTCCTCGGCCTTCTTGCTCTCCTCGGCCTTCTTGCTCTCTTCCCAGCCGCCCTTGCTCTGCTCGGCCTTCTCCCAGCCGTGCTTGCTCTCCTCGGCCTTCCTGTCCTCTTCCCAGCCGTGCCCGCCGTCATCCAGGGCCATTCCGCCGGTACCGCCCGGTGCCGCCGGTTGCCCGCCGGGCGGCTGGTAGCCCCCGGGCTGCTGAGGCTGGCCGCTGGTCGAGGGCGAGGGTGCCGGTACCGCGTCGGCCGACGGGCCGGGTGCCGCGGGCGCCTCCTCGGCGGTCGACGGGGCGGATTCGGCGCCGTACGCCCCGTTCTCCGCCGGGGCCGACCCGTGCTTCTCCTTGTAGCGGCGGTACTCCTGGTATTCCTGGTACTCCTTGTACTTCAGGAACTCCTGGTACTCGCGCTCCTTCTTGTAGTCCTCCCCGCCCTGGTACGCCTCGCCGCCGCTGGAGTGGCCGCCGGACTCCTCGGGCTTCCGGTCGGCCTTGTGGTCGTCCTTCTGCTCGCCCTTGTGGTCGTCCTTCTGATCGGCCTTGTAGTCGTCCTTGTGGTCCTTCGGGGCGAGGTCCACCTTTCCGGTGACCTTCGACCACAGCCACGCGTGCTGTTGCGCCTCGGGGCAGACCTCGATGAGGTCCACCTTCTCCCCGGGCTTCGCGGCGTGTGGTTTCGCGTACGCCCGGCCCGAGCCGTCCCGCTGGTGCCCCTCGGGGTGGTAGCCGCCGTCCGCGAGCGCGGCCGAGGGGGAGAAAACGAGTAGAGAAGCGCCGCCGAGCGCGGCTCCTGCGATCATCCTGCCGAGGAACTTCTTGGACATGACTTTCGTCATCCTTCCCTCTTGCCTCAGCCCGTCGGGAGACGAGCCATGACCGAGATTAGCGAATTTGTGAGCTTTCATCGGATTTTCTCACCATTTCCCCGAACGGGTGCCGAGGCACCGGAAGGGCCGGCTGGGACGTCTGGCGGTTACCGAACGGCTCGGGCCCCGCTGCGTCGGCTCGGCGGGGTCGGGCGGATTCCGCTTCCGGTGTCCCCGCTCGGCCGGAACGGCTGTTGCGGCCGGTAGCACCGCGCTCGGGTCGATCCGGGCGATCGTGCGCACTCGTCCGGTTCCGAGCCCGCCCCGTCGCCCCAGGCATCCCGCGCCGCCCGGCGTCCCGGCGTCATCCCGTGCCGCCCGGCGGCCCGGCGGCATCCGTCGGAGCCGCTGGAGTGCTCGCGCCGCGCCGCCGGGTGTCACGGCAGCGGCGAGGCTCCAGGGTGGACGGAGACGGCGGCCGACCGCCGGGGGCGGCCGTTCTCCGGTCCGCGCCGACCGCGCCCGAGCGTGCCGCTTTCTGTACCCGGACCCGGGCGGGGCGCGAGGTAGGATCCGGTCCGGAGCGGGTCCACTGTGCCCGGCCGGCCACGCCGCCGCAGGTCGTGGCGGTGGCCGGCGACGGACGCCGCGAGCAGGGAATCGTCATCCATCGGTATCGAGGTGTTGTGATGGAAGCGCTCCCATGCAAGAATTCATCCACTGTGCTGGGGGAGCCACACCGCGCAGCGGACGTCGAGGGCAGCCGGTTCGCCGGACGGCGTCGTCACGGTCGCTGACCCGAGCGGCCGGCACCACCACCAGTTCCGCCCGTCCGGGTCGGGCATACCGCAGTCCCCCATGGCGTGCACGGACGTACCCACCTGGCGCGTCGCCGTGTGACCGCCGCGCCGGTTCCGCCTAACGTGACCGGCTGGCTCAAGGAGATCAGTGGCATGAATTTACCGAGTAGATTGTCCGTCCGGCAGAAAGCCGTCGCGGTGGCCGGTGCGAGCGCTTTGGTCGCCGCCGGTCTGGTCACCATCCCGGCGTCCGTGGCACAGGCGGCACCCGGGTGCAGCGTCACCTACAGTGCCAACCAGTGGCAGGGTGGTTTCAGCGCCAACATCACCATCCGGAACGTCGGCGACGCGATCAACGGCTGGACCCTCCGGTTCAGCTTCGCGGACGCGGGACAGCGGGTGACCCAGGGCTGGTCGGCCAACTGGACGCAGTCCGGCACCCAGGTGACCGCCACGAACGTGTCGTGGAACGGCAACCTCGCCACCGGCGCCTCCACCGGCATCGGCTTCAACGGTTCGTTCAGCGGCAGCAACCCGGCGCCGACGTCCTTCAGCATCAACGGGACGACCTGCAACGGCACCGCGCCGACCACCCCGCCCACCGGCGGACCGACGGGCAACCCGACCAACCCGCCGACCACGAACCCGACCAGCAACCCCGCGGCCCGGGTGGACAACCCGTACGCGGGCGCCCGTGGTTACGTGAACCCGGAGTGGAAGGCCAAGGCGGAGAGCGTCTCCGGCGGCAACCGGATCTCCAGCAACCCGACCGGTGTCTGGCTGGACCGGATCGCCGCGATCGAGGGCACCCCGGACAGCAGCTCGAACGGCTCGATGGGCCTGCGGGACCACCTGGACGAGGCGCTGGCGCAGGGCGCCGGCTACATCCAGCTCGTCATCTACAACCTGCCCGGCCGGGACTGTGCGGCGCTCGCCTCCAACGGTGAGCTGAAGGCGGACGAGCTGCCCAAGTACAAGACGCAGTACATCGACCCGATCGCCGCGATCATGGGTGACAGCAAGTACAGCAGCCTGCGGATCATCGCGATCATCGAGATCGACTCGCTGCCGAACCTGGTCACCAACGTGGCGCCGCGGGAGACCGCGACGGCGCAGTGCGACACGATGAAGGCCAACGGCAACTACGTCAAGGGTGTCGGCTACGCCCTGGCCAAGCTCGGTGCGGTCCCGAACGTCTACAACTACATCGACGCCGGCCACCACGGCTGGATCGGGTGGGACGACAACTTCCGGGCCTCCGCGCAGATCTTCGCCGAGGCCGCCCGCGCCGAGGGCAGCACCCAGGCCAACGTGCACGGCTTCATCGCCAACACCGCCAACTACTCGGCCACCGTCGAGCCCTACCTCAACGTGACCGAGCAGAACCGGCTCTCGAAGTGGATCGACTACAACCGGTACGTGGACGAGCAGCGCTTCGCCCAGGCACTCCGTACCGAGCTGGTCTCGCAGGGCTTCAGCTCCAGCATCGGCATGCTGATCGACACCTCGCGTAACGGTTGGGGCGGCTCGGCCCGGCCCACCGGCCCGAGGACCTCGGGCACCGTCGACGAGCAGGTGGACGGCTCCCGGATCGACCGCCGGATCCACCTCGGCAACTGGTGCAACCAGAGCGGTGCCGGCATCGGTGAGCGGCCGCGGTCCGCCCCGGCCAGCGGGATCGACGCGTACGTCTGGATCAAGCCCCCGGGCGAGTCGGACGGCTCCAGCACCCAGATCGACAACGACGAGGGCAAGGGCTTCGACCGGATGTGCGACCCGACCTACACCGGTAACCCGCGCAACAACAACAACATGAGCGGCGCGCTCTCCGGTGCCCCGATCTCGGGTGCCTGGTTCCCGGCGCAGCTCACCCAGCTGATGCAGAACGCCTACCCGGCGCTCTGAACCGGCTGGTAAGACTGGGGTAACAGCACGACATCACCACCAATGGCGGTCCCCGTCCGGAGCGGCAACGCGTCGGACGGGGACCGCCGCGGTGTGCTGCCCCGACGGTTCCGGGTACCCCGGTCAGGGCACCGTCTTCTCCACCGCGGTCGCCGTACCCTCCCGGTCCAGCTCCTCGCCGGCCCGCCGTACGTTCTCCGGTGTCGGGTCCCGGCCCTGTGCCGCCGCCAGGTCCTCCGGGTCCCACGGCTGTTCCGCTCCGGTACGCGCGTCACCCGCGCCCCCCGTACCCTGCCCGTACGGGTCGCCGAGCAGGTCGTCGGTGGGCGGGAAATCGCCCGGAACGTCCTCCGGGTCGACGAAGTCCGGGTTCTCGGCGCCCGGCCCGCCGTCGGCGGCGAGCTGCGGTACGGCGGCGTCGTCCTCGATCGCGGCGGCCACCTCCGGGCTCTCCTCCAGCGGCCGGTTGCGGGTCGGATCGCGCTCGGTCATGCGTGCTGCCCTCCTGTGGCGGATGCGACGTGCGACTGACCGGTCTTCCGGATCGATACCCCGGAGGACCCGCGCCATGCCTGCCGGCCGCCATCGCCCGTCCGACCGACGGGCCGCCCATCCGTCCGCCCGTCTGCCCGTCCGCCCGTCCGCTCGTCCGGCGGCCCGGGGCACCCCGGCGCCGGGAGCCGTGCCAGGTCGGGGCGCCGGCTCACTCCCGGTCGATCGGGCGCAGCCACTGCCAGAGCAGGAAGCCCAGGCCGAGCGCCAGCATGGCGAGCCCGGCCCAGAGGTTGATCCGGATGCCCTGGGCCTTCTCCACCGCCGACGCGCCGTCGAAGACGCCGACCAGGCCGACGATCACGCCGTACGCGACGAAGAGCCCGCCGATCACCCGGCGGATGTCGAAGAGCCGGGCGGCGGCCGACCGGCGCTCCTGCTCGGCGGAGTCCACCGGCGTCCCGGCCGGCGGCCGGTTCTGGTCTTCCATCGCCTCGTCCCTTCTCACTGTCGCAGCTGGCGCGCGTCCCGGTCGGATCCTGCGGTGTGCCGCCTCAGAGCACCGGCAGGTAGAGCAGTGCGGAGAGCACCACCGCGATCCCGCCGAGCAGCAGCGGCGAGCGGTACCAGCGGGCGTCGCCGCCGAGCAGGGCCTGCCGGCCGTCGGTGCCGGCGAGCCCGTACACCAGGCCGCGCAGCTCGTCGTCGGACTTGCGGGCGGTCAGCGGGGTGACGACCACCGCGACGATCGCGACCAGCACGAACGCGACGCCGGCACCCCAGAAGCTCTCCTCCAGGTCGGAGTCGAACGGCAGCACCCCGGCCTGGTAGAGCAGATAGGTGGCGAGCGCGCCGAGGGTGCCGGTCAGCAGCGACCAGAACCCCGCCCAGGCGGTCATCCGCTTCCAGAACATGCCGATGATGAAGGCGGCGAAGAGCGGCGCGTTGAAGACCGAGAAGAGCACCTGGATGTAGTTCATGATGTTGTTGAAGCCGGCCGCGATGAACGCGGTGCCGATCCCGACCAGCACCCCGCCGATGGTGGCGATCCGGCCGATCCGCAGGTAGTAGTCGTCCGGCCGGTCCCTGCGGACGTACGTCTGCCAGATGTCGTAGGTGAAGACGGTGTTGAAGCCGCTGACGTTGGCCGCCATGCCGGCCATGAACGAGGCCAGCAGCCCGGTCACCGCCACCCCGAGTACGCCGGTCGGCAGCAGGTCGCGCATCAGCAGCGGGATCGCGTTGTTGTAGGTCAGGTCGCCGGTCTCCGCGCCGAGCCCGTTGACCGTGACCACCGCGACCAGGCCGGGGATCACCGTGACCAGCGGGATCACCATCTTCGGGTACGCGGCGATGATCGGTGTACGCCGGGCCGCGCTCATGTCCTTCGCCGAGATCGCCCGCTGCACCTCGGCGAAGTTGGTGGTCCAGTAGCCGAACGAGAGGACGAAGCCGAGCCCGAAGACGATGCCGATCCAGCTCGCGCCGAGCGGGTTGTCGGCGCTGCCGGTGTCCGCCCAGGTGTGCAGCCCGGCCTCGCCGAGGTCGGAGCCGCGTACGGCGTCCCAGAGCCCGTCGATCCCGCCGACCTTGGCCAGCCCGATGACGGTGATCGGGACCAGGCCGGCGAGGATCACGAAGAACTGGAGCACCTCGTTGTAGATCGCCGAGCTGAGCCCGCCGATCGTGATGTAGGCCAGCACGATCAGCGCGCCGACCACGATGGAGAGCCAGAGCGGCCAGCCGAGCAGGGCCTGCATGATCAGGGCGAGTGCGTAGAGGTTGACCCCGGCGATCAGCACCTGGGCGACCGCGAAGCTGAGCGCGTTGAGCAGGTGGGCCGGCCGGTTGAAGCGCAGCCGCAGGTACTCCGGCACGCTGCGTACCTTGGAGCCGTAGTAGAAGGGCATCATCACGATGCCGAGGAAGACCATCGCCGGTACGGCGCCGATCCAGTAGTAGTGCAGCGTCATCAGGCCGTACTGGGCGCCGTTGGCGGCCATCCCGATGATCTCCAGCGCCCCGAGGTTGGCGGAGACGAAGGCGAGTCCGGTGACCCAGGCCGGCAGCGACCGGCCGGAGAGGAAGAAGTCCACACTGGTCTTGATCGCTCGCCGGGCGGCGAAGCCGACCCCGAGTACGGTGCCGAAATACAGCGCCAGGATCAGATAGTCCAGTGGGCTCATGTCCAGCCGCAGGCCGCCGTCCACGCCGTCACCTTCGTCCGTACGCTCGGTCCGTGTCCCGGCGACAGGTTCGTCGGGGGCGAGGGGCCTACTACCCGAGGTGAAGAGTTTTCACTCCTGTCCCCGGCGTACCCGGATGCCTGATCGCCGACGGCTCCCCGGCGCCCGCCGGTTGGCGGGCCTCGGGGAGCCGTCGGGAGTCGGGTCGCGCCGGTCGGCGCCGGCTACCGGCCGAGCAGGCGGTCCAGGAAGTCCCGGTGCCGGCGGACCACCATCCGCAGCTGTTCGGTGTCGGCGGCGCCGTCGTCCTGCCAGCCGCCGAGTTCGTCACGCTGCCGGGTCAGGGCGGCGGTGACCGCCTCCACGGACTCCCGGACCAGCCGGTGGGCCTCCTCGGTGGCGCCCGGCGGGTCGTCGACGAAGCGGAGCTGCACGTCCCGCCACCGGTCCCGCAGGCCCCGCACGGTCTCCTCGTCGAGGATCGCGACGATCGGCTCGGCCGGCGCGGCACCGGGCGGCAGGTTGCCGTCCGCCGTCCCCGTCGTGGCCGTGCCGTCCGCCGTGCCGGTCTCGTCCGGCCCGCCGGCCTCCGCCCGGGCAGGGGTACCGCCGGTCAGCGCGTCGGGGTTGCCCGCGCTGAGCACGTCCGGGTTCACCGGGTGCGCCACCCCGACCGCCGAGCCCTCCGGCACGGGCCGGCCGAACGGGTCCGACTCGACCCCGTCGGCGGCCGGTACGCCGCCCCGGTCGGCGGTGGCGGCGTCGGCCGCACCGAGGCTGCGATCCGGTACCTCCTGCGGGGCGACGGCCCGCTCGTCGTCGATCCCGTCGGTCCGCTCGTCGTCGATCCCGTCGATCCGGTCGTCGACCGGACCGTCCCCGGAGCGGACGGTGTCCTCGTTGCGCGGGTCGCGGTGGCTGCCGGCCAGCGCGGAGGCCGCGACCGCACCGCCGACGCTGGTGGCGCCGAAGCTGGTGGGCAGCGGCGCCGGCTCGTGGAACTCCGGCGCACCCGAGCGGTCCCGGGGGTCGCCTCCGGCGTCGTCGGCGTGGTCGGCCCGCGCGGTCTCGTCGGCCGGCGTCTCGTCGACCCGCTCCGGGTCGTCGACCCGGGCGGTGGCGTCCGGGTCGACGACCGCGTCCTTGCCGGCGTCCGCCCCGGCGGTCGCGGGCACCTTCCGGGTGTCGTCCCGGATGTCGTCCTCGTCGGACCCGGCCGCGGGGTCGGCGGATTCGCCGGTACCGGTGCCGCCGGTGACGTCGGCCTGGCTGGCGTGCGCCTGGCTGGCGTCGGCGAGGTCGCCCCGGTCACCGATGCCCGCGCTGTCGCGGTCGGCGTCACCGGAGCGGCCCGCCGGGGAGCGCTCGGTCAGCGCGTCGTCGTCCAGCGCCGCGTCCTCGGCCTCCTCCTCCGCCGACCGGTCCTCGCCGCGCCGGTCGTCCCGGGCCCGTGCCGGTGCGGCCGGGTCGGACGAGAAGGCCGGCCCCGAACCGCTGGTGGCGAGGTCGTTGTCGTAGGAGCCGCGCTCGTCGAGCGCGTCCGGGCCCTGGTCGCCGGTGCCCTCCGGATACCGGTCCCGCTGCCGGCCCTCGGCCCCGCCGGCCTCGACCTGGCCGGGGCCGGTCACGGGTACCGGCTCGGAACGGATCACGTCGGTGCCGCCGTTGTCGGTCTGCTGTTCCTGGTGACGCATGGCGAAGTGCCTCCTCACCGGCTCGGTACGTCCTGCGGGGTGTCCGGACGGGTCCCGTCCGAGGACTGGCGTACGGGGTCCTCGCCGAGCAGGTCGGCGAAGAGTTCCCGGTAGTGCACGACGGCCTGGCGGAGCTGCTCGGTGCTGGCCTCGCCGCGCTCGTTGCGTAGCTGGATCTCATGCGCGTCCCGGTAGTGGGTCAGGGTGCGGGCGTGCTCGACGGAGAGGTGGGCGAGCTGCTCGTCGTACTCGCCGACCGGATAGCCGCGCTCGGCGATCAGCCGGGTGACCAGTTCGTCCGCCGCGCCCACCGCCTCGGCCGGGGAGTCGACGAAACGGGCCTGGATCTCCTCCCAGTCGGCCGCGTACCGCTGGCGGGACTCGGCGGAGAGCGGAGTGAGCGTCAACTCGGCATGGCGGCGTTCACGTTCCCGGAGTTCCTGCTCGGCGGCGGACCGGCTCTGCTGCTCGGCGACCACCCGGTCGTACTCGGGACCGAAGCGGCTGCGCAGGGCACGGCGGCGGCTGGCCACCCAGATGGCCGGTACGGCGGCGGCGACGGCGAGGACCACAAGGATGATGAGGACGACTTCTATGGGCGACATGGCTCCTCCTTCGTCTCCTGCTATTCCCGCTCGGCCCTGATCACCAATCCAGATCTGGCACACTTTCGTGCCCGCCGGCGGGAACCGGCGCGCGGCGGCAGGAACCGGTCGAGGGCTGCCTGACCGGGCAGAACGCCCCGAACCGCCGCGCCGGGGGAGGAGGGTCGCCGCCGACGCCGCGCGGCACCCCCGCGCCGAGCGCCCGGCCGAGTGGCACGCGCGACAAAACTTGACTCATTCCAGAAAACGCGGTTGGCTGGTCTGGTGCCGCTCGGGACGGCACCGGTCGGAGCGTCCGAACCGCCCGTCCCCGACACCCGGCCGGTCGCCCGACCGACCTGCCGGCGACCCCGCCCCGGGACGCACGCCGCCCCGGTGCCGGGGCACCACCTCGGCCACGACGGCGTGCCCGACGATCCGGGCCGTGCGGTGGACGGCCGCGTTGAACCGGACGGAACATCCGCTCTCCGGGCGGACGACGTCGCGTACCCGGCCGTTGCCCGACTGCCAGGAAGAGCACGGACAGGAGGAGACCTGATGAGTGATCCCCAGGAGAAGAAGCCGACGCTCACGACCCGGCAGGGTCACCCCGTACACAACAACCAGCAACAGCGGACGGTGGGCTCGCGCGGCCCGGCCACCCTGGAGAACTACCACTTCCTCGAAAAGATCAGCCACTTCGACCGGGAGCGCATCCCGGAGCGCGTGGTGCACGCGCGCGGCTTCGTCGCGCACGGCGAGTTCGAGGCGTACGGGACGATCGGCGACGAACCGGCCTCGACGTACACCCGGGCCAAGCTCTTTCAGAGCCCCGGCAAGAAGACCCCGGTCTCGGTCCGCTTCTCCACCGTGATCGGCGGGCGGGACTCCTCCGAGGCGACCCGCGACCCGCGCGGCTTCGCGGTGAAGTTCCGCACCGACGACGGCAACTGGGACCTGGTCGGAAACAACCTGCCGGTCTTCTTCATCCGGGACGCGATCAAGTTCCCGGACGTGATCCACGCGCTGAAGCCGGACCCGGTCACCTTCCGGCAGGAGCCGAACCGGATCTTCGACTTCATGTCCAACACGCCGGAGTCGATGCACATGCTCAGCTGGCTGTTCAGCCCGCGCGGCATCCCGGCCAACTACCGGACCCAGGACGGGTTCGGGGTGAACACCTACCGGATGGTCAACGCGGCCGGCGAGGGCGTACTCGTCAAGTACCACTGGAAGTCGCAGCAGGGCATCGAGTCGCTGACCGAGGAGCAGGCCGCCGCCATCCAGGCGACCGAACTGGGGCACGCCTCGAAGGACCTCTACGAGGCGATCGAGCGCGGCGACTACCCGAGGTGGGAGCTGAACGTCCAGATCATGAGCGACGACGAGCACCCCGAACTGGACTTCGACCCGCTCGACGACACCAAGACCTGGCCGGAGGACGTCTTCCCGCTCCGCCCGGTCGGGATGATGACGTTGAACCGCAACGTCGACAACTTCCACAACGAGAACGAGCAGATCGCCTTCGGCACCGGCGTACTGGTCGACGGGCTGGACTTCAGCGACGACAAGATGCTGGTCGGCCGGACGTTCTCCTACTCCGACACCCAGCGCTACCGGGTCGGCCCGAACTACCTCCAGTTGCCGGTCAACGCGCCCCGGCCGGACGTCGCGGTCCACACCAACCAGGACGGTGGGCAGATGTCGTACGGGGTGGACCACCGGGGCGGCAACCCGCACATCAACTACGAGCCCTCCTCGGTGGCCGGGCTGGCCGAGGCCGACGAGTCGTACCGGGAGTACCGGCCGCACGTCTCGGGGCAGGTCATGCGGGCCCCGATCGAGCGGCAGAACGACTACGCGCAGGCCGGCGAGCGGTTCCGCACCATGCCCGACTGGGAGCGGGACGACCTGGTGAAGAACCTGGTCAACCAGCTCGGCCAGTGCGACAAGCACATCCAGGAGCGGATGGTCTGGCACCTGCGGCAGTGCGACGAGGCGTACGGGCGGCGGGTCGCCGAGGGACTCGGGCTGGCCGCCGGCGCCTGATCGGGGCGTACCCGGAAATCACCTCACGGCAGTCGGACGGGGCGTCCCCCGGCGCGAGCACGCGCCCGGGGGACGCCCCCTGCCCGGCTCCCGCCGGGGCCGCCGACCGCCTAGACTGCCCGGCATGACGCACCGACATTAATTCCCCGCCGGAGGCCGGCCCGGCCCGCGCTGCCGGGGCCCGCCCGGGACGTTCGTGACCCGATTTCCGAGTCCGAATCGTCCCCGTGGGAAGGCCTCATGCCCGTCACCTCGTCACCCGCGCCGACCGCTCGTGCGCGGCGTTTGACCACCACCTTCTACCTCTACGCGTTCCTGGACGACTTCGTCCTGCTCTACCCGGTGTACGCGCTGCTCTTCACCGACACCGGGTTGTCGGTCGCGCAGATCTCCTCGCTCTTCGTCATCTGGTCGCTGACCGGGATCCTCCTGGAGGTTCCCTCCGGGGTCTGGGCCGACGCCGTGTCCCGGCGGCTGCTGCTCGCCGTCGCCCCGCTGCTCGGCGCCGTCGGCTTCGGGCTCTGGGTCGCGGCACCCTCCTACTGGGTCTTCGCGCTCGGCTTCGTGCTCTGGGGGGTACGCGGCGCGCTCCAGTCCGGCGCCGCCGAGGCCCTGCTCTACGACGAACTCGACCGGCTCGGCCTGGCCGACCGGTACGGCCGGGTGATCGGCCGGGCCAGCACCGTCAGCCTGCTCGGCGCACTGCTGGCCATCGCGGTCGCCACCCCGGTCTTCGCGGCCGGCGGCTACCCCGCGGTCGGGGTCGCCAGCGTGCTGGCCAGCCTGCTCTGCGCGGTCGTGGGACTGGCGCTGCCGGAACACCGGACGCCGGCACCGGGCGTCGGCGTCCCGACCGGCCCGGAGACCGCCGGCCCCGGGCTCGGCCGGGGGTCCGGTGTCGTCGTCGCCCCGTCCGGGGAGCTGGTCCGGGTCGCCCCGGCACAGCCGGCGACCGAGGACCCGTCGCCCGGCCCCCTCGCGATCCTCCGGGTGGCGCTGGCCGAGGCCCGGAACAGTCGGGCGGTACGCCGGGCCCTGCTGCTGCTGCCGGCGATGCTCGGCATCTGGGGCGGGCTGGAGGAGTACCTGCCGCTGCTGGCCGGCGAGGTCACCCCGACGGCCGGCGTGCCGCTGCTGGTGCTGCTGGTCTGGGCCGGGGTGATGCTGGGCGGCCTGCTCACCCCGCTCGGGCAGCGGCTGACGGCGCGGCGGTTCGGCGCGGCGGTCGGGGCGGCCTCGATCGCCCTGGCCGTGGGGGCGCTGGCCGGCCGGCCGGCGGGCTTCGTACTGGTGGCGGCGGCGTTCTGCGTCCTCCAGATGGCCAGCCTGGTGGCCGACGTACGCCTCCAGGAGAGCATCACCGGACCGGCCAGGGCCACCGTGACCTCGCTGGCCGGGCTCGGCACCGAACTGGTCACCATCGGGGTGTACGGCGGGTACGCCCTCGCCTCGGCGGTCGCCGGGCACGGGGTGGTCTTCGCGCTGCTCGCGTGCCCGTACCTGGTGCTGGCGGTGGCGTTGCGCCGGGCCGGAGCGAGCTGGGACCGGCGGCGGCCGGTGCCCGGCGGGCGGCGCTGACGCCGCCGTTGTGATTTGTCCGGCCGGAATTGCTGGTGGGGGTGGGTCGGTCCGAACGGCCCACCCCCGGTCACCGCATTGGCCCATCGACGGAAGTCGAGATCAATTGGCAAAGACAGTTATCAATTTATTTGCCAGATTGGATCAACCAGAGACCCGTTGTCCGGTAGTGCGCGCGGCTTTGATTACGTATCCTGCCGAAGGCACGCGCGCCCGTGACCCTCGGACTCTGGCCGGAGCCGCGGGCCGCCGGTGCGGGTGTCGACCCTGACACATCCCCTTCCGGCGAGGTCTGATGGAAACCCAGAACTGGCCGATCCGCTCGAAGATCGTCGCGCTGGTCGCCGTGCCGATCCTCGCGTTGTCGGCGCTCTGGATCTTCGCGACCACGCTCACCGTCGGACCCGCGTCGAACCTGCTCGCCACCCAGACCCTGCTGGACGAGGTCGGGCGGCCGGGGGAGACGCTGGTGGTGGAGTTGCAGCAGGAGCGCCGGCTCTCGGTGCGGCAACTGGTCGACCCGAGCGCCGCCACCGTCCTCGCCGAGCAGCGGATCCGCACCGACCGGGCGATCGCCGACTTCCGTCGCCGGACCTCCGACGCCGACCTGCGGGACACCACCGGCGCGCTGCTCGACGCCCGGATCGACCAACTGCTCACCGCGGTCGACGCGCTGCGCTCCGGACGCGTCTTCATCGACCGCCGGACCGTCGACGCCAGCGGAGCGCTCGGCCTCTACAGCGGGATCATCGACGCCGCGTTCCGGACCTTCTCCGCGCTGAACACGCTGCCGGACGAGACGCTGGCCCGGGAGGCCCGGAGCCTGACCGAACTCGGCCGGGCCCGGGAGGTGCTCGCCCAGGCCGACGCGCTGCTCGCCGGGGTGTTCAGCGCGGGGCGCTTCGCGCCGGGCGAGCACGCCCAGTTCGTCCAGATCGTCGGCACCCAGCGCTTCCTCTACTCGGCGGCGACGGCGGAGCTGCCGGACGCCGACCGGGTCGCATACCAGCAGCTCACCGAGGGGGACGCGTACGTCCGGCTGCGCCGGATGGAGGACGACCTGATCGCCCGGGGTGCCGGCGACAGCCTGCCGGTCGACGCCCGACAGTGGCAGAGCAGCTACGACTCGGTCCAGCGGCAACTGCGCGACTTCGAGCTGACCGGTGCCGACGCGCTCGCCGACCGCAGCCGACCGGTCGCCGCCGGCATCCTGGTCCGGTTGGGTCTCGCCGGCCTGCTCGGCTTCGTCGCCGTACTCCTCTCGGCGATCATCGCGCTGCGGATCGGCCGTTCGCTGGTCCGGCGGCTGACCAGCCTGCGGGCCGCCGCGCTGAACATGGCCGACGAGCGGCTGCCCGACGTCGTCGGGCGGCTGCGCAAGGGCGAGGAGGTGGACGTCGAGACCGAGGCGCCACCACTCGACTACGGGCAGGACGAGATCGGCCAGCTCGGTCAGGCGTTCAGCGAGGTGCAGCGCACCGCCATCGCCTCGGCGATCGACGAGGCCGCGCTGCGCCGAGGTCTGCGGGACGTCTTCCTCAACATCGCCCGGCGCAGCCAGACCCTGCTGCACCGCCAGCTCGCGCTGCTGGACCGGATGGAGCGGCGGGCGGCCCAGCCCGACGAGCTGGAGGACCTCTTCCGGCTCGACCACATGGCCACCCGGATGCGGCGGCACGCCGAGGACCTCGTCGTGCTCGCCGGGGCGGCACCCGGCCGGGGCTGGCGCAACCCGGTCTCCATGGTGGACGTCATCCGGGGCGCGATCTCCGAGGTCGAGGACTACGCCCGGGTCGACCTGGTCACGGTGGCACCGGCGGCCACCGCCGGCCGGGCGGTCGGCGACGTCATCCACCTGCTGGCGGAGCTGATCGAGAACGCGACGTCGTTCTCACCGCCGCACACCCGGGTGCAGGTCACCGGGCAGGTGGTCGCCAACGGGTACGCGATCGAGATCGAGGACCGGGGCCTGGGCATGGCCACCGAGGCGATCGAGCAGGCGAACCGCCGACTCGCCGACCCACCGGACTTCGACCCGGCGAACAGCGCCCGGCTCGGGCTGTTCGTGGTCGCCCTGCTCGGCGCCCGGCACGGCGTACGGGTGCAGTTGCGTCCCTCCCCGTACGGCGGGGTGACGGCGGTGGCCCTCATCCCCGGCGACCTCGTGGTACCCGACACCTCCGCCCCGGCGGCCGACCGGGGTGACGGGGCCGGTCCGGAGTCGGCGGGCCCGACCCGGGGCGGCGGTCCCCGCCGGACCGGCGGCGGCGCGGACGGCTCGGAGACGATCGAACTGCCGGCCCAGACCGGCCCGGCCGCCACCGTGCCGGCGGACGCTGCCGAGCCGCCCGCCGGACCCGGCACCACCACCGGGCTGGGGCCACGACGCAAGGCGGGTGCGGCGCTGGCGGCGCTGGTCGCCGCCGGCCGGCCGGAGACACCGCAACCTGACCCGGCGGCCGACGGCGCGGCGGAGCCCGCGGCTCCCCGACGGGACACCCCGACCTCCGACCCGACCGACGCCGGCCAGCCGGACTCCACCGCCGGCCCCGGCGGCGCCGCCCCGGAGGACGGCCCGGAGACCGGCCCGCGATCCGGCGTACGGATGCCGAGGGCCGGTGCGCTGCGCCGACGCGGCGTCGACCCGACCACCGCCCCGACCCCGACCACCGCCCCGACCGGCGCCGCGTCGACCGCCCAGACCACCGCCGCTCCGCCGCCCGCCGCACCGGCCGGTACGACGGCGCCCGCCGGACCGGTGTCCCGCCCAGCGATGGACGACGACACCGTGGTCCTCCCGGCGGTCCCGCCCAGCGGCGGACCGGTACGCCCGGCCACCGGCCCGGTCGGCCCGGACGGCCTGCCCCGGCGGGTCCGGCAGAAGAGTCTCGCGCCGCAACTGCGCAACGGACCCGTGGCCAACTCCGACCGCTCCCCGGGTGCCGCCGCCGGTGGCACCGTCGACGGCGAGTCGGACGAGCCGCAGCCGCGTACCCCGGAGCAGGTGCGGGCGGTGATGGCCGCGTTGCAGTCCGGCACGGCACGGGGACGGCGGGACGCCGAGGAGCTGACGCCGTCCGGCGACACCTCCGATGCCACCGCCCGGGTCGCCGATCCGGGTGTCACGAATTCTGAAGGGGACGGGTGAGTGGTGCACACGACGAAGGCGGGTGCGGACCTCAGTTGGCTGCTCGACGATCTCGTGGAGCGCGTACCGTCCGCGCAGCAGGCCGTACTGCTCTCCGCGGACGGACTGCTGATGGCCGCGTCGCGGGACCTGGGCCGGGAGGCCGCCGAACACATGGCGGCGATGGCGGCCGGCTTCCAGTCTCTGGCGAAGGGGGCCAGCCGGCACTTCCAGGCGGGACCGGTCCGGCAGACCGTGATCGAGATGGAGTCCGCGTTCCTCTTCGTCACCGCCGCCGGTCAGGGCGCCTGTCTCGCCGTACTGGCCAGCGCCGCGTCGGACATCGGCGTCATCGCGTACGAGATGGCGATGCTGGTGACCCGGGTCGGGCAGAACCTGTCCGCGCCGAGCCGAACATCGCGGGCGCCGGCAGATGCGGAGTGACGCACCGGGGCCGCACCACGACTGGCTGGACGACGACGCCGGGCCGGTGGTCCGGCCGTACACCATGACCGGTGGTCGGGTCCAGCCGTCGGCCGGCCGGTTCGACCTGATGGCGTTCGTGGTGGCCGGTCCGCCGGAGGAGGACGGCGACGACGGTCCGCAGCCGCACCCGGAACAGCGGGCGATCATCGCCCGGGCGCAGCAGCCGATCACCGTCGCCGACCTCGCCGCCGACCTCAACCTGCCGGTGGGGGTGGTCCGGGTGCTCCTCGGCGACCTGCTCACCAGCGGCCGGATCTCGATGTACGACCCACCCACCTCGCGCCAGTTCCCCGACGACGACATCCTCAAGGCGGTGGTCAATGGACTCCGGGCTCTCTGACCAGGGGACGGCGAAGCGGCGCATCCCGCTCGCGCTGAAGATCCTGATTGCCGGCGGCTTCGGCGTCGGCAAGACGACCCTGGTGGGCGCGGTGAGCGAGATCCGCCCGTTGCAGACCGAGGAGGTGCTCACCGACGCCGGTGCCGGCACCGACGACCTCTACGGCGTGGAGGGCAAGCAGACCACCACCGTCGCGATGGACTTCGGCCGGATCACCATCAACCCCGATCTCCAGGTCTATCTCTTCGGTACGCCGGGGCAGGACCGGTTCTGGTTCCTCTGGGACGAGTTGGCGTTCGGCGCGCTCGGCGCGGTGGTGCTCGCCGACACCCGTCGGCTCGCCGACTGCTTTCCGTCGGTCGACTACTTCGAGCGCCGGGGGATCCCGTTCGTGGTCGGGGTCAACTGCTTCGACGGGGCGAAGCGGTTCGGTCCCGAGGCGGTGCGCAGCGCGCTCGACCTGGACGCGGACGTGCCGGTGGTGCTCTGCGACGCGCGGAGCCGGCAGTCCGGCAAGGTGGTGCTGGTCGCCCTGGTGGAGCACGTCGCCGCCCGCCGCGCCGAGCGGGTCTCGGCGAACTGAGCGGGCCGGTCCGCCGCCCCGGCCGGTCGATCGCGTCGACCGGCCGGGTTCAGCCGGTGACCACCAGCACGTCCAGCCGGCGTGGCCCGTGCACGCCCTCGACCCGGTCGAGTTCGATGTCGCTGGTCGCCGAGGGCCCGGAGACCAGGGTGATCGGCCGGGTCGGGTCGGCGAGCCGGGCGAGCGCCTCCGGCACCCCGCCGACCACCTGCGCGGCGTGGACCACGCAGAGGTGGTGGTCGGGTACCAGGCTGAGCAGCCGGCGCCCCTGGTCCGGGCCGCCGTCCAGCAGCAGCGTGCCGGTCTGCGCGATCGCCACCGCGCAGCCGGTGACCACGGCCACGCCCGGTGCGTCGAGGTCGGCCACCGTCAGCGGCTCCGGGTCGCCGTCCCGCCGGATCCGGCCGAGGTACGTCGAGAGCCACTCTCCCGGCGCCTGCCCGGGTACGACCACGGTCGGCACCTCGCCCAGCAGGTCGGCCAGCGCCTCGGGCAGCTCCTGCGGCGCGCAGCGGCGTACCGTGGCCCGGTAGTCGACCAGGCGGTCGACCAGCAGTTCGAGCAGCTCCGCGTCGGCGGCTGCCGCCACCTGGTTGCCGGCCGGGGCGGTGCGGTAGTCCCGGGGCACCGGGACGGTCCCGCCGGGCCGGGCGGCGCGGATCCGGGCCAGGATCTCCTCCCGGGCCGACGTGGATGTCGCCATCACCGGTCCTCCTGCTCGCTCGTGCGGTCCCGCCCGGCCCACCAGTCCCGGAAGGTCTGGCTGGCCGGCAGCGGGGCGTCCCGGCTGGCGGTCCAGGCCGACAGTGGCCACGGCAGCCGGCGTACCTGTCCGCGTCGTCCGGCGGCCAGCCGCAGCGGGGCCGCGCCGCGCCGGGCGGCCCGGAGCGCGGCGGCGTACCGGCGGCGGTCCCGCATCGTCCAGGCCAGCGCCCGCATCGCGGTACGTTCCGCCGAGGGTCGGCCCCGGCGGGCGTCCACGCCAACCTGCCGCAGGTGCACCAGCACCTCGGGGATGTCGATCCGGACCGGGCAGGCGTCGAAGCAGGCGCCGCAGAGCGTCGAGGCGTACGGCAGGGTGCGGTTCGCGCCCGCCTCCGGGCCGGTCATCTGCGGGGAGAGGATGGCGCCGATCGGGCCCGGGTAGACCGACCCGTACGCGTGCCCGCCGACCCGCTCGTAGACCGGGCAGACGTTCAGGCAGGCGGAGCAGCGGATGCAGCGCAGCGCCTGCCGGCCCACCGGATCGGCCAGGGTCGCGGTACGCCCGTTGTCGACCAGCACGACGTGCATGGTCTGCGGCCCGTCCCCGGGGGTGACCCCGGTCCAGAGCGAGGTGTACGGGTTCATCCGCTCGCCGGTCGAGGAGCGGGGCAGCAGTTGCAGGAAGACCTCCAGGTCGCGGAAGGTCGGCAGCAGCTTCTCCACCCCCACCACGGAGATCAGCGTCTCGGGGAGGGTCAGGCACATCCGGCCGTTCCCCTCGGACTCCACCACGGCCAGCGTGCCGGTCTCGGCGATCGCGAAGTTGGCGCCGGAGATCGCCACCTTCGCACTGAGGAACTTGGCCCTCAGGTGTCGGCGGGCCGCCTCGGCGAGTGCGGGCGGGTCGTCGGTGAGCGTGTCGAGGTCGACCCCGGGCATCCGGCTGGCGAAGATGTCCCGGATCTGCCGGCGGTTGTAGTGGATCGCCGGTACCAGGATGTGTGACGGGGTGTCGTCGGCGAGCTGCACGATCAGTTCGGCGAGGTCGGTCTCGACCGCCGCGATGCCGGCCTCGTCGAGCGCCTCGTTGAGGCCGATCTCCTGGGTGGCCATCGACTTGATCTTGACCACCTCGGTGCTGCCGGTCCGCCGCACCAGCTCGGTGACCAGGGCACACGCCTCGGCCGAGTCCCGGGCCCAGTGCACGGTCGCCCCGGCGGCGGTGGCGGCGGCCTCGAACTGTTCGAGCAGCTCCGGCAAGCGGGCCAGTACGTCGTCCTTGATCGCCGCGCCGGCCCGGCGCAGCGCCTCCCAGTCCGGCACCTCGCCGACCACCCGCAGCCGCTTGTCCCGGATCGTGTGGGTGGCCCGGCGCAGGTTGGCCCGGAGCTGTCCGTCCGCCAGTTCGCGCCGGGCCGCCGTCGGAAACGGCAGCGGCGTGACGATGTTCCCGGTACCCGTGCTCATGCCCGCTCCCCGGTGCTCGCCAGGATCTCCGCGTAGTGGATGGCGCGCGGGCCGCCTGTCCCGGTGCCGTCGCGCCGGGACAGGCCGCCGCCGATGTGCGCCAGGCAGGAGTTGTCGGCCGCCGCCACGTACGCCGCCCCGGTGTCGCAGACCGCCGCGCACTTGTCGGCCAGCATCGCGGCGGAGACGTCGGCGTTCTTCACCGCGAAGGTGCCGCCGAAGCCGCAGCACTCCTCGGCGCCGGGCAGCGGCACCAGGTCCAGCCCGCGTACCGCGCGCAGCAGCCGCAGCGGCCGGTCGCCCAGCCGCAGCATCCGCAGGCCGTGGCAGGTCGGGTGGTAGGTCACCCGGTGCGGGAAGACGGCGCCGACGTCGGTCACCCCGAGCACGTCGACCAGCAGCTCGGAGAGTTCGTGCACCCGGGGCGCGAGGTCGGCGACCGCCGCCGCCAGGCCCGGGTCCGCCGCGGCGAGCCGGGGGTACGACTCCCGCACCATCGCCACGCACGAGCCGGACGGGGCCACCACGGCGTCGTACCGGCCGAAGGTGTCGACGAAGCCGCGCACCAGGGGCAGCGCCTCGGCCCGGTAGCCGCTGTTGGCGTGCATCTGCCCGCAGCAGGACTGCTCGACCGGGAACTCGACGGTGTGGCCGAGCCGCTCCAGTACGCGTACCACGGCCCGGCCGGTGCCCGGATAGACCAGGTCGTTGACGCAGGTGACGAAGAGAGCTATCCGCATCGGGTTCCTTCGAAGAACGGCAGGTGCCGGTCGGCGGCGGCGAGCAGGTGGTCGCGCATGGCGGTGCCGGCGGCGTCCGGGTCACCGGTGCCGATCGCGTCGACGATCCGCAGGTGCTCCCGGGTGCTGGTCCCGTAGTGCGCGGTGGGGAAGTGCAGCCGGAACAGGTGCAGGTGGGCGCGGAGCCGGACCACGGCCGCGTGCAGCATCCGGTTGCCGGACCGTTCGGCGAGCAGGTGGTGGAAGCGGGCGTCCTGGGCGGTGAAGGCGGCGATCGCGGCGAAGCCCTCGGTCCCGGGTGTCTGGTCGGGCAGCTCGGCCTCGCGGCGGAGTTCGGCCAGTTCGCCGGTGGGCCCGGCCGGGGCGTCGGCGGTGTCGGCGCCGGGCTGTCCGGCGAAGCGTTCGGCCAGCCGCCGCACCGAAGCGGTCTCCAGGACCAGCCGCATCTCCACCAGCTCGTCGAACTCGGTCCGGCTGAGCAGCGGGGCGGCGGTGTAGCCGGCCAGCGGCCGCTTCCGGACCAGTCCGTCGGACTCCAGCCGGGCCAGGGCCTCGCGGACCGGGGTCGGCGAGACCTCGAGCCGGCGGGCCAGCGCGTCGATGTTGATCCGCTCGCCGGGAGCCACGGCATGGTCCATCACGAGGGCGCGTACCGACTCGTAGACGTCGTCGGCGAGGGTGGTCCGGCGAGCCGGTCGGAGCAACCCGTTCACGATCGAAGATCCTATAGGTTCCGGTCCGCAGCCGGAAGATCCTCGGGTCCGACCCGTCGTGATCGCCGGGCCGACGGCGCCGGGCTCTGGTTTGATCGGGCCGGAGCGGCGCGACCCGGGGCGGTCGGCCGGGAACGGAGCGAGGCATGTCGAGCGGTGCCGAGATCGTCTACATCGGCTGCTACACGGCGCAGAGCGGGGGACGGGGCACCGGCATCGTCGCCGCCCGCCGGGACGCCCGGACCGGCGGGCTCGACCCGCTCGGCGTGGTGGCCGGTACGCCGTCGCCGTCGTTCCTGGCCCGGCATCCCCGGCTACCCGTGCTCTACGCCGTCAACGAGCTGCCGGAGGGCACGGTCAGCGCCTGGACGATCCACCCCGACGGCGCGCTGACCCCGCTCGGGGTCCGCTCCACCGGCGGCGCCGAGCCCTGCCACCTCGCCGTCGACCCGGGCGGGGAGTTCCTCTTCGTGGCGAACTACGGCAGCGGCAGTGTCGCCGTACTCCCGCTCGACCCGACCGGGGCGCCCGGTGACCGGACCGACCTGGTCCGGCACGACGGCGCCGGGCCGGTACCGGAGCGCCAGGCCGGGCCGCACGCGCACATGGTCTCGCCCGACCCGGCCGGCACCGGCCTGCTCGCGGTCGACCTCGGCACCGACACGCTCTACCGGTACGACCGGGACCCGCAGGGGCGGCTGCACGCCACCGCCCGGTACCCGACCCGTCCCGGCACCGGTCCCCGGCACCTGGCCCGGCACCCGGACGGTCGGCGCTGCTACCTCGCCGGCGAGCTGGACGCCTCGGTCACCGCGTACGCCTCGGACGGCACCGACCGGCTGGTCGAGCGGGGGCGGGTCGAGGCCAGCCGGCGCCCGGGTCACGTCCAGCCCTCGGAGATCGCGGTCGGCCCGGACGGCCGGTTCCTCTACCTGGCCAACCGGGGTGTCGGCACGGTGAGCGTCTTCGCGCTCGACGACGCGCTGCCCCGGCACCTGGCGGAGGTCCCCGGCGGCGGGGACTGGCCCCGGCACCTGGCGCTGCTCGGCGGGCACCTCTACGTTGCGCAGGAGCGGGCCGACGCGGTGCTGGTCTTCGCGGTGGACCCCGACTCCGGGATTCCGGCCGCCTCGCCCACCGAGGTGGCGGTGCCGAGTCCGACGTGCGTACTCGGGGCCGGGTCCTTAATTCTTGGATAAATATCCATAAGATCTTTTTGGCGGGTGGTGGGCCGATGGCGCCCTGTTGGGCGGCATTCTCGACGTTCCGGGGCCGGCCGACTACCTGAAGTGAACGATCTTCGGAAAGTCTGTGCTGCCTCGGTAACATTCCACCGTTCGCCCCTGGCACGACTTCGCAGAAGCCCTCAAGATGGTCAGGTGCCCGGCCGCCATCGCATGCGTAGAAGTATCCGAGGGGCGGGCGCCATCGCCAGCGCGATGGCGCTCGTCCTCGTCGCGGTGGGAGGGTGGTATGGCTATCAGCAGTGGGCGAGTTCCGACTGCTCCGGAGAGCTGACCCTCACCGTCGCCGCGGCGCCGGAGATCGCTCCGGCCATCGAGAAGACCGCCGCCGACCTGAGCACCGACGAGGTCGAGGTCGACGGTCTCTGCGTCGCCGTCCAGGTCACCGCCAGCGAGTCCGTGGACGTGGCTGCTGCCGTCGCCGGGCAGCACGGCGTGTCGCTCTCCGAGGTCGGACAACCCGGCGGCAGCACCACACTGCCCAACGTCTGGCTTCCCGACTCCTCCACCTGGCTGCTGCGGCTGCGTCAGCAGGCACCCGCGTTCGCGCCGCAGAACAACGCCTCGGTGGCGCGCAGCCCCGTGGTGGTGGCCATGCCGGAGCCGCTGGCCACCACCGTCGGCTGGCCGGAGAAGAAGCTCGGCTGGAAGGACCTGCTCGGCAGGATCACCAGCGGACCGCAGCTCAAGACCGGCCTCGTCGAGCCGAGCCGGGACGCGGCCGGACTCTCCGGGCTGCTCTCGCTGGCCACCGCCGCCCAGTCCGGCGGCGGGGCGCAGGCCCAGCAGAAGACCACGGCCGCCCTGCGCGCCCTGGCCACCGGCGCCTCGGCGGTCCGCGAGGAGCTGATCGCCCGGTTCCCCCAGGCGACCGACCAGACGTCGATCGCCCGGGGACTGGGTGCCGCGGCACTCTCCGAAGAGGACGTCATCGAGTTCAACGCCAAGAAGCCGCCGGTTCCGCTCGCCGCCCTCTATCTGGAGCCCGCACCGATCTCGCTCGACTACCCGTACGCGGTGATGCCCGGCACCGAACCGGCCAAGGCGGCGGCCGCCGAGAAGCTCTTCGCCGCGCTCGACAGCGGAGCCTTCCGCCAGCAGTTGGCCGGGCAGGGGCTCCGGGCGCCGGACGGCACCTGGGCCGACGGCTTCGCGCCGCCCCGGGGCGCGCCGAGCCCCGCCGGCACCCAGCCGGCGCCGACCACCCCGGCACCCAACCCCGGCGGCACGGCCGGCGGCGGCGACGGCGCGACCATCGAGCGGGTGCTTTCGAGCTGGGCCGTCGCCACCCAGTCCGGTCGGATGCTGGCGATCATCGACATCTCCGGCTCGATGGCCGAGAAGGTGCCGACCGCCAACAACGCCACCCGGATGCAGGTGACCCTGGAGGCGGCCAAGCGCGGCCTGGCGCTCTTCGACGACTCCTGGGCACTCGGCCTCTGGGTCTTCTCCACCGAGTTGAACGGCTCCCGCGACTACCGTTCGCTGGTGCCGATCGGCCCGATGTCCGCCCAGCGGGAGCAGTTGGAGAGCAAGCTCGCCGGGATCACCCCCAAGCGGCTCGGCAACACCGGCCTCTTCGACACGATCCTCGCCGGCTACAAGGCGGTGCAGGAGGACTGGCAACCCGGCCGGGTCAACTCGGTGGTGATGCTCACCGACGGGAAGAACGAGGACGAGGACGGGGTCAGCCAGTCGCAACTGCTCGCCGAGCTGAAGCGGATCAACGACCCGGACCGCCCGGTCCAGGTGATCATCATCGGCATCGGGGCCGAGGTCAGCAAGGCCGAACTGGACTCGATCCCCAAGGTGACCGGCGGGGCCGCCTTCGTCACCGAGGACCCGGCCAAGATCGGCGACATCTTCCTTCAGGCGATCGCCGCCCGCAAGGAGTCCGCTCCGCGCTGACGCCGGCTCCGCTCGACCACGCCCGCCGTACCCGGCCAGTGCCGGTACGGCGGGCGTCGCGCTTCTCCGGCCGACGACATCACCGGCCGACAGACATCACCGGCCCGAGAACGTGAGCAGCCGGAGCACCACCGACGCAAACAAATGACAGTAATCTGTCGGAAGCTCTCAGTGATGCCCCCGGTAGGTGAAGATGTCGGGGTGCCTCGGGGCCGCTCTGCCAGGGCGAGTGGCTGACCGGGTGTCCCCTGGAGCGAGGGAGGGCCGGTGACGTCGGCGACACTGCTGAGCCCCACCACGATGCCTCCGGAGCCCACCTCGGGGGCATCCGCCTCGTCATCCCGGACACGTCAGCGCGGCTACATCCGCGCGCTGCTGGCCCTCGACACCGTCATCCTGGTGCTCGCGGTGATCGGTGGCTACTTCGCCCGGTTCGGCGGCGACGAGCCGCGCGGCTCCGACATCCCGTACGTGATCGTCGGGCCGGCCCTGGTGGTCGCCTGGCTGGTCTCGCTCAAGGCGCTGCGCTGCTACGACCACCGGGTGCTCGGCTACGGCGCCGACGAGTACCGCCGGGTCACCTCGGCCAGCCTGCGGCTCGCCGGGGGAGTCGCGATCGCCGGCTACCTCGCCGACGTCGGGGTCTCCCGGGGATTCCTCGGCATCTCGTTCGCGGTCGGCACCGTCGGGCTGGTGATCGCCCGGTTCGCCGCCCGGAAACGACTGCACTGGTCCCGGTCCCGGGGGGCCGGCTGGTCCCGGCGGGTGCTGGCGGTCGGCGACACCGCACACGTACTCGAACTGGTGCACACGCTGCGCCGCGAGCCGTACGCCGGCTACCAGGTGGTCGGCGCCTGCATCCCGGACGCGCTGCTCGCGCCGGTGCCGCAGCGCCTCGGCGACGTGCCGGTGCTCGGCTCGTTCCGGGCGATCGTCGACGCCGCCGCGGCGATCAACGCCGACACGGTCGCGGTGACCGCCTCCAACGAGCTGACCGCCACCCGGCTGCGCCGGCTCGGCTGGCAGTTGGAGGGCACCGGCGTGGACCTGGTGCTGGCCCCGGCGCTGACCGACGTCGCCGGGCCGCGGATCCACACCCAGCCGGTCGCCGGGCTGCCGCTCATCCACGTCGAGGCGCCGGAGTTCCGGGGCGCCCGGAAGGTCGTCAAGGCCTTCGTGGACCGGGCACTGGCCGCCACGGCGCTCGCGGTCGCCCTGCCGCTGCTCGCCGTCATCGCCCTCGCCATCAAGCTGGACAGCCGGGGGCCGGTGATCTTCCGGCAGATCCGGGTCGGCCAGGGCGGCCGGGAGTTCGGGGTGTACAAGTTCCGAACCATGGTGGTGAACGCGGACGCGCTCCTGGCCGAGCTGGCCACCAAGAACGAGACCGACGGCCTGATGTTCAAGATGCGGGTCGACCCCCGGGTCACCCGGGTCGGCCGGATCCTGCGCAAGTGGTCCCTCGACGAGCTGCCGCAGCTCGCGAACGTGCTGTTCGGGCACATGAGCCTGGTCGGGCCGCGCCCGCCGCTGCCGTCCGAGGTGGCCCGCTACGACGGTGACGTCGCCCGCCGGCTGCTGGTGAAGCCGGGCATGACCGGCCTCTGGCAGATCAGCGGCCGCTCCGACCTGAGCTGGGAGGACGGCATCCGGCTGGACCTCTACTACGTGGAGAACTGGTCGCTCGCCGCCGACCTGACCATCCTGTGGAAGACCTTCGGGGCGGTGGTCCGGACCCGGGGCGCCTACTGACCCCGGGTCCGGTACCTCCCCGCCCCCGGGGTCAGCCGCCGTACCAGTCCAGGCAGACCACCACGGCGTCGTCCACCAGATCGCTGCCGACGTACGCCCGCAGGTCGCCGAGGAGCGACCGTACCGCCTCCAGCGGTGCCATCGACCTGGTCCGCCGCACGGACCGGTAGAGCGCGGTGTCGCCGTACCGGCCGGAGCGGGAGGTCGCGTCGAGGACGCCGTCGCTGACCACGAAGAGCCGGTCACCGGGCGTCAACTGGAAACGCTGGGACTGGTAGATGGTGCCGTCGAACATGCCGAGCGGGAACTGGTCGTCCAGCGGCTGGTCGAGCACCTCGCCCTCGCGCAGCACCAGCAGCCGGGGCGAGCCGGCATCCACCGCGGTCACCGCCCCGGTGCGCAGGTCCAGCTCCAGCAGGAGCGCGGAGAGGTGCTGGATGCCCTGGTGGTAGGCGTAGATCGCCTGGTCGGCCAGGGCGGCCTGGTCGGCGAGTTCGAGGCCGGCCCGACGGGCGTTGCGCAGCGCGTTGGTGCCGAGGCAGGTGAGCATCGAGGCGCTGACTCCCTCGCCCATCCCGTTCATCGTGGAGAGCCAGAGCCGCTGGCCGTCGTCGGCCCAGTCGAAGCTGTCGCCGCGCACCGCGTACGCCGGTTCGAGTTGGCCGGCGAGGCTGAACGAGGGACGGATCCGGCTCCGGCCGGGCAGCAGCTCCCACTGCATCTCGGCGGCGAGGGTGAGCCGGCGGGTCCGGGCGCCGACCACGTACTTGTCGGTGCCGGGCCGTACCGTGACCAGCTCGTGCGCCAGCCCGGTCGCCACCTGCGCCAACTCGTCGTGCCGCTGCGGATCCTCCGGTGCCGGGGTGAGCCGGAGTACGCCGAGCCGGTCGCCGCGCATCGTGACCGGGAGATGGAGCGTCCCGTTCTCCAGCACCGGGGTCTGGTGGTCGAAGCACCGCCAGGCCGGGGTGGCGGCCCCGACCACCGGGTCGCCACCGTGCAGCGGCACCAGGGCGGCGAGCCGGTAGTCGACCTGGAGCAGTTCCGTCTCCGTCGTCCCGTACGCCCGGTTCAGCTCGGCGCCGAGCCGCTCGATGACGAGGTCCGCCGGAGCCTCGGCCAGGGTACGGCGGATCTCGGCCAACCTGCCGGTCATCTGCGCCCCGCCGCTTTCGGGGCGGTCCGGAGGTACGGTTCCGGATAATCCGGATGGGCTGTGCCGGAACGCACCGGTGCGGTCGACTGTGTGACGGCGGTAGGGTCAGGATCACCATGGCTGAATCCGGCGGTCCTGGCGGACCGGATCCGACCCTCGCCACCGCGGTGGACACCGCCGCGGCGGCGCTGTTGTCGGTCTGGGACGCGGCCCGGGAGCAGACGAACGGGCGCCTCTCCAGCTCCCAGTTGCGGGCGCTGATGGTGGTCGAGCAGTTCGACGGGATCAACCTCCGGGGCCTGGCCGGGATCCTCGGCATGCTGCTCTCCTCGGCGAGCCGGCTCTGCGACCGGCTCGTCGCGGCCGGGCTGCTGGAGCGGGAGCCGGGCCGGGCGGATCGCCGGGAGATCTCCCTGCACCTCACCACGGTCGGTCAGAAGCTGCTGGCCGAGATCCGCGCCGACCGCCGGGAGCGGCTGGCCGAGACGCTCGCCGGGATGAGCCCGGCCGGCCGGCAGGCGCTGCTGCGTGGGCTCGTCGAGTTCGACCAGGCGTTCCGGGCGAACGTGGAGCCGACCGAACGGTCGGCCTGAGCGGGCCGCCGGCCGCCCGTCGGCGCGGCCCGGACGCCGGGCCGCGGGGAGACCCTCAGCCCGTCCTCCGGGTCGTCGAGGTGTGCGCATCAGCGCTGGCACTCCTGTCGGCGCAGAAGAACCTTCTCGCCCCCTTTGGTCCGTGCGGCCCGCAGGTGGAGGTCGGGCGCGTGCGTCGCGCCGTACAGGTCGAGAAGGTCCGATGGTTGATGATCGGAATAGTTGTCCAGGGGCAACAATAGCGACCAGACGCTCGGCCCCGCCGCCACGGTCGCCCTGGTTGCCGTGGCCGATTCCATGGTGCCCCGGCGGGACCGGCCAGGCGGGGCGGAACGGGTGACGAGCGGCCGGGCGGGCAGGTGTCCGGCGCGCCAGCGGCGGCAGTTCCGGCCCGATCGATGCCGGGCGCCACCCGGGCCGCCCGGGCTACCGGGCGGTGCGGCCGAGCCACCGGGCGGGCTGTTCCAGCACGGTACGGACGACCGAGCCGGCGGCGCCGAGGGCGGCCGCGTCCCCGCCGAGCAGCGCGGCCCGGACGGTCACCGGTGACCAGGCGGCGGTCAGCACCCGGCGGCGGATCTCGTCCTCGACGGTCGGGGCCAGCCAGCGGGCCAGCGGCGCGTAGACGCCGCCGAGCACCACCGTGTCCACGTCCAGCAGGTTGATCACCCCTGCCACGGCGACCCCGAGCGAGGTCGCCGCCTCCACCAGGGCCCGGCTCGCGGCCGGATCCTCCCGGGTGGCCGCCTCGACCAGCCGGGCGACCGCCGCACCCGGGGCCGGTGCCGGTCGATCCCGGGCCGGGTGGGCTCCGGCGGGTGGGTCGGTGAGGCGGGCGGCGGCGAGGATGGCCTCCTGGCCGGCGTACTGCTCCAGGCAGCCGCGACCGCCGCACCGGCAGGGCAGCCCCTCGGGGTGTACCGGCACGTGGCCGAGCTCTCCGCTCCAGCCCCGGGCGCCCCGGAACAGGGTGCCGTTCAGCACGATCCCGGCGCCGATGCCGACCTCGCCGGAGATGTAGATGAAGTTGCCGGACTCGGGCGGGCCGGCGTGCAGTTCGCCGAGCGCGGCGAGGTTGGCCTCGTTCTCCACCCCCAGTCCGCGCCCGCCCAGCGCCGGATGGCCGCCGAGCAGCGCCGGCACGTCCACGTCCCGCCAGCCGAGGTTCGGGGCGAGCCGGACCAGCCCGGTGGCGGTGACCAGGCCGGGCACCGCGAGCGCCGTACCGGCCAGGGTCAGGTCCTGCCGGTCCGCCTCGGCTGCCGCCTCGGTGATCAGTTCGCCGGCCAGCCCCAGGGCCTCGGCGGGAGGCACCGGCCGGAGGTCGACCCGGCGGACCGCTCGGTGTCGTACCGTCCCGGCGAGGTCGACCAGGACGGCGGCCAGGTAGTCGACGTTGATCTCCAGGCCCAGGCCGGCGGGGCCGTGCCCGGCGAGCGTGAGGCCGACGGCGGGCCGACCGGCGCCGGACCGGGGGGTCGGGGCGACCTCGGTGAGCAGCCGTCCGGTGATCAGGTCGTCGACCAGCGCGGAGACGGTGGCCCGGGTCAGGCCGGTGGCGGTGGCCAGGTCGGCCCGGGACGGCGGGCGACCGGCGGTGGCGATCTGCCGCAGCACCAGGGCCAGGTTGTGTTCGCGCAGGCTCGCCTGGCGGACGGCGGTCACCGCCGCGCCGACCGGCACTGCCGCGGGTTGCGCCACGGTATTGACAATGCCATACCACGGCCAAATAATTCAACCGATAAACAAATCGGCCGGGTTGCCGGGGAGTCACCCCGGGGTTACGCACCCGCGCCCCACCTCAACGTCGAGTCGGTTCCCCTGGAGGTCAGCCATGGCAGCCCAACCAACCCCTGCCGACAAGTTCTCCTTCGGTCTCTGGACCGTGGGCTGGCCGGCCCGCGATCCCTTCGGCGACGCCACCCGGGAGGCCCTCGACCCGGTCGAGGCGGTCAACCGGCTCGCCGAGCTGGGCGCGTACGGGATCACCTTCCACGACGACGACCTGGTCCCGTTCGGCTCCGACGACGCCGCCCGCGACCAGCACATCTCCCGGTTCCGCAAGGCGCTGGAGGAGACCGGACTGGTGGTGCCGATGGTCACCACCAACCTCTTCACCCACCCGATCTTCAAGGACGGCGGCTTCACCAGCAACGACCGGGACGTACGCCGCTACGCGCTGCGCAAGGTGCTGCGCAACATCGACCTCGCCGCCGAGCTGGGCGCGGAGACCTTCGTGATGTGGGGCGGCCGGGAAGGCGCGGAGTACGACGCCGCCAAGGACATCCGGGCGGCGCTGGACCGCTACCGCGAGGCGGTCAACCTGCTCGGCCAGTACGTCATCGACCGGGGCTACGGGCTGAAGTTCGCGATCGAGCCGAAGCCGAACGAGCCGCGCGGCGACATCCTGCTGCCGACGGTCGGGCACGCGCTCGCCTTCATCAACGAGCTGGAGCACCCGGAGCTGGTCGGGCTGAACCCCGAGGTCGGGCACGAGCAGATGGCCGGGCTCAACTTCATGCACGGGATCGCGCAGGCGCTCTGGGCCGGCAAGCTGTTCCACATCGACCTGAACGGGCAGCGCGGGATCAAGTACGACCAGGATCTCGTCTTCGGGCACGGCGACCTGCTGAACGCGTTCGCCCTGGTGGACCTGCTGGAGAACGGTGGGCCGCAGGGCGGGCCGGCGTACACCGGGCCCCGGCACTTCGACTACAAGCCGTCGCGTACCGAGGACTTCACCGGGGTGTGGGCCTCGGCGGCGGCGAACATGCGGACGTACCTGCTGCTCAAGGAGCGGGCGGCGGCGTTCCGGGCCGACCCGGAGGTGCAGGAGGCGCTGGCCGCCAGCAAGGTGGCGGAACTCTCGACGCCGACGCTCAACCCCGGCGAGACGTACTCGGACCTGCTGGCGGACCGGAGCGCGTTCGAGGACCTCGACGTGGACGCGGTGGCGGCCCGGGGCTTCGGGTTCGTGCGGTTGAACCAGCTTGCGGTGGAGCATCTGCTCGGGGCTCGCTGAGTCTTCCCTGACCTGGTCGGGGTGCGTGACCAGGGTCGCGCATCCCGACCGACCGTTGTGCTGATCTGCAACAACCGTCCGTGAGCCCAGAAGGAGGGCGTGAGATGGCGCTCGTTGCCGGGGTCGACTCGTCGACCCAGTCGTGCAAGGTGGTGATCCGGGACGCCGAAACCGGGGCGCTGGTCCGCAGCGGCCGGGCGGCGCATCCGGACGGGACCGAGGTCGACCCCGGGGCCTGGTGGGACGCGTTGGGGTCGGCGATCACCGAGGCCGGTGGGCTGGACGACGTGGCGGCGGTCGCCGTCGCCGGCCAGCAGCACGGGATGGTCTGCCTCGACGAGGCGGGCGAGGTGGTCCGGCCCGCGCTGCTCTGGAACGACACCCGGTCGGCGGGGGCGGCGGAGGAGCTGGTCGAGGAGCTCGGCGGTGGCGAGGCCGGGCGGCGGGCCTGGGCGGAGGCGGTCGGCAGCGTGCCGGTGGCGAGCTTCACCGTCACCAAGCTGCGCTGGCTGGCCCGGCACGAGCCGGAGAACGCGGCGCGGGTCGCCGCAGTCTGCCTGCCGCACGACTGGCTCACCTGGCGGCTCGGCGGTGCGACCGGGCTGGACGTGCTGCGTACCGACCGGGGGGACGCGAGCGGGACCGGATACTGGTCACCGGCGACCGGTGAGTACCGGATCGACCTGCTGGAGCGGGCGCTCGGGCGGGCGGTGGCGGTGCCGACCGTGCTGGGGCCGGCCGAGGTGGCCGGGCGGTTGCCGAGCGGCGCACTCCTGGGGCCGGGGACCGGGGACAACGCCTCCGCCGCGTTCGGGGTGGGCGCGGTCGCCGGGGACGTGGTCGTCTCCATCGGTACCTCCGGGACGGTGTTCAGCGTCGCGGACACCCCGGCGGCGGACTCGTCCGGCACGGTGGCCGGGTTCGCGGACGCCACCGGACGGTTCCTGCCGCTGGTCTGCACGCTGAACGCGGCCCGGGTGCTGGACGCGGCGGCGGCGATGCTGGGGGTCGGGCTCGACGAGCTGGCCAAGCTGGCGTTGAGCACGCCGGCCGGCGCGGACGGGCTGGTGATGGTCCCCTACCTGGAGGGCGAGCGGACGCCGAACCGGCCGCTGGCGACCGGGGCGGTGCACGGGCTGACCCTGCGCACCTCGACGCCGGGGCATCTGGCCCGGGCCGCCGTCGAGGGCATGCTCTGCGCGCTGGCGGACGGGTTGGACGCGCTGCTCGCCGAGGGCGCGACGGCGAACCGGATCATCCTGGTCGGTGGCGGGGCCCGCTCCGAGGCGGTACGCCGGATCGCACCCGAGGTCTTCGGCTGTCCGGTCCTGGTGCCGGAGCCCGGCGAGTACGTCGCCGACGGAGCGGCCCGGCAGGCCGCCTGGGTCGTCCACGGTGGAGCGGAGCCGCCCGCCTGGTCGGCCGGGGAGTCCCGGGAGTACGTCGGCGCGGGCGTCCCCCGGATCCGTGAGCAGTACGCCCGCGCCCGTGACCTGATCCTGGACCGGCCGACGACCTGACCAACCGCCGCGCGCCTTCCGCCCGGTCGACCCACGGTCCTACAGGCATCCAAGATTGCCTATAGGACCGTGGGTCGATGTTTGGCACACTGCCTGTGGCCGGAGTTCCGGCCCGACCGGGTGGGTGAGGCTGGGGGGACTGTCGATGGAGGCGCCGGCGGTCGGCGAGGTGCGGGAGGAATCCGGGGCGCGGGCCGAGTCCGCAGAGCCGGCGGACGGGTCGGAGCCGGACCGGGAGCGCTCGGATTCGACGGTGCCGCCGGGTCGGTCCCGGGCGCGGATCGCCGCGCTGCTGGAGTGGCTGCTGCTCGGCGGCGGGATGCTGCTGCTGGCGATCTATCCCCGGCCGCCGATGATGGGGGACGGGCTGGTCCGCTATCAGGCGCTGCTCCAGCTGCTGGAGCAGCGGCAGATGCCGGAGATGGCGTACTCGTTGATCGGGCCGCTCTTCGCGACTCCGCTCTGGATGGTCGGCCGTTGGTACGGCGACCCGCAGCCGGTGCTGGCGCAGTACAACCTGCTGCTCTTCGGGTTCGCGCTGGTGGCGGTGCACCTGTTGCTGCGCGACCGGATGGATCGCCGGCTGCTCCGGCGGTTCCTGCTGCTGCTGGTCGCCGGGAGCATGGCCGCCGCACACGTGCAGGACTTCTACGGCGAGATGTTCACGGCGACGACGGTCGGGGTGGGGCTGCTCGCCGCGACGCTGCCCGGGACGGGCCGTACGACCCGGCTGGCCGGTTGGACCGGGGTGGTGCTCGGGGTCGCCAACACCCCCGCCTCGGTGGTGGCGCTCGGTCTCGTCGTCGGGCTGCTCTGCCTGCGGGAGCGGCGGCTGCGCTACCTGCTGGTGCTGCTGGCGGCCGGGCTGCTCGTCGCCGGGGAGGCGTGGCTGCGCTTCGGCGACCCGCTGCACCGGGCGTACGCGAACAACGGCGGCGGGCAGACCGTGATGCCGTACTCGGGCGAGCCGGGTTTCTCCTACCCGCTGCTGCTCGGGCTGGCGGCGATCCTCTTCTCGTTCGGCAAGGGGTTGCTCTGGTTCACCCCGGGGCTGTTCCTGCCGGTGCGGCGGTGGCTGCCGGAGCGGGCCGGTCGGGACGTCGCCGGGGTCTGGCTGCTCTGGCTGGTCTTCGTGGCCGGGCTGGTGCTGGTCTACGCCTCCTGGTGGGCCTGGTACGGCGGCCTGTACTGGGGGCCGAGGTTCTTCCTGCTCGCCATCCTGCCGGCCAGCCTGGCGCTCGCCGTACGGCTGGGGGCGGCCGAGGCGGGACCCTGGGCGAACCTGGCCACCCTGGCCGCCGTGCTGCTCTCGGTCTGGGGTGCCGCCAACAGCCTGGTCTACGGGCAGCTCTGGCCGTGGACCTGCTACGACAACAACTACTACCTGGAGTCGCTCTGCCACTTCACCCCGGAGTTCAGCCCACTGTGGTATCCGCTGGTGGCGCAGCCGGCGCTGACCGGGTTGCAGCGGGTCGCGCTCGCCGGCCACGCCGTGCTGCTGCTCTGGCTGGTCGGGCCGGTGCTCGGTCGGCTCGCCCGGCAGGCGGGTGCGGCGCTGCGGTCCGGCCGGTCGGCCTGGTCGCCGCGGAACTGGGGCTGGTAGCGCTGATGCCGCCGGCTGCGGACCCGTCGGCGGTAGGCCGGCCGGCGCGCCCGGGGGAGCCGGTCCATACACGGTGGGTAGTCGGATCGCCGCTAGGTGTGTAGCTTCCTTACGGGCCGGTGAAACTGTCCGAGGAGGCCGCTGATGGAGGAGACCGAACGTGTCCGGCGCGCGGCGGTGTGCCGGGACGCATTCGAGCTGTTGCTGACCGGTGAGCCGGAGCCGGCCGCCGCGCAGCTCAAGGGGCTCACGGAGGCGGCGCCCGGCGCCCCGTACCGGACGGAGGCGGCGTTCCTGCTCGCCCTGGCGAAGGCGGTGCCGTACACGCACCGGCAGTTGGCCGGCGGCGCGGACGCGCTGCGGATCGCCGCCGAGGGGGACCATCCGATCTACACCCCGGCGGCCAAACTGCTGCTCGCCGGGCACGCCACCCGGGTCGAGGACTACGAGCTGGCGAACCGGTTCTGGAACCAGCTCGCCGGGCCGTACCGGCTCGGGTACAGCGCGGTGGCGTGGTTCCACATCGCCCTCAACCACGAGCGGGCCGGCGAGCCCGACCGGGCCCGGGACGCGATGGCGAAGGCGCGGGCCACCAGCGATCCGCAGTACGCCCCGAAGGCGATGAGCTGGATGATCACCTACTACAACAACCGGGGCCGGTACGACCGGGTGGAGGCGCTGGCCGAGATCGCGTTCGACTTTCCGGACGATCCACTGGGGCTGGACCGGTACATGCAGCGGAACCACCACGCGGTGATCGGCCGGCAGAAGCTGCTCGACCTGGCCGAGCCGGCCGGGGTGCTGGCCGGTGCCCAGATGCTCGCCCAGGCCAACGGCATCGAGGACGACCCGCTGCCGGTCGCGCTCGCGAACGACCTCCAGTTCCAGCCCACCCCGATGGCCGGGGTCGACCTGCCGTGGTTCGAGCCGTACCTGCGGCACCAGCCCGGCACCGAGGCGCTCTACACCGCCGCGCACCAGGCGCTCGCCTACGCCGACTACGTCTGCACCCAGGCCGCCATCCAGTACCTGGAGCGGAACAACGGGCCGGCGAACAGCTTCCGCAACATGGTGCAGTACCCCACCCGCTTCCCGTGGGGAGCGGTGATGCACGAGAGCATCCGGCAGCGCCTGCTCAACGTGTTGCACGCTCCCGACCACTTCATCCCGACCGACTGGGCGACGGTGCACGACCCGGAGTGACCGCGCCCCGGCCGCCGAGCGGGTACCCGAGCCGGCTCGCCGTCTGGAATTCTCGCTCTCGTGCGGAGTGGATCGTGGCGGTGGAATCCGGCGGAGCGGCGGGTGCGGTCGGCCTTCGGCGGCGGAGACGAGGTCGACCTGCGCGGCACGACGTACCCGGTCCGGGCGGAGGTGCTGGTCGAGCTGCTCACCGGCGGCGCCGACCGGGCCGGGGGCCGGGCCGGGCTGCGCCTGCGGTCGGCCCGGATCGTCGGCCGGCTGGACCTGCGGCACGCCGAGATCACCGTCCCGGTCTCGTTCGGCGGGTGCACCTTCGCCGACGTACCCGAGCTGACCGAGGCCCGGGCGGTCAACCTCGTCCTCGCCGACTGCGCCCTGCCGGGCCTGCGGGCCCGGCTGCTCGAACTGCGCGGCGACCTGGCGCTGCTGCGCTGCGTCGTCACCGGCCCGGTCGACCTGCGGGACGCCCGGATCGGCGGCACCGTCACCCTGAACGGCTCGCGGCTGGCCGATCGGAGCGAGTCGGCCGGTGAGGTCTTCCCGCCGATCGACCCCGGTACGGCGCTGGCGGCGGGCCGGCTGACCGTGACCGGCAACCTGCACGCCCGGCAGGGGTTCGTCGCCGACGGTCAGGTCTGGCTCGGCGGTGCCCAGGTCGGCGGCAACCTCGATCTCGACGGCGCCACCCTGCGGCATCCGACCGGGGCGGCGCTCAGCGCGGACCGGTTGACGGTGGCCGGCAGCCTCACCGCCCGGTACGGCTTCGCCGCCGAGGGTGCCGTACTGCTGATCCACGCCCAGATCGGCAACCAGCTCAACTTCCACCACGGCGCACTGCGCGGGGCGGGAGCGTTCGCCCTGCATCTCGGTGGTGCCCGGGCCGGCAGCGTCTGGCTGACCTTCGCCGAGCGGCCGACCGGGCGGGTCCGGCTCTCCGGTCTCCAGGCCGACTCCATCTTCGACGATCCGCGGACCTGGCCGGCGGAGCTGGACCTGATCGGCTGCACCTACCGGCTGCTGATCGCCCGCGCGCCGTCCCCGCCGGGCGAGCCGTCGCCGCCCGTGCCGGTCAGCGTCCGGCAGCGGCTGGACTGGCTGCGGCGCAGTCCCGAGGGCTACACCCCGCAGCCCTACGAGCAGCTCGCCGAGGTGTACCGGCGAAGCGGCCAGGAGGCGGAGGCCCGCCGGGTACTGCTGGAGCGGCAGCGCCGACGGCGGGCCACCCTGCGGGCTCCGGGTCGGCTCTTCGGCGCCCTGGTCGACGGCCTGGTCGGCTACGGCTACCGCACCTGGCTGGCCGCGATCTGGCTGGTCGCCTTCTGGGCACTGGGGACGCTCAGCTTCGCCCTGGACCCGTCGGTGGCCCGCAATCCGGCCGAGGCGCCGGAGCGGAACGCCGCACTCCAGTCGCTCGACCTGCTGCTGCCGATCGTCAACCTGGGGCACGACAACGCCTGGAAACCGGTCGGCGGCACCGAGTACGTCGCCGCGCTGCTGGTGCTGGCCGGCTGGGTGCTCACCACGGCGGTGGTCGCCGGGCTGACCCGTACCCTCGACCGCTGAGCCGGGGGGCTGGTGGGCGGGACCGCGACGCGGCCGGTGCGCCGCCCGGAAGAAGATCGTTTACCGGATCCGAATCGATCCGTATCGTAGCGATCACATTCCAACCGTGTGCTTCCGAGATCCCCCTCAGGTCCGGGTGTCCGTGGGCCGCCCGGGCGTGGCCTCATGGAAGGGCGTGCAGGTGCATCAATCCGCTGTGCCGACCCGGCCGCGATCCGCGGCCCGGCTCGTCGTACTCGCCACCGTCCTGGTCAGCATCGCCGCGCTGGTCGCCACCTCGCTCGGCGGCCCGTCCGAGGCGACCGGGCGGCACCGGCCGTTCCCGCTCGACCTGGAACGGGCCGGCATCCCGCAGATCCGCGCGGCGCTGGACGCCCGGCGGATCAGCTCGGAGGAACTCGTCCAGGAGTACCTGGAACGGATCCGGGCGCTGAACACCAACGGCCCGGGGCTGCATGCCGTCCGGGCGGTCACCCGGGACGCGGTCGCCCAGGCGAAGCGGGCCGACCAGGAGCGCCGGCAGGGCCGGGCGAAGGGGCCGATGCACGGCATCCCGGTGCTGATCAAGGACAACATCGACCTTGCCGGGCTGCCCACCACCGCCGGGGCGCTGGCGCTGGAGCACTCGTACCCGGCGCGGGACGCCTTCCTGGTCACCCGGCTGAAGGCGGCCGGGGCGATCATCCTCGGCAAGACCAACCTGACCGAGTTCGCCAACTTCACCACCAGCGGGATGCCGTCCGGCTACAGCGGACTCGGCGGCCAGGTCCTCAACCCGTACGACGTCAGCCAGACCCCGAGCGGCTCCAGCTCGGGTTCCGGCTCGGCCGCGGCGGCGGCGCTGGCCACCGTCACCATCGGTACCGAAACCTCCGGCTCGATCCTCAGCCCGTCGGTGGCGAACTCGCTGGTCGGGGTGAAGCCGACCGTCGGCCTGGTCAGCCGGACCGGGGTGGTGCCGATCGCCGCCAGCCAGGACACCGCCGGCCCGATGACCCGGAGCGTCTACGACGCCGCCGCCCTGCTCAGCGCGCTGACCGGGATCGACCCGGAGGACCCGGTCACCGAAACCAGCGCGGGCGTGGTCGGCACCGACTACACGAGGGCGCTCTCCACGACCGCCCTGCGGGGCAGCCGGATCGGTGTCGCCAGCAGCCCGACCGGCAACCAGGGGGCGCTGTTCACCGAGGCCCTGGACGTGCTGCGGGCCCGCGGCGCCACTGTCGTGCCGGTCACCGTCAACACCGGCGGCCTGCCGCCGAGCATCCTGACCTACGAGTTCAAGCGGGACCTGAACGCCTATCTGGCCCGGCTGCCCCGGCACGCGCCGATGGACACTCTCGACGACGTGGTGCGGTGGAACCTGGCGCACGCCGACGAGGGCGCGATCAAGTTCGGCCAGACCCAACTCGTCGCCTCGAACGAGGTCGACCTGACCGATCCGGTGGCGAGGGCGGAGTACGAGACCAACCGGGACGCCGGGATCGCCGGGGCGCGGGAGCGGATCGACTCGGTACTCGCCGCCGAGAACCTCGACGCGATCGTCTTCGTCGGCAGCGGGTCGGCCGGGATCGGCGCGCGGGCGCAATATCCGTCGGTCGCGGTCCCGATCGGGTACGACCCGGCGAACGGCCGCCCGGTCGGGATCTCCTTCCTCGGTACCGCCTACACCGAGGCCCGACTGCTCGCCCTGGCGTACGACTACGAGCAGGCGTCGGCCAGGTGGCGCCCGCCGTCCCAGGTCAACCCGTCGCTCTTCCGGTGCGCCGACTTCGACGACCGGGAGTCGAGCTGCGCACCCTGACGTCCCCTTCGAACGGAGGACGGAGCGTGACGTCGGGGCGTTCGGGCCGGGGGCGGAGGTCAGCCGTGCGACTTCGCCAGGCTGACGAACGCCCGCCAGGCGGCCGGGCCGAAGGTCAACGTCCCGCCGTCGCGGTCCTTGGTGTCCCGGACCAGCACCCGGCCCGGAAGGTTGGCGGCCACCTCGACACAGTTGCCAGACGACCCGTTGGATCGGGTACTTTTCCGCCAAGCTGGTTCATAGCTCATTGATAATCCTCAACATCATGTCTCGGGTCTGGTCGGCGGTCAGCGCCAGCTCGTTCACCGCCTCCCAGACTAGTTCCAGCTCAAGCACGTCACGACGGCACGGACGGGCAGCACGTCCCCACGGAGACGTACGCCTGCCGTGAATGCGAACACGACTGGCCCTGCGCGCCGGCCCGGCTCTCCCTGCTGATCGGGTTCGACGGTGACCGGGTGGGCTTGATGATGTATCTCGCCGCGCACCTCGCCCGCGCCCTGGAGGCGCTGCCCGATCGGCATCCGGCGCTGGTCGTCGGGCAGATCATCTACCGGGTGCCCCGGCGCCGGTAGCACCGGTTCGGCATCCCGGGACGTCGCTACCGGCCCCTACCACCGGCACATCATCGGGGCCGGCACGACGATTCGTCGACTCGGCGACTGGGTAGCAGCACCATGACAGCCAAGCATCCCCCAAGAGGAGGCGTGTCATGGGTATCGGCACCAGCATCTTCCTGATCGCGCTCGGTGCGATCCTCACCTTCGCCCTGAACGTCAGCGTCGGCGGTCTGGACCTGGACGTGGTCGGCTGGATCCTGATGGCGGCCGGCGTACTGGGCCTGATCATGACCATGGTGATCTGGAACAACCGGCGCCGGTCGGTGGTGACCACCACCGAGCCGACCGAGTACCGCCAGGTCACCACGACCGAGCCGACCGAGTACCGGCGGGTGGAGGAGCGGCGCGACGTGCTGCCGCCCCGGTAGTCGGGGCCGGCTGGGGTGTGGCTCGGTGGCTGGGGGCACCGGGCGCACGCCACGCCCCAGCCGGCACCTGGAAATAGCGCCGCAGCCCGGTTCCGCGTCACATCCTCACCAGGGATCAGCGGATTCTCACTCCGTGTAGCCGCTGGCCTGGAGGTCGAAGAGTTCCCGATAGAGCCCGCCGGCCTCGACGAGCTGGTCGTGGTCGCCCTGCTCGATCAACCGGCCGTCCCGCATCACGTAGATCCGGTCGGCGTGCCGCACGTTGGCCAGCCGGTGGGTGATCAGCACGATCGTCCGGTCCGGGTGCCGGCGGAGCTGCTGGAAGAGCGCGTGCTCGGCCCGGGCGTCGAGCGCGGCGGACGGCTCGTCGCAGATCAGCAGCCGACCCTCCCGATAGAGTCCCCGGGCCGCCACCAGCCGCTGCCACTGGCCGCCGGAGAGGTCGTGACCGTCCCGGAAGCTGCGGTCCAGCAGCGTGTCGTAGCCGCGCGGCAACCCGCTGACCATCTCGTGCGCGGAGGCGGCCGTCGCCGCCGCCACCACGGAGGGCCCGGCCTCCTCGGGCCGGTCGTACCGGCCGATCGTGATGTTCTGCCGGGCGGTGAACGGGAACTTCCACCAGTCCTGGCTCAGCACCGCCACCTGCGCGCCGACGGCACCCGGGTCGAGGGTGCCGATGTCCACCCCGTCCCAGCGGATCGCCCCACCGGTCGGCTGGTAGAGCCCGGCGAGCAGCTTGGCCAGGGTCGTCTTGCCGGAGCCGTTCTCGCCGACCAGGGCGATCACCTCACCCCGGCGTACGGTCAGGCTGACCCGGTCCACCGCCGGCCGCTCGGTGTCCGGGTAGTGCAGGCTGACCTCGTCGACCTCGATCTCGTCGAAGCCGGCGACCGCCGCGCCGCCTCCGCCCCGGGTACGCCCGTCGGCCCGCTCCAGGAAGGTCAGGAAGTCGCGGTAGTAGAGCGCGTCCTCGTACAGCCGGTTGGTGGCGTGCACCGTGTTGCCCAGGCTGGTCCGGGCGGCCTGGAGCGCCAGCAGCGCGGTCGCGGCGGCGGCCAGCGGCACCACGCCGGCCAGCAGCAGCCAGCCGAGTACGGCGTAGACCGCGAAGGTGGCCAGCCCGGCGATCGAACCACCGCCCACCCGGGTCGAGGTCTGCGACCGGACCAGCCGGAGCTGGGCCCGGGTCTCCATGGTCATCACCCGGCGGTACTCGCCGAGCAGGAACCCCCGCATCTGGTACGTCCGCACCTCGACCGCGGTGTGCCGGTTCGCCATCAGGGTGGCGAGCATCCAGAGCCGGCGTCGCCGGGTGATCCGGGCCAGCAGCGCGATGTACTCCCGGCGGGCGATCCGGACCGCGGTCACCGCCGACGGCACCGCCGCGACCAGCAGGCAGGGCAGCAGCAGTGGCTGGATGACCGTCACGGCGGCGGCGGTGGCGGCCACCCCGACCAGGCCGGTGATCAGGTTGACGGTGTCGTCGACGATCGACGCCGCCTCGGTCATGCCCCGGTCCCGGGCCCGGTCCATCTCCTCGGCGAAGCCGGCGTCGTCGAAGGCGGCCAGGTCGACCGCGGTGGTCGCCTCGAAGAGCCGCAGCTCGACCCGGTAGTTGATCTGCGGGGCGAGCCGGGCCTGGGCCCAGCCGGCCGCGATGGTCAGGCCGCCCTTGGCCATCACCGCCAGCGCCGCCACCGCCAGGCCGGGCGCGGCCGAGCGGACCCGGTCCGGGGTCGGCCCCGAGGCGAAGAGTTCCCGCAGTACGGTGCTGGTGGCCAGCAGACCGAACGTGATCATCATGCCGGCGACGATGTTGAGGCCGATCGCGGCCAGCGTGTCGGCCCGGCTGACCCGCCAGGCCAGCAGTACCGCCTCCCGGATGATCGCCGGCAGTCGGCGGGCCACCGCCCAGAAACTCGTCTCGGCGAAGGCGGCGCCGTGGTGCATCCAGCCGGCGTCGGCCAGCTCCGGCAGCGCCGCCGGATCGTCCTCGCCGTCCGCCCGGCCGGCGTCCGCGCGATCTTCCGCTGCCCGATCCTCCGCTGACCGATCCTCCGCCGCGCGATCTTCCGCTGCCCGGTCGGCCACCCGCTGGCGTACGTTCGTCCTCGTCGGCTCCAACCAGCACCTCCAGGAATCCGAACCGCTCTCGACGATCCGCCCCAGGCGTCGCGCCATCACGGACAGTCGCGTGCACACTACGATCCCGCACCGACGGCCTCACCGGAATGCCGTACCAACCGGCAGAATTCCCCGATAGCCGACCCGGCGGTACCGTCACCCCGCCGTTACCTGATCCTGGTTGAGTGCCGGACATGACGATCGGTGGCCAGCGAGTCGCCCGAGGCGGGGGACCGGTCCACCGGTTCTACAGCGTCGCGGTCTTCGTGGTGCTCGCCTCGCTGGACAACGTGGCGATCGGACTGGTACCGCCGCTCTACGGCTCCATCGCGCCCGCACTCGACGTCGGCGTCGGCGCCGTCGGCGCGGTTACCGCGACCAGCTTCCTGGTCAGCGCGGTGGCCGCGGTCGGCTGGGCGTACGTCGGGGACCGCACCAACCGCAAGCCGCTGCTGATGGTCGGCACGCTGCTCTGGGCCGCCGGCACGGCGGGCAGCGCGCTCGCCCCCAGCTACCTGGCCTTCTTCGGCGCGCAACTGCTGGCCGCGATCGGCCTCGGCGCGGTGGGTTCGGTCGGCTTCTCCGTGGTCACCGATCTGGTCAGCCCGCGCCGCCGGGGCCTGGTGCTGAGCTTCTGGGGCCTCTCCCAGGGCGTCGGCACCCTGGCCGGCACCCTGGTCGGCGGCGTCCTCGGCGCGCAGGACTGGCGCCGCCCGTTCCTGCTGCTCAGCGTCGCCGGTCTGGTGGCGACCGTGGCATACCTGCTCACCTACGACATCCGGCGCGGCCAGAGCGAGCCGGAGCTGACCGACGCGCTCGCGGTCGGCGGCGACTACGACTACCGGATCAGCCGGAGCGACCTGCCCGGCATCCTGGGCCGCCGGACGAACCGCTGGCTGGTGTTGCAGGGGCTCACCGCGCAGGTGGCCTTCGGCTCGCTGGTCTGGCTGCCGGCGCTGTTCCGGGAGCGGGCCGAGGCCCAGGGGTACTCGTCGGCCACCGCGACCGTCGTGGGCAGCATCTTCGCCGTACTCTTCCAGCTCGGCGGGGTGCTCTCCATCGTCGGCGGGCTCATCGGCGACGCCGCGCAACGGCGTACCCCCCGGGGGCGGGCGATGGTCGCGGCGATCGGGGTGCTGGCGGCCGTACCCTTCTACCTGGTGCTCTTCTTCGTGCCGATCCGGATCGACGTGCCCGACGGCGCCGGTGCCGGCGCGGTGGCCGCGGCGGTCCTCGGCAGCGTCCTCACCGAGCCGACGGTCGGGCTCAGCCTGCTCACCGCCCTGGTCGCGCTCGGCCTCACCTCGGCCAACTCGCCGAACTGGTTCGCGCTGATCGCCGACGTCAACCCGCCGGAACACCGGGGTACGGTCTACAGCCTCGGCAACCTGGTCAACGGGGTGGGCCGGGCGGCCGGCAACGGGCTGATCGGGGTGGCCGCCTCGGCGCTGCGGGTGGCCTTCCCGCCGCCGCTGAACTTCGCGGTCGGGCTCGCCGCCTTCCAGCTCTTCTTCATCCCCACCGGGATCATGTACTGGCTCGCCGCGCGCAGCGCCCCCGGGGACATCCGCCGGGTGCACGAGCTGCTCACCGTACGGGCCGAGGAGGTCACCCCGGACGACATCGGGCCGGCCCGCTCGGCACGGTCGCCCTCCGACTGGTAGTGCTGGGGTCGGGGTGGCTGCCCGGGGGACTGTCGAGCTGCCCCGCTTGTGCACCCACCCCACCGTCCCGCCTGTACACCAACCCACTGTCCCGGGCCGTCCGGGTAACGCGGCAACCCGGCGCTGCGTGCCCCGTCTGTGCACCCAGCTCGACAGTCCCCGGAACGAACTACCTCTGCCCGGACCGGCCGAGCCGGGTCACCCGTCCGTAACGGTCTCCTCCGCGACCCGGATCCAGACCGTGACGTCGGTCGGCACCCGCCCGTCGACGTCGAGCGGGCCGCTGGCGTGCACCAGCTCGGCACCCGCCGGCAGCTCCACCGGTGCGGCACCGAAGTTGGTCAACACCCGCAGCTCCCCGTTGCGGAAGTGGAGCACGTCGTCCGGGCTGGTCAGCCAGTACACCGTGCCGGAGCCGAGCCGGAGTTCCCGGCGCAGCCGCAGGCTGGTCCGGTACAGCTCGTACGTCGAGCCGACCACCCCGCGCTGCCGGTCCAGGGCGTACTCGGCCCAGAGCGGCGGCTGCGGCAACCAGCTCGCGTCCCCCGGCCCGAAGCCGTACGACGGGGCGTCCGCCTCCCACGGGATCGGCACCCGGCAGCCGTCCCGGCCCCGCTCGGTGTGGCCGCTCCGCTGCCAGGTCGGGTCCTGCCGGGACTCGTCCGGCAGCGAGGTGTGCTCCGGCAGTCCCAGCTCCTCACCCTGGTAGAGGTAGGCGGAGCCGGGCAGCGCGAGCATCAGCAGGGTGGCCGCCCGGGCGCGGCGCAGCCCGACGACGGCGTCCGGCTGCGGGTCGCCGACGCCGATGCCCCGGGGCCGGGGCGTGCCGACCGGCAGTCCGAGCCGGCTGGCGTGCCGCAGCACGTCGTGGTTGGAGAGCACCCAGGTGGTGGGGGCGCCGACCGCCGCGCTGGCGGTCAGCGAACGGGTGATCACCGCGTACTGGACCGGGGCGGTCCAGGCCGCCTCCAGGTATTCGAAGTTGAACGCCTGGTGCATCTCGTCCGGCCGGACGTACCGGGCCAGCCGCTCGGCGGGCTGCACCCACGCCTCGGCCACCAGGATCCGCTCGCCCGGGTACTCGTCCAGCACCCGGCGCCATTCCTGGTAGATCGCGTGTACGCCGTCCTGGTCCCACATCGGCGGGCGGGGCCCCTCGGTGCCCTCGCCGGTGACCGGCTCCACCGGCGGGTGCGCGTCGGCCAGGTCGAGCTGCTTGACCAGCCCGTGCGCCACGTCCACCCGGAACCCGTCCACGCCCCGGTCCAGCCAGTACCGCAGGATGTCGTGGAACTCGGCGCGCACCTCCGGGAGGTCCCAGTTGAGGTCGGGCTGGCCACGGTCGAAGAGGTGCAGGTACCACTGCCCGGGGCTGCCGTCCGGTTCGGTCACCCGGGTCCAGGCCGGGCCGCCGAAGACGCTCTGCCAGTCGTTCGGTGGTTCGTTGCCGCCGGGGCCGCGACCGTCCCGGAAGACGTAGCGCCGCCGCTGCGGGCTGCCCGGCTCGGCCGCCAGCGCGGCGGTGAACCACGGATGCGCCGAAGAGGTGTGGTTGGGCACCAGGTCGACGATGAGCCGCAGGCCACGGGCGTGGGTCTCGGCGATCAGCCGGTCGAAATCCGCCAGGGTGCCGAAGAGCGGATCCACCCCACGGTAGTCGGCCACGTCGTAGCCGGCGTCGGCCTGCGGGGACGGATAGAACGGCGACAGCCACACCGCGTCCACGCCCAACTCGACCAGGTGGTCCAGCCGGGCGGTGATCCCGGGCAGGTCGCCGATCCCGTCGCCGTCGGAGTCGGCGAACGACCGCGGATAGATCTGGTAGATGACCGCGTGTCGCCACCAGGGCCCGGCCTCGGCCGGCCCGGTGCCGCTCTGCGCGGGAGTGGGTCCGGTGTCGGAGGAGATGGTCTCGGTGCTGTTCAGGGTGCTCTCCCATCGGTCGCGACTCGCGGGCGGACCCGCCCTGGGCTCCGGGTGAGGGTCGAGGTTCAGTTTGCCCGGGGTGGGCCGGTCGAATCCCGTACGACGAGCCGGGTGGGCAGGATCACCGGGGCGGGTTCCTCCCCGGTCCGGGCCCGGCCGGCCAACGGGCCCAGCAGCGTACCGGCGGCGAGCCGGCCCTGTTCGGCCGCCGGCTGGGCGACGGTGGTCAGGCCGAACGCGCCGGCCAGGTCGTGGTCGTCGATGCCGATCACGCTGACCTGCTCCGGCACCCGGATCCCGGCCGTCCGCAGCGCGTTCAGCACGCCCATCGCCACCTCGTCACAGCTGGCGAAGATCGCCGTGGGCAGCTCGCCCCGGGCGATCAGCCGCTCGGTGGCCAACCGGCCCCCCTCGGCGTCCGCCCGGGCCTGCGCGCCGAGCCCGGGGTCGGGTCCGATGCCGGCGGCGTCGAGCGCCTCCCGGTAGCCGCGGTACCGCTCCAGGTGGGCCGGATGCGCGAACTCGTCGGCCGGGTCACCCCGGACACAGGCGATCCGGCGGTGGCCGAGGCTCAACAGGTGCTCGGTGGCGGTCCGGCCGGCCGCCACGTCGTCGATCCGGATGCTCGGCCAGCCCGGTACCACCGTGCCGGAGCTGACCGTCACGCCCGGCAGCGCCAGGCTGGCGATCGTGGCCAGGTCGTCGGCGCGCATCGGGGTGGCGACCAGCATCACCCCGTCGACCCGCTTGGGCAGGTTGGACTTGTGCAGCAGGCGCGTCCGGGCGTGCTCCCGACCGCCGACGTTGTAGAGCAGCAGGTCGTAACCGGCGGCGTGTAGGACCTCCTCGGCGGCCTCCACCACGGCACCGACGAACCAGGGGGTGATCCGGGGGACGATCACGGCGACGGTGCCGGTCTTGCCGCCGGCCAGCCGGGAGGCGCTGGGCGAGACGGCGTAGTCGAGTTGCTCGGCGGCGAGGAGTACCCGGATCCGGGTCGTCTCGGAGACCGTCGGCAATCCGCGCAGCGCGCGCGAGACGGTGGCGGTGGAGACCCCGGCCAGCCGGGCCACGTCGTCGATTGTGGTCACAGTGCCATCCTGATCCGGCCGTGCCGCCGGCCACGGCTGCCGGGCCCGGGCCCCGGCCGCCGGGCGGAGCCTCCCGCCCGGCGGCCGTCGCCCGGGACGGCCGGTCAGCCCTTGACGCCGCCGGCGAGCAGGCCACGCACGAAGAAGCGCTGGAGGGACAGGAACACGATCAGCGGTACGACGATCGAGATGAACGCGCCGGAGGTGAGGCGCTGCCACTCGTTGGCCCGGGTACCGGCCAGCTCCGCCAGGCGTACGGTCAGCGGTGCGGTCTCGCTGCCGCCCCCGGCGAAGATCAGCGCCACCAGCAGGTCGTTCCAGACCCAGAGGAACTGGAAGATGCCGAACGCGGCCAGCGCCGGCACGATCAGCGGCAGCACGATCGAGCGGAAGATCTTCGGATGGGTGGCGCCGTCCACCCGGGCCGCCTCCATCAGGTCCTTCGGTAGCTGCGAGATGAAGTTGTGCAGCAGGAAGACGGCGACCGGCAGCGCGAAGCAGGTGTGTGCGAACCAGACCTGGACGAACTTCTCCTCGTCGTCGAGGTTCCACGCCGGCATCAGCTCGACCCCGCCCAGGCTGACCCCCTCGGAGAAGAAGCTGAGCAGCGGTACCAGCGCCATCTGCAACGGCACGATCTGCAACGCGAAGATGCCGATGTAGATCCAGTCCCGTCCCCTGAAGTTGATCCACGCCAGGGCGTACGCGGCCAGCGCGGCGAAGGCCAGCGGGAAGAGCACCGACGGGATCGTGATCACCAGGGAGTTGACGAAGTAGCCGGCGAGCTGCCCGGAGGAGGCCGAGCGGCCGAAGAGCACCTCCTGGTAGTTGTCCAGGGTGAACTGCGGGTTGGTGAACGCCGTCCACCAGCCGGTGGTCTTGATCTCGTCCTCGGGGCGGAACGAGGAGACGAAGAGGCCGAAGGTGGGGACCGTCCAGAGCACCGCGATCAGGATCGACGCGGCGGTGGCGTACGGGTTGTTGAGCCGGCGGCGCACCCGGCCGGCCCGGGTGACCGGCGGGGTGGCCACGGACTGTGTGCCGGCCAGCGCGGGAGGCGTGGTGGTGGTCATCTCATACCTCCCGCTGCTTGCGCAGGTTGCGGACCTGGTAGATCACGATCGGGATCACCAGGACGAAGAGGAAGACGGCCAGCGCCGACCCCTGGCCGGTCTGGCCGAACCGGAACGCCTGGTTGTACATCTCGTTGGCGATCACGCCGGTGTCGAAGTTGCCGTTGGTGGTGGTCCGGACGATGTCGAAGACCTTGAGCGTGGCGATCGAGACCGTGACCACCACGACGATCAGGGCCGGCCGGATGCTCGGCAGGGTGATCTGCCAGAACATCTGCCAGGGGTTCACCCCGTCCAGCCGGGCCGCCTCGACGACGTCGCCCGGGATCGCCTTGATCGCGGCCGAGAGGACCACCATCGCGAAGCCGGCCTGGATCCAGATCATGATCACGATCAGCAGCAGGGTGTTCAGCGGCGGGTCGTTGAGCCACTGCCGGGGCTCGCCGCCGACCATCACCCAGACCTGGTTGAGCAGGCCGATCTGGTCGTACTCGCCGGAGCGGTAGGCGTAGACGAACTTCCAGATGATGCTGGCGCCGACGAACGAGATGGCCATCGGCATGAAGATCAGCGCCTTGGCCACGGACTCGAACCGGGCCCGGTCGACCAGTACGGCGTAGACCAGTCCGATCGTGGTGGCCACCAGCGGGACCAGGACCACCCAGATCAGGGTGTTGGTGAGGATGCCGAAGATCTCGTCCTGGGCGAACATCCACCGGTAGTTGACCAGCCCGACCCAGTTCTCGCTGCCGCCGTCCATGAAGGAGAGCACGGTGGTCCGGACGGCGGGCACGACCAGGCCGATCGCGAGCAGCGCCAGGGTGGGCAGCAGGAAGAAGAGCGCGAGCGCGCCCTCCGGGCGGTTCGCCACGGAGCGGCGGCGCGGTCGGGGACCGGCGGCGGCCGCCGGCCCGCCGGCCGAGGCCGCGACCAGCGCCGCCTCGCGGCGCCGGGCGAACCAGTTGGGTACGACGTCGAGCAGCACGAGCAGTCCGCCGACCACGACCGCGAAGGCGGCCAGGCCGTAGAGCAGCATGAGCAGCTTCGGTGTCTCGTCGGCGAAGTCCATCAGCGCCTCCAACGCCACAACGTTCGGGAAGCCGACGGTCCGGCCCGCAGCGGCGCGGGCCGGACCGTCAGGGGTGTCACTTCGGCCAGGAGCCTTCGACGAAGTCGAGGGTGCTCTTGGTGTCCTTGCCGTTGACCCAGTCGATCATGCCCTTCCAGAGGGTGCCGGAGCCGACTGCGGCGGGCATCAGGTCCGAGCCGTCGAACCGGAAGACGGCGCTCTTGTCGAGCAGCACCTCCATGGAGAGCTTGTCGACCGCCTGCTCGACCTTGCTGACGTCGAGCTTGTTGTTCGGCGTGATCCAGTTGCCCAGCGCCGCCCGCGAGTTGGCGTACTCGCCGGTCATAAGGTATTGCCGGACGGCCTGCACCGCCGGCCCGTCGGTGAAGGCCACGGTGAACTCGCCGCCGCCGAGCACCGGCTTGCCCCTGGCCGGGTCGACCGCCGGGAAGTAGAAGGCGTAGATGTCGCCGTCCGGGCCGATCTTGGTGCCCTCGGGCAGGTAGTTGGCGTAGAAGTTCGCCTGCCGGTGCATCGAGCACTGGCCCTGGAGGATCGGCAGGCCGCCCTCCTGGAACGGGGTGGTGGTCAGGCTCTTGACGTCACCGTAGCCGCCGTTGACGTACTTCGGGTTCTTCAGGACCTGGCCGGCCTGGTCGACCGCCTGGAGCACCCGGGGGTCGTTGAACGGGATGGCGTGGCTCGTCCACTGGTCGTAGACCTCCGGGGTCTGCGTACGCAGCATCAGGTCCTCGATCCAGTCGGTCGCCGGCCACCCGGTGGCCTCGCCCGACTCCAGCCCGACGCACCAGGGCTTCTGGTTCTTCGCCGCGATCTTGTCGCTCAGCTCCATCAGCTGCTGCCAGGTGGTCGGCACCTGGTAGCCGTTGTCGGCGAACGCCTTCGGCGAGTACCAGACGAAGGACTTCACGTTCGCGCCGAGCGGCGTGCCGTAGAGCTGCCCACCGGCGGTGGCGTACTTGAGCCAGTCGGCCGGGTAGTTCGCCTCGGCCAGGCTCTTCTGCTCCGCCGTCATCGGCTTGAGCTTGTTGGCCTGGGCGAACCGGGCGAGCAGACCGGGCTGCGGGATGAAGGCCAGGTCGGGCGGGTTGCCGCCGTCGACCTGGACCTGGAGCTGGGCCTCGAACTCGCCGCTGCCGTCGTAGTCGATCTCGATGCCGGTGCAGTCCTCGAACTGCTTCCACGACTGCCGGAGCAGGTCGGCCTCGGCGTCCCGGATCGACGCGTAGATGGAAACGCTCTCGCCGTCGTGACCCTGGTAGGCGGAGTACGGTGCGCACTCCGCGGAGTCGGGGTCGAGCCCGCTCTCACTGTCGCCGGAACAGGCGGTGGCGCCGAGTGCCAAAGCCAACACACCGGCGATCGCGAAGGCCTGGCGTGGTCTGGACTGGACCGCCATGCCGTCCTCCTTTCGTGCCGGCGTGCCGGTTGCCTGTGGCTTCCGAGCCGGCCTGTGGGCGTCACCACATGTAAGCGCTTGCAGCCAGGGGCGTCCAGACCCGGTGAGCCACGAGGCCGTAACGATTCGGAAACCCGGCGGTCGCCGCCGGGCCGGCCGGCGGGTGGCGGCTACTCGGCGACCGGCAGCGCCGGGGCGGCCTCGGGCTCGTCGAGGATCGCGGCGAAGCGCTGCTCGGCGAGGTCGAGCTGACCGAGGATGTGCGCCCGCGCCTCGGCGCCGAGCGGGGTGTCCGGCCGGGTGACCAGGTCGCGGAAGAGCGGCACCAGCGGGCGGTACTTCCGGGCCGAGCGGTGCACCCGGTCCCCGGTGGTGTGGATGACTCCCACCCCGTTGTCGGTGAAGTCGGAAACCTTGATCACCCGGGCCCAGGGTTCCCGGTCCAGGCTCTCCGCCAGGTGCGCGCGGTACTGCTCGTCCCGGTCCCGCTCCGGGTCGTACTCCGGATTGGTGACCGCCGCGATCAGCCGGGCGACTCGGGGGTTGAACCGCCGGGCCACCTCGGCCAGCGCCGCCTCGGTGGCCGCCGGGCCGGTCGTCCCGGCCGGCAGGCCGGCGAGTTCGGCCGGATGGTCCTCCACCGCGTCGTGCAGCAGCGCCGCCGCGATCACGTCGACGTCGGTCACCGAGTAGTAGCAGATGATCCGGATGGCCACCCGGAGCAGGTGGTTGAGATAGGGCTCGCGGACCCGGCGGTCGTCGCGGTGCAGCGTGCCGGCGAGGTCCAGCGCCGCCGCCAGCCGGCTCCGCTCGGCCGGGGCGAAGCGCTCCGCCTCCAGCGCGAACCGGTCCCGCAGGCCGGCCTCGCCGTAGACCTCGGTCACGGCGTGCAGCGGCATGCTCCTCAGGTACGTCGGCGAGGCCATGTCGTCCAGGTATACCGGATCGGCTCCACGGCCGGGTCGCCCCCGCGCCCGGCTCCGCTCTTCCGTCGAGTGAAGTTTTCTGCCACGATCCATTCGTACATAGAAAACTTTCGCCATGGGAGGTCTCGTGCGCTTCCGCCTGTTCGCTTCCGTCGGTGCCGGCCTACTGGTGGCCGCCGCGGTACTGGTCCCGGCCTCGCCGGCCGCCGCCGCACCCACCTTCAAGGTGCCCTTCCCCTGCGGCCAGTCCTGGTCCGGGCAGACCCGGACCAACCACAGCCCGACCAACGCCGTCGACTTCAACCGCACCGACGACCAGGGCGACCCGGTGGTGGCCAGCGCCCCCGGCACCGTCGACGTCGTCACCGACCTCGGCAACACCAGCTACGGCAAGTACGTCCGGATCAACCACGGCGGCGGGTACACCACCTACTACGCCCACCTGAACAGCTTCAACACCGCCGTCGGGCGGACCGTCGGCTACGGCACCGTGATCGGGTACGTCGGCACCACCGGCGGATCCACCGGTCCGCACCTGCACTACGAGCAGCGCCTGAACGGCTCCGCCATCCAGGTGCGGTTCAACGGCACCCTGGCGCTCTACTGGGGCACCCGCACCTACACCAGCGACAACGCCTGCTCCGGCGGCGGCACCGGATCCGGCACGGTGAACACCGCGGGCAGCCCGCTGACCGTCCGGTCCGGCCCCGGCACGGGCTACTCCTCGGTCGGCACGGTCGCCGACGGGGCCACGGTGACCATCGGCTGCCAGACCACCGGCACGACGGTGACCGGCACCTACGGCACCAGCAACATCTGGGATCGGATCGGCACCGGTCGGTTCATCTCCGACGCGTACGTGCTGACCGGTTACGACGGCTTCATCCCCGGCGTGCCCCGCTGTTGACGCCTCGGCCGCCGGTAGGCCGGAAAGACGAATCGCCGGGGCCGCCGAGCCCGGGTCATCCAGGGGGAGAGGGAGACCCGGGCGCGACGACCCCGGCTTGCCTGTGGGGGTCTTGTTCTCGTAGTGACAGGGGTTGGTGATCCGAGGCCGGCGCTGCGCCTACGTCGGCCTCGGATCAACTGCTGAAGATGCTGACGCCGAAGGGTCCGACGAGCAGCCCGACGATGATGAGCACCACACCCCAGAGGATCTGCCGCCGGAACAGTGCCAGCACACCGGCGACCACCAGTACAACCGCGAGGATCCAGAGCAAGAATTCCATGGCTCAGGAAATACCCCCCGCGCTGATCGCGGAAACCTTGCCCGCGGTCCCCCCCGCGAAGGGCGGGTGCAGGTGGAACACGCTGTACGCCTGCTTGATCACCGGGTGCGCGACGTTGCGGACCCGTACCCCGCCCGGAGTGGTGCCCCGCTCGCTGCCGGCGTGCGCGTGCCCGTGCAGCGCCAGCTCGGTCGGCGCGGAGTCGATGGCCTGACCGAGCAGGTACGAGCCGAGGAACGGATAGATCTCCAGCGGCTCCCCGGCCAGGGTGTCGGGCACCGGGGCGTAGTGGGTCAGCGCGACCCGTACGTCGCAGTCCATCTCGCGCAGCGCCTCGCCGAGCTGCTCGGCGATGTCGCTGGTGGTCCGGACGAACGCCTTCATCTCCGGTTCGCCGAACTCGCTGGCGCACCGGCCGGCGAAGCCACCGCCGAAGCCCTTCGCGCCCGCGATGCCGAGCCGTACCCCGGAACACTCCAGCACCACGTTGGTGCCCTCCAGCACCAGGATGCCGGCGTCCTCGAGTACCCGGATCACCCCCGGCACCTCGTTGCAGTGGTGGTCGTGGTTGCCGAGCACCGCGACCACCGGTACGCCGAGGTTGCCGAACTCGGTCGCCACGCAGCGTGCCTCGGACTCGGTGCCGTGCCGGGTCAGGTCCCCGGCCAGCAGCAGGACGTCGGCGCTCTCCGGCAACCGTTCCAGGGCGGGCCGGAACCGTCCGACCACGTCCTGGTCCATGTGCACGTCGCCGACGGCCGCGATCCGGATCACCATGTCGTCGCCTCCCTCACCGCAGCTCCTCCACCTCGGTCGGTGCCTGGGTGCGGATCAGTCCGATGTCGACGGTCACCGGCACCTCGGGAAAGTGCTCCAGCACGATGCGGAGGATCTCCTCGCGGCGCTGCGCGCTCTCCACCTCGCCGCAGAGCACCACCGAGTGGTCCCGGCGGCTCACCGTGATGCCCTGCTCGGCGATCTCGGTGCGTTCGGTGAGCAGGCGCTGGATCGCCGCCTCCAGATAGTCGTCCGGCGGCTCGGTACCCGCCGTGCCGCGCTGGTTCATGTCGCCACCTCGCTCCGCTCGTCCATGCCGGTCATCCCCTTCTCCGCGCCGGCCCGGGAAAACCGCTTCTCCTCGCCGCCCGACGAGTAGGGCACGACGTCCAGCCGGTCCAGCAGCACCAGGAACGCCTCGGCGTACGGCGAGTGCGCCGTCTCCTTGCGGACCCGGTCCCAGTCGATCTGCTCGCGCAGCGAGCGGGCGAGCGGCAGGCCACGGGCGAAGTCGCAGTAGTGCTGGGAGAAGCTGAGCAGCTTGTGCACCATCAGGTGGGTGGCCGACAGCACCGGCATGTGGATGGCGTCGACCGGGCGCACCACGGTGTCCCGGAAGGTCTCGTCGGTGACCGGGGTCTCGATCGGGCGGTGGATCAGGTCCACCATCCGGTCGTTGTCCCAGACCTTCACCAGCCAGTCCTCCGGGGGGCGTTCGGCGGTGAAGCCAACCTCGACGAGCGCCTCCAGGGCGCGCTCGACGTCCTGCTCCCGGATGAGGAAGTCGACGTCGTGGTCGCTGGAGTGGCCGCCGTGCGCGTACACCGCGAAGCTGCCGCCCAGCGCGAAGGGGATCTCGGACTGCTTCAGGACGGCGGCGACCCGCTTGAGGGTGGCAAGGAGGGTCTCGTCGCCGTTGTGATCCATCGGGTCTCCCGGGTCAATGGCCATTGGGCATCTGGTCAATGGGGTGGAGATTTACCGGTACCCGGCACTTCGTTCCTTCACACCTGGGCCGGGACACACCTGGGTCGGGATCCGGCGGCTCCGCCCGATCCGGAACCGGACGCGGCGGCACGGACCGGCGGGTCGGTGCCGGCGGGACGGTCCGGCCGGTACGGCTCATCCGGCGGCGGGCGGGACCCCGGCGGCGTTGCCGGGCCGGGGGGCTGCGGGCGCCGGGTACCGTTGCTGAGCGTGGCCCGAACTCTGCTCCAGCGGCGGCACGGGGGACGGCTGCGGTCCGTGGCCCTGGTCGGAATCGACGGCTCGGGCAAGACCACCCAGGCACACCGGCTCGCGGACGCGCTGACCGCGAGCGGCGTTCCGGCGACGTACTGGCAGAACGCGGGCGGTCGGCGCTGGTTCAGCCGGCTGGCCCGCAAACTGGGCCGTCGGGACGCCCAGCGCCTGTTGGGCCGCAACGGGATGCTGCTGGCCGAGTCGGTGCTGCGCTGGCTGGCCATCGGGCGGGCACTGCTCCGGTCCCGACTCCGCTCCCGGGTCGCCGTGATGGACCGCTACTCGGTCTGCCAGTACGCCAGCATCCGGGCGCACGGCGGCGGACGCCGCTGGGAGAGCCTCGCCCGGTTGCTGTACCGGATCTTCCCGCCGCCCGACCTCACCTTCCTGCTGGCGGTGGACCCGGGTGAGGCGTACCGGCGGATCGAGGCCCGGGGCACCGACCACGAGGACATCAGCTACCTGGCCGCCGGGGCGGCGGCGTACCGGTCGCTGCCGGAGGCCGCCACGTTCGTGGTGGTGGACGCCAACCGCTCGCCGGACGAGGTGACCCGGGCGATCCAGGCCGGTGTGCGGGCGTGGCTGCCGGGCGACCACCCGCTGCCCGGGTTCGGCACCGCCGCGCCGGCTCCGTCCGACGGATCCGGCGCCGCGCCGGCCGGCCCCGGCCCCGCGCCGGCAGACCCGGACCCGGACCCGCCGGCTCCGACCGTCGGCGTTCCGGAGTCCGCCGCCCCGACCGGTCCGCCCGACCCGGCCGGCTCGCGCGGTGCGGCGGATCCGCCGGGTACGCCGGATCCGGCCGGCCGGTCGTCCGAGCCGGACGAGGCGGACGAGGCGGAGCCGGCCACCGCCGGATCGGTCAGGCCCGGCCGTACACCGGTATCGTCGCGCCGCTCGTCGGCGCCGACTCGTCACTGGCCAGGAAGCGGATCACCCCGGCGATCTCCGCCGGGGCCACCCAGCGGGAGTGGTCCGCGCTGGGCTGCGCCGCCCGGTTGGCCGGCGTGTCGATGACGCTCGGCAGCACCGTGTTGCAGCGCACCCCCGCCTGCCGGTACTCGACGGCGACCGCCGAGGCGAAGGCGAGGACCGCCGCCTTCCCGGTGACGTAGCCGGCGGCACCGGGGAACGGGGAGAGTGCGGCCCGGGAGGAGACGCAGACCACCGAGCCGCCGCCGGCCTCCAGCAGGTACGGCAGCGCGCTCCGGGTGACCAGGTAGGTCGGGCGCAGGTTGCGGGCGATCATCTGCTCGAAGTCGGCGACCGGGGTCTCGTGCACCAGGCCGCCGGCCGCGTACCCGCCGGCCAGGTTCACCACCGCCCGCAACGGTGCCCCGGCGTCGCCGCCGGCCACCTCGACCGCCCGGGCGACCTGTTCCGGGTCGGTGAGGTCGGCCGCCACCCGGAGCACCCCGCCGCCCGGCTCGCCGGGTACGCCCACCGGCGCCGCCCCGCCGACCGGCCGTACGGGTACCACCACCCGCCAGCCGGACGCGACGAAGGCGGCGGTGACCGCCCCGCCGAGCCCACCCGCTCCGCCGCTGACCAGTACAGTGCGATCCGCCATGCCTGCCACGCTATCGGCAGCGGCGGGCGCGCCGCCGGCACACCGCCCCGGCCGTGCCCGGCAGCACCCGGCGGCCGGCCCGGTCCGATCTGGACGGTCGGGGACGCCCGTTTCCGGCCCGCCGGCGGAGCCGTTCCGGTAGCCTATCGATCGATGACTATTCACCCGGACGCCGTCCGGCGTTGCGGGCTCGGTCACCCCGCTGAGCCGAAGGTGTGGTGGGAATGGCACGCTCGGCTGGGCTGACCGGCCGCAATTTCCCACCGGTTGGGCGTACTTTCGCAGGTGTAGCGCGTCATGGTTGACGCTCCCGCCTCCGTGAAAGTAAGTTTCATCCGTGGTGAAGACTGCGAAGGTTTCTGCGAGTCACGAGACAGGTGGGCTGATCGTCCATATCAGCGGCCTGCTCCCGTCGCTGTCGCCCGCCGAACAACGGGTCGCCAGACTCGTCGTGGCGGATCCCGCGGACGCCGCTCGCCGGACCATCACAGACCTCGCGACCGCCGCCGAGACCTCCGAGGCCACCGTCATCCGGTTCTGCCGGTCGGTCGGCATGGACGGCTACCCGCAACTCCGGATCCGGCTCGCGGCCGAGGCGGCCCGCCGGGTGGAGCCACCGGACGCCCGGGTGGTCGGCGGCGACATCCCGCCCGGCGCCGACCTGGCACAGATCATCGCGACCATCGCCTTCAGCGACGCCCGGGCGGTCGAGGAGACCGCGGAGCAGCTCGACGCGGCGGTCTGCGAGCAGGTGGTCGAGGCGATCAGCGGCGCCGGCCGGATCGACATCTACGGTGCCGGGGCGAGCGGCTTCGTCGCCTCCGACTTCCAGCAGAAACTGCACCGGATCGGCCGGACCGCCTTCTACTTCCCGGACGTGCACACCGCGCTCACCTCGGCGGCCCTGCTCGGCAAGGGCGACGTGGCGATGGGCATCTCGCACACCGGCACCACCCTGGACGCGGTCGAGGTGCTGGAGCAGGCGCGGGCCCGGGGGGCGACCACGGTCGCGCTGACGAACTTCCCCCGGTCGCCGATCACCGACGTCGCGGACCACGTGCTCACCACGGCGGCGCGGGAGACGACGTACCGGTCGGGCGCGATGGCCAGCCGGCTCGCCCAGTTGACGGTGGTCGACTGCCTCTTCGTCGGAGTGGCCGCGCGCAACCGGGCCAGAGCGAAGAAGGCCCTGGAGGTCACCGCCGAAGCGGTGCAGCCGCACCGGGTCAAGGGGAGGCGGGCATGAGCGGCGGACGGACCGGCCGGGCCGGCGCGACGGTGCCGCGAGGCGTCGTCGCGTACGGCGAGGCGGCCGGGAGATGAGCGACGGGCTCGGCGGTGGCCGAGCTGCTGGGGGGCGGACATGACGGCCGGACGGGTCGAACCCGGTGCACCACCCGCCGCCACCCCGCGTCCGGATTCCGACGCGGGGTCCTCTTACCCGCCGGTCGAGCCGGGTTACCCGGCCGACGGTACGGGCGGACGGGACGGCGGCGCGGGTGCGGTCGACGGGCGAGCGCCGGAACCGCGCGCGGTGGTCCGGGTCAGTTCCCCGACCGAGCTGCGCAACCCGCGCAGTCTCGACCTCGACCTGATGTCCGTCCGGGACGTCCTCAAGGTGATCAACGAGGACGACCGGCGGGTGCCGGCCGCGGTGACGAAGGTGCTGGACGAGATCGCGGTGGCGGTCGAGCTGGCCGTGACCGCGCTGCGGGCCGGCCGCCGGGTGCACTACTTCGGCGCGGGCACCTCGGGCCGGCTCGGTGTGCTCGACGCCGCCGAACTGGCGCCCACCTTCAACACCCCGGACCGCTGGTTCTGCGCACACCTCGCGGGCGGGCCGGACGCGATGTGGCGGGCCGTGGAGGACGCCGAGGACGACGAGACCGGCGGTGCCGAGGAGGCGCGCGGCTGCGTGTCCCCCGGTGACCTCGTGGTCGGCTTGGCCGCCAGCGGCCGTACCCCGTACGTGCTCGGGGCGCTCGGCGCGGCGACCGGGCTGGGCGCGGACACCGTGCTGATCTGTGCCGACCCGGGTGCCGTGGCGGCCCGCTCGGTGACGGTCTTCATCGGGGTGGAGACCGGCCCCGAGGTGGTTACCGGTTCGACCCGGATGAAGGCCGCGACCGCCCAGAAACTCGTGCTGAACGGTTTTTCCACCGCCGTGATGGTGCGGCTCGGGCGGGTCTACTCAAACCTGATGATCGACATGGTCGCCACCAACGCGAAACTGCGGGGACGAATGATCTCGATCCTCGTGGAGGCGACGGACTGCACCGAGGAGGTCGCGCAGCACGCGCTGACCGAGGCCGACGGTGACCTGAAGGCCGCCCTGGTGTCGCTGCTGTCCGGCGCGGCCGTCGCCGACGCCCGGGCCGCGCTGGACCGCTCGGCTAACCAGGTACGCGGCGCGATCGCCCTGCTCGCCGGCTGACCTCCGGGCGCTCCTCGGCCGGGTCCCGAAACGGCGGCAGGACGTCCGGGGGCCCGGCGCACGGACCCCGGGACTATCCCCGGGTCCCGGATTGTTGCCCAGGCGGAGGGGTAACCCTGGGGCGGCGGATGAACCGACCGGCCGCGCCGCGCGTGTATCGAAGCGTGACGAGCATCGCAGCAATCGGGTGACGTGGATCGCTGTGTGTCGTTGCGTGGCGATGATCCGATATCGGGTGCAGAGCCGTCGCAAGGCCCCGTAGCTGCGCCATCGCCGGCTCCGACATGCCCCGATCGGGACGACTGACAGCAAACGTCGATCGTGCTTTCAGCAACTACTCAGGCATTCGTGACACTTTCGACTCACCAGATGGAATCCCCAACGCGTCTCAACTGTTGTGTAGGTGTCAGCACCGCGGGGCACAGCGGAAGTTACGGGGAGGGCTGATGAACGTGGGGATGGCAGGAGCAGGAACCCGGGCCACCGGGAGGAACGACGAGGGGACCGTGGGGAACGTGGAGAAGAAGATCGTGATGCGGACCGACGAGGTCGCCGAGGAGCGCGACCTGGTCGGCGTGTACCTGCACGAGATCTCCCGCACACCGCTGCTCGACGCCGCCGCCGAGGTCGACCTCTCCAAGGCCATCGAGGCTGGCCTCTACGCTGAGCACCTGATCGACGAGGAGAAGCTTCCGGAGGGCGTCAGCCGCGCGGAGCTGGAGCGGCTGGTGGTCGAGGGGGAGCGGGCGAAGGACCTCTTCATCCGGGCCAACCTCCGGCTGGTCGTCTCCATCGCCCGCCGGTACGTCCGCTCCGGGATGCCGATGCTGGACCTGATCCAGGAGGGCAACACCGGTCTGGTCCGGGCGGTCGAGAAGTTCGACTACGAGCGGGGATACAAGTTCTCGACGTACGCGACGTGGTGGATCCGGCAGGCGATCAGCCGGGCGATCGCCCAGCAGGAGCGCACCGTACGGCTGCCCGTGCACCTGGTCGAGGACGTCAACCGGATGCGCAACGTGGCTCGCCAGCTCACCCGTGAGCTGGGCACCGACCCGGAGCCGGAGCAGATCGCGGCGGCCCTGGGCGTACCGGTGGAGCGGGTGCACGAGCTGGTCCGCTGGTCGCAGGACACCGTCTCGCTGGACACCCCGGTCGGCGACGACGGGGACACCAACCTCGGTGACCTGGTCGCGGACAGCGACGCCCCGTCGCCGGAGGAGATCGTGCTCACCGGCCTGGAGCGGCAGCGCATCGAGGGTCTGTTGAACCACCTCGACGACCGGTCGGCCGGGATCATGCGGGCCCGGTACGGCCTGGAGGACGGTCGCGAGCACTCGCTGACCGAGGTCGCGTCCCGGTTCTCGCTCTCCCGGGAGCGGATCCGGCAGCTGGAGATCCAGGCGCTGGGCCGGCTGCGCGAGCTGGCCCGGGCCGAGGGGCTACAGGCGGCCTGAGCCAGCGCCACTTCGACACACCGGCGAGCGGCCGGCGTCCCACGGGACGCCGGCCGCTCGCCGTATCCCAGGGCCGGACGTCGCCGGGTGCCTGCGGAGCGCGGTACCAACATCAACCATTAGGGTGACCGGCATCACGACAGTGAGTTCCGCTCGCGTCGGCAGGCGCGCCGTCCCCGACGGCCGGCACGCCCACCGCCGACGGAGGAATCGGGGAGGACTCCGTGCCGATCAGTCCGACCGCCCGGCGTCGCCGGCTCGGCATCGAGCTGCGCCGCCTGCGGGAACGGGAGCAGCTCACCCTTCTCCAGGTGGCACAGCGGATGAAGTGCTCCGATGCCAAGATCTCCCGGATCGAGGCGGGCAAGCACTCGACCCGGACCCGCGACGTCCTCGCGCTGCTCGACATCTACCGGGTGGCCGACGAACGGACCCGCGAGGTGCTGGCGACCCTGGCCAAGCAGTCGACCCAGCGCGGCTGGTGGGTCACCTACGGCGGGGCGATCCCGGACTGGTTCGAGGTGTACGTCGGGCTGGAGTCCGAGGCGACCGAGATCCGTACCGTGGAGACCCATCTGGTGCCCGGCCTGTTGCAGACCGAGGCGTACGCCACCGCGCTGATCCGGTCCACCCAGCCGCTCGCGCCGGCCGAGGAACTGACCCGTCAGGTCGAACTCCGACTGGCCCGGCAGCGGCGGCTGCACGAGCACGACCCGATGCGGCTGCGGGTGGTGCTCGGCGAGGCGGTACTGCGGTGCCGGGTCGGCGACGATGCGGTGATGCGCGACCAGCTCGGTCACCTGGCGGTGCTCGCCGAGCGGTCCCACGTCGAGTTGCGGGTGGTCCGGTTCAACAGTCCGGCGTACACCGCCTTCGGCCGGCCGTTCGCGATTCTCGGCTTTCCCGAGCCCACCGATCCGGGCCTCGTCTACACCGAACACCGGACCGGCGCGCTCTATATCGACGAGCCGGCCCAGATCGCCTCCTTCGCGCTTGCCTTCGACCACCTGGTTGCGGCAGCGTTGTCGCGGAAAGAATCGGCTCGGCTGCTCAGGGAGACGGCGGCCTTCTGGACGTGAGGGAGGGCCGGACGGAATGCGGCCGGAGGAAACTACGCTGAGCTGGCAAAAGAGCAGCCGATCTGGTGGCGAGGGCGGCAACTGCGTCGAGGTGGCCCGGCTCGCCAGCGGCGTCGCCGTACGTGACTCGAAGGACACGGAGGGCCCCGTGCTCCGGTTCGTGCCGACCGCCTGGGTGGCCTTCGTCACGGCCCTCGGCCCGGATGGCGGGGTCCCGGGCTGACCCGCTGGCGGCTCCCCGAACGGGCCGATCCCCGGGCGGTCCGCCGCGCCGGGTCAGACCAGCGCGGGCACCAGGACGCCGGCCAGCAGTGCCGCCAGGACGGCGGTCAGCAGCAGCAGGCTCCGGGGGTTGCCGAAGTTGAAGGTCCAGCCGATGCCGATCCGCTTCTGCACCAGGATCGCCGGGTCGTCGCGGTTGACGTAGCAGAGGCCGGCGAGCCGCCAGTACCGGTCGTCGTCGGCGTGCGCGGTGTCGGGGCGTTCGGCCGCCGGGGCGGCGACGGTGGAGATCCGGCTGCCGCCCTGGCCGGCGCGTAGCGCCACGACCACCAGGTAGACCGTGCCGAGCAGCGTGCAGAGCACCATCGCGGCGGTGGCCAGCGGGCCGGGTGCCCGCCCCTGCCACATCGGCAGGAAGGCGAAGAGCACGGTGAGGTTCCCACAGGCGGCGAGCACCAGCAGGGCCCGGGAGATGCGCCGGAGGAAGAGCCGGTGCTGGGTGGCCGAGCGCTTCGGCGCGGAGGGATCCAGATCGGCCCGGCTCCGGTAGGACCAGGCGAGCAGGCCGACCAGCAGGACCGTGGTGGCCAGTTCGAGTATCACCGGTACTGCGACCACCCAGGGCGACTTCGTCTGCCAGGCGACCACTGTGGAGCCGTTGGTGCGCATCGGCACCCGATCCGGCATCTCGGGATAGCTGGCGATTCCGGCGGCGAGCGTGATCAGCGGGACGAGCAGCGCGGGGAGTACCCACGGCCAGGGCAGCCGTTCGGGTCCGGTCCGCAGCGAGGTGTCCACCGCCACCCGCTGGCTGACGCCGCTGTACCAGCCGTCCTCGGCCTTCACCCGCTGGATCGCCTGGCGGGCCCGCAGGTAGCAGAGCCCGACCAGCAGCATCAGTGCCACCATCGGCACCAGGCCGACCAGCGCCACGGTCTCCTCGTCGCCGTCCACGGTCAGCATCAGCGGGATTCCGGCGAGCAGCCCGAGAAGTCCACCGACGGCGACCCTGCTCCGGAAGCTGCGGATCTGACCGGCGATGGCGGCGTCACCGGCCCGCTGGGCGGGCACCCGTACGCCGAACGGCAGCGTCGGTTGCTGGACCGCGGGCATGATCCAGGCGGAACCGGCGATCGTGAACAGCGCCACGCTGATCCAGGCGACAGTCATCGCGACTCCTCCTGTCCCTCGTCGAACGTGGTCAGCACCGTGCGGCAGATCTCCAGCACCTCTTCCCGGGTCAGGCCGTGCGCGGTCGCCTCGGCCAGCAGCGTGGTGGCCCGGCCGGTCCAGTCGGCGACGAACTCCGGTGCCGGTGGACCGGAGTGCGCGTCCCGGAGCACCACCGCGCCCGACTTCCGGTTGATCCGCAGCAGGCGCTGCTGGCGCAGCAGGTCGTAGCCCTTGTTGACGGTGTGGAAGTTGATGCCGAAGTCGGTGGCCAGGGCACGGGTGGAGGGGAGCGGGCTGCCCTCCCGGAGGGCGCCGCTGGCGATCGCCTCGACCACCCGGTCGCGGAGCTGCTGGTAGATCGGGACCTCGCTGTTCGGGTCCACCTCGATTATCACGCCGGCCACCCTCCCTGTTCCACAAGTTATAGAACAGCTCGGGTACCCGTGACAAGCCCGCCGCCCCCCGATCGTGGTGAGCCTGCGCACCCTGCGACGTCCGACTGCCGCTCGCCTTCCGCTTTGACATCTGCTATACAACTAATAGAACAGATGCCGCTCAGGTTCAGAGGCGGTCGACGAGGAACGCGGGGTGGAAACCGATGGCGACGATGAGGATCTCCGGCGACGCACTGGCCTTCGAGTTCGAGGGACTGGAACGACTCTGGCTCGGTCGACGGGCCCTGACCGTGCCACTGCGCTCCGTACGGCAGGTGGCGTACGTCGAGCGGCCGCTGCGGCTCGCCTCCGGTGCCCGCCGGGGGCTGGTGGTCACCGGCATCGCCAAGATGGGGGTGTGGGGGATCTTCGGCGGCCCGCGTCAGCTGGTCTACGCCCGCCACGGCATGCCGGGCCTGCACCTGCGACTCGACCGCAGCATGGTGCCGGGGGCCTTCGACGAGGTGGTCTTCGCCACCCCGGATGCGGCCCGACTCGTCGCCGCCGTCCAGCGGCGCGTCGCCGACACCGGGGACCGGGCATGAGCCGGCCGGGCGTCCCGGTCGAGGTCTCCGGGCTCAGCAAGCGGTTCGGCACCGTCACCGCCGTACGGGACCTCAGTTTCACCGTCCGGCCCGGGGCGGTCACCGGCTTCCTCGGCCCCAACGGCGCCGGCAAGACCACGACGTTGCGGATGATCCTCGGCCTGGTGAGGCCGAGTTCGGGTACCGCGACGATCGGCGGCCGGCGCTACCGGGACCTGGACCGGCCCTCCGGCACCGTGGGCGCGGTCTTCGACGCCTCGGCCTTCCATCCCGGGCACACGGCCCGGGACCACCTCCGGACCTACGCCGCGATGGGCGGCTACCCGGACAGCCGGGTCGAGGAGCTGCTCCGGCTGCTCGGGCTGGCCGACGCGGCCCACCGCCGGACGAGGACCTTCTCCACCGGCATGCGGCAACGGCTGAACCTCGCCACCGCACTGCTCGGCGACCCGCCGGTGCTGCTGCTGGACGAGCCCGGCAACGGGCTCGACCCGGAGGGCATCGCCTGGCTGCGGGACTTCCTGCGCGGGCTGGCCCGGCAGGGCCGGACCGTACTGATCTCCAGTCACGTACTCAGCGAGGTGCAGCAGATGGTCGACGACGTCGTGGTGATCCGGGCCGGACGGCAGGTGGTGGCCGGCCGGCTCGTCGACCTGGTCGGCGCGTCGGGAAGCCTCGAACAACTCTTCCTCCGGCTCACCGCCGCCGCACCGGACGGCGACGGCGGAGGTACCGGTGACCGGGCCGCGCAGATCGGAGGGGTCCGATGAACCGCCTGATCCGGGCCGAGTTCCGGCGGCTGCTGGCCAGCCGGCTCTGGCTGGTGGCGCTCGCGATCGCCGTACTCTGCGGCGCCGGGCTGATCGGTCTGCTGACCCTGCTCGGGCCGGAGAACTTCGACCCGCCGATGCCGGGACTCGACACCGAGACGGGGGTACGGGCCGTCCTCGGCATGGTCGGCTACACCATGTTCATCCCGGCGGTGCTGGGCACGCTCGCGGTCAGCGCGGAGTACCGGCACCGGACCGTCGACTTCACCTTCCTCTTCGCGCCCCGGCGCTGGCAGGTGCTGGTGTCGAAGCTGGTCGCGTACGGCGTCGCCGGGCTGGCGTACGGCCTGGTGCTCACCGGCTCCGGCGCGGCGGTCCTCTTCGCCGGGGCGGCGGCCCGGGACGTCACCCCGGGACTGGGCACCGGGTCGATCCTGGAGCTGTTCGCCCGGCTGGCCGTCTCGATGGCCGTGTACACGCTGCTGGGCGTCGGGATCGGGGCGCTGGTCGGCAACCAGGTGGCGGCCCTCGGCGTGGTGGTCGGCTACTTCTACCTGCTCGAACCCCTGCTCGCGATCGTCCCCGGCGTGAGCCAGCTCTATCCGTACCTGCCGGCCGGGGCGACCGCCTCGCTCACCGGGTTCAGCTATGTCGTCGACGCGGCCGCCGAGGAGCTCGGCACCACACCGGTCCAGCTCGTGTCACCGCTCGGCGGCGGGCTGCTGCTGCTGGGCTACGCGGCGGTGGCGGCGGTGCTCGCGGTCGCCGTACCCATGCGGCGGGACGTCACCTGAGCGGTGCCGGACGCCGGCACGCGGACTCGGCGACCGGTGCGGCTCGGCGGGGCTCAGCCGTCGAAGCGGGCGATCAGGTCGCCGATCCGTGCCGTCGGCTGGGCGTCGCAGAGCTGGTCGACGGCGGTCATCACCAGCGGACTGTCCACTCCGGAGATGCCCTTGGCCAGCCCGATCTGCCGGATCGCCGCGACCCGCTCCTCCGGCGGGGCCTGCTGGTATTCCTCGCAGCTGGAGTCGGCGGTCAGCCCGCCGGCCTCGCTGAGCCCGCCGAGCACCGCGCGGACCACCAGGCCGCCCACCGCCAGCAGCAGCACGACCGCGCCGAGGGCGACCCAGGGACCGTACCGGCGGGGCCGTCGACCGCCGCCCGATCCGGGTACGGCCCCGACCGGCTCCCGGGGCTCCGCCGGGGTGGCCGGCCGGTCCGCCACGACCGGTGCAGCGGCCGCCGCCGGCAGGGCTCCGACGGCGGCGGCCAGCTCGGCCGCGTACCCTGGATCCTCGGTCGCCGCGGTGCGCAGCAGGCGCTTGACCAGCGAGTTGTTCCGGGGCTCCCGGACCAGGTCGGCCAGCGCCTCGGCCTCGCCGAGGGCGCGCAGGCGCGCCGCCACCAGCTCGTAGAGTGGCCCGGCCGGCCCCGGCCCACCGGCCGAGGCGGCCTCCGGCAGGTGCGGGGCGAGGCGGTCGAGCACCACAGCGGCGAGCTTGCCGGCCTCCGACGGAGTCATCCCGGCAGGTTAGCGCCCGGCCGGCCCCGGCGCCGGCTCGGGCACCGCGTCGAGCCGGACCGGTCGGGGCGAGCCCGGTCGGCACGTGGTCGAACGGTTCTCGCACCTCGCCTTCACGAAAACCGCACAGACGCCTCCTAGTCTCACGCAACGTGATCAAACTCGGCGGAGCAGGTGGCCTGACACCCCTCGCGGAGGCGGTGGTCGACCTCGACGCGATCGCGCACAACACCCGTACCCTGGCCGGCCGGACCGGCGCGGAGCTGCTCGCCGTGGTCAAGGCGGACGGGTTCGGACACGGTGCCCTGCCGGTGGCCCGGACCGTGCTGGCGGCCGGCGCGCGGTGGCTGGGCGTGACCTCCCGGGCCGAGGCGCTCACCCTGCGGGCCGGCCGCGTCGACGCGCCGGTGCTCTGCTGGCTGCACGCCGAGGACGAGGATTTCGCCCCGGTCGTCGCGGCCCGGATCGACCTGTCGGTCGCCTCCGTGCCGCACCTGCGGGGGATCGCCGCCGGTGCGGCCCGGGCCGGCGTACGGGCCGAGGTGCACCTCAAGGTCGACACCGGACTCTCCCGCAACGGCGCCACCGAGGGCGAGTGGCCCGAGCTGGTACGCCTGGCGCGCGGCTTCGAGGCCGTCGGGCGGATCCGGGTACGCGGGGTCTGGTCCCATCTGGCCGGCGGGGAGTTGCCGGCCGACGCGCGGGACAGGACGCAGCTCCGGCGGTTCGGCCGGGCACTGGCGCTGGCCCGGTCAGCCGGGCTCGCGCCCGACCTGGTGCACCTGGCCAACTCGGCCGCCCTGGTCGGTCGCCCGGAGACGCACTTCGACCTGGTCCGGGCCGGCATCGCCGTCTACGGCGTGGAGCCGCTGCCGGGACTGCCCGCCGGACTGCGCCCGGCGCTGACCCTGCGCTCCCGGGTCATCCTCACCAAGCGGGTCGCGGCGGGCACCGGCATCTCCTACGGGCACGACCACGTCACCGCCGTGCCGACCACCCTGGCGCTGGTGCCGGTCGGCTACGCGGACGGGATCCCCCGGGCCGCCGCCGGGGCGGCCGAGGTCTGGATCCAGGGCCGCCGGTGCCGGATCGCCGGCCGGGTGACCATGGACCAGATCGTCGTCGACGTCGGTGACCTGCCGGTGCGTACCGGCGACGAGGTGCTGCTCCTCGGTCCCGGTGACCGGGGCGAGCCGACGGTCGTCGACTGGGCCGGTTGGGCCGGTACCAACCCGCACGAGATCTTCACCGGCATCGGATCCCGGGTCGGCCGGCGCTACCTGCCGGTGCGGGCCGGACTGGGCAGCGGACGGGAGCGGGTCAGTGTCTGAGTCACCCCTCAGTGTCGCGGTGTCACCCCTCGGGGTCGCGGTGTCACCGATCAGGGTCGCGGTGCTCTCCGGCGGGCGCAGCGGCGAGCACCGGATCTCCCGGCGGTCGGCGGCGAGCGTGCTGGCGAACCTGGACCGGGCGCGCTACCGGCCGGAACCGGTGTTGATCACCCGTACCGGGCAGTGGGTCTTCGGCACCGGGACCCCGGTCACCGTCTTCGAGGCGATCGAGCGGCTGCGTACGACCGACGTGATCTTTCCGACCCTGCACGGCCCGTACGGCGAGGACGGCACCCTCCAGGCGGTGCTGGAACTGACCGGCGTGCCGTACGTCGGCAACGGCGTGCTGGCCAGCGCCGCCGGGATGGACAAGGAGTTCACCAAGAAGCTGCTCGCCGCGGAGGGGATCCCGGTCGCCGACGCGGTGGTGTCCAAGCCCACCGATCCGGAGTGCGTGCCGCCGCAGGCGGAGTTGCGCCGGCTCGGCCTGCCGGTCTTCGTCAAGCCCGCCCGGGCCGGCTCCAGCCTCGGGGTGACCCGGGTGACCGACTGGACCGAACTGCCGGCCGCGCTGGAGTGGGCCCGGTCGAGCGACCCGAAGGTGCTCGTCGAGGCGGCGGTCCCCGGTCGCGAGATCGACCTGGCGGTGCTCGAACGTCCGGACGGCCGGCTGGAGGTCGGTCCGCCGCTGGAGATCCGGGTCACCGGGGAGCGGCCCTTCTTCGACTACGACGCCAAGTACGACGACCCGGAGACGGTCTTCGAGGTCCCGGCCCGGCTGGACGGGGCGGTGACGGCCGAACTCTCCGACCTCGCGGTGCGGGCGTTCCGGGCGCTCGGCTGCGCCGGGCTGGCCCGGATCGACTTCTTCCTCCGCGACGGCGTGCACCCGGTGCTGAACGAGGTCAACACCTTCCCCGGCTTCACCCCGGTGTCGCAGTACCCCCGGATCTGGCAGGTCGCCGGGATGGACTATCCGGAGCTGCTGGACGTACTGGTCGACAACGCGCTCGCGCGCCGGAGGTGACCCCTCCGGCGCGCGAGCAACACCGAGCTGAACCGAGCTGGGCTGAACTGAGCTGAGCTGCGGCTGGGCTAGCGGACGCGTCCGTAGCCGTACGGGTTCATCATGTCCACGTCGGCCAGCTTGACGCTCTCACCGGCCCGGGGCGCGTGGATCACCTTGCCGCTGCCCACGAAGAGCGCCACGTGGCCGAGTCCACTGTAGAAGACGAGATCGCCGGGTTTCAGCTCGCCACGGCCGATGTGTGCCACCCTGTCCCACTGCATCGCGGCGTTGTGCGGCAGGGACTTGCCGGCGGCCCGCCAGGCGGCCAGGGTCAGCCCGGAGCAGTCGTAGCCGTTCGGCCCCTCGGCCGCCCAGACGTACGGCTTGCCGATCGCGCCGTAGGCGTACCGGACGGCGACGCCGGCCTTGCCGGAGACGGCCGGGACGCTGCCGGTGTACCTGCTGCCGGAGGAGGTCGCCGACCCGTACGCCTCGCGGCGCATCTCGTAGAGCTTGGCCAGCTCGCCCTCGATCCGCTTCTTGCCGGCGGCCAACTGCTTCGCCTGGGCGGTCTGCCGGGCCAACGTGGCGTCGAGCCGGGCCTTCTCCTCGGTGTACTGCCGCTGCGTCGCCTCGAACCCGGCGATCTGCCGGTCCCGGTCCCGGGCCAACTGCTCCAGCGCACCGAGCCGGTTCACCAGGGTGTTGGCGTCGCCCCGGTTCAGCAACGCGCTCGCCGTGCTCAAGCCACCGAGCTTGTACGCCCGGCTGGCGAGTTCGGCCACCTCGGCCCGGCTCTGGTCCGCCTGCTGTTGCAGCGGTCCGATCCGGGCGCTGAGTGTCGCCGCGGCGGCCTTGCTCTCCTTGATTTCCTCGTTGAGCTTGTTGTAGGACTCGACGACCTGCTCCAGTTCGGCTGAGGCCTTGTTGATCCGCTGCGTGAGTTCGCCGGCCGAGGGTTCGGCCCGGGCCGCCGACATCGGGGCGAGAAGTGCCGCCGAGAGGCCGGCCGCGACGAGGGTACGCAGCAGGATCCGCACCGAAGACAACGTGTGCAGAACCCTTCTTCCTTGCGCCACCGCAATCCAGCCGGTGGCGGCCTTGCGCCACCGCGACTGCTGCCTGCGGCGACACCGGGCCGGCGCCACCCGGGGGGATGACTGACGACCGGGCCGGCCGGTTCAACGTAGCCCGGGGTCGGCATTACCGACAGTGGCGGGCGGGTGAGATGCGGCAGTGGCGAGCGATAACCCGAATGTCGTGATCACTGAACGTGCCGCACTCCGTCCGAGCCGTGATGTCGGGCGGCGGCGGGCGGCTTCTCCGGCCGCTCTCCGGCTCTTCGCCCGATAGGTCGGTGTTGGCGGATGGCGGCCCGGGCTGAGTATGGGCAAACCACCACGGAACCGGGCACAGGGCGACGGGAAGCCCGGCTGCCGCCTGGAAATCTGCCAGGTGGCTGTCTGCGTCCCTTCCACTTGCTGGTGTGCCCTTCGCACAATGAATGCGGGAGTCGACAAGGCTTTCCGGGGTCCGGCGTAGCAGTACACGGCGTAGTCGCCAGCAGGGGGGCGAGGTCGCGTGCAATGAATCAGCCGTAGTCCCGGGCGGCCAGCCTGCGCCCCGCACGCCCGCAAGACGATCGGCATCCGGCTGCCACCAGATGCCGATCTCTACGAACCATCCACACAGCCGCCTCAGGAGCCGTTGGAGGCAAGAATGGAGCCTACTCGCCCCCAGGTCCACCTGCCAGACGCGTCATTCGAGGTATCTGGACTGGCCCGTCCCCGCCCCGTCGACATCTACCGGGAACCCGGCGTACGGATCACCAACGAGGCGTTCATCGTCGCCGGCCGCAGGTTCACGATCTCCGAACTCACCCACCTACAGACCGCCCGCGGGCCGCACGACCGGCTGACGCTGCGCGCGGTGCTGGTCACCGCCGCGGTACTGGTCGGCATCGGGGTCGCGCTGGGCTACACCGGTGACCTCTACCGGCTCCCCGCCACCACCTACGCCGGGCTCGGGCTCGCCGCCTTCGTACCGGTCGGCCTCGCCCTGGTGGGCCACCGGTGGCGGCCGCCGGCCTACGAGCTGTGGGGAAAGTACCGGGGCGAGACGGTGCTGCTGTTCAGCTCCGACCACGAGCGGCAGTTCGGTCAGGTGACCCGGGCACTGATCCGCGCCCGGGAAGCCGCCCGACTGGGCGGGTTGGCGTACCCGCCGGCCTCGGACACCCCTTACGAGCCGATGTCCTAGCCGGGACCTGGCGAGGCGCGGTCCGCCGGACCCTCGACGGGGTCCGGCGGCGGCGCCCGCCGGACCGGCCGGTGGTTGACGCTGGTCAGCCGGCGAAGTCGGCGGCGATCTCGGAGATCCGGCGCATTGACTCGGCCGGGCTCAGTGCCGCCTCGCGGAGCCCGGTGAAGGTCCGCAGGTGCGCGGTCACCGCGTCGGGGTCGTCGAGTACGTCCTCCAGGCCGGTGCTCTCCAGATAGACCACGTCCGCGTCCTCCCCACCGGCGAAGCGCACGATCACGAACTGGCCGAGCGGGGTGTAGACGGTGGAGGTGAACGGCAGCACCTGGACGGTGATCCGGCCTGATTCGGCGAGGCCGACCAGATGCAGGAGCTGTTCCCGGATGACCGCCGGTCCGCCGGTCTGCCGGTGCAGTGCCGCCTCGTCGAAGACCACGACGATGTTCGGCGGATCGGGGCGACCGAGCATTTCCTGCTGGCGGCGCAGCCGCAATGCGACGGAGGTCTGTGCCTCGTCGGGATCGTCGAGTTTGGGAATTGCCGTCTTGAGGACCGCCTGCGCGTACGCCTGGGTCTGAAGCAGTCCCGGCATGCCGACGGACTGGTAGAAATAGAGTTCGGAGGACTCCGCCTCCAGACCGATGTACGAATAATAGGCCGGTGGCAGTGCGTCACGATATTGCGACCACCAGGTGCGTTGTCGGGAGACCCGGGCCAGTTGCACCAGTTCGGCGACCTGTGCGGGATCGCGCACCTGATAGTAATTGAGCAACGCCTTGACGTCGTTGGTGGATATCGAGACGTATCCCGCCTCTATCCGGATCAGCTTGGACAGCGACCAGTCCATGGCGAGCGCCGCCTGCTCCTGGGTGAACCCGGCGGCTTCCCTGGCCCGCCGGATCGCCGAACGGAGCTTGCGGCGACCCACGGTCGGGCCGTACGCCGTAGTCATCGGGAACGCTCCCTTCAAACGGCGCCCCGGCGGCCGAGCGAGGGTGGACCCGGCTCATTCTGATCCCGGCAACCTGCCACCTGGCTACCGGCTACCTGCCGGATTGCCAGACTTTTGTGCAGGCTACACGGGCCCGCCCCGTTCCACCAGCGTCCCTGCTTGCCGCGACCACGCCATCACCGTTTGTGTCCATTGTCGACACGCACATCATAATCGCGATATTCCGGGCTGTGCGGAATGGGGGGTGACGGGTAGCCTCTGTCCGTTGTCGCGGCATCTGCCGCAACAGTATTAGTTGCCGGGGAGGGCGCATGTCACAGACTGGTTCCGCCGAGCTCGTCTGGCGGAAGAGCACTCGATGCGAATCGCAGCATTGTGTCGAGGTCGCTCAGGTCGCCGGCGGTGCCGCCGTCCGCGACTCGGTCGATCCGGAGTCGTCGCTGCTGTTCGGCACGACGGCCTGGCGGGCATTCGTCGACGGGCTCCGCAACACGTGAAAAGCGACCCGGCGGCGTGATTCATTCACGTTCCGGTCCATCCGGTGTCGCCGAGCACGCGGTTTGACCTCGCCTATCGCGAGACATTCGAATGAATAAACGGCCCGATGGACGAACGGGGCGGCCCGCGATCGGCGGCCGCCCCGCGCCGGGGTTCAGCCGGCCACCGGCTCCGGCTCGCGTACCTGCCGGGTGACCGCCCGCTCGGCGAAGAACGAGACGAACGGGATCGTCCCGGCGAGCATGACCAGCACCATCCGGCCCAGCGGCCAGCGCGCCCGGCGACCCAGGTCGAAGGTGGCCACCAGATACACCATGTAGAGGAAGCCGTGCGCCGGGCCGACCGTCTCGACGACGATCGGATCGTTCCCGAGGTACTTGAGCGGCATGCCCACCACGACGAGCGCGATCAACACGACGCCGACGACGTAAGCGACCACACGGTAGCGGGTCAGGGCTGCGCCCACGGTTCATCCTTCCTGCTGCCGGCCCAGGCCGGGATAGTCGGCGGGCCGGGCGCCGGGATTGGCGTTCAGCCACGCGAGGTAGTGGTTGTATTCGGTCAGCGCCGGATCCTCCGGGCCCTCGGCGGCCAGCCGGGGCCGGGCCGTCCGCACCGGTCGGCGTACCCCCGGGGTGCCCGGCCGGGCCGGCGGAGCTGCCGGCTCGGCGGCCGGCGGCCGGCCACCGCGCAGCGTGTAGCGGACCTCCCGCACCCAGAGGAAGACGACGAACCCGGCGAAGATCGGCCACTCGAAGGCGTACGCCCAGCTCAGGGTGTTGCCCGCCAGCGCCCGGCTGATCTGCCACCAACCGAGGGCCAGGAAGCCGACGACCACCGCGACGGTGAACACGTGACGCAGGATCCACGCCGGTGTGCACAGCCGTTTCATGCCCCCGAGCGTACCGGGCGGGCCGGTGTCGTCTCCGACGCGGCGTCGTAGTGTCGCCGCGCCGGGGCGGGGTTTGGCGGTACCCGGTTTGGGCAACCGTCTAGTCGTCCACCCAAACGAGTTATCGGGGGCGACGATGTCCGAATCAGTACGCCACGACGAGTTCTCCCCGGCCGACGTCGGGGCGCCGATCGACGCCAGCCCGGAACAGCGGGTCGGCCAGTGGGACGGCGACCCGGTCCGGCGCGGCGGCACCGCCAGCGACTTCGTGAGCGCCGAGGAGGAGACCCTCGGTGTCGACCCGGCCGAGCTGAGCGACGAGGACCTGTTCCGGGAGATGCACAGCCTGCACCGGACCAGACTCGACACCCTCCGGCACGCCGCCGACACCGCGCTCGGCAACCACCTGCGGCGGACCGCCGAACTGGAGACCGAGTACCTGACCCGGCACCCGGGCCGGGAGGTCGACCCGAGCCGCCTGCGGGACGGCGGATGGTGACGGGCCGCGCCGAGCGGGGCATGTCCGCCCCGCCGGAGGTGGTGTTCAGTACCGCCACCGACCCGGACCGGGTCTCGGCCTGGCTGCCCGCGCCGCTGCGCGAGGACGGCGGGCCGCGGCCGGAACTCTCCGCCGCCGACCTGCGGGCCCGGTGGCGCAGCGCCGGCTCCCCGGACTGGTCGGCCCGGTTGCAGGTCTCACCGGTCGACGCCGGGGGAGCGACGGTACGACTCGAACTGGAGGGCGAGCCCTCCGAGCAGCGGTTGCACGAGATCGCCGACGAGTCGCTGGCCGGCCTCGCCCGGGAGGTCGACGACAACCTCACCCCCGGGTGAGCCGCACGCACGCGGGGGAAGCGGGGATGGCCGTGCCCCGGAGCGGACGGCGGGCGGCAGCATCGGACGGCACGCGGAACGCGGAACGAGGCGGGATGAAGGTACGGGACAGGGTGGCGCGACTTCGGCAGGCGTACGCGCCCGACGAGCACCGGCCGCTCGGCGGCTACCTGGCGACGATGGGCACCTACGCCGGGGTGGCGCTGGCGCTGGGCATCGCGGCGAAGACGACCGGGCGCCGGGTACCGGAGCGGCCGAGCGTCTCCGACGTCGTACTGCTCTCGGTGGCCACCCACAAGCTCAGCCGGCTGCTCTCCAAGGACGCCGTGACCAGCCCGCTGCGAGCGCCGTTCACCCGCTACGACCGGCCGATCGGCAGCGGCGAGGTGATGGAGCAGGTACGCGACGAGGGGAGTTCGGCCAGGCACGCCGTCGGCGAACTGCTGAGCTGCCCCTTCTGCCTGGCCGTCTGGGTCTCCACCGGGCTGACCGGTGGCCTGGTGCTGGCCCCCCGGCTGACCCGGCTGGTGGCCACCGCCTTCACCGCCGTGGCCGCCTCCGACTTCCTCCAGATGGGCTACGCCGTCGCACAGCGGGCCGCCTCCCGGTAGCGGGGGCGGCCCGTCGGGGCGGGTCGGCCGTGGTGCGGAGAAGTCAGCGCTGCATGCCGGACCAGCCCCGGGGCGACTCCGGCTCACGTTCCGTGTCGCTGTCGGTGATGATCTCCTCGTCCACCGCCGTCTTGTCGTGCTCGGCGGTGAAGTCCGGATCGTCCTGCGGATCCGTCTCTCCGGGCGGCTGGCCGAGCGGAGCCAGGCGAGCCTGCTCTGGCCGGTCGTCTTCGGTCATCGGTTCTCTCCTCGCCCTCCGGGGTCAGCCGGCCGTACCGCCGAGCAGGTCGGCAACCTCGTCGACCGCGTACTCGCCCTCGGGAAGCGCGGTGATCCTGGTCAGCAGCTCGGCGGAGACGTCCGCGGCGACCGCCCGTCGCTGGATCTCCGCCTGGGTGAGCCGCTCCTGACCGGAATAGAGGTCGTCGAGCAGGGCGTCGAGTTCCGGACTGGTCGACTCGTCCGGGGCCGGTTGGTCGGTCACGGAGATCAGCTACCCGGTGTCGGATCGGCCAAACCCGTACCGATGCGCACCCGCCGTCCGGTTTCCGCAGCTGGTGACGTGCGTCACGGCCAAGGTCGGAACACCGGGCCCGGATCCGAGGTTGACTAGGACTGTCGGTGTGTCCAGTGTCCCCGGGCCTCACCCTATTGCCTTCGCGGAATACCGTCCGGCTGGAGCCGCGTCGTGCCACTCGCCGAGAGGCGACCTGCACACCGACACCGCGCCGCCCATGGCTCTCGCCATGGGCGGCGTACCCATCTCCGGGGCCGGTCAGCCCCGGAGTCGGCGTCAGCCGCGTCGTCCGGGCCGGTCGCTGACCGTACCCCCGGTGGTGCCGCCCTCGGTCGAGGGCCGGCCGCCGCCGGGACCGTTGGTCGAGGGCTGGCCGTTGCTGACCCGCAGCATCACCACGCCGCCGGAGACGGTCCGGCCGTCCGGGTCGGTGCCGGCGACCGCACCGGCCGGGCAGTTCGAGGCCACCCGGTTCGGGTCGACCTCGACCTTGAAACCGGCGTTGCGCAGCGCCGAGGTGGCGTCGTCGACCGAGCGGCAGGTGACCGAGGGCACCGACCGCTGGTCCCCGTAGACCAGCTTCTCGCCGGGCCGGGGGAAGTCCTTCTTCGGCTTCCCCTTCATCGCGTCGGCCAGCGTCTCGTAGACGGCCGGGTTGACGATGTCGTGGTCCATGTCGGTGGTGGTCTCCGGCCAGTCCGGGTTGGCCATGATGCCGGCGACCGAGAGCGTCGTGGTCATGGTCACCAGCGACGCGGTCCGCTCGCTGTCCGTGGTACCGGTCTTACCGGCGATCGGATGCCCCACCACCCGGTGCGCGTCCGCCTCCGTCGCGCCGCGGCACCTGCCGTAGGCGGACTGGTCGCCGACCGGGCAGCGGGCAGCGTCGATCGCCGCCCGGGCCACCTCGGGATCCACCGCCTTCTCGCAGTGCGGCTTGGCGATGTCGAGCACCTTGCCGGTGTGGTCCTTGACCTCCTGCACCGGGATCGGCGCGCAGTGCTTCCCGTCGGCGGCCAGCGTGGCGTACGAGTTGGCCAGGTCCAGCGGGGTGGTCGCCGAGACACCGAGGGTGAACGAACCCCAGCCGTCGGCCTGGACCGGGTCCTTGGCGATCGCCGCCTCGCCCGGCTGCCGGAACCTGATGCCGAGCCGCTGCGCCGCGTCGACGACCTTCGCCGCGCCGACCCGCTCCTCCAGGGGTACGAAGTAGGTGTTGACGGAGCGGCCGAACGCGCTCCACATGTCGTGCACGCCGGCCATGCTCGCGTTGTCGTTACCCGGGCACCACCGCTCGGTGCCGGTGCAGGCCGAGTCGGTGCCGCGCTCCGCCGAGTACTTCGACGGGTAGCGCTGCGGGGCGTTGTAGGTGTGGCTCAGCGGGTAGCCCTGCTCCAGCGCGGCCACCATGGTGAACATCTTGAACGTCGACCCGGCCTGATATCCGGCGACGTCGCCGCCACCGGTCAGCAGCGGGTTGGTGGTACGCGGATAGGTCGCCCGCATCCCCGCGTCCGCCTGCTTCGGGTTGCTGGAGATCGGGTTCTTCGGCTTCACCGGGTTGTCCAGCCCGAACGTCCGGTTGGTGGCCAGCGCGCGTACCCGGCCGGTGCCCGGCTCGACGGCCGCCACCATCAGGGCGTCCTTCCGGCCGGTGGGGAGGTACTGCTGCACGTTCTTGTACGCCGCCTTCTGCACCGCCGGGTCCAGGGTGGTGACGATCCGGTACCCGCCGCCCTTGAGCCGCCGCTCCCGGTCGTAGGTGCTGCTGCCGAACGCCTCCTGATCCATCCACCAGCGGTAGAAGAAGTCGCAGAAGAAGCCCCAGTCGTTGTGCACCGAGCTGGTGCAGCCGTTGGCCGGCCGCTGCCCCTTCACCGTCAGCGGTGTGGCGAGCGCCGCCGCCTGCTCCTGCTCGGTGATCGCGCCGGTCTCCCGCATCTGCCCGATCACCCAGTTGCGGCGGTCCACCGTGCGGCCGTAGCCCGGCCCCTTGCTGTCCAGCGCGTCGTAGTAGCTCGGCGACTTGACCAGACCGGCGATCATCGCCGCCTCCGGCACGGTCAGGTTCTTCGGCTCCTTGCCGAAGTAGAACCGGCTCGCCGCGGCCACCCCGTACGTCCCGTGGCCGAACGGCGCCATGTTGAGGTAGCGCTCCAGGATCTGGTCCTTGGTCAGCTTGTTCTCCAGCGCCACCGCCAGGCGCATCTCGCGCAGCTTCCGGGCGTTGGTGTCCTCGCTGGCCGCGACCACGTCGTTCGGGTCGGTCGCACCGTAGGTGATCGACATCCGGACAAGCTGCATGGTCAGGGTCGAGGCGCCCTGCCGGGAGTTGCCGGTGAAGTTCGAGACCAGGGCCCGCATGAAGCCCTTCACGTCGATCCCGTTGTGCCGGTAGAACGAGTGGTCCTCGGCGGCGATCATCGCGTCCCGCATCGCCTGGGAGATCTCGGGCAGCGGAGCGTCCTGGCGGTTCTCGTCGTAGAACGTCGCCATCAGGGTCTTGTTGTCGGCGGCGAAGACCTGGGTCGCCTCCGGCACCTGCGGCACGGTCAACTCGGTGGGCAGGTCCTGGAACGAGTCGGCGCCGGCCTTCGCCGCCAGTCCGGACATGGCCACGGCCGGGAACGCCGCCCCGGCGACCACCACCCCGGCGAGCAGGGCACAGGTGAAGAGCGTGGCGGCCTTGATCAGGCTGCGTCGGCGAAATTTCGGCATGTTCGCGTGAACCTCTGGATGCTGGCGGGCAGGTCGCGGGCGGGGCGGCCGGCGCGAGCACAACCGTACGCGCGTCTTTCGCCCTATTGATCCAGACGCCGCACCGAACCGCACGGTTGCGTCCCGATGGATCTCCCAACTGACTGCTACGTCACACCCGCCAGTCCCGGCGGCGACCTCGGAGGCGTCCCCGGCGGCGGCCTCGAACGGCCGCCGCCGACCCGGACAGTCAGTTCAGGGCGGTACCTGTCGGTGCCGCCACCCGCCGGGCCCGGACCGCCGCCGCCAGGTCCGCCAGCACCTCCTCGGTCTCCGGCCAGCCGAGGCAGGCGTCGGTGATCGACTGCCCGTACTCCAGCGGCCGGGTCGGGTCCAGGTCCTGCCGGCCGGGTACCAGGAACGACTCCAGCATCAGCCCGACGATGCCGCGCTGGCCGTCCGCCATCTGCCGGGCCACGTCGGCGGCGACCACCGGCTGCCGGCGGTGGTCCTTGCCGCTGTTGTCGTGGCTCGCGTCGATCACCAGTCGCTCGGGGAGCCCGGCCGCCCGGAGCAGGGCCAGCGACTCGGCCACCGACTCGGCGTCGTAGTTGGGCTCGCCCCGGCCGCCGCGCAGCACCAGGTGGCAGTCCGCGTTCCCCCGGGTGTGCATGATCGCCGGAGCCCCGGAGACGTCGATGCCGGGGAAGACGTGCGGCACCCCGGCGGCCCGGATCGCGTCGACCGCCGTGCCGACGCTGCCGTCCGGGCGGTTCTTCATCCCGATCGGCATGGAGAGGCCGGAGGAGAGCTGGCGGTGCACCTGGCTCTCGACCGTACGGGCGCCGATGGCGCCCCAGGCCACCGTGTCGGCGATGTACTGCGGGGTGATCGGGTCCAGGAACTCGCAGCCGACCGGCAGCCCCAGCCGCAGGACGTCCAGCAGCAGCGCACGGGCGGCCCGCAGCCCGGCGTTCACGTCGCCGGAACCGTCCAGCCCCGGGTCGTTGATCAGGCCCTTCCAGCCGACGGTGGAGCGGGGCTTCTCGAAGTAGACCCGCATCACCACCAGCAGGTCCTCGGCGTGCTCGGCCGCCGCCACCCGTAGCCGTCGGGCGTAGTCCAGGGCCGCCGCCGGATCGTGCACCGAGCACGGGCCGACGACGACCAGCAGCCGGTCGTCCTCCCGGTCGAGCACCTGGGCGACCGATCGTCGGCCGTCCAGCACGGCATCGGCCAACGCCTGGTCCAGGGGCAGTTCGTGGTGCAGCAGCGCCGGGGTGGTCAGCGGCACGATCCGGTCGATGCGCTGGTCGCTGACCCGACCCATCCCGGTGGTGGTCATCGTCGAGGCTCCCTCTCTGCCGACCGCCACCCCGGGGCCGGCGCCCGGGAGCCGAGCCGGCTGATCACATGGAAAAAGCAGGGACGATGTCCCTGCTTCAGCCGGCTCTGCTGGATCTTGGTGACGTCAGGTCATGGCTGAGTCACCGGCTCCGGAGCCGGCTGACTAAACCATCGATACGAACGCGTCACGCTGGGAACCATACCCGATGCCGGGCCCGACCGGACCCCGCCGCCCACCTGCTGGTACGTCAGCGGCCCGGGTTGCGGGCGGCGATGGTGGCGTTCAGCGCGGTGGCGAAGCCGGTCCAGGCCAGGTAGGGCAGGAGCGCCGCCCCGGCCACCCGGTCCGCCCGCCAGGCTCGGTGCAGCAGGGCGGCGTTGGCCGCGTTCAGCAGGACCAGTTCGGCCAGGGCGAGCCGTGGCCGGCGGGCCCGGAAGAAGAGCGCGTTCCAGCCGGCGTTCAGGACGAGATCGATCGCGTACGCGCGCCGGAGCCTGCCGCGCTCTGCGACGCTGGTGCTGGCGTCGAGGGCGCGGGCGGCGGCGAACGCGATCGAGGCGTAGAGCGGGGTCCAGACGGCGGGGAAGGCCGCCGGAGGCGGCTGCCACGCGGGCTTGTCCAGCGACCGGTACCAGGCGGAGTTGGGGTCGGTGGCAAGCGAGCCGGCGGCGGCGGTCAGCGCGGTGGCCAGTCCGGTCTTGGCGAGTGTCGAACCGTTCATCCCGGTCTGGTACCCGATCGGGAGCCGGTCATCCCCTCAAGGGCGAGGCCAGGCATGGACCTGGCGTCGCCTGTCCCGCCGCCGGCCTCCTGGGGAACCTCTGTGGCCGAGACTGTAGAGCTGCCCCGTTTGTGCCCACCAGGAGCGCGAGGTCGTTCTGGTGGGCAATCTCGTCCTCCGAGGACGTCGCGCCCGCCCTCGATGCGCCTCGGATCGGCTCCGAACCGCGCCTGGTAGACCGGGAGCACAAGCGGGGCAGCTCGACAGTGTCCGCCGCAGACCCATTGCGCTCGGGTCGCACCGTCCAACGTCGGGCTACCCGGGGGGGGGGGGGGGGGGGGGGGGGGGGCGGGGCCGGCGTCCCGGCCCCCACGGGCAAAGGGGGGCGTGCTGTTGCGGTCTCTTGCGCGCAAAGCCGGGCGTTACGGTGGGCCATAGAGACCTCCGGTAGGTATGGGCGTCAGCACCTCACACCTCGCCGGAGGTCTCTCCATCGATCAAGCCGACACGCCGTCAACAACGCTCATGGTCACTACAGCTAGCTGGTCGCCCGGAAGGTGGCATCGCTTCGGCCCTGTGCGTCGCCGATCGGGTCCAGCCGGAGCAGGTAGCCGCTGTGCCGGATGTAGCGGTCGGGGTGGTTGTAGGACCGGTACGAGGTCCAGGCGGAGTTGGCGAGCCCGGCGACGGGTTGGAAGGTCGCGTCGGCCGCGAAGGTGGCGGTGCCGTCGCTGGCCTCCAGTCGGAAGTCGAAGTCGTAGTGCCGCAGGTAGTGGCCGGGGAAGTTCACCGACTCGAACGATCTGGTGTCGGAGCCGCCGGCCAGCCCGGGTACCAGCCGGAACTGGGCGTCCTGCGCCGGGCTGACGTTGGCGTCGAGGCGTACGTCGAAGTCGGCGTGCCGCACGTACCGGTCCTGGTGGTTGTAGGACTGGATCCGGTTGACCGGTGTGCTGTGGCCCCAGCGGGCGAGCACCCGGCTCTCCTCGGCGGCGGTCAGGTTGAGGATCGAGCCGTGCCGTTTGACGGTGCCGCCCATGGCGTACGAGCCGGACGCCGGGATCCGGTAGCCGCCGGGGTTCGACGGGTTGGCGGTCAGCACGGGCAGGTACCCGCGTCCGGAGGAGTACTGGTCGAGATAGAGCGCCCACTCGGTGCGGGTGTTGAACCGCATCCACATCGGCCCCTCGACCTGCGAGCCGGTCAGGCCGATCCCGGCGAGGTTGCCGAGGGTGGTCCAGGTGCCGAGGACCGAGTTGCTTCCCTCGACGGTGATCTGGCCGTCGCCGGAGGCCCGCACGTAGCGGTAGCCGCCGACGCCGGCCGGAACCTCGACGATCTGGGTGTCGATGATGCCCTGCGCACCGGCCCGGTCGATGTACACCTGTGGGGTGCCGATGCTGCGGAAGTTGGTCGTCCGGGCCTGGTAGATGCGGTGTTTCAGCACCCCGTTGCGGGTCGCGTTCGTCGCCCAGTAGAGGACGTAGTCGCCGGTGGCGGGGTTCCAGATCGCCTCCGGCGCCCAGGCGTTGCGTCCGTCCGGAATCGCACCGGCGACGTTGAGCAGCCAGGGCGCCGACCAGTTCACCAGGTCGGTGGACTCCCAGACGACCAGGTTGCGGCTGCCGTTGTTGACGGCGCCGTCCCAGTCCTGTCCGCAGCCGATGCAGAGGTCGGTCGCGATCATCCAGTATCGGTCTCCGGCGGGGGAGCGGACCAGGGCCGGGTCCCGGGCGCCACGGGTGCCGACCGTCGAGCGGAGGACCGGACCTCCGTTGTTGAGGTCGGTCCAGTGCAGCCCGTCCCTGCTGTGTGCGACGGAGATCTGTTGGCCGGCCGCCCCTTCGCCGACGAAGTGCGCCATCAGGTAGCCGGTGAACGGGTCCAGCGCCGCCGCCTGTCCCGGCGCCGCCGCCGACCACGAGGTGAGGAGCAGGCAGGCGGCGCCGAGTACCGCGCTGAGCCGGACGACTGTTCTCGACATGAGGTTCCCTCCGGTGGCCCTAGGCTGTCGGGACGATCGGCCGGATGGTGCCGTCGGCGTTGAACTCCATCCGGTCGATGGTGGTTTCCCGGTTGGTGCCGTTACCGGCCGGCACGGCGAACCGGTGATAGGCGACGTACCAGGTGTCGGTGCCGGGCGCCCGTACCACCGAGTGGTGGCCGGTGCCCCTGATGCCGGCGTCGAGCCGCTTCTGGAGTACGACCCGGCGGTTGGTCCACGGCCCGAACGGTGACGTCCCGGTGGCGTACGCGACCCGGTAGTCCTCGCTGCGGGTGTCGTTCTCGGACCACATCAGGTAGTAGGTGCCGTTTCGCCTGAACACGAACGGCGCCTCGTTGTAGCCGGGTGGGGTGATGGTGCGCACCTGCGCCGGGTCGTACGAGACCATGTCGGCGTTGAGCCGGACGACCCTCGCCACGCCCTGGCCCCAGTACAGATAGGACACTCCGTCGTCGTCGGTGAAGACCATCGGGTCGATCGCCTGACCGCCGGGGAACTGGCCGGCGCGCACGAGTGGATGCCCCAGCGCGTCGCGGAACGGTCCGGTCGGGGTGTCCGCGACGGCGACGCCGAGCTGCTTGGCGGTGTTGCCGCTGGCCGCGCCGCCGCTGAAGTAGAGGTAGTAGCGGCCGTTGCCGGCGGCGACCGCCGGGGCCCAGGCGGAGTCGTCCGCCCACGACACGTCCGGCCCGTGGTCGAGGATCACGCCGTGGTCGGTCCAGTTGACCAGGTCGGTGGAGGAGAACGCCTTGTAGTAGGTGCCGCTCCAGCCGGCGTACCCGTCGGTCGTCGGGTAGAGGTAGTAGCGGCCGTTGAAGGTGGTGAGGTGCGGGTCGGCGAAGAGGCCCGGGATGACCGGCCCCCTGGTGGTCTTCGGCGCCCACGGCGCGGTGAGCCGGAACGCACTCTCCGCCCGGAACGTCGCGGTGTCCTGGTACGGGTCGAGCCAGAGCGCGGAGTCGCGGTGCCGGATCCGCCGGTCGGGGTAGTTGTACGAGGCGAGCGAGACCGACCCGGCGACCGGGCCGTCCACCGGGCAGAAGGTGGCGTCGGCCCGGAACGTCGGGTCGCCGGTGTTGGGGTCGATCCGCAGGCGCCAGTCCCGGTGCCGCAGAAACTGCCCGTTCGCGGCCTGCAACGAGTAGCACCGTGGCGACGCCAGCCCGTTCACCACGGTGAAGGTGGCGTCGAGTCTGGTCTGGGCGCTGCTGCCGCTCGTCACCTCGTCGAGTCGCCCGAGGTGGTCCTGGTGTCGCAGGTACCGTCCGGGCAGGCCGACCGACTCCAGCGACCGCGCGCCGGTGGGCAGCGTCGCCGCCCGCGCGGGCGACCCCGGGACCAGGACCAGGAGGCCGGCCGCCACCGCCGAGAGTGTGAGGACGGGAAGGATGCGCATCACGAGACTCCGATCCGGGTCGGCCGCCGTGGCCGGTGCACACATCGGGACAGGTTCGTCAGCGGTCGGGCGCCCACCGCTCGCACCTGGGGGACCGTGCTGTTAGCGCTGAGTGTTAGCGCTCACATGGCGCCTGTCAAGCTCTCGACGGTTCTCGATGCCGGAGTGGGGCCGGTCCCGGGCCGCTCTGCCGACCCGGGGCCCGCCCCACCCACCGTCCTGCTGCCGGACCCTCGGCTACCGGGCGGCGTAGCTGATGTTCGGCCGGGGCGGGGTGCTCATCCCGGCGCCGAGGAAGTAGTCGACGTGGTGGGACTGCATGTACCCCTTCAGCGTCATCGCGTTGCGATAGGCGGGGTTGTGCGCGAGCGTGTACAGCCGGGTGCCGCTCGGCTGGTTGGTGGTGAAGATGATCAGCTCGTTGTAGCTGGCGTTGGTGTAGACGACCTCCTCGCGCCAGTCACCGAGGATGTCGCCGACGAAGGTGGGCTGGACGCCCTGGCTCGCGTTGACCGCGCCGTAGTTCCAGGTGCTGACCAGCCGGGGCACGCTGCCGCTCGCCGTCGGGCTGTTCGGGTTCCACTTCTCGATCTTGCCGTCGTTGAGCAGCTCCATGGTGACGTCGCCGTCCCACCAGAGCCCGAGCTGCGGCCACGGCTGGAGCGAGGTGTTCGGCTCGGCGAGCCGGTTGGTGGGCGCGTTGTATAGCCCGGAGAAGGACCAGACCTCCATGCCGGGGAAGCGCGGGTCGATGTCACCGGCCATGCCGCGCCCCACGTCGGCGGTACCCGACTCGACGTGCCGCCAGATGATGGAGCCGTTGGCCGCGTCGTAGTAGTACTGGCGCAGCCCGCTGGGGTTGACCTGCTGGACACCGTAGCCCTGTAGACCCGGGCGGTTGGGATCCATCTTGGCGATGTGGAAGCGGTCGCCGTGGATGACACCCTGCGGTCCAAGCGAGTACTTCAGGGTGCCGTTTCCGTTGAGTACGAACCCGATCTCGGCGACCTCGTCCCGGCCGTCGCCGTCGACGTCGATGATCCGGGTGTTGTGCCCGTCCGGGGTGTTCTGGTTGCCGCGCAGCCACTTCCACTGCTGGCTGAGGGACTGGCCGGTGAACCGCCAGGCGGTCATCATCAGGTTGAAGTCGCCGCTGCCGATCCGGTTCTTCATGAAGGCGACCAGGCTCGGGTTGACCCCGTCGAGGTGACCGACGCCGAAGCGGGCGTACATGGGGCCGTCGGCGAGGTAGTCGGTCGGCACCGGTGCGGTGGCCCGGGGCGCCCCGGTCAGGCCGTCGAGGATGGCGATGAACTGCCGGTTGTTGTCGCTGTTGGTGAAGGTGGTGCCGTTGCCGAACCGGACGCCGTTGGCGATCCGCAGGGCGACCTCGGCGCGGCCGTCGCTGTCGAGGTCGTAGACGGTGACGCCGTCGTTGTGGCCGACGTCGATGGTGGCCGAGCCGCCCTCGATGTTGTTCTGGTTGGTGCTGTTCGGGCCCATGTTGACCGACCAGAGGAACTGGCCGTTGCCGCGGTACGCCTCGACGGTCTGCGGGGAGGTCTGCCGGTCGAGCACGTAGTCGTACTCGCCGTCGCCGTCGAGGTCGCCGACCCAGACGAACTTGACCGCCCCACCGGCGCGCAACGGCACCCGGACCACCGGTTCGGTGGCGTGGTTGGCGGAGAGCGTGAACGAACGGCTCGGCGCCTGTTCCGCACCGTTGACCACCGGGCGTACGTGGTAGGTGTTCGACTGGCCCAGGTTCGCGCTGCCGTCGGTGTAGTTCGTCCCGCCGGTCAGCGGCGACGGATTGAGTTTCACGGCCGCACCGCCGCCGGTGGCCCGGTAGACGTTGAAGCCGATACCGGCGGGGTCGAGGCCGAGCAGCCGCCAGCTGACCAGCACCTGGCTGCCGCTTGACCGCACGGCGACGACCCCGCGACCGAGGCTCTCCATCCGACGGGGGTCGGCCGGCAGCCGGCTCGGGTCGCCCGCCGTGACGCCGGGCCCGCCCCCGGACCGGACCGGCGCGGCCGCCGCCCCCAGCGCGACCACCACTCCGGCGCCGGTCAACAGGGTCGTCACGGCCAGCACTGCGCAGAACTTCGTCCTCGGTCTCATCGCTCCTCCTGAGCGGGTAGGTGGTCGCCGACCAGCGCCAGGCACTGGATCGCGGCCAGGCCGTACTGGGAACTCGCGTTCGTGGAGACGAAGCTCGCCTCGTCGACGGGTTTCAGCACGGCCGGACCCTCGACCCGGACGGAACGCCAGTCGAGGTTGCGTGGATAGCCGGCGTGGCCGGTGTGGAACTCCTGCCAGGCGCGGGCGGCCAGCGCCGGGTTGCCGGTCCGGGCGGCGGCGTACGCGGTGAGCCGGGCGTGCGCCTGGCGCAGGTTGAGGCTGCCGAACGACTGCCCGGTCTCGGCGATCTGCTCGGCGGCGGTGCCGTTGTAGAGCCGGCAGTACTGCAACCAGGCGTCGGTGAACTCCGGCAGGTCGAGCAGGTCGACGAGTTCGGCGCAGATCTCGACCAGGCCGAAGACGGCGCCGAGCGAGCCCACGCTCACCTTCGGCGGGCCGATCGCGAACAGCCCGGTGTCGAGGTCGTAGAGGCCGTCGCCCTGGATGAAGCCGTTCGGTTGGGCGGCGATCGAGCGGGCGGTGTTGACCAGCTTGGTCCGGGCGACCGGGTCGCCGTCGCGCTCCCACTCGGTCAGCCAGGCCGCCGCGAGGCCGCTCCAGTCGGTGCCGAACCCGATCCCCAGCGCATGCGGGTCCGGCTCGTACGGCTCGGTGCGGATTTTGCGGATCGGGTCCAGGGCCAGGAAGGTGCGGTCGGCGTCGACGAGGTCACGCATCAGGTCGCCGACCCGCTCGTCGGCGGTGAGGAAGTAGTAGAAGCGCCGGTACGCGGCACTGCTGATCCGCAACTGCTTGGCGCTGTCGGCCCAGTGCAGCACCCCGTGCCGGGTGCCGAGGTCGCGGTATTTACCGAGGTGGTAGACGTCGACCTCGCCGGTGTGCCGGGTCATCGCCTCGGCGAACCGGAACACGTCCGCCCGGCCCGAGCGCAGGTACTGGTACCAGAGCCACAGGTCGGGGGAGAGTTCGGAGTTGGCCCAGGCGTACCCGCCGACGTCGTACCGCCAGACGTGCCGGTCCGGGTCGTAGCTGTGCATGATGTCGCCGTAGTTCCAGAATCCGTACCAGGAACGCTGCTCGACCTGATCGCGGTGGAAGTCGACGAGGAAGTCGAGCCGGTCCTCGATCTCCCGCCGTGCCGGGGTGCTCCGGTCGACCGGACTCCAGTCGCCGAAGACGCCGGCCGCGTGTAGCTGGGCCGGCGGGGCGACGATCAGTGGCGGGGTCCGGACGGCCGCGGCGAGCTGGGCGAACCGCTCGGCGGAAGGCGTGCCGCCGAGCGCCCAGAAGTACATCTCGGTGGTGCGCGCGATCCCGTACGGGCTGCCGAAGCCGGGCTCGTAGTCCTCGTACGTGATCTCCAGCCCCTCCAGCTGCTCCGGATAGCTGTCCTGGCCCATCCCGTCGTGGTAGAAGCGCAGGTCCATCGGGGTGGCGTCGGGTGACCAGAGCCAGACGGTGACCTCGGCGCTCTCACCGGCCGCGCCCCGGACGTCGAGCTGGGTCGGGTGCAGCTGCCAGAAGTCCTTCATGCCGAAGGCGAGACCGCCGGAGACGCCACCCAGATAGCCGAGGCCGCCGGCCCGCCGACCGGTGTCGACCTGCACCCAGCCGTGCCCGGCCCGGGTGCGTTTGCGGATGTCGAAGCAGCCGTCGGAGAGCTGCCGCAGGCTGTAGTCGCCCCAGGCCGGCACGAGGTGCAGCCGGCCGCTCACCCGGGTGTCCCAGCTGGCCACGTCGGGGGTCCGCTCGCCGGCGACCTGCGCCTGCCGGACCGCCGCACCCGGGTCGCGGCGCAGGCCGGTGATCCCGCGAACGGCCTCGCCGAGGATCCCGTCGCCGTCCCCGGCGAACCGCACGTGCCGGTCGTGCGGCTGGTCGGTCATCGGTACCTGGAACCGGACGCCGAGGCCGCTGACGAAGTCCCTGCGCTCGTCGCCGTCGAAGACGAAGGTGTGCACCATCCGGATGCCGTCGCTGCCGGCGTAGAGGTAGAGCCGGATCGTGAACGGCAACCACTCCCGGCGACCCCGGACGGCCCGGTGCCGACCGTCGACCCGGACCACCGCCCGGACCGGGCCGCGCTGCTCGACCCGTACCTCGTGGATCTCGGCGCTGAACCGCTGCTGCCGGACGGTGCCCGCCTCGTCCTCGCCGGTGGCGTCCCGGCGCAGGCAGACGAGGGTGCCGTTCGCCGCGACGGTGCGGTCGCCGCGGACGATCGAGGGCACCAGCACCCGACCGCGCCGGGCGATCCGGCAGCGGACGACGCCGGTGTCCACCTCGATCACCCTGGCGGTCTCGGTGACCCGCAACGGGACGTCCGGTGCGGCCGGCTGGCCGGGCCGGAGCAGGTAGTCGTCGGCGGGTGGTACCCCGGTGCCGATCGCGTGGGCGGTCCACTTGACCGTGCCGTCCGGCCAGAATCCGGTCGGCCAGGACTGCACGGGTACGGGCGTGCCGGCGGCGGTGGTCAGGGCGAGTTCCTGGCCCCGGGGCAGGGCGCCGCGCGGCCACGGCACACCCCAGGTCGCGCCGACCAGGGCGCGGGGTGCGTCGCCGTCGAGCCAGCGCAGCGGCACCCGGGCGTCGGGGTTGGCGGCGGGGGGCGTTTCGGGTCGGGCCGGTGCGACCCGGGGTGGGGCGGCGGCGGCCGGTCGGGGGCCGGGGAGTTGGGTCGCGACGCCGGCCATCGCGACGCCCATCAGCAGGCTGCGTCTGGGCAGTTGGGGCATAGCGCACTCCACTTCGTCGGGTCGCGGCCGGGGCCGCTGTGGAAACGCTTACTATGTCGTGCAGGTAACCAGAGAGTTGCATCGATGTCAATGAGAGGAGCTCGCGGCTGGTCGCGCTGGTACAAGGGAGTTGATCGTGATCAGGGCGGTGACCTATGCTCGTCCGCATCGGTACAAACGCTTTAACTAAGCCTCCGGCTGTCGATGGTTGGCTCTCGCCGTACACCGGGTGGACCCGGGCGCACTGGGAGGCCGCCGCCGACCGCCTGCTCGACGCGGTGCTGCCCTACGCGGTGCCGGGCTTCGCCCAGGTGCGCCTGCCCGGGCGGCCGGGCAGCGCCGGCCTTTCCTGCGACGGCCTGGAGGGGTACGCCCGGACGTTCCTGCTCGCCGCGTTCCGGATCGCCGGTGCCGGCGGTGACGTGCCGGCGGCCCTGATCGAGCGCTACGCGGACGGCCTCGCCCACGGCACCGACCCCGCACACCGGTACGCGTGGCCGGCCCCGGCCGACTGTTCCCAGCAACTCGTCGAGGCGGCCTCGATCGCCCTCGCCCTGCACGAGACCCGGCCGTGGCTCTTCGACCGGCTCGACCCGCCGGTGCGACAGCGGGTGGTGGAGTGGCTGGCCGGAGTCGCCGGCAAGCGGACGTGGCAGAGCAACTGGGTGCTCTTCCCGGTGGTGGTCCAGCAGTTCCTGGCCACCGTCGGGGCGCCGCACGATCCCGCCGAGATCGACGCCGGGCTGGACCGGATCGAGCAGTGGTACGTCGGGGACGGCTGGTACACCGACGGCGCCGGGCAGTGCTTCGACTACTACGCGGGCTGGGCGATGCACCTCTACCCGCTGCTCTGGGCCCGGATGTCCGGCGACCGGGCACGCGGCGACCGGTACCGGGAGCGGCTGCGCGCCTTCCTGGGGCAGTACCAGCACATGTTCGGCCGGGACGGCGCGCCGGTGCACCAGGGTCGGTCGCTGTGCTACCGGTTCGCCAGCGTCGCCCCGCTCTGGCTCGGCGAGCTGACCGACGCCACCACGCTGCCGCCGGGCCGGACGCGCCGGATCGCCAGCGGGGTGCTGCGGCATTTCCACGAGCGGGGCGTGCCGGACGAGCGGGGGCTGCTCGACCTCGGCTGGTACCAGCGGTTCCTGCCCTGCACCCAGCCCTACTCCGGGCCGGCGTCGCCGTACTGGGCCAGCAAGGCGTTCCTCGGCCTGCTGCTCCCCGCCGACCATCCGGTGTGGACGGAGCGGGAGAGCGCCGCCCCGATCGACGATGCCGACCGGGTCGTCGCGCTGCCCGCACCCGGCTGGCTGCTGCACGCCACCCGGCACGACGGGATCGTGCGGCTGGTCAACCACGGCAGCGACCGGGCCCGTCACCTCGGCGCCGACGGGTTGGAGGACCCGCACTACACCCGGTTCGGATACGCCTCGCACGCCGCCCCGGAGACCGGCGAGGAGGCCCGGGCCCGTGCGGTGGACGGCCACCTCGCCGTACTCGCGCCGGACGGCACGATCTCCCGCCGCCGCCGGATCGAGCCGATCGCCGTACACGACCGGTTCGCCGCCTCGGCGTACGCCGACGAGTTGCCGGGCGGCCCGGTACGGGTGCAGACGGCATCGGTGGTGCGCGGGCCGTGGGAGCTGCGGATGCACCGGGTGACCGCGCCACCGGGCTGTCGGGTACGCGAGGGCGGGTACGCACTCGCCGCTGCCCGCCCGCCGAGCGTCGACACCGGGCCCGGGTGGGCCTCGGTGCGGCGGCCGGACGGACTGGCCAGCGTGGCGATCGCCCGGTACGGGTTGCGGGACGCCGCCGTGGCCCACGCCCTGGACGCGAACGCGTACGGGGTCTGCTCCGCCACCCCGTACCTGACCGCGCCGGAGCATCCCGGCGGTAGCGCGGTCTACGTCTGCCTGGTCGCGCTCACCGGCGACCGCGTCGACCCGGCCGCGGTCGCCGAGTCGGTCACCGTGCTGGTCGACGGCGACCGGGTGGCGGCGACCTTCCCGGACGGCGAGCGGGTCGAGGTGACCCTCGGCGCCGAACCCGGATACGCCCGCTTCCCGGCCGGCGGTGGCGCGCCCCTGCGATGGCCCGCGGGTTGACACGGCGACCTGTTTCTGTAACCGTTTTCCGGAACACCTGCCCGGGATGGAGGACGATGGCGCGGCGGACGGCTGAACCTGCGGGTGGGCGGCGGCGGTCCACGATCCGCGAGGTCGCCGACCGGGCCGGCGTCTCGGTCGCGACCGTCTCCCGGATCCTCAGCGGCAGCTACCCGGCCGCGCCGGCCACCCGGGCCCGGGTGATGCGCGCGGTCAAGGAACTCGACTACGTCGCCAACGCGCACGCCCGGGCCCTGGCCGGCACGCCCAGCAAGAGCGTCGCCATCGTGCTCAACTCGGTGATCTCGCCGCACTACGCGCACGTCGCCCAGGGGGTGGAGACCCAGACCGCCGCCGAGGGCCGGCTCTGCCTGATCGGTACCACCGGCGGCGACCCGGAGCGCGAGCTGGCGATGGTGAAGTTCATGCGGGAGCAGCATGCCGAGGCGGTGATCCTGGTCGGCAACGTGGTGGCCGACGAGAAGTACCGCGAGCGGATGAGCCAGTACGCGCACGCCCTGGCCGCGATCGGTTCCCGGCTGGTGCTGTGCGGCCGGCCGCCGCTCGGCCCGGACGTCCCCGCCGTGGTGGTGGAGTACGACAACGCCGGTGGCGCCTTCGCGGCCACCAGCCACCTGCTCTCCGCCGGGCACGAGCGGATCCTCTTCGTCGGCCGCCGCCCCGGCTACACCACCGCCGACGGGCGGCTGGCCGGCTATCGGCGGGCGCTGGAGGCGCACCGGGTGCCGCACGACCCGGCGCTGGAGGTCGAGGGCACGATGGAGTGGCACGAGGGCTACCGGATGATGAAGGAGCGGCTGGTCGCCGGTCCGCCGGACTTCACCGCCGTCTTCTGCGTCAACGACCTCCTCGCCGGTGGTGCCCACAGGGCGCTGGCCGAGCACGGGCTGCGGGTGCCCGACGACGTGTCGATGGTCGGCTTCGACGACCTGCCCCCCTCGCTCGACCTCGGCCTGACCACCGTGCACCTGCCGCACGAGGAGGTGGGGCGCACCGCCGTGCGACTCGCGCTGGAGCACGAGGCGCGCGGCGGCACCCCGCCGCACGTCACCCTCGGCACGCACCTGGTCGTCCGCGACTCGGTCCGCCCCCGCTTCCGGTGACAACCCCGGTGACGACGCCGGTCGTCACTTCGCCGCCGCGTACTCGACGGCGAGTTCCTCGGCGACCCGGTCGCCGCCGGCCTGGCGCCACTGGCTGACCGCGTCCTTCCAGGAGGAGACCGCCCGGCGGCCGAACACGATCGCCGAGACCGCGTCGCCGGCGATCCGGCTCAGCTCGGCGCCCTTGCTGCTCACGGTCGCCGAGCGCAGCCCCACCTCCGGGTTGGCGACGCTCTTCGGCAGGACCGCCTTCTCCCACTCGTGGGCGGCCCGGGCCGCCTCGGGAAAGCCGGGGAGATACAGCACGGAGGGTGCGACCCCGAGGTACTTGACCGGCAGGTTGGTGTTGTTCTCCACCTTGTACAGCTCGGTCGTCCTGATCCCGTCGGCGTCCTTGGTGTGGTGGACGCCCTCGACGCCGTAGTTCGCCAGCTCGAATTCGGCGGTGCCGAACGGGGCGCTGAGATAGTCGCTGATCCGCAGCAGCATCCTGACCCGGTCGGTGCTCGCCTTCTTGAAGGTGACGTAGCCGAAGAGGCTGTTGCCGCGCCACGGCGTCGGGTTCGGCCCGTACGGCCGACCGAGGTCGAACTCGAACCGACGGTCGATCTTGGAGATGTTCGACAGCGCCACGGTGCCGAACCCGTCGGTGATCGACACCACCGTGCCGTTGTACCAGAATGTCTGGAGGTCGGTGGCGCTCAGCGTGAGGGTGTCCGGGTGGTACGCGCCGGCCTCGGCGAGGCGCCGCATGACGCCCAGCGCCTCCTCGAACTGCGGGGTGGTCAGGGTACTGACGAACTTCCCGTCCTCCACCCGCCAACCGTTCGGGGCGCCCATCGACCCGGCGTGGTAGGTGACCGCGCCGAGGCCGCCGAAGAGCGACTTGGAGCCGGCGATGCCCCACCGCCGGCCGCCGGTGACCTTCCTCGTCCCGGCGACGTACCCCTCGACGTCCCAGTCCTTCGGCACGCCCGCCTGGTTCAGCGCGGTGCGGTTGACGAAGAGGCTGTTGCCGGGGACGGGCCGTTCCAGCGGGACGCCGTAGATCCGGCCGTTGATCCGGCCCATGCCCTGCCAGGTGCGGGTCGGGATGTTGGCCAGGTTGGGATAGTCCCGGACCGCGTCGCCGCCGACCAGGTCGGAGAGGTCGGCGCAGCGGGCCTGGACGAACTCCGCGGCGCGGGGCAGGGCGAGGTTGGTGAACATGATGATGTCCGGCAGGTCGTCGCCGGAGGCCATCAGGGTGGCCATCTTCTGGCCGTACTCGGCGTCGGGTACGACCACGACCCTGAGGTTGACGTTGAGCGCCTTGTTGATCGCCTGCCAGTACCTGTTCGCCTCCACCGGCCTGGGCGGTGCGCCGTACGTGATGACCATCGCGGTGACCTCGGAGCCGTCCCCGACGGTGTCGGCGACCGACCGGACCACCTGCTTCGGGTAGCTCAGGTAGAGCGGCTGCACGCCGGTCTCGTCGCCGGGCGCGTCCGGTGGCGGGCCGGCGAACGGCAGGTAGGTGGGCCAGGGCACGAGGTCCTTGCCGGCGTTGCCGACGTCGCCGCCGGAGCCGTCGCCGCAGCCGGTGAGCAGCGGTCCGGCGGTGCCGGCGAGCGCGCCGACGCCGGCCAGCTTCAGCACCGACCGCCGGGTAGCGTGCAGAGTCATCACGTCCGTCCTCTCGGGAGGGTGGAGATCAGGCCTTGAGGGCTCCGGTGAGTACGCCCTTGACGAAGTAGCGCTGGAGGAACGGGTAGACGCAGACGATCGGCGCGGTGGCGAGCACGACCACGGCCATCTGGGTCGACTGGGGCGCGGCGACGGCGGAGGCCTCACCGGTGATGTCGGCCCCGCTGGTGACGTACTGCCGCAGGACCGTGCCGATCGGCCACTTCGACTGGTCGTTGAAGTAGATGATGGCCTCGAAGAAGCGGTTCCAGTAGGCGACCGCGTAGAAGAGCCCGACGACCGCGAGTACCGCCTTGGACAGGGGCAGCACCACCCGCCACAGCACCGCCCAGTCGCCGGCACCGTCGATCCGGGCCGCCTCCAGCAGCTCGGCCGGGATCGACTGGAAGAACCCCCGCATCACCACGAGGTTGAAGACGTTCACCAGGAACGGCAGGACCAGCGCCGCGTACTGGTCGAACAGCCCGGTGCTGCGCACCACCAGGAACAGCGGGATCATCCCGGGCGGGAAGAGGAACGTGAAGAGCACCAGCAGCAGCACCGGCCGCCCGCCGTAGCGGCCGGGGCGGCTCAGCGCGTAGGCGAGGGCGACCGTGCAGGCCAGGCTCAGTGCCGTGCCGACCACGGTGACGCCCGCGCTGACCAGCAGCGCCCGCGTCACGATGCCGCCGTCGAGGATCTCCGCGTACGCCTCGAAGCTGACCCGCCGTGGCCAGACCACCCAGCCGCCGTTCGCGATCACGTCCTGCGGCTCGGCCAGACTGGTCGCCACCACCGTCCACATCGGAAAGAGCACGAGCAGCACGACGACGGCCAGCGCGACCGCCTTGGCGATCCGGATCCCCGGCCCCGGCCTGCCCTGCCAGGCGGGGTAGCTCGCCCGGCTCTGCCGGACCACGGCTCTCATCGGTGGTACACCCCCTGCTCGCCGAGCCGGTGCGCGACCTTGTTCGCGGTGTAGACCAGGGCCACCCCGATGACCCCCTTGAACAGGCCGGCGGCGGCCGCGTACCCGAACTCGCCGTTGGCGAAGCCGGTGAAGTAGACGAAGGTGTCGAGCACCTCGCCGGCCTCCGGGCCGACCGCCTGGCGCTGAAGGAAGAACTGCTCGAAGCCGACGTCGAGGAACTCGCCGAGCCGCAGCACCAGCAGCAGCACCAGTACCGGGCGGATGCCGGGCAGCGTCACGTGCCACAGTCGCCGCCACCAGCCGGCACCGTCCAGCGCCGACGCCTCGTACTGCTGCTCGTCCACCTGGGAGAGTGCGGCCAGGAAGATGATCGTGGCCCAGCCGCACTCCTTCCAGATCAGCTGCGCGACGACCAGCGGCCGGTAGGTGTCGGGGTTGCCCATCACGTGTACCGAACCGAGGCCGAGTTCGCCCAACCAGCCGTTGAGCACGCCCGCGCCGCCGAGCATGTGTTGGAAGAGGGCCAGGACGATCACCCAGGAGAGGAAGTGCGGCAGGTAGACGACGCTCTGCACGAACCGCTTGACGGTGCTGCCCACCAGGCTGTGCAGCAGCAGCGCCAGGGCGAGCGGGGCGGGGAAGAAGAAGACGAGCTGGAGCACGGCGATCACCAGCGTGTTGCGTACCGCGTTCCAGAACTCGGGGTCGCCGAACATCTGCCGGAAGTTGTCCGGCCCGACCCACTCGCTGCCGGCCAGTCCCAGGAACGGCACGTAGTCGACGAAGGCGAGCGTGTTGCCGAAGAGCGCGCCGTAGTGGAAGACCAGGAAGTAGGCCACCCCCGGCGCCATGAGCAGCAGGAGGACCAGATCGCGCCGGATCCGCTGGCGGTGGCCGAGCCGGCGCCGGGGACCGGTGGCGGCGGCGGAGCGCCCGGCATCCCGGATCTCCGACGGCCGCCTGGTATCGGTGGCACTCACCCGGCGGCCTCCCATCATCACGATCGTCATGTGACCGAAACAAGGTGGCACGAAGATAAAGCGTTTACCTAGGCGAGTCAACCCATAGACCTCTTGCCCTCTGTCTGCCTAGGCTCCTGCTTAGGTAACCGTTTACACCACAGCCAGCTCAGGAGACCGATCCGTGCCGGACCGCCCCGCCGCCGCCCTCGCCATGCAGCCCTGGGCGCTGCCCGCCCTCTTCCCCACGGATCTGCTACAGCGGCTGCGGACGCTGGTCCGACTGGCGCCGGACGCGGTCCTCACCTCGTTCGACACCCCGGCGGCCCGGGCCGCGCTGGGCGAGATCGAGGTGCTGGTCACCGCCTGGGGCTGCCCGCCGATCGACGAGCGGGTGCTCGCGGCCACGCCCCGGCTGCGCGCCGTGGTGCACGCCGCCGGCTCGGTGAAGAGGCACGTCACCCCGGCCGTCTTCGAGCGCGGCATCGCCGTCTCCTCGGCAGCGCAGGCCAACGCCGTACCGGTCGCCGAGTACACCGTGGCGGCCGTCGTATTCGCCGGCAAGCGGGCGCTCGTCCGGGCCCACTGGTACGCCCACGACCGGACCGGCGGCGATTGGCGCTCCGGCACCGGCACCGGCCTGTACGGCCGGACGGTCGGGGTGATCGGGGCGTCCCGGATCGGCCGGCTCGTCCTGGAGCGCCTGCGCGCCTTCGACGTCCAGCCGCTGCTCGCCGACCCGTACCTGAGCACGGCCGAGGCGCGACAGCTCGGCGCCGAACTCGTCGACGCCGACGAACTCTGCCGCCGCAGCGACGTGGTCAGCATCCACGCGCCCGAGCTGCCGGAGACCCGCCACCTGCTCGACTCCCGGCGACTGGCCCTGCTGCCGGACGGCGCGACGGTGGTCAACACCGCCCGGGGCTCGCTTGTGGACACCGCCGCCCTCACCGAGCACTGCCGCAGCGGCCGGATCGACGCGGTGCTCGACGTCACCGAACCGGAGCCGCTGCCGGCGGACCACCCGCTGCTGCGGCTGCCGAACGTCCTGGTCACGCCCCACCTGGCCGGCTCGCAGGGGCACGAGCTGAGGCGGCTCGGCGAACACGCGGTGGCCGAGGTGGCCCGGCTGGCCAACGGTCAACCGCTGGCGGGCCGGGTACGCGGTCGCGACCTGGACCGGATCGCCTGAGCTACGCCTGCCGGCCCTCTCCGGTCCGACCCGGCCGGCTCGCGCGTCCTCTCCGGGACCTGGCGGCCGGGGCGACCGACGGGATCACCGCCCGATTTCCGTGGTCGGGCCGCCGTCGCAGCCCGGCCCGGCCCGCTCCATGCCGATGGCGAGGGTCGCGAGCTTCTCCAGCGCGCTGTTGAGATGGACGATCTCCTCCTCGGTGAGGGCGGAGAGGAACGCGGTGTTCCGGGCCCGCGCCGCGGCGATCAGACCCCGGTAGGTGCGCAGGCCGGCCGGCGTCAGGGAGAGGGGTGAACTGTTGCCGGGGCCGCTGGAACGAACGACGAAACCGCGGTCGGCGAGTTTGGTGACGATGCGGCTCATTTGAGCGGGGTCGATGCCGGCGAGTCGGGCAATGCGATTCGTGGTGCTCGCCACCCCGCCTCCGAGCAGCGCCAACGCTCGCCATTCGCCGAGGCTGACATCGAATTCCCGGCGGAAGAGCAGGGCCGCACTGCGCTCGAATGCGTTGACCACCCGGTGCAGCCGAAATGAGAGCAGCTCGGTAATCACCAGATCCGGCGCCAGGGTCTCCCCGCCTGCGGTCGCGTCCACCATGCGGGCAAGTTTGCCACGCCGGATCCGGACCGCTCCGGGCCGGCCGTGCCGGGCGGTGCCGGTCACGGCCGGGCGTCCGGTCGATCTTCGCGGGCCCGGCGCGCGCAGCCGCGTCGATGTCCGGGAATCGGGCGTGGTCCGTGCCGTCGCCGCAGGCCGTCCCGCCGACGAACGACCTGGCGCGAGACTGTTGACATTCACAACACCCGGTGCACATACTCTGCGATCATCACCACCGGCCCTGGCCCCGTTCGTCCTGGCTGCGGGCGGTCGGCCCCTGGAACGGAGAATCCATGCAGACTCCGCGGTACGAGTCGATCCGCTACCTGTTGCGGCCGTCGAGCATCGCTGTCGTCGGCGCGTCCGACCGGCCCGACCGGATCGGCGGCCGCCCGCTGCGCATCCTCGCCGACCGTGGCTACCGAGGGTCGGTCTACCCGGTCAACCCCAAGTACGAGTCGGTGCAGGGCCTCCGCTGCTATCCCGACATCGCCGCGCTGCCGGCGGATGTCGAGCTGTTCGTCATCTGCATTCCGGCGGAGGCGGCGGTCGCCGCGCTGGAACAGGCGGCCGAGCGCGGGGCGCGGGCGGCCGTGGTGTTCGGCGGCGGATTCGCCGAGACCGGCGCCGACGGAAAGGCGCTCCAGGATCGGCTGTCCCGCATCGCCGAATCGGCCGGAATAGCGCTCGCCGGACCGAACAGCCTCGGGCTCGCGTCGTTCGCGCACCGCTCTTTCGCGACGTTCGCGACGACCCTGGAAACCATGCCGGCGATCGAGCCGGGCGGGGTGGCGCTGGTCTCGCAGAGCGGCGGCACCGCCTTCAACCTGCTGACCGAGGCGTACTGGGCGGGCGGCCGCTTCTCACACGTCGTCGCCACCGGCAACGAGGCGGGGGTGACCTTCCCCGACTACCTCCGCTACCTCGCCACCGACCCGGCCACCTCGGCCGTGCTCGGCTACGTCGAGGGCGTCGCCGACGGCGACCAGTTGGCGGTCGCACTCGGCGAGTTGCAGTCCGCCGGCAAGCCGGTCTTCCTGCTGAAGTCCGGCGCGTCCGAGCGGGGGAGCCGGTCGGTCGCCTCGCACACCGCGCAGTTCTCCGGTGTGGACAGTGCCTTCGACGCCGTCTTCGACCGGTTCGGCGCGGTCCGGCTGGCGAGCATGGACGACGCCGTCGACGTCGCCCGCGCCCTGACCATCGAGACCCCGGTCGACGGGCTGGCGGTGGCGACCAACTCCGGCGGCGCGGCGGCGTACCTGTCGGACGCCTGCGACCGGTACGGCGTACCGCTGACCGACCTCGCCGACGAGACCATGCGGGAGCTGCGGGCAGCACTGCCGGCGTTCGCCGGACTGACGAACCCGATCGACTTCACCGCCCAGGTGATCAACGACGTCGACCTGATGGCGAACACCCTGCGGATCCTCGACCGCGACCCCTCGGTCGACACGCTGCTGGTCTTCCTGGGCAGCATGGAGTACCTCGGGGAGAAGCTGATCGACATCCTCGTCCGCACCCGTGCCGAACTGCGCAGCCCGCTGGTGCTCTCCTGGCTCGGCGTCAGTGACCGGATCCGCCTCGCGGCCGCCCAGGCCGGCCTGGTGGTCGGCGCCGACCCGGCCCGGGCACTGCGCGGGATGGGGCTCGTCCGCGCCGGTCGACACGGCCAGCGGCAGGCACCCGGCCGGTCCGGTCCGGCGACAACGGTCGACCTCGGCGGGGCGCTGCGGGACGACCTGCCGTGGCTCGGGGACGGGCAGCGGCACGGCCTCGACGAGGCGCGCACGATGGCGCTGCTGGACCGGCTGGGCGTACCCACACCGCGCCGGGTCGGGGTCGGCAGCGCGGCGGAGGCGCTCACCGCGGCCGACGAGATCGGGTACCCGTGCGTGCTCAAGCTCGTCGAGCCCTTCCTGGCGCACCGCGCCCGGCAGGGAGCGGTCGAGGTCGGGCTGGACGGCCCGGACCGGCTCGCGGCGGCGTACCAGCGGATGGCCGGGCAGTTCGGCATGACCAGGGCACTCGTCGTCGAGCAGGTACCGGCCGGGCCGGAGCTGATCGTCGGGGTGCTGTCCGACGCGACGTTCGGCAGCCGCGCCGTGCTCGGCAGCGGCGGGATCTGGGCGAACGAGATCGACGACGTACGGACCCTGGTGCCGCCGTACGACCCGGGGTACGTCGCACACGAGCTGCGGCGGCTCAAGCTCCGGGCACAGTTCGAGACGCCGACGTCGGTCGACGTGCCGGCACTGGCCGAGCAGCTCGCTGCCGTACTGGCCCGGCTCGACGCCGTCGTGCGGGACGGCACGGCGGGGATCGGCGAGATCGAGTGCAACCCGATCCGGGTGGTCGACGGCCGGATCGTGGTCCTCGACGCGCTGGCCTTCACCACCGGCGGGGCCGGCCGATGAGCGAGGCGACCTCCGAACCGGCGCTGCGCCGCCCGGACCTCGGCATCTCCACCAACGTCGGACACGCCAACGCGCAGCGGATCGAACTGCGCCGGTACGACCTGGTCGAGGAGCTGATCGGGCACACCTCGTACACCGAGACCCTGCTGCTCACCGTGACCGGCCGGCGGCCCTCGGCCGCGCAGGTCCGGGCGGTCGACGCCGTGCTGGTCAGCCTGGTCGACCACGGGATGCAGCCGAGCGCCCTGGCCGCCCGGCTCACCTACTCGGCGGCGCCGGACGCGCTCCAGGGCGCCCTGGCCGCCGGGGTGCTCGGCGCCGGCAGCTCGCTGCTCGGCTCGATGGAGCAGGCCGGCAAGCTGCTGGCGGAGATCGGCGCGCGGATACGGGCCGGCACCGGCCCCCGGGTCGCGGCCGAGCACGCGGTCGGCCGGATCCTCGACGACGGCCGCCGGGTACCCGGCTTCGGGCACGGGCTGCACCGGACCGGTGATCCCCGGGCGATCCGGCTGCTACAGGTCGCGTCCGAGCTGGACGTGGCGACCGAGGAGACCGGCTGGCTCGCCGAGGTCGGTGCCGCGATCGAGGAGCGCAGCGGCCGGCGGCTCGTGGTGAACGCCACCGGAGCGGCGGCGGCGATCCTGCTCGGGGCCGGCGTCCCCTGGCACCTGCACCGGGGGATGGCGATCGTCAGCCGTACCGCCGGACTGCTCGCACACATAAACGAGGAACTCGACCAGCCGATCGCCCCCCGGGTACGCAGCGCGCTGCGCGAGGCGAGCTGGCTGGACGAGGAGCGCGACCCGGCGGGTGGCCCCGATGCGTGATCCGTCGACGATCGTCGGCAACAGCACCGGCTGGGCGCCGTTCGTCTGCGAGCGCTGGCGGGCCGAGCGGGTCCGGCAGGTCTCCGGGCTCGCCCAGCACCCCTACCTGCCGGCCGACGGCCAGGCCGAACTGGTGCCACCGTCCTTCCTGAGCGCGCAGTACGTGGACGCCTTCGCCCTGGGCGTCCCGGACGCGCCCGCCCGGCTCAACGGCGGCAACGCGTGCCGCTGGCTGGCGGACGTCCGGGTCGGCGACGCGCTCGAACGGAACTCCACGGTGATCGACGCCGAGGTCAAGAACGGCCGGACCGGCCGGCTGGAGATCTACACCATCGAGACGGTGTACCGCCGGGCCGACACCCCGGTCGAGGTGGCGAGGCTGCGGTACACCGCGATCCGGCGGTACCCGGAGTCGTCGGCAGTACCGCCGGCACCGCCGACGGCGACCGGAGCGCGGCCCGCCGCAGCCGGTCGGCCCACCGGGGCGGAACTGCCCGGGGACGCGGTCCGGGTCTTCTCCGCCACCGTCTCCAGTCGGGACGTCGTGCAGTACGCGGTCGCCACCGACGACCTCTACGAGGCGCACTACGACGAGTCCTACGCGCGGGCCAGCGGCCTGCCCGGAACCATCGTGCACGGCCTGCTGAAGCTGGCCTGGCTGGCCCGGGGCGCGCTGGAGTACGGCGGCACCGGCAGCGTGCTGCGGGAGCTGTCGGCGTCGTACCGGGGGATGGACCTGGTCGGCGCGGACTTCACGGTCTGGGTCGAGCCCGACCCGGCCGGCGGCGACGGCGGGACGAGACTCCGGCTCTACGGCCAGTCCCAGGGCGGTCCCGTCTCCACCGTCGGCACCGCCCTGCTCGAACCGGCGCCGGCCGCGTCGGCATCCACCGCGCTCCGGCCGGACCCGGACCGCGCGGCTACGCAGACCCGATCCCCAACCCAGGAAGAGGAGTGAGTGTCGTGGCTCAGCCCGTCACCGCGGAATTCGACGCCGGCCTGCTGCCCGGCGAGCCCGGTCGGACCCTGCTCATCGCCGGGAAGTGGACGACCGCCGAGACCACCTTCGACGTGCTCGACCCGGCGACGCTCGACGTCGTCGGACGCGCCGCCGACGCCGGGGAGGCGGAGGCCCGCGCCGCGGTCGAGGCGGCGGTGGCCGCCTACGACGGCTGGCGTACCGAGGCGGCCGAGGCCCGGGCCGGCCGGCTGCGCGCCGCCGTGCAGGCGATCCGCGCCCACGCCGAGGGGCTCGCCCGGCTGCTCTCGGTCGAGAACGGCAAGCCGTACGCCGAGGCGCACGGCGAGATCCTGCGGGGCGCCGCCATGCTGGAGTGGGGGGTCGAGGAGGGGCGCCGGGCGTACGGCCGGATCACCCCCTCCTCGGCGAACGGCCGAGGCGTCGTCCTCACCGCCCCGGTCGGTCCGGCGTTGCTGGTCACGCCCTGGAACTTCCCGGCGAGCATGCTGATGCGCAAGATCGGTCTGTCGCTCTCGGTCGGCTCGCCGGTGGTCGCCAAGCCGGCCGAGCAGACCCCGCTGATCGCGGTCGCGGTGACCAGGCTGATCAACGAGCAGCTTCCGCCGGGCGTGCTCAACGTCCTCACCACCTCGCGGCCGGCCGAGGTCGTCAACGCGGTCATGGACGATCCCCGGATCCGCAAGGTGAGCTTCACCGGCTCCACCGAGGTCGGGCTGAGCCTGGCCCGCCGGCCGGGTGCCGTGCTGCGGCGCGTCTCGCTGGAGATGGGCGGCCACTCGCCGGCCATCGTCTTCCCGGACGCGGAGCTGGACAGCACGGTCGACAACCTGATGTTCGCGAAGTTCCCCAACGCCGGCCAGAGCTGCATCTCGATCAACCGGCTCTTCGTGCACCGGTCCCTGCTGGCCGACCTGACCGGCCGACTCGCCGAGCGGATCGCCGCGCTGCGCCTCGGGCGCGGGCTCGACGCCGGGGTGACGACCGGTCCGCTGATCGACTTCGCCGGCCTGGCCAAGGTCGAGCGGCACGTCGAGGACGCGGTCGCGAAGGGTGCCACCGTGCTGGCCGGCGGCGGGCGCTGGACGCCGGACGACCCTCGGCTCAAGGGCGCCTTCCACCAGCCGACCCTGCTGACCGACGTGCACGAGGGGATGCAGATCGCCCACGAGGAGACCTTCGGGCCGGTGCTCCCGGTCTACCCGTTCGACGACGGCGACGACGTGGTCGCCCGGGCCAACGACACGACGTACGGGCTGGCCGCCTACGTGTTCGGCGCGGACTTCAACCGGCTCTGGGACGCGATGGAGCGGCTGGAGTTCGGCGTCATCGGGGTCAACGACGCCATGCCCAACCGGCCGGAGCTGCCCTTCGGCGGCTTCAAGAACAGCGGCCAGGGCCGGGAGGGCGGCACCGAGGGGATCGAGGACTACGTCGAGACGAAGGCCATCGCGATCAGGCGATGACCGCGTCCGGCTCCTGGGGATGAGCGCCGGCACCGCCCGGCGGTGCCACACCGAATTGCGACGTTCCACCACCCCGCCCGGCTCGGGCGCAGAGGCCAGCCGCCACACCGGCCGGCCGGAATAGGAGACCTGATGTTCCACCGCAGGCGACCCCCACGATGGATATCCGCGAGCACCCGCACCACCCTGGCCCTTGTCCTCGCCGCCGGGGCGCTCTCGGCCTGCTCACTCGACTCCGGCAGCGTCACCGCCGCCGGTGAGGAGTCGGCCTCCGGCGAGGTACTGGTCGGCGTCGCGCTGCCGTTCTCCGGCGCGGTGTCCCGGACCGGGAACCTGTACCGCAAGGGCATCGAGCTGCGCCTGAAGCAGGCCGAGGAGTCCGGCGAACTCGGCGACATCTCCGTCAAGGTCGACTTCCAGGACGACGCGAACAACCCCAGCGAGGCGGTACCGCTGGTGACCCGGTTCGCCCAGGCCGGCGCGGTCGCCATGTTCGGGGCGCACTCGTCGCCGGTCGCGCTCGCCCAGGCGAACGCCGTCGAGGCGGCCGGGCTGCCCGAGTTCGTCTTCGGCGCCAGCAACTCGATCAAGAACCCGTTCCAGTACCAGGTGAACGCCCGGGACTCGGAGCAGATCAGGAACGTCATCAACTTCGCCGCCCGGAACAACTTCCGCCGGGTCGGCATCTTCACCGACACCGGCGCGTACGGCACCTCGGCGAAGCAGCAGCTCGACGCCATTCTCGGCGCGTCCGACCTGGAGATCGTCGGGTCCGAGACGTTCGAGCCGACCGCCTCGAACCTGGCACCGCAACTCGTCTCGCTGCGGCGCAAGAATCCCGACTTCGTGGCGATGTTCAGCTTCGGCACCCCGTACGCGGCGGTGGTGAAGGGCAAGGCGGAGATCGGCTGGAACGTGCCGATCGTCGGCAACGTGGCCGCCGGTGACATCGCGGTCGGCGAGATCGCCGGCAAGGACGCCGACGGCCTCTACTTCATGACGCCGCTGGGCGACGAGTCCGAGGCCAGCCGGGCCCTCGCCGAGTCCTGGGCGAAGGCGTATCCGGACGACCCGCTGACCTTCGAGGGCGCGACCGCGTACGACGCGATGACGGTGCTGATCCGGGCGTTCAAGCAGGGCGGCACCAGCCGGCAGGCGGTGCAGGAGTGGCTGTCGAAGGCGACCGCGATCGAGGGTCTGGCCTGCGGCAGGTCGCCGTGGAACCTGACCGAGCGGGCACCGATCAAGGCTGACGACCTCGCGTTCCGGCTCTGGAAGACAGGAGAGACGGTCGCTGTCTGACCGCACCGGAGATGACTGAGCTACTTTATTTCACGATCATCGGGCTCTGCATCGGCTGCGGCTACGCGCTGGTGGCACTCGGCATCTCGACGCTGTTCAACGGCACCGGCGTGCTGAACTTCGCCCAGGGTGACATCGTCATGCTCGCGGCGCTCTTCGTCGCCGTCCGCACCACCGCCGGTGGGGGATACCTCAGCGGCTTCCTGGAGGCGGTCGCGGTGGTGCTGGTCGCCAGCGTGCTGCTGGGGCTGCTCTTCGTCCGGCCGGCGATGGCCCGGCGTCGGGACATCGACCTGATCATCGTCGGCACGATCGGCGTCTCGACGGTACTGGCGAATCTCGCGAACAACGTGCTCGGCTCCGAGACGTACCGGCTGGCGAGCCCGGTCACCGCCCAGGCGGTCAGGCTGGAGTCGTTCAGCATCTCGTTCGACTACTTCGCGATCCTGCTCGCCGCCGGGCTGCTGATGGCCGCCTTCTTCGTCTTCTACCGGAAGACCGACATCGGGTTGCAGATGCGCGCGATGTCGGCCGACGTGGACGCCGCGCGGCTGTCGGGGGTGCAGGTCGCCCGCCTGACGGTGGTCGGCTGGGTCTTCGCCGGCATCGTCGGGGTGTTCGCGGGCGTACTGCTGGGCACCGTGCTGCTGGTCAGCGCCAGCATGGGTGTGGCGCTGACGATCAGCGGCTTCGCCGCCGCGATGATCGGTGGGCTCCGGCACCCGTACGGCGCCGTCGTGGGTGGCGTGATCATCGGCCTCGCCGAGAACTACGCGGCGGGATACCTCAACACCGCCGCCCGGCAGGCGATCGCGCCGCTGATCATCATGGCCGTGCTGCTGGTGCTGCCGCAGGGCATCCTGGCCGGCCGGGGCGTCAAGGCGAGGGTGGTCTGATGGCGGCGGCACGCGGTGCGGCACGGGCGACCCGGCAGGGCGTGCACCTCGGCGAGGCGGCGGCGATCGCGGCCGGTGCGGTCGCGCTCGCGGCGGTGCTGGGCCCGCACGAGGCCCAGATCGCGGCGATGACCGCGATCTTCGCCCTGGCCGGCGTCGGGCTGAACATCCTCGTCGGGTACACCGGACTGGTCTCGCTCGGCCACGTCGTCTTCTTCGCCATCGGCGCGTACGGCTGGGCGAGGCTGACCGAGTCCGGTTCGCCGGCGCTGGCGGTGCTGGTCCCGATCCTCGTCTCGCTGGTGGTGGCGGCGCTGATCGTGCTGGTCACGTTGCGGGTCGTCGGCTACTACTTCGGCATCACGACCCTGGCCATCGGCCTGCTGTCGGTCGTCGTGGTGCAGAACGCGACCCCGCTCACCGGCGGGTACGCCGGGATCAGCGGCATCCAGCAGATCGCCGTACCGGGATTCGCCGGTCCGGGGCAGGTACTGGTGATGTCCGGCCTGGTGCTCGCCGTCGCGTACTACCTACAGAGCAGCCTGCGGGAGTCACCGCTCGGGGCCGCGATGCTGGCCACCCGGTTCGACGTACCCGCGTCCCAGTCGCTCGGCCTCTCGGTGGCCTGGATACGACTCCTCGCCTTCATGATCAGCTCGGTGCCGGTCACCATCGCGGGCGCCTTCCTCGCCCAGCTCGTGCACTACATCGGGCCGGACCAGATGTCGCTGGAGACCTCCATCCGGCTGATCGCGATCGCCATCATCGGCGGCCGGGGCTGGCGCTGGGCGCCGGTGCTCGGTGCGGTGGTCGTGGTGACCCTGCCCGAGCTGCTCCGGCCGCTGGCCGAATACCGGCTGGTCTTCTACGGCGTCGCGCTCGCCTTCGTGGCACTGTTCATGCCGCGCGGGCTCAGCCAGCTCGTGACCTGGGTCGGCGGGCGGATCCACGCGCTGAGAGGAAGCACCGGATGAACACCGTTCGACTCTCCGTACGCGAGATGACCGTGCGGTTCGGCGGCGTCGTCGCGGTCGCGCGGCTCAGCCTCGACGTCACCGGCGGCGAGATCCTGGCCCTGATCGGGCCGAACGGCGCCGGCAAGAGCACCGCGATCAACGGCCTTTCCGGGTTCGTGCCGGTCACGGTGGCGGCGCTCTCCGTCCGGTACGGCGACGACGTCGTCGACCTGACCCGACTGTCGCCGCCGCAGCGCAGCCGGCTCGGCATCGTGCGTACCTTCCAGACGCCACGGCTGATCCCGGAGCTGACGGTCTGGCAGAACGTCGCGATGGGCTCGGTCGCCGGCGACGTGCGCCGCCGCTGGTTCGAGCTGCTCGGCGGGCCGGGGCTGTCCCGGGGCGCCCGGGAGCGGCGCGACCGGGCGGTCACCGCACTCGCGGCGCTCGGGCTCGACCGGCTCGCCCAGGACAGTCCGGGCGAACTCAGCCTCGGCGAGCAGCGCCTCGTGGAGATCGCCCGGGCGATGGTCTCCGGCGCCCGGGTGCTGCTGCTCGACGAGCCGTTCGCCGGACTCTCCTCGGTGGAGCAGCAGCGGCTGGCGGCCGAGATCGACAAACTGAGGTCCGCCTCGGTCGCCGCGCTGCTGGTGGAGCACAACCTCGAACTGGTCCGGTCGCTGGCCGACACCGTGGTGGCGATGGACCAGGGGGCCGAGTTCGCCCGTGGGGACGCGGCCACGGTCCTGGACTCGCACGAGGTCCGCGAACGGTACCTGGGTGAGGTGGCGCGATGAGTGACGATCCGACCCGACAACCGGCGGCGCTGGAGCTGACCGGCTTCTCCGCCTACCACGGCGCGGTGGCCGCCGCGAAGGACGTCTCGCTCCGGGTCGAGCGGGGCAGCGCGGTCGGGGTGCTGGGCCCGAACGGGGCCGGGAAGTCGACGCTGTTGCTGGCCGCCGCCGGTTTCGTCCGGACCACCGGCGAGGTGTCGATCGGCGGACAGGTCGCCAGCCGGCTCTCCCCGGCCCGGCGGCGCCGGCTCGGCCTGGCGATGGTGCCGCAGGAGCGGGCCGCCGTCCTGGAGTTGTCGGTCGCCGAGAACCTGCGGCTATCCTGGCTCACCGGCCGGCGGGCCACCCCGTACGAGCAGGCGCGGGAGTCGGTGCTGGAGATCTTCCCGGTACTGGCGGACCGGCTCGGCGACCCGGCGGGCAACCTCTCCGGCGGCCAGCGCCAGATGCTCGCGGTCTCCCGCGGGCTGATGGCGACCTGCGACGTACTGCTGCTCGACGAGCCCACGGCCGGGCTGTCGCCGAAGCTCATCTCCGAGCTGGTGGCGGCGATCCGCACCCTGAACGAGCGCGGCATCACCGTCCTGCTCGTCGAACAGAACTTCTCGGTCGTCGAGCGCACCTGTTCGTACCTGCACGTGTTGAACGGCGGGCGGATCGTCTGGCACGGCCCGACGAGCGCCATCGACCGGGACAGCATCGGCGACCTGTACTCGGGAGCCCGTCGGCCGCAGCCGCCGGTTCCCGGGGCGGCGGATCCGGCGCGGGAACCCCGCGTCCGGGCGGAGGCGGACCGGGCCGTACCGGCCGGATCCGGTGAACTGGGGGAGTCCTGATGGAGACGGTGTTCCTACCGGCGAGCGGCTCGACCGCCGAGTTCGTCTCGCCGGCCACGGTGGTCAGCGGCCGGGGCAGCTCCGCGCTGGTCGCCCGGGTGCTGTCGTCCCGGCTGCACCTGCCCGACGGCGCCTCGGTGCTCGTCGCGGTCGACGACGTCGTCGCGGGCGCCGGACTACTCGGGTCGATGCTGGACGCGCTGAACGCCGGGTACCGGGTGACGGTCGTCGGCGGGTTCGGCGCCGAACCGGACGACGACCGCATCGACCGGGCGGCGGCGCGGGCCCGGGAGGTCCGCGCGGACGTCGTCGTCGCGGTCGGCGGCGGCTCCGTGCTGGACGCCGCCAAGATGGTCGCGCTGCTGTTGCGCAACGACGGCGGCGCCGCCGACTGGCTCGGCCCGGTCGCGCCGCCCGGCGGCGTCGCTCCGCTCGTCATGGTGCCGACGACCTGCGGTACGGGCTCCGAGGCGACCCGGGCCGCGATGGTGACGGTGGCCGGGGCGAAACGCATCTCGGCCACCCCCGGGTACGTCGGCACGGCCGTCGTGCTCGACCCGGCGCTGCTGGACGGGCTGCCCGGACGGATCGTCGCGATCACCGGGATGGACGCGCTGTCGCACGCGGCCGAGTCGCTGATGTCCACCGACCGCTCGCCGATGACGGTGCACCACGCCAGGGCGGCGATCGCCCTGCTGGTCGGGAACCTGGAGGCGGCCTGCCACGGTGACGTCGAGGCCCGGGCCGCCTGCCTCTGGGCGTCGCACCTGTCGGGTCAGGCGCTCAACGCGGGTGTGCTGCTGGGGCACTCGCTCGCGTACTGCGTCGCGCACGAGCGGTCCGTACCGCACGGCGTCTCGTCGGGGCTGGCGTTGCCGTACTGCATCGCGTTCAACGCCGGTGGGCTCGAGCCGGACTGTGCCCGTACCCTCGCCCGGGCCCTCAGCTCGGACCGCGGCGACGACCTGCTCGACGCGGCGGAGGCGGTCCGGGCCCTGCTCGGTCGGCTGGAACTGCCGAGCACCCTCGCGGAGCTGGGCATCGGCGCGGAGGCGGACGACCGGATCGCGCAGCGGTGTGCCGCGGAGTACCCGCGCGCGAACAACCCGACGCCGATGACCGTGGACGCGCTGCGGCGGCTCGTCCCGGCGATGCGTACCGGCGATCTCGGCGCGGCGTTCGCGGCGGGCTCGACCGAGACGGCGACGGCGGGGTCGCGGACAGGGCTCGGCTAGCCTCGGGCGCACGGGCCGTCGACGCCGCCGTCGGCGTACCTCGGACGTGGCGCCCGGATTCCCGGACCCGGGTCGGCCTATTCGGCCTCGCCGACGGGAGCCAGCGGGAGCGCTGCGGCAGCCGACGTGTCGAGCCAGACGCGCCAGTCCGGGGTGCCGGTGCTCAGCGCGCGTCCGAGCGACGTCGGGACCAGATCCTGCGCGCCGATCCGGGACAGGATGGCGGCGGTGACCGCGCCCCGGTCGACGGCCGGCGGGTCGAAGGGCTCGGCGCCGTCGTCCGGGAGCGCGACGGTGTCGTGCGCGAGCACGACCATGCCGGGTTGGAGGTGGTCGAGTTCCGCGAACGCCAGGTCGGGGGCGACCGTGTCCCAGTCGCGGCACTCCCGCTGCCACACCACCGGGACCAGCCCGGCATCCACGGTCGCCTGCCAGACCAGGGTGTTCTGCGCGCCGTAGGGAGGGCGGAAGAACCGGACCGGTAGCCCGGTGAGGTCCTCCAGTTCGGCGCGGGCGTCGCGGAGCAGCGCCGGCACCACCGCCGGGTCGGTGCGGGTGAGTCGACGGTGGTCGAAGCCGTGCAGCGCGACCTCGTGCCCGGCGGCGACGATCTCGGCGAGGAGCAGCCGTTCGCGGCGGACCCGGACGAGGAGGGTGAAGAAGGTCGCGTACGCGCCGGCGTGTGCGAGCTGAGCGAGAACCGGGTCGGTGTCACCGCTGCGCGGCCCGTCGTCGAAGGTCAGCGCCACCGTACGCTCGCCGGTTCTGACGCCGTGCAGTGACGAACCGATCTCACCGGGTACGAGGGATCCCTCCATGGGCCCGAATTCTATCGACAGCCGTCGTCGCGGCGGGCGTTGCTCGGAGCCGGGCGGGCGGTGGGTGTGAGGTGCGGCGACGACCGGCCGCTCCGGTACGTCCGGCTTCGGGTCACCGTCCACACTCGACGCCTCGTCACAGATCGACTACTATCAGTCGCAGACGCCATGGACCTCGGAGGCGACGGTGCGGCGTGCCCGCGCCAGCGACGAGCCGAGGCTGCGGCCGGCGGAGGCATGCACCCAGGACACCTTTGCAGACACCGGCCACGACGCTTCCGCACCGGCTGGCGGATCCTCTGCGCTCCAGACAGATCAGGGGGGAATCCTATGCAGCGCATGCTGGTGGTCGGCGACCGCTTCGCCACCTCGACCAACCGTCCCGACGTCCGTGGGCTGTCCCAGTTCCTCGCCGAACTTCGCGGCGGCCGATACGACGACCCGCAGGAGCGACGACAGATCATCCTCGGCCAGTGCCTGGACGGCACCGCCCGGGAGCGGATCGAGCAGGAGCTGTCCCGGCGCGGCCTCACCGGCCGGATCACCATCCCGGACCGGCAGCGGGACGTGGTGCACCCGTCCCGGGTGCACAAGCGGCGACAGGAGAACGTCCTGCTCGCCGACGTGGAACGGATCGAGCCGGAGCGGTTCCGGGCCCGGCTCTCCATCGACGTGGACAACGAGCTGGTGCTCGACCACGTCAGCGGCTGGCACGTCTCCGGGATGGTGATCAACGAGGCGGCTCGGCAGATGATCCTCGCCGTGACCGAGGGGTTCTACGCCGCCGAGCGGTCCGGCCCGGGTCTGCAGTACCTGCTGCACTCCTGGACCACCCGGTTCGACCGGTTCCTCTTCCCGGTCGACGCCACGGTGCTCTACACGGTCGACCGGCTGGACGCCCGGCGACCGGACCGCCTACGGTTCGACGTCAGCGTCGACATCGTGCAGAACGGCGCCCGCGCGGCCCAGTGCACGATGACGTTCAGCGCGATGAACGCGACCTCGTTCACCGCGATCGAGAAGCGGATGGCGAACGAGCTTCTCGACGACATCCTCCGGGCACCGGCCGAGGTCGTCCGATGACCGGCGCGCTACGCCGCTTTCCGGTCATCGCACTCGGCGTCATCGGCCTCACCACCAGCCTGGCCCTGGTGCACGCGCTCACCCGGTGGTCATCGCCGCAGTACCGGGTGGCCGTGTTCTTCCTGGCCGGCTACCTGGTCTGGCTGGTTCTGGAGGCGCACGTCACGGTACGCAGCGCCCGGGAGGACCCCCGGACGACCGACCGGGGCACCGTGCTGCTCTACGGGCTCGCCCGGGTCGTCCTCGTGCTCGCGGCGCTGCTGATCCCGCCCAGCTGGGACTCGTACCGGCCCTGGATGCCCCTGCTGCTGGTGCCCTTCGTCGGCGGTGTCGCGCTCCGGCTGTGGGCGATCCGGACGCTCGGCCGCTTCTACAGCCACAAGGTCCGCACCGTCACCGACCACCAGATCGTGCGCACCGGCCCGTACCGGCTCGTCCGGCACCCCGCGTACGCCGGAATGCTGTTGGCACACCTGGCCTTCGTGCTGTTCTTCCTCAGCAACGCCAGCGCCGCCGCCCTGGTCGTACTCCTGGCGCCGGCGGTGGTGGTGCGGATCCTGGTCGAGGAGCGGCTCCTCCTCGACACCACCGAATACGCGGGGTACGCGACCGGGCTGCGCCGCCTCGTGCCGTTCGTGTGGTGAGGCCGATGCGCCGGATCGTCACCGGACGGCACCTGCGGGCCGTGGCCGCCGTCGGACCGAAGTTCGCCCGCCAGGCCGAGATGGCCGCAGCGGGCCTGCCCGTCCCGCCGTTCTTCTGCCTCTCCACCCGCTGCTACACCGAGATCCTGCGTCCCCACCAGCCGGAGATCACCGACCGGCTGGGCCGGATCGACTACTCCGACCCGGCCAGCCTGGCCGAGCACGCCGCCGCACTGCGGAGCCTGGTCGCCGACGCCACCATCCCCGCCGACCTCGCCGCCGCGACACTGCGCACCTTCGACACCACCTTCGGCCCGGACGCGGCCGTCGCGGTCCGGGCGTCGGCGGTCGGGGCAGCTCCCGGCGACAGCGAGGACTCCACCGACGACGCGTTCGCCGGGCTCAGCGACAGCTTCCTCTACGTGACCCGGGACCGGCTGCTGGAGCGGGTCCGACACTGCTGGGCGTCCGCCTTCAACCCGGAGAGCCTGCTGTACCGGCACGCCGTGGCCGGCGGTCGGGCCGGACCCGCCGGCACCGGTCGACCGGCGGTGGCGATGGCGGTGGGTGTCCAGCGCATGGTGTTCGGGGAGCGGTCGTTCGTGCTCTTCACCGCCGACCCCCGCCTCGGCAGCCGGGACACCGTCATCGCGGCGGGACATGGCATCGGCGAGGGGATCGTCCAGGAGAAGGTGCCGGTCGACCACTACTTCGTCGACCGGGCCACCGGCGAGGTCCGGTCGCACGTCGCCGAGCGCGCCGAGGCACCCGGCCCGGTGCTGCGCGGGTCGCGGCTGACCGAACTGGTCCGGCTGGGCCACCGCATCGAGGACCTATTCGGCGTACCACAGGACATCGAAGGGACCATCACCGCGGACGGGCGGGTGCACGTGTTGCAGAGCCGGCCGATCGTGCTCGACTGGGCGCGGCAGCGACTCTGGAGCAACGCGAACATCACCGAGAGCTTTCCCGGGGTCAGCACGGTCCTCACATACTCCTTCGCGCAGCGGTTCTACCGGGCCATCTTCACCGACCTCTACCGCCGGTTCGGGGTGAGCGCCGCCGAGCTTCGCCGCCGCGAGCCCGATCTCGACCGCATGATCGGGCGGCTGCGGGGCCGGATCTACTACTCGCTCTCCGCCTGGTACCGCCTGCACCGCGGCACCGCGCTCTTTCCCCTCTGGCGGGCGGCCTGGGAGCGGATGATGGGCCTGGAGCGGACGGCACCGGACGCCCGGCGCGACCGGCTTCCGGGTACCCCGACCGGCATCTACCGGTCGGTGCTGGCCGGACTGCGGCTGGCCGGACTGGCGGTGACCCACGACCGGGCGATGCGCGACTTCGGGCGCTGGTGGGCCGGGGTCGCCGGACCGCGCCGGGGCTGCCCACTCGACTCGACCGACCCGCTCGGACTGATCGACGACTTCCACCACGTCTGGGCGGAGGTGGGCCGGCACTGGGGCCGGACGCTGGTCAACGACCTCCTGCTGACCAGCACCGCCGGTGCGACCACGGCGCTCTTCGCACGCTGGTTGCCGGACGCCGACCCCGGACTGCTCAGCGACCTGCTCTGCGGCGACGAGGAGAACCAGAGCATCCGGGCGCTCATGTCCATTGTCGACATCGCCGAGCGGGTCCGGGCGGACCCCCGGTTGGCGGCGGCGGTCGCCCGTGGCCCGGACGACGAGGTGTGGCGTGCGATGGCGGGCGGCGCGTACGGTGACGCGCTCGTGCTCCGGCTGCACGAGCACGTCGAGCGCTACGGCGACCGGGGACTGCACGAACTGAAGCTGGAGCAGGCCAACCCCCGGCAGCGGCCCGAGCAACTGGTCCGGGTCGTCCGGTCGTATGCGGAACAGAGCATGACGGTCGCCGGGCTGCGGGACGCCGAGCGCGCCGCCCGCGACCGGGGCGACCGCCGGCTCGCCGAACTCCTCGGAACCGGCTCGCCCCGGCGGTTGATCCTCGCGGTGCTGCTGGCCCGCCAGCGGCGCTACATCCGGTACCGGGAGGACTCCCGCTACTCCCGCAGCGAGTTGTTCGGCTACGCCAAACGCACCTTCTCGGCGCTGGGCGACGCCCTGGCCGCCCGGGGAGTGCTCGCGGATCCGGCCGATGTCGTGCACCTGACCCAGGACGAGATCTTCGGGTACTTCGACGGTACGGGGTCGACCGACCAGCTCGACGCACTCGTCGCGGTGCGCCGGGCCGAGTACGAACGCTCGGGGCCGGAACTGCCGATGCACTTCGCCACCATGGGGCCGGTACGGGACACCTGGCCCGATCCCGGCCGTGACCCGACCCCGGTCAACGGCGACGGTGCCGGCGGGCGGGCGCAGTTGCGCGGGCTGGGATCCAGCAGCGGCAGGGTCCGTGGCACCGCCCGGGTCGTCCGGGACCCGCACGCCCGGGTGGACGCGTGCGACGACATGATCCTGATCGCCCGGGAGACCGATCCCGGATGGCTCTTCCTGATGATGTCGGCCCGGGGCATCGTGGTCGAGCGCGGCACCATGCTCTCGCACACGGCCATCACCGGCCGCAAGTTCGGCATCCCGACCGTCGTGTCGGTACCCGGCGCGACGGACCGGATTCCCGACGGCGCCCCCATCGAGATCGATGGCGCCGAGGGCACCGTGACGCTTCTGGAGGAGGCATGACGGCAGGCATGACGGCAGGCATGACGGAGAACATGACGGGTGCGGCAGGCCGGCTGCTCTCCTTCGCCCGGGAACGCTTCCCGGTGCGGATCTACGGCAGCTACGCGGTGCTCTGGGTCCTCGCCCTCGACGGCTCGATCTCGCTGGTCCAGCCGAACATCGGGCGGTGGCAGCTCAGCCCGTACCTCCTGGTGGAGATCGCCTCGGTGCTGATGACGCTGCTCTTCATCCGGATCGTCGACGAGCAGAAGGACCTGGCGTACGACCGTGAACACCACCCGGACCGGCCGCTGCCCCGGGGCGCGGTACGGCTCGGCGAGGTGCGTGCGGCGACGGTGGCCTGCGGACTGGCCGTCGTCGCCGTCAACCTGGCGATCTCCCCCTGGCTCGCCGGCTGGTCGCTGCTCAACCTCGGCTACGTCTGTCTGCTCGTCGGATGGGAACGCGCGGCGCCCCGGGCCAGCGCGCGGCTCTTCCTCAACCTGACGGTCAGCTATCCGGGTCAACTGCTGGTGAGTGGCTACATCTGGCTGGCCCTGTTGATCCGCACCGACGCCGAACCGACCTGGCACGCCGTACCGGTCCTGCTGATGTTCGCCGCCGTCTTCCTGCACTTCGAGTTCGCCCGGAAGACCAGTTGGACCCCTCGGGACGAACCGAACTACTACTCCAACGTCGTCGGCGGACGCGGCAGCGCGGGCCTGGCGATCGGTTCCGCACTCGGGGCGGTGGCGATCGCCCTGGTGATGTTCCGGCCCTGGCGGGCCGAGGGTCTCGCGGCGTTCGCGGCATGGTTTCCGCTCTCCGCCGGTGGCTTCCTGTGGGCCGGCGGCGAGCGGTTCCTCTCCCGGTCCGTACCGGTCTGGCCGACCGCGCCGGCAAGGGGATTCCTGGCCTGGTTCTACCTCGGGCTGATCGTCCAGGCCCTCGCGGTCCAAGAGGTCGGGTGGCCCTGGTGAGTGGCGGCATCCTGCTCACCGGGAGTACCGGCTTCGTCGGCGCCGCCACGCTGCGGGCACTGCTCACCACGGTGCAGGCCCGACGCGTCCGCCTCCTCGTGCACCGCCGTGCACCCGAGATCGTGGGCGGCGACGGCGTGCGGCTGGTCCCCGCCGACCTCGGGCAACCCTCGTCGCTGCACGGCATCTGCGACGGAGTGGAGACGGTCGTGCACCTGGCGGCCCGGATCGGCGGCGACGAGGAGACCTGTCAGTTGGTCAACCACCACGGCACCGCCGCACTGCTCGCGGAGGCGCGTCGCGCCGGGGTACGCCGGATCCTCGCCCTGAGCACCGCCGCCGTCTACGGCGACGGGGTGCACCGGGGCCCGACCGAGGACCAGCTCGACCCTCGACCGGTTTCCCCCACCAGCCGCTCCCGGTACGACGCCGAACGGCTGGTACGCGCCGCGGGCGGCGTCGTGTTCCGTCCGATGTTCATCACCGGCCCGGGCGACACCTGGTTCCTGCCGACGCTGCTCGACCTGGTACGCGCGCTGGGCGCCTGGGTCGACGACGGTCGGGCCTGGCTCTCCACGATCCGGGTCGAGCACCTCGGCACGGTCATCGCCACCGCCGCCACCCGCACCCCGCTGACGCCCGGCGGGGTCTACCACGCCACCGATCCGTGTCCGGTACGGGTCCGGGACCTGGTCACCCGCCATGCCAACAACCCACTTCCGGCCGAGAGCATCAGCCTGGACGAGGCCGAACGGCGGCTCCCCGCCCCGTTCACGCCCCGGCAACTGCGGCTGCTCTTCACCGACCACTGGTACGACAGCTCACGACTGTGGCGAACCCTCGACCTACCGGAACCCGGCGGCGGCACCGGCTGTGGCCGATCCTGTCCGGCGTGCCGGTCACGTGTCGCGGACGGGTGACCGGCGACCGCGCGGCCCTCGGCCGACTCGGGCGTGGCGGGGGCGGCCGACGGGACGACCACGGACGGCACAGGGCCGGACTCGGAGGGCCGATGGCGAAGCACGCTCCACCCGTCGAGCTGAGGGCCGAGGCCGGATGCGGCCCGCCCCGGTCGACGCTGCTCAGGCCGGGCCGGAGGGCCTCGGCTGTGGTGCCGCGCTGCGGGCGCCGCCGGACCGTACGCCGATGTCGAGTCCCAACGATCCGGCCCACACCTCGGTGTCCGTCGTCAGTACGTCGAGGGTGCTTTCCGCCGAGCGGACGGTGAGGTGCACGCCGGCCGCCGAGGCGACGGCCCGCAGCGCGATGGCGTACGCGTCGTCGAGACAGATCGCCACCGCCGCCCCGTGGGGTGCCCGGTCAGGGTGGTTCGGTCGGTGCGTTCACCATCCGCCTCCGCTATGCGAAATCGAGCTGGCTGGCGGGAATTCCCAGCCGGGCCCCGTACTCCTTGACCTGCTCGTATCCGGAGGTCGAGGGGTCGACCCGGAACACCCGGTGCCGGAAGATCACGTAGTGCGCGTCCGGTGACCTGAAGTCGACGTACCAACTGCCGGGGTGAGCCGGGTCGATGGCCTCGCTGATCCGCTGCGCCACCTCGTCCACGCGCTCGTCGTCGACCTCGATGTCGTGGCGGGTCCAGACCGTGAGCCACGGCGTCCGGTGCGCCTCCGTCACCTCTTCGACGACGGTGTTGGTGACGCTGACCTCGGCCAGTACGTCGAGTCTCTCCAGGCTCTCCCGGATGATCGACCCCGAATAGGTCATCTCAGCTCCACGAACGATCGTGACAGGTAAGGCCGCGAACTCGCCCGAGCCCGAATTTACCGTGCGTACCCCCGCAGCCGCGCCTGCCCGACAGGTCCGGTCGGCGGGTTCCGCCGCCGCCGACGACCGGGCGGGAGATCGGCGGCCGCCGGGGCAGTGGGCCGGCGGACGACCGTCGAGACAGGTCGCGGCCTGCCCGCCGGCCGCCCGCCGGCCCTCGTCACTGCCACCGACGAACTCAGCCGACCGACTTGTTGTAACTCTCGATCTCCGGCTGGACGCTCGCCGCGGCGTCCTTCAACGCCTGTTCGGCCGGCTTCGCGCCGACGATCGCGGCCTCCAGGCCGTCCTCGGAGGCCTTGCGCGCCTGCGGCATCACCCCGAGCAGGCAGCCGGCGGAGGCGACCGACGGCGGGAGCGCGTGCAACTGGTCGACCGCGGTCCGGAACTGCGGGTACTGGGCCACCCAGTCCTTGTCGATCTGCTCCTCCAGGGCCTTCGGGTTGATCGGCACGTAGCCGGTCCCGGTGTGCCACTGGGCCTGCTGGGCCGCCCCGGAGGCGAACTTCACGAACTCCCAGGCTCCGCGCTTCTCGGCGTCGCTGTGCCCGACACCGTTGATCCAGAGCGAGGCGCCACCGATGATCGGTCCACCGGCGGAGGCGTCGGAAACCTTCGGGTACGGCGCGGTGAGGACGGTGAACCGGCCCTTGGCGGCGTCGACGTACCCGCGCAGCACGCTGGTCGATTCGAGGTGCATCGCGACCGTACCGGCCTTGAAGGCGGCCTGGGCGTCGTCGGTCTTCCGGCCGGTGTTCGTCGCGTACCCGTTGCGGACCAGGTCGGCCCACCACTGCGCCACCTGCACGCCGGTGGCCTGGTCGAACTGCACCTTCGTCGCGAGCTTGTCCCGCCCGTTGCCGTTGTCGCAGTACTCCTTGCCGTCGGTGGCGAGGAGTTGTTCGAGCAGCCAGCCGTAGATCGCCGCGCCGAAGCCGTACTGGATGGTCTTGCCGCTGCTGTCCTTGACGGTGAGCTGCCTGGCCAGCTCGCCGATCTCGGCGAGGGTCTTCGGCGGCTTGGTCGGGTCGAGCCGGGCCCGCTCGAACGCCTCCTTGTTCAGATAGAGCAGCGGGGTCGAGGAGTTGAATGGCATCGACCAGAGCTTGCCCTCGACCGAGTAGTAGCTGGCGATGTTCGGCTCGATGTCGGCGGTGTCGAAGCCGTCCTTCTCGATGAACTTGTACATCGGGACGACCTGCTTGGAGTCCACCATGAACCGGCTGCCGATGTCGTAGACCTGGACCAGGGCCGGGGTGTTCTTCTGCTGCACCGACGCCTTGTATTTGGCGATCGTCTCGTCGTAGCTGCCCTGGAAGACCGGTTTGACCTCGACCTTGCCGCCGCTCTGTGCGTTGAAGTCGGCGACCAGCTTGTCGACCGCGGCGGCGTTCGCGCCCTTCATGGCGTGCCAGAACTCGACGGTCGTCTTGCCGTCGGCATTGTCGAGCACCTCGGCGCCCGGTGCGTTCAGAGCCTCGGCCGAGTCGCCCTCGTCGGAGCCCGAGCCGCACCCGCCGACCAGCGCGGTGGCGACGAGCAGGGCGACGGCCGCCACACCCGTCCGGCGTAGCCGCGAATTTGCCATTTCTACTCCTTTTGAGAGATGCGATGGTCCTCGTCGGGGGCTTACCGCAGTGCGCCGGCGGTGAGTCCGCGCACGATGTACCGCTGGCCGAAGACGACCACGGCCAACGTGGGGAGCAGGGAGAGCGCGACGCCGGCCAGGACCAGGCCGGGCTGGGCCGCCTCGGCGTCGTTGAGCTGCGAGATGCCGATCTGGAGGGTCTGGAACTCGGCGTCCCGGATCAGGATCAGGGGCCAGAAGTACTGGTTCCAGGCGGAGAGGAAGACGTAGACCCCGACCGCGGCGATCGAGGGCTTGGAGAGCGGTACGACCACCCGCCACAGCAGCCGCCAGTGGCCGCAGCCGTCGATCACCGCCGCGTCCCGCAGCTCGGCCGGGAACTGGAGGAACGCCTGGCGCAGCAGGAAGGTGCCGAACGCCGAGGCGAGGAAGGGCAGGACCAGCCCGAGGTAGGTCAAGCCGCCCCGGGTCAGCCCCCAGTCCGAGATCGCCAGGTAGTTCGGGATGATGATCGCTTCCCACGGCACCATCAGGGTGGCCAGGAAGAGACCGAAGGTCACGGCCTTCGCCGGCATTCGCAGGAACGCGAAGGCGTACGCGGCCAGGATGCTGGTCACCACCTGGGCGAGGGTGATCACGCCGGCCTGTACGGCGGAGTTGAGGTAGAACCGGCCCAGTGGCACCGAGCGGAAGACGTCGCCGAAGTTCGCCCAGTGCAGGGCGCTCGGCACCAGCGCCGGCGGATAACTGGCCAGGTCACCGGGGCCCATCACGGCACCGGCGAACGCGTAGTAGACCGGGAAGAGCACCGGGATCAGCGCCAGCCCGAGGACGACGTAGACGACGATCCGGCCGGGGTTCGGTTTTCTCATCGGTAGTGCACCCGCCGCTCCAGGATGCCGAACTGGATCGCCGTGCAGATCAGCATGATCACCAGCAGTACCACCGCCTGGGCGCTCGCCCCGCCGAAGTCGGACGCTCCGAAGGCGAACGCCCGTTCGTAGATCGAGTACACCAGGGTGGTGGTCGCGTCGTCCGGGCCGCCCTTGGTGAGGATGTGGATCTGACCGAAGCTCTGCAACGCGTGGATCGTGGAGACCACGACCAGGAAGAAGAGTTGCGGGGAGAGCAGCGGGATGGTGATGCCGGTGGCCAGCCGCCAGCCGGTGGCGCCGTCGAGCCGAGCCGCCTCCACCACCTCGGGCGGGATCGCCGCGACCCCGGCGGAGAGCACCAGCACGTTGTAGCCGAGGTTCATCCAGACCGTGGCCAGACCGACGGCGGGCAGCGCGATCGACGGGTCGGTGAGCCAGTTGACCCGGTCGATCCCGACCGCTCCGAGCAGGCCGTTCGCGATCCCGATCGCCGGGTTGTAGATGACGGCGAAGACCACCGACGCGGTCGCCACGGAGAACGCGAACGGGAGGGCGAAGGCGGTCCGCAGCACCCGTACGCCGCGCAGCCGCGCCTCCAGCAGCAGTACCACGACAAGCGCGCCGATCACCGCGGGCAGCACGCTGATCAGCGTGAACAGCGCCGTCGTGGCCAGTACCTCGCCGAACTCGCCCGACAGCATCTCGGTGTAGTGGTCGAGACCGACATAGGCACTCGGCGCACCGAAGATGTCGTTGCCGTGCGCGGAGAGGTAGAAGGTGCGGGCGAGGGGCCAGAAGATGAACAGCGCGAAGACCACGACCGACGGCAGTAACAGCAGCCAGGAGAGCGAAGCCTCACGTCGTGGCCGGCCGCGGGTTGGTGTGGGGGGATCCGCGGTGGCGCCGGCCGGGGCGCGTTCGGCAGCTAGCGGGGGAGACACTGCCGCACAGTACCAACGCATTCGTCCTGTTGGTATTGTTCCGGCTCGATCTTGATCTGGCAGTTACCGGTGCCTGCCGCCGCACTGGTCAGCCGCGCCAGCGCAGGTCTGCGACCACCGCCCGGTGGTCGGAGGGATGGACGCCCTCGACCGGCTCGCCGGCCAGCCGCACCCCCTCGACCAGCACCTGCTGGTCCTCGCGGCCGGGGCGGAAGAAGATGTGGTCGATGCGCTGGTCGATCATCTGGGGTCCGGCCTCCAACGGCGCGGACGGATGGGTCGACGGCAGGGTGACCGCGTCGGCGGCTCCGTTGCCGGCGCTCCAGGCGTCGGTCAGCACGTCCCGTACCGGCCGCAGCACCGGGGAGTCGACGGCCGCGTTGAGATCGCCCATCAGCAGCACCGGGCAGGGGCCGTCGAAGCGGGGGTCGGTGGCGAGATCTGCCACGAAGGCCCCCTGCGCGATGCGGTCGTCGGTGTACGGGACGCCGTAGTCGAGGCAGGCCGCCACGACGGGCAGCGGGCCGGCAGGGTGGTCGACCCGGACGCTGAGCGCGACCGGATCCCAGCTGCGGTGCCGGGCCGGCATCACCGGCGCCTCGTGATCGAGGATCGGCCACCGGCTCAGTACCGCGATCCCGAGATCGATGTCGTCCTGGTCGGCCGCGTCCGGGTCCCTCGGCGCGGGTGGGTAGGAGGGTGCGGCGAAGACGGCGTGCATCCGCAGCGCGTCCGCCAGCTCGTGTGCCTGGGTGGTGCCAGCACCGGCCCAGACCTCCTGGAGCGCCACGACGTCGGGGCGAAACCGTTCCAGCGTCGCGCGGATGCCCGGCTGTCGGTCACGCCAGCGCGGTCCGAACCGCCACCAGATGTTCCACGTCATCGCCCGGACCATGCTGTCGACCATCAGCGAACCTCCGTTGCCGTGACCTTTTCATGATCCGTATTGCCCGGCGGCGGTGACGACCATGCGAAGCGTCGGGGTCCGGGGCGGTGGGCCCGGACGGGGCTCGGCCCGTCCAGGCCCACCTCCGGTGCACGGTCGGGTCGGCGAGCGGGTGGGTCAGGAGCGGCCGCCGCGGCCGGTCTGCTCCTGCAACTCGTCGATGAGCTGCGAGGCCTCCGCCTTGGTCAGGTTGTCCGGCACATCCCGGCCAGCCTCGCGGGCCAGGGTGGCCAGGTACGACTCCTGCGGTCCGGTCGGCGGCTCGTCGCCGGTCACCCACTGCTCGGGGTCCTTCTCCGGGTTGTGATCGGTCACGGTGCTCATCTCCTCTTTCTCGAACGCCTGTCCCATTACCCCGACGTCCGGCGCGCCGAACATCACCCGTGCGGTGCGGTGCCGACCGCCACGAGTGGGGGGAGCGGAGCCGGCACCCCGCGGCGGGGATCAGCGCGGGTCCGCGGGCTTTCGCGCGAGGAAGAGCTGGTACCGGGGCTTGCCGTTGCGGTGCCGGCCCAGGACGGCCAGGGGCACGGCCGTCGTGACGAAGCCAGCCGCGGTCAGGTCGTCGTGGAGTGCGCGGAGCGGCGTGCTGCGGTAGTACATGACGAACGGGGGGCGCCACACGGCGTTGCGGACCCGCATCGCCAGGTCGAATCCGAGCGTCGCCCAGTGCCAGACCGAGGTCGGCGGCGACGGTGTGCTGATCGCGAAGGTGAAGAGCCCGCCCGGACGCAGTGCCCGGTACACCCCCTCGAAGAGGGCAGGTCGTTCGGCGGGCAGGAAGTGCCCGAGCGCCCCGAAGTTGACCGCCAGGTCGAAGCCCTCGGCGAAGGGCAGCGCCCGGGCGTCGGCGCGTACCCAGGAGGCGTCCGGATGCGCGATCCGGGCCTGCGCGAGCATGCCGGCGCTGAAGTCGACGCCGGTGATCCCAGCTCGGCAGACGGACCTGAGCACCAGCATACCCGCGCCGGTACCGCAGCAGACGTCCAACCCGTCGTCGAACGGCCCGAGCTCGGCCAGCGCGTGGGCGCTCGCGTCGAGGATCCGTTCCGGGGTGCGGAACGGGGTGTGGTCGAACTTCGGGGCCAGCAGGTCGTAGCCGCGCTCGACCGAGGACATCGCCTGGACCCAGAGTTCGCGCAGAGACGGGCCTTGGGGCGAGAACACCCGCCGAGGGTACCCGCCGGACGACGGCCCCGCCGGCCGAGCGCGCTCCGTACCTGCGCCTTCGGACGGTCGTACCGTCAGAAGAGGGTCTGCGTCCGGTGACCGCCGCACCGGCGTCCTGGTCTCGTTGCCGACCACCGGCAGGTTAACCCTGATCGTGTCTGCGCGCCGCGGCCCTGTCCGGGCCGGTCGGGCCGGGCGAGCATGGAGACACGGCACGGCCCCCGGACCGAGGCGCCGGGGAGTGGGCGACGCCCGCGAGCGCCGCCCGCCGTGATCCAAGGAGCTGTTCGTGGGTGGGAGGTTTCGGTTCGCCCTGATCCTCGCGGCCGGTGCCGCGGCGGTGCTGGCGGGGATGTTGGCCGTCGGGTACGCCGTGCTCGACCGGGTGCTGATGGTCGCGATCGTGGCCGTACTGGGTTGGTGCGTATCTGTCGCGCCGTTCCGCCCGCCGCGCCTTGCGCTGCGGGACGACACTCGTCGACCCGACGGAGCCCCCGGCGACCCGGTCCCGGGCCGAGCGGCGGCGCGGGTGCGGTCCTCGCCGGGCCGGGCTCCACTGCCCGGACCCGACGGAACCGGGTTCTCCGCCCCACCCGGGCCGGGCGGCGCACCCGGGCCGGGCGGCGCACCCGGGCCGGGTGGCGGGGCTCGGCCGACCACGGCTGGCGGGGCTCGGCCGACCACGGCTGGCGGGGCGCCGGCAGGAGTTGCTGATGACGACACCGCTTCCGGTGCCTGATCGATCGGACAGGAGGAGCACCATGCAGTGGCGGGTACGCGATGTGATGACCACCGATGTGATCACGGTGCGCGACGACGCGCCGGTAGCGCAGATCGCGTCCGTGCTGACCGAACGGCAGATCAGCGCCGTCCCGGTCGTCGATCGATTCGACACCGTCACCGGCGTGGTGTCCTGGACCGACCTGCGCGACACCGTGCGGACCGACGAGGCCGGAAACGACACCAGGGGCCGCTGGTGGCCCCTGCGGTCCCCCCGGCTGCGCTGGCCCGAGACGGACGCGGTGGACGTGATGAGCGCCCCACCGGTGACCGTCCCGCCCGACGCGTCCCTGGCGGCGGCGGGCCGGCTGATGCGTCGCCGGGAGGTCGGCCGGCTGCTGGTCGTCGACGACCGGAACCGGTTGCTGGGCATCGTCACCCGCAGCGACCTGTTGAAGGTGCACGACCGACTGGACGCGGTCATCCGTGCCGAGGTGACCCAGCGGGTGCTCCAGCGCGGCCTGATGATCCCCGCCGATGACGTCCGCGCCGAGGTGGACGACGGCCGGGTCACCCTCACCGGCCGTACCCGGCGCAGGACGACCGCGATGGCGGCGGTCGCGATGACCGCGATGGTTCCCGGCGTCACCGACGTCGTCGACCTGATCACCTACGACGCCGACGACGTCCCACCGGCGGCGAAGCCGCCGACCTCCGACGGGTCACCCGCCGGATGGCAGCAGGGCGGCCCGATACCGATCAACCGGTCGCACCGGTTGCGGCGTCCCGGGTACGACCACAACGTAGCCGCGTACGGCGACAGCGGCGGATCGAAGACACGGAGATGACATGACCAGCCGAGCCGTGGCCACCGCTACCCCAGCACACGTCCCGCTGCCCCAGGCACCCGTCGACCGGGTACGCCCATCCGGCCAGCGCGTGCCGGCGTCGCTCGTCGACGCGCCGTACGGCGCTCCGGTGACCCCTGCCCCGGTCGCCCCGGGCGGGCCCGTCGACATCGTCGACCAGTGGGGGGAGCAGTCCTTCCCGGCCAGCGACCCGCCGGCCAACTGGTAGGTCGATCCCGACGCCGTAGCCACGACACCCACCGTCCCAGCCGGCCCGAGCGGTGCCGGCGTGCCCGGCGCGGCCCGGGTGGCACCGGGGTGCCGGGCGCCGGACTTCGCCGCCGGTACGTAACGACCGGTCGCCGGAGCCGAAGCCGCGCCGGCCACGGCGGCCGGGGTTCGCTGCGCCCGTGAACTGTCTGACTGGAGCCGAGATGGATCTGCTGACCGCGCCGGATCTCGCGGAGCTGGCGAGCAGCCGCGGTGGCCTGCGAATCTCGCTGTACGTGCCGACCCAGCGCGGCGGGCCGGCGACGGTCCGGAACCGGATCCGGCTGCGGAATCTGCTCCGGCACACCGAGCGGGTCCTTCGCGCCGACGGTATCGGCGTGGGACGGCTCGACGCCGTGCTCGGACCGGCGTGGCAGCTGCTGGACCTGCCCCGGTCGTGGGACCAGCCCAGCGACGGCCTGGCGGTGTTTCTCGGCCCGGACGAGGTCCGGCAGTTGCGCGTGCCGCTCCGGCTGCCCGAGTTGGTCACCGTCGGCGACCGGTTCGTGGTACGGCCTCTGCTGCCGTTGCTGAGCGCGAGCGGCCGGTTCTGCGTACTCACGCTCACGCACGACGAGATCCGGCTCTTCGAGGGGACCCGTCGCGGCCTGGACGAGGTGGCCCTGGAAGGTCTGCCGCTGGCGGTCTGGCTGACCATGCCCCGGCCGCAGCAGCACGCCCACGCGTTCCTGGCCGGTGGGGCCGGAGCGGGTGGCGGGACGCTGTTCCACGACGGTGGCGACCAGGAGACGACGCAGCGGGTGCTACAGCACTTCCAGCGGGTCGACCAGGCCCTCGGCGACCTCTGCCACCAGGGGCAGGTGCCGCTCGTCCTGGCCGGCGTCCGTTCCCTCCAGGCGCTGTACCGCAGGGCGAACACCTATCCACGGCTGTTGCCGACCGGGGTGGACGGCAGTCCGCGTGGGATGCCCGTGGACGTCCTGCACCGGCGGTCGTGGGCACTCGTCGAGCCGATGCTGCGCCGCGACGAGGCCGCCGCCGCGGCGACCTACCGACGGTTGCGCGGCACCGGACGTACCACCGTCGACCCTCGCGAGGTGCTCACCGCCGCGCAGCAGGGCCGGGTCGAGGCGCTGTTTCTCTCCACCGACGCGCCCGGCCACGCCACCGGCGTGGATGCCGGCCCGCTGGTCCGGCTCGCCGAGACGTTGCAGCCGGCCGACGAACTCGACCTGGCCTGGGTGGCGACGCTGCGCCACCGAGGAGAGGTACACGCGCTGGCACCGTCCCGGATGCCGGAGCGCGGCCCGGTGGCCGCGACGCTGCGCGACTGAGGGCACGGACCGGTCCACCGCGTCGCCGCAGCCGACCCGTTCGGCAGACCCTGCCCGCCTGGGCGGCCCGAGCCGCCGATTGCCGAGGTATGGCAACGACAGCCCCGGCACGCTTCCGGCCGGTGCCGGTGCGGTGCCGGCAGCCCACGGGCAGGCTTGGAGTCAGACGTACGGCGAATGATCTGCGAAAGCGAGCCGGCGGGCGTTGACAAGTTTCAGGGCGGGCGCCCGCGCGGCAGGCCGGGCAGCGGCTGACGACGGGGTCAGCCGCTGCCCCGGCGACTACTCCGGGCACCGTGCCGCCGGTGGCGTCACCGGACGCGCGGAGCCAGCAGAGGCTCCGGCCCCAGCGGTCGGCGTCGAAAGCGGCCGGGTCGCGGTTCGCGGGCCTGGCCAAGCGTCGGGGGCCGCGCCAGACCCCGGGTCTGTCGCGGCGCCCGGCCGCTCGACGGGACGGCGCGCGGGCAGGTTCTCGCGACGGTTTCCGTCACCCGGTCATCGGGCGGGCGCGTGCACGTTCGGCTGGCAGCCCTGCCGGCCCCGCGTCGCGGGTCGGCCCTGCGTGGCGGCGGCCGTCTCCCGGCCGCGACGGAAGGAACCCGCGTCGTAAGCCCAGTCCGGTGAAGGGACGAGCGTCATGACCCGCACCGTGTACGACCCGAGCAAGGCCACCCGCACCGCGTACGACCCGATCGAGGCCCGCACCGGGTACGACCCGATCGAGGCGCTGCGCGAGACCCTGGAGGCGCAGTTCCAGCGGCACACCGACAAGCTCGCCGACCTCACCGTGCGGAGTGGTCCGCCCGGTCGTCGCCGCGACGACCCCGGCCTCGCCGCACAGATCGCCGCCACCCGGCAGGCGATAGCGGATACCGCGCACGCGCTGCAACGGATGGCCGAGGGCAGCTACGGCACCTGTGGCCGTTGCCGGGCGAGGATCAGCATCGAATGGTTGCGAAACCAGCCGCACGCGCAGTTCTGCGAACCATGCGAGCGCAACGGATAGCCCGACAGCGCGCCCGTCGCGCCGGCCATGGCCCGGCTTCGCCGTGGCCGCCGCGCTCGCCCTGGCCGTACGCCTGGGCACGATTCGGCACCTGCTCTGCCGAGCGGGCGGTCAGCACGGATGTGCCGCCTGAACCGGTCTGGTCCGGCGACCGCTCATCTCGGTCCGGCGACGGCCGTACCGTGGCCGGTCGCGCCGGCCCCACCGTCCTTTCCGGACACTTCTGCCGCCTGTTCCGCCGGTCCGTCCGCGTCTCCGGCCGGGCGAGTATGCGAATCGCACCGGGCCGGGCGGGTCGCCGGGACCGGTTCGCGCACGGTCGCCGGGTCCGCTCTTGCGGGTGGTACGGCCGCTCTCCACCAGGTCTGCCGCCCCTGGAGTACGAGCGATCAGGTGCAGGCCGACCGGGGCGAGCGCGAGCCCGGCCGCCAGTACGAAGCCGTGTCCGGTCCGCATGCCGGTCACTGTCAACGCCACCGCCACCGCGAGTAGTAGCCAGCCGGAACGGCGGATCCGGGCGGATCGTGCCGCGCTGTGCGGATCCGACGGCCGACGGCCGGCCCGGCCGGTACGGGGTCGCTGACGATGGCTGTGCATGACTCCAGCGTCGCCGTGCGGCGGCCGTACGGCGAGGTGCGGCACCAGACGAGATCGGCCGTGCGTGATGCCGACCGTCGGCAAGCTGACCGGGCCCTCGGCGCGACGAACCCAGCGGCGGAGCGGCCGTCACCGTACGGTTCACCAGCCCAATTGCTGACGACCGGCAACGAACAGCGGAACTAGACTTCCGGCGCCGTCCGATGGTGCCGTCGGGGGGCCCGCTTAGGCTCGATCTGCGCCGGTAGAACGGGATTCGCCAGCGGTGCGATCGTGGTCGGCTCCGAGCCGCCCGAGACGCTCGCCGGGCCGCTGCCACTCTTCCCGCCCGACCAAGAGATCCGCGCCTGAAGCCGTTCCCGAACCAGCGCGTCGCCCGAGAGACCCGGTTGGACGTATTCCGCACGGGGAACCACCGCCACCGAGCACGATGCGGTCCGGTCCGCAGGTCCACCGCATCCGATCCTGAACAGGAGTGCCCATGACGATGGAACGCATTGGCCTGCCCGGCGTGGGGATCTCTCACGTGCTGACCACGTGGGAGGGTAACCGGTTGGCATCGTGACGCACCTCGACGGTCGACACGTCCTGGTCCTCTACGACCAGGCCGAGCCGGAGGCGGCGCTCGGCACCGTCGCGTTGCTGCCGGCCGAAGCCCGTTCGGTGGCGGATGTGCTGCACGCCACGGTCGCCATGGACCAACTGCCTGCCTGGGCCGTGATCGGCCGGGTGGCCTTCGCGGCGCTGCTGGTCGCCGTGACCCCGCCTTCTCTGTCAGCGGCCCCTGTTCCGGGTAGTCGAGGCTACCTTGCCGGCCGTCGGCAGTAAGAAGACGAAGACGTTACCGACAGCGACCGGTGTTCCGGCGGCACGAGCGGCGGATGCTCGAGGTTCTATCTGGTCGCGAACGTGCGAGGAGGTGTGATGACGACCGGCAGGGTCACCGATCATCTGGGCGTCGCCAACCTGCGCGCGCATGCCGTCGATGCGCCGGCCGACAGTGCACCGCTCGCGCCACCAGGTCTTGACGATCCGGCGCAGGCCAGGCCGGCGGCCCGAGTGCGTGTAGTGGCCCGCACCGCGCCCAGGGGCACCACCCGCTAAGCAACAGCGCCCTGACGCACCTGCCATGACCTGGCAGGCGACCGGCGCTACCCGCATTTTCCCCGGTCAACTCCGGCGACCGATCGCACTCGACGTGGAAGGGGCTTGACGATGAGCATCGTCGATCAACGCGGCGCCCTGGAATCGGCGTCCGACGCGGCCGCCTTCCGCACCGAGCCTTCGACCACCCTGGCGAGCACCGAGCCTTCGACCTCCAGCGCCACCCACACCGAGCCGGCCGCGGTCGGGATCGACCTGGGCAGCGGCTACACCCGGATCTGGGCCTCGGGACGTCCACTGGTCCAGTTGCCCAGCCTCAACGACAGCCTGAGCAACCCCAGACCCTTGATGCGGCGCGGTCGCATCGTCGACTCGACCGGCCTGCGGGCGCTGCTCGCGCGGATCCTCTCCCGCTACCAGCGACCGCTGCCCGCCGGCGCGGTCGTGGTCGCCTGCCGACCGGTCCTGAGCAAGGCGGCCGACGACGAGGCGATGCGGGAGCTGCTCAGTACGGTCTTCGACCCGTCCCGGCTGCTGGTCACGCCCACCATCCGGGCCGCCGCGATCGGGGCAGGCGCGGCACCGGGTCCACTGCTCATAGCGGACATCGGCGCGCAGCTCATCGAGGTCGCACTCCTGGCCGACGGTGGCCTGATAGCGGCGCGCCAGGCCAACATCGGGATCCGGGACCTCACCGGCCCCACCGCCGACGACATCATCGTGCACACCGTCACCGACCTGGTCCAGGACCTACGTCGCGACACACACGCGCGCGACGTCGACAGGGCCGCCGTACACCGTGGCCTGGTCCTTGTCGGCGGCGGCGCGATCGCGCCGGAACTGGTGGCCCGCACCACCGCCGCCCTGCGGCTACCGGTCCGGTCGGCCAGGCGGCCTCGCATCGCCGCCGTGCACGGCGCCGGTCTGTCCGCCCTCGCGGCGATACGCCGAGGGCCGCACCGACGCTGACCGGCCCGCACCCACGCTGACCGGCTCGCACCGACGTTGACCGGTCCGCCTCGACCCATCCACGCCGCACTCCGCGGCCCCACCAGCCTTGGTATTCCAGAGAAAGGGAGCGCCATGACCACCGTTGGCAACAGCCGTCTAGAGAACTTCCAGCAGGTCCTGCAAGCCCAGCTCGACCAGCAGACCGCGGAACTGACCAAGCTCAGGGCGCACCGTACGAACCCCGAGCAGATCGGCCTGGACCCGCAGACCGTCACCGCTCTGATCAACTCCACTCAGCGGGCCGTGGCCGACAGCACTGAAGCGTTGAAGCGGATGACCGACGGCAGCTACGGAACGTGCGAGCAGTGCCAGCGGGAGATCCCCACCGAGCGGCTGGAGATCCTGCCGCACGCCCGCTTCTGCATGCCGTGCCAGCAGGCCCGCAACAGCTGACCCGGTGTGCCCCGTGGCGCACCCCTCGGGCTGCGCGGCGCCGAACGAGCCGAGGCGTTCGGCGCCGCGCCCGTCCGGCACCGGGTCGCGACGACCGCACCCGACCGCCTGCGCGGCGCGGCGCCCGGTGCGGCCGGCACCGGTCAGGTCGGCCGGGTGACGGGTTCGGCCCGGTGCGGGACGACGTCGGGGTCCCGTAGCGGCCGGCTCGGGTCGACGTCGGTGCTGACCAGTACCGTCTGATCCGGGTCGGCGGCGGAGAAGAGCGTTCCCTCGTGCTGGACGGCCGCCGCGCCCCAGGCAACCGCGGTACGCAGTGCGGCCGTCCCGGCCCCGTCGCCGTGCAGGAAACCGGCCAGGGCGGCGTCACCGGCGCCGACGGCGCTGACCACCCGGCTCACCCGCGCCTCGGCGTGCCGTACCCCGGTGGCGTCGACCAGCAGCGCGCCGTCCGCGCCGAGGCTGGCCAGCACCGTGTCGGCGCCGAGCCGGCGCACCTGGAGCGCCGCGTCGACCACGTCGCCGAAGGTCCGCAGCGGTCGGCCGACCAGGTCGGCGAGTTCGGCGGAGTTCGGCTTGACCAGGTCGGGTCGGCCGGCGAGGCTGGCCCGCAGCGGTTCGCCGGAGGTGTCGACCGCGACCCGGACACCTCGGGACCGGGCCGCCTCGGCCAGCCCGGCGTACAGGTTCGGCGGTACGCCGTCGGGCAGGCTGCCGCAGCAGGCCAGCCAGGTGACGCCGGTGAGGTTGTCCAGCACGGCACGTACCAGCGCGGTGGTCTCCCCGGCGTCGAGTGCCGGACCGGGCTCGTTCACCTTGGTGACGGTGCCGTCCGGCTCGACCAGACTGATGTTGCTGCGGATCTCGCCCCGCACCGGTACCTCCCGGACGGGCAGCCCGGCCAGCCGGAGCATCCGGGAGAGCTGGGCGCCGACCGAACCGCCCACCGGCAGGACGGCGGTGGCCGACCGGCCGTGACGTTGCAGGGCCAGCGCCACGTTCACGCCCTTGCCGCTGGGTTCGCTCCAACCACGACGGCTGCGGATCACCGCCCCCCGGGGTAGCGCGTCGACGAAGACGGTGCGGTCGACACTCGGGTTGGGGGTCAGGGTGAGGATCACGGGTACTCCACTCGCGACGTCCGAGGGATGTGCTGACTGCGCTCGCCCGCGTACGGCGGTCGGCCCTTCACCACCGGCCCGCCACGGCGGTGTCACCGGAGTCGGCTCCCGCCGTGCTGCCAACGGCGTCCGGAAACTCGTGCACGCCGCCGTAGACCCCGGCCGCGAGCCCGGCGAGCAGAGCGGCGCCGCGCGCCCCGGCCTCGACGACCGGGGACCGGCGTACCGGGCCGAGCCGGCGGGCCTTCACCGCCATCAGCGTCTCGCTGCGCGACCAGCCGCCGACGGCGACGATCTCGCGGTGGTCGCCGCTGTACCCGGTCATCGCGTCGTGGATGGCGCCGATCTCGTCGGTGACCGTCTCCAGCGCCGCCCGCCAGATCTGCGCCGGCTCGACGGGCTGCCCCGCCGGTACGACCACCGACCGCCCCTCGTCGGTGATCCGCACCTCGACCCGGCCCGGCTCGACCCGCGCGGCGAGGGTGTCGAGCCGGGTCAGGTCGGCCCGGTCCAGGCCGAGCCCGGCGAGTACCCGTTGCAGCACGAGTCCTCCGGTGGTGGCGCCGAGCAGGCACCAGCGACCGGCCAGGGCGTGCCATCCGACGGTGACCCCGGCGGTGACCAGCCCGGCGACGGTCTCCGGGGGCAGGCCCGGCGGGACCGACCGGACCAGTGCCTCCGCCGTACCGCAGGAGTCCAGTTCGTCGCCGGGGCGCACCGCTCCGGCGCCGATCGCGGCCACCTGGTGGTCGTGGCCGCAGACGGTGAGGGTGGCTCCGGTGAGCCGGTCGGGTCCGGTGCCCGCCTCGACGGTGCCGAGCGCCGTTCCGGCGGTCACCACCTCGGGCATCAGCGAGGCGTGCGCCCCGGACCACTCCAGCGCCTCGGGCCACCAGTCCCGGCGGTCGAGCCGCAGCCAGCCGGTCCGGGAGGCGAGGGACTGTTCGGTGGCCTCCGCCCCGCCGAGCCTGCGTACCACCCACTCGGCGATGTTGAGCCGGCGTACGGCGTTCCGGGTCTCCGGGTGGTGGGTGCGCAGCCAGCGGTGCTTGGTGAGCGCCCACTGGTGCCGCAGCGGCAGCCCGGTGGTGCGGGCGAACGTCTCCGACCCGATCCGGGCGTGCAGGTCGGTCAGCTCCGTCCCGTCCCGGGTGTCGTGCCAGGCGACGACGGGGCCGACCGGCTCGCCGGAGCGATCCAGCAGTACCCCGGATTCGCCCATGCTGGCGACGCCGAGGCCGGCGACCGGGCCGGGCGGGGCGGCGGCCAGCGCCCCGGCCAGGGCCTCGACGGCGGCGCCGAACAGGGCGGTCGCGTCGAGTTCGGCGCCGGTGCGGGTGGTTGTCCAGGGCGTGGGCACCGAGGCCTGGGACAGCGGCTCGCCCGCCTCGGTGAAGACCACGGCCTTGCTGGCCGTGGTGCCGACGTCGAGGCCGACGAGCAGGGGAGCTGCCACCTGGTCACCCTCTTGTGCTGCGGTGCCACCCGCTTGTGCGGTGCTGCGGATACTTGCTTTTCGTCGCGGCGCTGTCAAGAGTCGGCACGTCGACCGCCCGGACGACAACCTTCGGACCGGGAGACCCCGGGAAACGGAGCACCGATGCCCCTCACCGCCACCGGCCAACTGGTCGACGGCGCGCGTGCCGCCGACACCGCGATCGTCGCCTTCAACGTGATCACCCTGGAGCACGCCGAGGCGATCGTCGCCGGGGCCGAGCAGGCCGGCCGGGCGGTGATCCTCCAGATCAGCGAGAACGCGGTCCGCTTCCACCACGGCCGGCTGGCCCCGATCGCCGCCGCGGTCACCGCGCTGGCCGAACTCGCCGCCGTGCCGGTCGCGGTCCACCTCGACCACGTGCAGAGCCCGGAGCTGCTGCACGCCGTCGAGGGCACCGGGATCAGCTCCGCGATGTTCGACGCGTCGACGCTCGACTACGCCGACAACGTCAGCGCCACCGCGCAGGCGGTCGACTGGGCGCACGCCCGCGGACTGTGGCTGGAGGCGGAGCTGGGGGAGGTCGGCGGCAAGGACGGGGCACACGCCCCGGGGGTACGCACCGATCCGGTCGAGGCGGCCGAGTTCGTCGCCGCGACCGGGGTCGACGCGCTGGCGGTGGCGGTGGGCAGCTCGCACGCGATGACCGACCGGACCGCCGCGCTCGACTTCGCGCTCATCGGCCGGCTCCGGGAGACGCTGCCGGTGCCGCTGGTGCTGCACGGCTCCTCGGGCGTCCCCGACGACGACCTGGTCCGGGCCGTGCGGGCCGGGATCGTGAAGATCAACGTCGGCACCATTCTGAACGTCGCCTTCACCGGGGCCGTCCGGGCCGAGCTGGCCGCCGCGCCGGTCGTCGATCCACGGAGGTACCTGGCGCCGGCGCGGGACGCGGTCGCCCGGACCGTCGCCCACCTGGTCACCACGATCTCCTAGCGGCCACCCGTGGCATGCTCCGCCCGGCGGGTGCCGGAACCGTTTGCTGCCGTGCACGCCCGCCCGTACGTCGTGCCGGCCCACCGCCGCCGGAAGTCGGCGCCGCGGATGCTCCATTCGCCGCCGACGGGCGGCGGCACGGGTCAGGGGCTCACCCCGTCGATCTCCAGAGTCTGCACGGAGGCGGCGGGGAAGGCGAGGCTGACCGACTTGCCGCTGAGCCGGACGTCGGTGCGACGGGTGTAGCGGTCGGCACCGGCCGGGACGGTGGTCCACCGGGTCACGCCGCCGGTGACCGTGCCGAAGGCGGAGAGGTCGAACGTGAGGGTCTGTGCGGCGCCGGTGTTGACCGCGACGACGACCAGTCGTCGGGCGGCCGCGTCGTACGCCGCCACCGCGCTGCCGTTGCCGGTGTTCAGGATCCGCATACCGGGGCGGATGTGCCGGGTGAACTGCGCCAGGACGTGGTACTTCGGCTGGACCGCTCCGGGGGTATGCGTGGTCGGGTCGTACGCGATGGCTGCCCATCCCGCGCTCGGGTCCATCACCTGCCAGTAGACCCAGGCGGTGGGGTGCAACCAGGTCCAGTCGAGGCAGAGGTTCTTGGCCATGGTGATGCCGGTGCCGTCGCTGTCGCCGGTCTCCGAGTTCCAGAGCACCTTGCCGGCCGCCCTGACGTCGTTGTAGAGCAGGTCCCGCCGGCCGCCGCTGCCCTGGTAGCCGTGCACGTTCACCTGGCGGACCACCGCCCTGGTGGCGGCGTCGAAGCTGTTCCAGGTGGTCCGGGCGAGGTCGTAGCTGGTCTCGTCGGAGGCCGAGATCGCGACGCCGGTGAGGCCCTGGTCGTCGAGGGCCGTCCGCAGGTGGGCCAGGACCGTCCGCTGAATGCTCGCGTCGATGTGGCACCCCTCCTGGGTGCCCGTCGCGGTCCACCAGCTCGACGACGGCTCGTTGAAGGGGTCGACCGTCCGGAAGGTCACCCCCCAGCTGTCCCGCGCACGGCGGGCGGTGACCGCCAGATGGTAGGCGTGCTGCGCGTAGTTCCAGGACTGGAGGTTGTTGCCGCCGCCCGCCGCGCCCGACGGGTTGTGGTTGAGGCACATCCACCACATGGGGGAGTTGGCGAAGAGTTCGCTGACCGCGCCCCGCTGGGTCGCCTTCGTCAGGGCGGCTCGCTGGTTGGCGTCGGCGTTCCAGTTCCAGGCCGAGGAGGCCGGGTCGGTGTTGCGCCAGTCCTGCCAGAAGCCCTCGATCTGCTTGAACGAGGGGATGTTGGGCGAGGCCACCATGCTCGCGTCGTCGACCGAGTTCCAACTGCACGCGCCCAGGTTGTAGCGGGCGATGGTGAGCCCGAGGCCGGGCAGCGTGACCCCGTTGTACGCCACCGACCTGGTGGTGAAGAAGATGTCGGCGAAGTCGTCCCGGTTGCCGAAGACGTTGGCCCACCAGGCGAGCGAGGTGCCCCAGCCCTCCCAGGCGCCGAAGTCGGCGCCGGGTGTGACGCTGATGGTGGCATCCGCCCGGGCGGTGCCCGCGCCGAGCAGGCCGCCCGTCGCGGCGGCGCCCGCCGCCGCGCCGGCCCCGCCGAGCACGGCTCTCCGTGTGACCATGACGCTCTCCCATCGATTCGCGGTCGGGCGTCGCAGGTGGGATGGGGACTCCGACTCGTGCCTTCGGTGCTAGCGAGCTTCGGTGCTGGCAAGCCAGCCTGCCATAGAGCAGGTTCGATGTCGAGAGGTTATGTGAAGGGTTATCCGAAGTCTGTTCGAAAGGATCACCGTGTTGTCGGATCCTCCTGGTGACCGTCCGAGGGTCGCTTCGGGGCCCGCCGTCGGGGAGCCGCACCCGGCACAGCGGCTCGGGCCGGGACGGTGTCGGGCGTAACCTGCCGACGCCCGGCAAAGTATGGTCGAACAGTCAGCTCATGAGCGCGACCGAAGGTGTTCCGTCCGGGTAGGCGGTCGCCCCGTTACGGGCGTCGACGCTTCGATGCCGGTGGAGGTGAGTCGGGCGTGACCGAACGCAGCAGGCAACGCCCTGGCAGACCTGCGGCGCCGTCCGCGTCGTCGGCCCGGGACGAGTGGCTGGTCGACGTGGCCAATGCCGCCGCCAGCGACGCCGGTGGCGTCCCGGTCGCCCTGCTCGGCGACTATCTCTCGCTGCTGGCCGACGCCGCGGTCAGTGGACGCCGCCCCAGACGTGCCGAGCTCGACGCGGTGGGCCGGCTCGGTCGGCAAGCCGCCGAGCAGGGGATCTCGGCCGGCCGGGTGGTGCAGTTGTACCTGTCGGCGGCGCGACGGCTCTGGACCGACCTGCCGATGGTCGTCCGGTCCCGGGACCGTGAGGCGGTACGGGCCGCTGCCGCGGCCGTACTCCAGGTCATCGACGAAGCGGTGGCGACGCTCGCCGAGGGCTACGCGGTGGCGCGGCGCGACCTGGTCCGGCGCGAGGAGACGCTGCGCCGGGAGCTGATCGACGACCTGCTGCGCGGCGACTCCGACCTCGGTGCCCTTGTCGAGCGCTCCGAGCCGTTCGGGCTCGACCTGGCGCGGGCGCACCAGGTGGCGCTCGCCGCGCCGAGCCGGCGCCTGCCCGACACCGAGGCCGCGATCAGCACCCTGGAAGCGGTGATCTTCGACCGGCTCGGCGACCGGGACGTCCTGGTGGCCACCAAGGACGGGCTGCTGGTCGTGCTCGCCCCGGCCGAGGCGGCCTCGGCCGGCCGGGCGGCCCCCGTCGACGATCCGCGCAACGATCTCGGGCGACTGATGCACGGCGAGCTGAACCGCCTTCGGCACGGCCGTCCCTGGCGGATCGCCGTCGGCCGGCCGCACCCCGGGCTCTACGGGATCGCCCGCTCGTACGAGGAGGCACGCGAGGCGTTGACCATGGCCGAGCGACTACACGTCACCAACCCGGTCGTCAACGCCCATGACCTCCTGGTGTACCGGGTGCTGCTCCGCGACCAGCCTGCCATCGTCGACCTCGTCTCCGCCGTCCTCAGCCCGCTGACCCTGGCCCGGGGTGGTGCCCAGCCGCTGCTGGACACCATGGACGCCTACTTCGGCACCGGCGCGGTGGCCACGGAGACGGCGAAACGGCTACACGTCTCGGTACGGACCGTGACCTACCGGCTGGAGCGGATCAAGAGGTTGATCGGCTACGACCCGACCGACCCGCAGCACCGGTTCACCCTGCACGCCGCGGTACTGGGCGCCCGGGCGCTCAACTGGCCGGCCAGCCCGCTGCCCACCGCCGGCTGAGCGTTCCGCGACGGATTCGCGCGAGCCGCGCCGCCGCCGTCGCGTCGACCTCCTGGAGCAGTGCGATCGCCACCCGGTGCTTGTCGGCACCACCGGCGGTCTGGTCGGTCCAGGGTCCCGCCTTTCTCGCGACGTCCCAGCCCAGCGCCGACGCGCCGTCAGGTGCATCATCGACGCCGGTACAGGCTCCAGAGTCGCACCGTGACGATCGCCGAGACGACGGCGCCGATCGCGCTCAGGATGTACAGGCCGGCGCCCGCCGCCGTCACCGCGACCAGGAACGCGATGATCGCGGTCAGTTCACGCCATCCATCCGTCTGCCGGCTCCGTGGCTCGGCGGTGAACCGGTAGACGAACTCCGGGTCGTCGAGCCGGAGCCCGGCCTCGATCGCGGCGAGGCGCCGCTGTTCCGCTTCGGAGAGCATGATTTCTCCTCACATCGATACGGCCCTGTCGGGACGGGACCCGGCGCGGGCACAGGAACCGTCGCCACCTCGGGTGCGGCGGGGCGCCCGGCGGATCCACGACGCCGACGGGGAGAGGGGTCATCGCCGCAGCCCCGGTACCTGCCGGGCCGTTCCTCGGCGGTGTGCCGCGGCGTGGGCGGTCTCGGCGCGCGACAACCGGGTGGACCCGACGAGACCGTGCGGCGTGGTGGTGATCGCCAATCGCGGTGGCTGACTCGGGGGACCGGTGCGCGGCGTCGGATCCGGGCTGTGGGCGAGGACCGGGAGCACGCCGGTGACCTCCAGGATCCGCCGTACCGGCCGCTGCGGGTTGGTCACCAGGTACCGCAGTCGCAGCCGGACGGCGGTGTTGTGGCCGGCGACCAGCGCGCCGATCCCCGTACAGTCGAGAAACGTCACGCCGTCGAGGTCGACCGTGACCCCGGCCGCGTGCGGCGTGCCGAGCGCGTCCTGGATCGCGGCGCGCAGCAGACCACTGGTACCGAGATCCACCTCGCCGGCCACCCCCAGGGTGACCGTCGTGTCGTGGCTGGTGCGGCTCAGTGCGAAACGCATCGTGGCCTCCGTGCCTGCGGTGGGTAGGGCTTCTGTCGGGTGCGGCGGGGGATCGGCGAGGGCTCCGGGGTCGCCGCCCGGTCGCCGAGGCGTCGACGGCGATGGCGGTGGCGGTCGCGAAAGGCCGGCCGGTACTGTCGCCTGTGCTCGGTGCCCTGGTGGCCGGCATCGGCCGCCCGCGTTCGGCTGCTCATCACGGCCCCCTCACGGATCCGGCGCAACCGCCGAGACTTAGCGTCTCTCCGCTGCGGCGCGGACGGCACGGGATGCCACCGGCCAACAACCGCAGTCGGTCATTGCCGACCAACAGCAACCATTTCGGCGTCACCGACGCCCGGGTGGTCACGAGACGACGTCGATCGACCGCGTCCCGTCCTCGATGGACAGCGCCACGGCACCCTCGATGGACAGCGCCACGGCACCCTCGGCGGCCGGTGACTCGTCCGGCGGCCCGCCGAACCCGTCCGCCGTCACCGCAGCGCGGGACCCGGGCACCGACCCTGCTATCGTCGTTTGCGAACAGCGTTCTCGAACGTATCCGGGGTGCGTCAGGGAGGTCGACGTGATCAGGACGCCGCGCAGCGCGCGCAACGGCGACGTGGTCCTCGCGGTCGACGAACTCGGCGGCGCCGGTGGTGAGCCGCTGCTGCTCGTCATGGGGCTCGGCGTCTCCCGGTACTGGTGGCCCGACGGACTGGTCGACGGACTGGTCGAGGCCGGGTTCCACGTGGCCGCCTTCGACGGCCGCGACGCCGGAGGCTCGACCCGCTTCGACGACGTCCCCGCCGACAACCCCCTCGCCGCGCTGCTGCGACGCCGGCCCCCCGCCTACACCGGCGAGGACATGGCCGACGACACCGTCGCCGTGCTCGACGCCCTCGGCTGGTCGAGCGCCCACCTCTTCGGCATCTCCCAGGGCGGTCTGGTGGCGCAGCGCACCGCGCTCCGGCATCCGCGGCGGGTACGCACGCTGACCTCCTACGCCGCCGTACCCAGCGACGCCCGAGGGGTGGCCGTGCTCAGGTATGTCCGGCTGCCCTTCCTGGCCCGCCTGACCCGCTTCCGCTTCCCCGCCGGCCGCGAGGGCGACGTGGCGGCGGGTCTGGCCCTGGCGCGGGCGATCGCCTCCCCGGGGTACGCCTTCGACGAACCGGAGGCCCGGACCCGGGTGGAGCGCGAACTCGACGCCGGGCTGCCCAGCGGGGTTCGCGACACCCGCGCCCAGGCACGGCAGACCGGCGCGTCCTGGCACGGCCCCCGACTGCGGGAGCTACGGGTACCCACCCTCGTGCTGCACGGCGAGCGGGACCCGCTGCTGCGCCCGTCCGCGGGTCGGCGCATCGCGGCGAAGGTGCCGGGCGCACGGTACGTGGAGCTGCCGGGCACCGGTCACGACCTGCCGCGCGCCGTGTGGCCGACGGTGGTACGGGAGATCCGCGCCCTGACGGAGACCGCCGTACGCCCGACAGGCTGATCCCGCATCCCCGGCCCGGCCCGGCGCCGAGGGCATCGGGGGAGGCGCCGGCGGTCGCGGTAGGTTGCACAATCATGGCCTCGACCGAGGATGTCCGGCACGACCTCGCCCGGCTCGCCGACCCGCTCCGGGCGGAGGGCGTCAGCCGCTTCCTCCAGATGGTCCCCGGCGGTTACGGCGAGGGCGACCGGGCCATCGGTGTCTCCGTCCCGGACCAGCGCCGGGTGGCCGGCAGGTACTGGCGCGATCTCTCCCTGGCCGAGACGGCGGAGCTGCTGGCGAGCGGCGTGCACGAGGAGCGACTGACCTCGCTCTTCGTCCTGGTCCGCAAGTTCGCCAAGGGGGACGAGGAGGAACGGGGCCGGATCTTCGACATCGTCCTGGCCAACACCGGCCGGATCAACAACTGGGACCTGGTGGACTCGTCCGCGCCGTACATCGTCGGCCCCTGGCTGATCGACAAGGACCGCAGCGTACTGGATCGGCTGGCCGGGTCGAGCCTGGTCTGGGACCGGCGGATCGCCGTCATGGCGACCTTCGCCTTCATCCGGGCCGGCGACTTCCGCTGGACGTTCCGGCTCGGTGAGCGGCTGCTGCACGACCCGCACGACCTCGTGCACAAGGCGGTGGGCTGGATGCTGCGCGAGGTGGGCAACCGGGACCGGGCGGCGGCGGAGGAGTTCCTGGCCCGACACTATCGGGTGATGCCCCGGGTGATGCTGCGGTACGCGATCGAGAAGTTCGAACCGCAGCGGCGTCGGGAGTACCTCTCCGGCCTGGTCTAGGCATCCGAGGTGGCGCGTCGGCGCAGCAGGAACCGGTTGGTCAGGTAGGTGACCGCCCACAGGACGACCCCGATGACGAGCAGTATCCCGGCCACCCGGTAGTCGTCGGCCGCCCGCCCGGAGAGCGGACTGGCCAGGTACGCGCAGGTGATCGCACCGGCCACCGGAATGAGGGTGGGCGCCCGGAAGTGCCGGTGCTCCACCGGGTCGCGCCGGAGCACCAGTACGGCGATGTTGACCACGGTGAAGACGGTGAGCAGCAGCAGCGACGTCGTACCGCCCAGCGCGGTCAGGTCGGCGAACCAGATCAGCCCGAAGGCGACCAGGGTGGTGAAGACGATGCCCACCCAGGGCGTACGCCTGGTGCGGTGGATCAGGCCGAGGACGCGCGGCAGTACCCCCTCGTGGGCCATGCCGTAGAGCAACCGGCTGGCCATCAGCATGTTGATCAGGGCGGAGTTCGCCACCGCGAACATCGTGATGAAGGCGAAGACGGTGAGCGGGAAGGCCGGCGCCCCGGCCGCGACGACCTTGAGCAGCGGGGCGTCGCCCTCGCTGAGATCCTCGGGGGAGACCAGGGCGACCGACGAGATCGACACCAGTACGTAGATCAGCCCGGTCACGCAGAGCCCGATCAGCATGATCTTCGGGAAGATCCGGACCGGGTCCTTGGTCTCCTCGGCCATGTTCACCGAGTCCTCGAATCCGACCATGGCGAAGAACGCCAGCGCGGTGGCCGCGGTGACCGAGAAGAACGCGTGCTCGCCCGGCGGCGACTCGAACTCCAGCAGCCGGGACATGTCGCCGTCGCCGCCGCCGAGCGCCCAGGCGCCGATGAAGATGACGATGAGCAGACCGGTCAGCTCGACGCAGGTCAGTACCACGTTCAGCTTGACGCTCTCGGCGACGCCCCGGAAGTTGACCAGGGCGATGAGCGTCATGAAGGCGACCGCGACCGCGGTGAGCCCGAGCCCCTCGCCGATCGACAGGTCGAAGGCCTCCGCGAAGTTGCCGGCGAAGGCCTTGGACGCGCTGGACGCGGAGGTGAGGCCCGAGCACATCACCGCGAAGGTGACGATGAAGGTGAGGAAGTGGATTCCGAACGCCTTGTGCGTGTAGAGCGCGGCACCCGCCGCCCTCGGGTACTTCGTCACCAGCTCCAGGTAGCTGAAGGCGGTCAGCATCGCCACCAGGAACGCCACCAGGAAGGGGAGCCACACCGCCCCGCCCACCTCGGCGGCGACCTTGCCGGTGAGCGCGTAGACGCCGGTGCCGAGAATGTCCCCGACCACGAAGAGCAGCAACAGGCCGGGGCCGATCACCCGCTTGAGGGTCGGCTCGTCACGCTCGATGCTGTCGCCGGGTGCCGGTGCGTCCGCCACAGCCCCTCCCCTCCATCTCCGCCTCCGAGGTGTGACTCGGCGCGAAGCGTGCTAAACCTCATCGATGTGCAGAGCCACACGGTATTCGATCCACCGCCCGGGCGCGCTCCGAGAGTGCCCTTGTTCCGGATACCCGACCCGGCCCAGCATTGACCCGGACGTCATGAGCGGGCGGAACCCCCGAAGCCGAGCCCGTGATCGGAGGACGACATGCACATCGTGCTAGCTGCCAACCCCGAGGCCGACCAGCCGTGGGTCGCGGACGCGGTCGCGGATCTCGTCCGGCAGAGCGGCGGGTCGGTCGCGGTGCTCGCCGTCGACGAGGTGGAACTCGAACGACTGGCCCCGGCGCCGCGCAGCGTCTTCACCGAGCGGGCGCAACAGGCCGCTTCGGCGGCGGTCCGGCGGTTGGCCGAGGCCGGGATCGAGGCGAGCGTGACGGTACGCTCCGGCCGTCCTCTGCAACAGATCCTGGAATTCGCCGACGAGCAGCGGGCCGACCTGATCGTGGTGGGGTCCAGCACCCGCCCGGCGGTGGCCGAACGCCTGCTCGGCAGCCTGCCGCTGGCACTGATCGGAAAGTCGCCCCGGCCGGTGCTGGTGGTCACCCATCCGCATCATTCCCGCTGACCGGGCGCCGTCGTCCGGGTGACCGCGCCCGGCCCACTGCTACGGTCGAGGCCCTGGGCGGCGGGAAGGACGGCGACGCGACATGCGGGTGGCGATGACGAGCGTCGCGGCGCCGGGCCACCCGAACGAGGACTTCACCGGCGCCGTACCCGACGCGGCCGTGCTGATCGACGGCGCCGGCATCCCCGGCGCGGAGTCGGTCTGCCGGCACGGCGTTGTCTGGTACGCCCACCGGCTGGGCGGCGCCCTGCTCAGCCGCCTGTCAGACGGGCGGGAGCAGAGCCTTGCGGCGCTGCTGGCCGACGCCATCGAGCAGGTGACGGATAGTCATCGGGGCAGCTGTGACGTCGCCGACCCGATAAGTCCGTCGGCGACCGTCGCCCTGCTGCGCTGCCGCGACGGTCTCGTCGAGCACCTGGTCCTCGGTGATTCGGTCGTCGTGCTCGACAGGGTGGCCGGTGCACCCCTGGTCTCCGCCGACCGCCGTGAGGTGATCATCAGCGGGGCGTACCAGTCCATTCTGGAGGGCATCACTCCGGGCAGCGACGAGTACCACCGGGTCCTCGCGGAACTGCGTGCCAACCGCAACCAGCCGGGCGGGTTCTGGCTCGCCAAGGACGACCCGCGCGCCGCGTACGAGGCGGTCACCGGAGGCCTGCCCGTAACCGAGCTGACCGGTGCCGTCCTGCTCAGCAACGGGGCCAGCCGCATCGTGGACCGGTTCGGGCTCACCGACTGGCCGGGACTGGTCGCCCTGCTGGGATCGAGCGGGGCCGCCGGAGTCATCCAGCGGGTCCGGCAGGCGGAGGCGCGCCACGAGGTGCCGGCGGACGATGCGACCATCACGTACTGTACCGAGCTCGACCGCTGCTGACCGTTGCCGACGAGCCCGCCGCTCTGTGCTTCGTCGCGGGTCTCCGGGGCGTCGTGACGCGTGGGAGTCAGTCGCCGCTCCAGCCGAAGAAGTAGATGCTCTCCGGGCGGTCACCGTCGTACCCGACCACGTACGCGCCATGCCACCGCTCGAATCCGCTCAGCCCCTCCCCGAGCGCGCGTTCGACGGCGGCGACGTCCGGGCGGCGGGTGCCGAACCACCTGTCGAGTTCGTCGTCGGGCAGCGGTGCCACCCGGCCGCCCTCGGGCCGGTCCGCCACCCCGGTCATGTCGATCACCGAGTGGGTGCCGGAGAACGGCTGCGACGCGAGGAGCGTGTCCGGATCGACGACGTCGATCTGCGCCGCATGCCATTCCTCGCGAGCCAGCCCGTCGTCCGGGTCGCCCGCGTCCTCGCCGAACGCGGCGAGGAATCCCTCCCGCATCTCGGCGACCGAGGCGGCGGCGTACTCCTGCTCGCTCATCTGCCGGGCGCGCAGGTTCGGCTCGGCGCGATAGCAGTCGCCCTCCTGGTACGCCTCCTCGCGGGCCTGCTGAAGCGCCGCCGCGATGTCCGCCTGGTATGGAACCTTGCGGCTCCACGACGATGCCCCCACGCTTCCCCCGATCTTGGTCGGGCGAGTGTATCGGCCCAGCCGGTCGCCGCTTCCGGGCGGCAGCCCCGACCCCCTCCCTCCCCAGCAGGACGGGATGCGCGGCGCGCAGCCGGCACGGCAACCGGCCGGTGCGGGTGGCGCGGCGGCGGGTCAACGCACCCTGCGCGGCGACAGGTCAGTGCATCCGGCGCGGCGACGGATCAGGGCACCCGAACGGCGGTGAGCAACGCGTCGAGCGGCCGTGGCAGGGCGTCCCGGCCGGCCGCCGCCTCGACGAGCAACCGGGCGTACCGCAGCTTTCGACGTGAGCCGCTGCCGAAGAAGCGTCGCAGCTGCGCCCCGGGTTCCCGGCCCCGCCAGGCGGGCTGGCTCTGCAACGAGCGGAACGACCCGAGGTCGCCCTGCGAGTCGAGCAGGGTTTCGACGCCTTCGGTGCCCAGGGCGCGGATCAACTCGTCCTCCAGGTCGTCCACGCAGACGAAGAACCCGAGATCCTCCAGTTCGGCGCGGGTACCGGGTGCGCCGACGTCGGCGGCGGCGAGCCCGCGCCGGAATACCTCCGCCTCGGCCAGGTCGCAGAGGCCGGCAAGTCGGGCCCGGATCCGCAGCGCCCGGAAGCTGGTCAGGGTACGGCCGATCGCGTGTGCACCGCCGATCGGCACGACCACCACCCGCTCCGCCCCGAGATCCCGGCCACGGCACACCGCGGCGGTCTCCACGGCGATCTGGTCGCTGATGCCCTCGACGAGTACCACGACCAGGGCGCTGCCGACCTTCGTCAGGGCGTGCGCCGTTGCCGAGGTGGGCGCGGTGGGGCCACTCAGATAGCCATCGAGCGCCCGGCGGGCAAGCTCGCGGCGCTGGGCGACATCCATGTCGTTCCCCGGTCCAGGTGGCTGTGCGGCGAGGTCACCCGACGTCGCGTCGGCCCCACCCCGGTCGTCGGTGCACCGGGGAGCCGCCGGCCCGTCGGGTGGTGGGCATGGGCGCCATCATCGTCCCGCCGTACGACGGCCGACAAGCGATTAACAGCGACCGGGTACGGCGGTCCGAAGCGGGTCGGAGAGGTCGGCACCGACGGGCGTACGGGGCCACCCCCTAATGCCACCCCCCACGATCCTCCATCGAATGTGATCACACTGTGGATGGTCTATGCTTGCCCGCGATCAGCAGACAGGGACCGCGCTCGACCGCCAGGTCCGCCGGGTGGCGCAGCGGGTGAGACTGGAGTGATATGGGCTGCCCACACAGTGAACGATGCCCGCTGTTTCCACTCCTCAACGCCAGTTTACGAAGCTGGCGGGACTACTACTGTGACACCGCGGACGGTTGGCAGGAGTGTGCCAGATACCGGCTGTCACTGACCGGCGCGGTCGTGCCGATCATATTGCTGCCGAACGGAGTCAACGCCCAGCACCTGAAGTCGGCCGCTGCGGGAGTCGACCGGGCCGGACCGGCCCAGCCGGCCCGGCCACACTGGTCCGGTCCTGATCCCCGACGCCCGGTGGAGCGGCCGACGGCCTTCTTCGAGCAGGCCGCGACGCGACCCCAACCGCCGACGCACCCGCTGTTTCCACACGTCGCACAGAGTCCACGGAACACCCCAGCGGGGCCGCCGCAACCCCGGCGCCGCCGTTGGTGGACCCGCCTTCTCGATTGGATCTCAGGCCCCGCATGAGCAACTACTGGCCCTGGTGGGCAGGCGCCGTCGGCCTTGCCGTCGTCACCATCAACTACACCGTCAGCACCGATCGGTCCTTCGGGGTCTCCTCGGCCTGGGAACGCGTCCTGCACTGGCGGGAGGAGCGCCGGGCCGAGCGGATGGAGGCCCAGTTCGCCGACGAGCGTGCGCTCACCGAGGCGCTCGCGGCAGCCACCGCCGCGCACTTCGGGACCCGGGCCGGGGCGCCCACGCCGCCGTACGCCGGGGGCGTCGAGCCGGAGACGGCCGCCCGGGGGGTCGAACCGACCACGGGTACGCCGAGCGCGACCGCGCCCGACGCGACCACCAGCCCGCGCCCGGCGCCGCTGGTCAGCCAGGCGGCCCTGCTCCTGTCGATCTTCGTCGGTGGCTGGGTGGCGGCGGTGACGGCGGGACGGTTCGAGTTCCGCCTCGACATGGGCGACGGCTTCCGCGAGATCGTCACCGGCTCTCCGCCGCAGATGATCGGGGTCCTCTTCGTCGGCGGCGTACTCGTCGGCTTCGGTACCCGTCTCGCCGGAGGCTGTTCCTCGGGTCACGGACTCAACGGCTGCGGACGGCTGCATCCGGACAGCATCGTCGCGACGGCCGTCTTCTTCGGTACCGCCGTCCTGGTCTCGTTCCTGCTCTGGAAGGTGGTGTGATGCGTACCCGGGGCGGACTTCTGATCGCCAACATCATCGCCGGGCTCGCCCTCGGTTTCACCGTCACCAACATCGGGTTCGGTGACTACGCCGAACTGAACCGCATGTTCACGTTCCAGGACCTGCGCATGCTCTTCGCCTTCGGTGGCGGTGTCGCGCTGATCGTCGCGGTCTTCGCCCTGCTCCGGGTCCGCCGCACACCGGGACGCATCCACCCGGGCGTGATACCCGGCGCGCTGCTCTTCGGCGGCGGCTGGGCGCTCTCCGGCGGATGCCCGGCGATCCCGATCATCCAGGTCGCCAGCGGATACCTGCCGGCCCTGGTCACCATCGTGGGCATCGTGGTCGGTACCCGGCTCTGTCGCTGGGTCAACGCCAGATACCTGCACCTCGACGTCGGATCCTGCGGTCGGTGACCACCGCGACCGACTCTGGCGGTTTCAGGTGTCGGTGGCCGGCGGGAGGCCGAACAGTTCGGCGACCCGGGTGACCTCGAAGATCAGCCGTACGAACGGACTGGGTGAGACGACCAGCAGCGTGCCGCCGAGCGCGTTGGTCCAGGCCCGGCATTCGAGCAGCGCCCTGATCCCGGCCGCGTCGCAGAAGGTCAACCGGGAGAGGTCGACGGTGAGGCTGGCGAGTTCTCGGTCGAGCAGTTGTCCGAAGACACGGCGCAGCGTCTCCACCGTGTCCATGTCCAGATATCCGTCCAGCCGGAGCGTCACGTCGCCGTCGGGACGAGGGTCGACGGCGACGTCGAGCGTCTGCTCCTCGCGGGTACCCGGGTCAGCGGAGAGCGGGTCCAGCCGAGGAACCGCTTCCGGGGTACCGGTCGGGGGTTGCCCCGTCGTCGAGCTGGCGGCCGGGTCGACGAAGGGTCGCTCGGTCGCCATCACGCCTCCCCGAGGATCGCGGCGATCGGTTCGGACGGCTCGGGGTCGGCACGACGAGTCCAATCTGCCCGGACCTGCCGGGGCGTTACCCTGCGGACAGGTAGCCAAACGTCGATGTCGCGGTGGCCGTGTCGGATCCGCGACCGGCGCACGGTTCCGCAACCCGGACAGGAGTGGACGGGCCCGCATCGGGGAATGATGCCGGGATGGCTCCAGTGATCCGGTGTGACGTCGAGGTAGCGGGCAGTTACCTGCTGGCTCGGCTCACGGGTGACCTCGCCCTGGTGACCACCGCGACGGTGCGGGCCGGCCTGTTGCAGTGTCTCGCCGAGCAGCCGGACGGGCTGCTGGTCGACCTCTCCGAGATGCTGGTCCGGGAAGCGACGGCGCTGTCGGTGTTCGGGACGGTGGCGCGGCAGGCGGCCCTGTGGCCCGGAACTCCGGTACTCCTCTGCGCCCCCGACCCGGGGACCGCGAGGTTGCTGGCCGGCGGCGCCTTCGGCCGGCTGGCGGTGTTCGGCTCCACCAGGGAGGCGGTGGCGGCCGAGCCGGGCCGGCGACTGCCCTCGGCCGGCGAACTGCTGCTGCCGCTCGCGGGTTCGGCGAGCCGGGCCCGCGACGTCGTGACGGAGGCCCTCACCCGATGGGAGCTGCCCAATCTGGTCGCCCCGGTCAGCATCGTGGCCACCGAGCTGGTGGCGAATGCGGTGCTGCACGCGCGGACGATGATGGACCTGCGGATCTCCCGGTGTCCTTCCCAGGTGATGCTCTCGGTCTGTGACGGCAGCACCGTCGGGCCCCGGCTCTGCCGCCCGTCGCCCGAGTCGGCGGCTGGTCGCGGGCTGATGCTCGTCGACGCGACGGCCCGGCGGTGGGGAAGCCTGCCCACCGACGGCGGCAAGGTGGTGTGGGCGGTCTTCCACACCGACGCCCGGTCGCCGTACTGAGCGGGCGCCCGTCGGGCCCACCTGTCCACCATGACGCGTGCTCGGGGCTACCCGGGATCGGGCGGCTCCGGGGCGCCGCCGGATCTGACCCGCCCTCGGCCGTCGACGGGGCCGCGGGCGTACCGATGCCGCGGCCCCGTCGACGTTCAGCTGGTGCTGCCGGTCAACGAGTCGCCGGATCTGGTCAGGTGGTACGTGATCCGGGTGCCGCTCCAGAAGTGGAACGTGAGGGTCACGGTGCCGTCGTCGACCTCGGCGAAGAACGCGGGTTTCAGGATGATGGTGTCGGCGTCGTAGTCCGGCTGGAAGTGCTGCCAGAACTCCTTGAACGAGGTCCAGTTCGCCGGTCCGGCGGGGGTTCCGTCGGCGTACCTGGCCTCCATGGTGGCGAGCTGGTCGCCGCGGAACCGGGTGGGGATGGCGAACGAGGCGGTGGTGCCGGTGGTGGCCGCCTGGGTCGGCGGGTCGGAGCTGATGATGCTGATCTGCCACGGCACGCCCTGGGAGAACCGGGCCTCGATGGTGGCGTTGACGCCGTAGGCGCGGTCGCCGGCCAGCCGGGTGAGGGCGGCCGGGGTGAGGGTGAGCGTGGTGCCGGAGACGGTGTAGTCGCTGCCCCGGGCGAGGCTGCGCCCGCCCTGCCACAGGCCCTGGAACGACGTGCCGTTGGGGTTCAGCGTGAGCGTCCTGCCGGTGATGGTGCCGCTGCGGGGCACGTACACCTGGTCGGAGGAGGCGGTGCCGGAGCGGGTGGTCCAGCCTGCCCTCATCATGGCGAAGACGCCCGGGTCACGCCAGCGCAGCTCGGTACGCTCCAGGAACTGGCCCGCGTCCCAGACCATGGTGGTGAGGTTGCGGATCCGGGCGTGGTAACCGACCGCCTCCAGGAACTTGAGGAACTCGCCCCGTTCGATGACGCCCGGCCGGTTGTGGTCCCAGTTGAGCAGGGCCCACTCGCCGATGATGACCGGGATGCCTCGGGCCACGAACGAGTCGCGGACCCGGTCGAACGTACCGGTCAGGTCCTGTTCGACGTTGGCGTCGTAGCGGGTACCGCCGGCGATGTTGACGCTGAACGGCCACCAGCCGTAGAAGTGGACGGTGGCGGCGAGGTGGGGGTCGCGGAGCTGGTCGAACGTGGCGTTCAACGCATCGAGCCGCCCCTGGTCGGCGTTGGTGAACAGGGTCGGCAGCACCAGCAGCCGGGTCGTGTTGTTACCGCCGGACCGGCGGACGATCCGCACGAACTCGGTGTTGAGTTCGTGCAGCAGGGCGTAGCTCTGCTCGTCGGTACTGTCGGCGAACTGCGGTTCGTTGATGCTCTCGAAGACGAGCCGGGGTGAGTGGTCGCGGAACGCGGCGCTGATCTGGGTCCAGAGCGCGTCGTACCGGGCGAGCACGCCGGCGCGGTCACCGGGGTAGGTGTTGATCCACTGCCAGGAGTCGTGGTGCAGGTTGATCATTACGTACAGGCCCTCGGCCAGTGACCAGTCGACGATCTGGCGGACCCGGTTCAGCCAGGCGGCGTCGATGGCGTATTCCGGTGCGGGGCCGTGATGGTTGCTCCAGGTGATCGGGAGCCGGATGCTGCGGTAACCCTGCGACCGCACGTGGCGCAGCAGGGTCCGGGTGGTGAGCGGGTTGCCCCAGGCGGTCTCGTCCGGGATGGCGTCCAACGTGTTTCCCAGGTTCCAGCCCGGCTGCATGGCGGCCACCGTCGCCATCGGGTTGCCCGGCGGGGGAGGGGTCGCCGCCGCCGGGGCGCCGACCGCCACCATCAGTCCGGCGACCAGCAGGGCGGCGGCGCCACCGGCGACCAGGCCGACTCGCAGCCGCGCCCGTCGTCTGTTCAGCAGATTCATCGGTACTCTTCCTTGCCGTAGTTTCGTCCTCGTCCGGGCGCGCCGGGTCGCCCCACCGCTGCGGGGCGGGCCCGACGCGGTGGGTCAACGGGTGGCCACGCAGCCGAGGCTGGGGGCCCGGTTCGCGCCGAGCCAGGCGCCGAGCACCCCGAAGGTGGTGCTGGCCCCGGCGGCGAGGTTGCCGTTCTGGGTGGTGTTGCCGGCGGTGACCGTCGAGCCGTTCGAGCTGACCGAGGCGTTCCACGACTGGCCGACCGTCTGCCCGTCCGGGAAGACCATGCTCACCGTCCAGCCCCGGATCGCGGCGCTGCCGGCGGTCACCTTCACCTCGGCCTGGAAGCCACCGTTCCACTGGCTCGTGACGGCGTACGTGGCCGTGCAGCCGTCGTTCCCCGGCGGCGGGGAGGGCGGCGGGGTGGTCGGGTCCGGCGTACCGCCGGGGAAGCGTACGTCCGAGCACATGTAGTAGTTCTGGTCGGCGTGCCCGGCCCGCCAGACCGCGTACACGATGTGCCGGCCGGTCCGCCCGGGTGCGCTGACCTGGAAGGAGTAGTCGACGCCGTTGAGCAGCGGGTCGTCCGGTCTGGTCGGCCATCCCGTGTCGGGGAACGGGCCGGTGTCCCTGACCAGTTCCAGGTCGCTCCAGCGCAGGCGTTGGGTGACGGGGTCGAAGCCCTGTCTGGTGACGTAGATGCGGATGTAGGCGGCGCCGTGCCGGGCCTGGTCGTGCATGGTCCAGGTGAACGTGTTGGGCACGACCTGGGCGCGCCACAGGCCGGGGTTGTCCAGCGCGGAGTACGTGGCGTCCCCGCCGCCGCAGAGCTGACCGTCCGGTACGCGTGCCCGGTGGTCGTTGTGCACGTTGTCCTGGATGAGGCCGTTCCAGGTCCACATCGCGGCCGGGTTCGCCTGGTACGCCTGCCAGCACATCGGGTCCTGGGTGCGCATGACGGGATTCAGCCAGTCCACCCAGCGGGTGGCGCAGCCGTAGTGGCGCGACGCCGGGTCGACGGCCGAGCCGTGCGCCTCGGCGGGTTGCGGGTCGACCAGGAAGACGGTGAGCATGAGCAGGGCCGTCGCGGCGACGGCGAGCGGGCGCGGCACCGACGGCCGGCGTGCCCGGGCGGACGAGGACATGGAGCCTCCAGCGCTCGTAGCGGGTGGATGATGCGCGGCGTTGCCGCGACGACCGATCGGGTCACCCGGCCTGCCCACGCGCGAGCGACGGATCGGAGTGCTCCGCGGAGGCTGCCCGATGCCTCCGCGAGACGCTGCCTGCTCCCACAGCGACGGAAACCTGCGGTACTCAACGCCGAAAGTTTCTGCCCGAAGACGCTACGCCTTTCTATGATAGGCGTCAATGTATGTGATAGAGCGCGGCCCGAGCCTGGCGCTTGCCGAGGTTGTCGCCGAGATCGGTAAGCGTCACTACGCTCCGCTTCGGAAACTATCGGGACCGCATCCAGAAAGTTTCTAGGCTCGGTGCTCGGCCCCGGGGCGCCGGGCGGGCTTGGCGGGGCATCGATCGGCACGCCGGTCCGGCTCCACATCGGACCGCTGCGCGGCCACGCCCGGACACGGCCGAACCGGCTATCCTTGCGCCGTGAACGGCGCCCGTGGCCGGCCGTACGGTCGGCGTGGCGGTGCCGCCAGCACGGGACGGGCGACGGAGGGGGCCACCTTGTCGAGCGCCGAGTCGGGCGGACCGGTCACCGACCGGGAGTACCCGCGGGGCGACCCGACCACGCCGGTGACGATCTCCTACATCGCCGAGTCGGCCGGCGTCTCGATCCCGACCGTGTCCAAGGTGATCAACGGTCGTTCCGGTGTCGCCGCGAACACCCGGGCCCGGGTCGAGGCCGTGATCCACCAGTACGGCTACCGCAAGCCGGCGCCGGTCAGCCGCAGCAACATGATGGAGCTGGTCTTCGACGAGCTGGAGCACCTGTGGGGGCTCGAAATCATCCGTGGGGTCGAGCGGGTGGCCCGCCGGCAGCGGGTGGGTGTGGTGCTCACGGAGTTCGGGCCGCAGCGCAACGCGATCCGGTACTGGATCGACGACACCCTCGCCCGCCGTCCGGCCTGCATCGTGACGGTCGCCCAACTGTCGCAGGAGCAACGCGACCAGCTCCGCGCCAGAGGCATCCCCTTCGTGGTCTTCGACCCCACCGCCGAGCTCCCCGACGACGTGCCGTTCGTCGGGGCCACGAACTGGGCCGGGGGCCGGTCGGCCACCCGCCACCTCGTCGAGCTGGGGCACCGGCGCATCGCGATGATCGGTGGACCGGACCAGATCCTCTGCTGCCGGGCCAGGCTGGACGGCTACCGCTCGGCGATGGAGGGGGCCGGGCTGGCGGTGGAGAGCGAGCTTCTCGTGCGTACCGCGCTGACCCAGCAGGGCGGCTACCAGGCCGCCGCCGACCTGCTGGCCCGCCCCCAGCGGCCCACGGCGATCTTCGCCTGCAACGACCTTCAGGCGCTCGGCGTCTACCAGGCCGCGCGCGCGGCCGGGCTCCGCATCCCCGCGGACCTGAGCGTGGTGGGCTTCGACGACCTGCCGGTCACCGCGCTGGTCGACCCGGCGCTGACCACCGTCCACCAGCCACTGATCGAGATGGCCATGGCCGCCACCGAACTGGCGCTCGCGCTCGGACGTGGCGAGAAGGCGCCGCAGGCCGGGCTCGAACTGGCGACGACGCTCACCGTCCGGCAGAGCACCGCACCACCGCCGTGCTGACGGCTGAGCGGCCCGGATAGCGTTACCCACGATCGTCGGCGGACCGTGCCGAGCCCGTCCCGGGCGGGGCGTCGGACGAGGCTGACGACCTCGGCGAGCTGATGCCGTACGTCTGCACCGTCGACGAGCCGCAGAGGGTGGCCCTGCACGGCTACCTGGAGGGGTACCACCCGCCCGGGATCACCGACCCGACCCTGTGGCAGCGGGTCGGTCGTACCCTGCTGGCCGCACACCACGCCGCGGTCCGCGCGGCCACCGGACGCCTGGCGGCGCCGGGCTAGGCAGTCCCGCCCGCGCGGGTCCGGAGGAATCTCGGTTCGGCGAGGTCACGAAGCGGTACGGTCGGCTTCGCGCATCGGCGCCAGCCGGTGCTGATCGGAGAATGATCGGCGATGACCGGCCAGACGTCCGGCACGGTGCTGCTCACCGGTGGGACCAGCGGGATCGGCGCGGCGGCGGCGCACCGCCTCGCCGGGTCGGCCCGGCGCCTGTTGCTGCACGGGCCGGAGCCGGAGTCGGCGGTACGGCCGTTGATCGAGCGGATCCGCTCGGCCGGCCGGGCCGAGGTCGACTACCTGCGGGCCGACTTCGACCGACTCGACGACGTCGTCGCGCTCGCCGGAGAGGTGGCGAACGCCACCGACCGGGTCGACGTGCTCGTCAACAACGCCGGCCGGCCGGGTGCGGATCGCCGCCGGTGCAGCGCGGACGGCTACGAGGCGACGTTGCAGACCAACTATCTGGCGGCCGTCCTGCTCACCGAACGGCTGGTGCCGCTGATGCCCGCCACCGGCCGGGTGGTGCACGTGTCGTCCGCGACCCACCTCTCCGCCCGCCTCGATCTCGACGACCTACAGTTCCAGCACGGCTACCAGCCCGCTGCGGCGTACGCGCGCTCCAAGCTCGCCCTGGTCGCCCACGCCGTACGCCAGGCCGGGCACTACCGGCCGGCGATCGTCAGCGTCCACCCGGGGGTCGTCGACACCCGCCTGCTGCACGCGATGTTCGCGGTCCGGGGCGAGAGCACGTCGTACGGGGCCGGGAACCTGATCCACGCCGCCTGCGACCCGGATGTGCCGAGCGGGGCGTACCTGGACGAGCGGCGGGTCGCCGAACCGGCCGGCCAGGTCCGCCTGGCGAGCTTCCGGGACGAGCTCCACCGGCGCACCATGGCGCTGCTCGCCCCCTGGCTCGACGGCTCCGCGATCCCGCCGGAGCCCCGGTAGGCGCTGACTCCGTCCGGCGCCGGCCCGAGCCTCTGCGATGCTCTTGTGCCGTGACTTCCTTTCGCCGCCTGGTGACATCAGGATCCCCGCTGGAACCGGAGATCGGCTTCTCCCGTGCCGTACGGATCGGGCCGTACGTCTGCGTGGCCGGCACCGCGCCGCTCACCGACGACGGCGCCACGGCCGCTCCGGGGGACGTCTACGCACAGTCCGTCCGTTGCCTCGACATCGCCGAGCAGGCGCTGCGCGCGGCCGGAGCGACGCTGGCGGACGTGATCAGGACCAGGGTGATGCTGGTCGACATCGCCCGTTGGCGAGAGGCGGCGCGCGCCCACGGCGAGCGCTTCTCCGGGGTACGCCCGGCGTGCACCTTCGTGCAGGTGTCGGGATTCATCGACCCGGAGTGGCTGGTGGAATTCGAGGTCGACGCGGTACTCGGCACCGAGCCGGGCTCGCCGGCACCGGGCGGGAACCCGGAGGAGTAGCCGGCCGTTTCCGGGGTACGGGTGGGGACACGGCCAGACAGACGGAGGAATCATGAGCAGTGACAAGTCCGGCGGCGACGTGATCGACATCCTGATCAGCGATCATCGGGACGTCACCGCTCTGATCGGGGAGATCTGGTCGGTCAAGGACCCGATGATCCGGCGTGATCTGACGGACACCGCCATCAGCGAGTTGGTCCGGCACGCCGTCGCCGAGGAGATGTACGTCTACCCGGCCATGCGCAAGTACCTCGCCGACGGTGACAAGGCCGTCGCACACGACGTGGAGGAGCACAAGCAGCTCGAGCGGGCCATGAAGGCACTGGAATCGGCCGACGTCTCCAGCGCCGAGTTCGACACCGCGCTGCGCGAACTGGAGACGTTGCTCGCCGACCACGTGCAGGACGAGGAATCCGAGCAGTTTCCCGAGCTGCGCCGTCGCATCCCGCCGGACGAGCTGGCGGCGTTGGGCGGCAAGGTGCAGACCGCGAAGAAGCTGGCTCCGACCCGGCCGCATCCCGGGGCGCCCAACAGCGAGTTGTTCCACAAGCTCGTCGGCCCGGGTGTCGGACTGGTCGACCGGCTCCGGGACAAGCTGACCGAGCGGGCCACCCGCTGAGCGTGCCGCCGCCGGTCCAGGTTGGACCGGCGGCGACACGGTGACTACCCGGCGGCGCCGAACCAGCGGGGCAGCGCCCGGTCCAGCTCCTGCTGATCCTCGCCGGCCCACGCCACGTGGCCGTCCGGGCGCAGCAGCACGGCGGGTACGTCCAGCTCCTCGCTGACGTCGACGACGTGGTCGACCCGGTCCGCCCAGCCCGCCACCGAGAGCCGGCCGGTCTGGTCGAGCAGCAGGCCACGGCCGCCGTGCATCAGCTCGTAGAGGCGCCGGTGCTTCAGCCGTACGTCCCGGATCCGCCGGCCGAGCAGCTCGTGCCCCGCGCCGAAGTCGTAGCGGACCGCGATCGCGGTGACCTTCTCGATCAGGTACCGGTTCACCTCCTCGAAGTCCATCAGCTCCGACAGCAACCCGCGTACCGCCTGCGGGCCCGGCTCGGTGCGGAGCAGCTGCATCTGGGCGCGGGTGTTCTGTAGGACGTCGGCCGCCACCGGGTGCCGCTCGGTGTGGTAGCTCTCCAGCAGCCCCTCCGGTGCCCAGCCGTGCACCTCGGCGGCGAGTTTCCAGCCGAGGTTGAAGGCGTCCTGGATGCCGAGGTTGAGCCCCTGCCCGCCCAACGGCGGGTGGATGTGCGCCGCGTCGCCGGCCAGCAGCACCCGGCCCACCCGGTAGCGCTCGGCCAGCCGGGTGGCGTCGCCGAAGCGGGAGAGCCAGCGCGGTGAGTGCACGCCGAAGTCGGTTCCGGCGGTGGCTCGCAGCTGTCGCCGGAAGTCGTCGAGGGTCGGCGGGATCGACCGGTCCTCGGCCACCGCCGCGGCGGGCACGACGACCCGGTACACCCCGTTCTCCAGCGGTCCGGCGCCGAACCGCAACTCGGTCCTGCGGACCTCGGCCACCACGGCGGCCACCGTCTCCGGCGGCGCGGTCACCTCCATCTCGCCGAGCAGCGTGTCGACCCGGGAAGGTTCGCCGGGGAAGCCGACGCCGAGCAGCTTGCGTACGGTGCTGCGGCCGCCGTCGCAGCCGACGAGGTACCGCGCGCGCAGCCGGCTGCCGTCGGCCAGCTCGGCGGTCACCCCGTCCGCGTCCTGGCTCAGCCCGACCAGTTCGCAGCCGCGCCGGATCTCGGCGCCGACCTCGGCGGCATGCTCGGCCAGCAGGCGATCGGTGATGGTCTGTGGGATACCGAGGACGTAGGGATGCGTGGTCTCCAGCCGCTCCGGCGAGGGCTTGGCGATCCCGGCGAAGAAGCCGCCGAGCGGGTGCTGCCGGCCGTGCGCGAGGAACCGGTCCAGCAGTCCGCGCTGGCCCAGCACCTCGATGCTGCGCACGTGCAGGCCGAGCGCCCGGACGTACCCGGCCGGTTCCGCCTCCTTCTCCAGCACGAGCGTCCGCACGCCGGGTAGCCGCAACTCGCTGGCCAGCATCATGCCGGTCGGACCACCGCCGGCAACGATCACGTCAATCATGAACCCCCCATTGTTCTTCGGTCGGTCCGCGCGGTCGGCGAAACGGTTCGGCGTCCGCGCGCCGTCGACAGAAGACATCTCCAGGCCGATTCCGCTGATTCTTCGCAGGATCGGGTTTCGGCTGAAGATTCTGCGGTACGACCCGGGTCTTGCCGCAAGGCCCCCGGTGCGGTATATGTTAGGAGTGGCAGGGAGTTGGGCTCCCTGCCTTTTGTGTTTCTCGGCCTTTTGTCGTTTCTCGGTCGCTGAAGAATCGCGTCGATCGCGGTGGTCCCGAAATGGTCGACCGTCGCGATGCGCTGACGAAAATGCGATGTGCTGCCGGAAACGGCGCCGGGCGGCGGGCCAACCCGTCACCCGTCCGGTCGGATGACGGTGCGCGGAATGAACCGGCCACCGCCGGGCTGGCTGGCCCGGCGGTGGCCGAACGGGTCCGGGAGCAGCTACCCGCGCGGCGGTCGCCCCTGCCTGGCCGGTCGCGGGAGACATCGACGACTGTCGTAATCGCGACCGGGGTGGCAGGATGAGTTAGTTGGGGTGTCCAACTAAAACTCGCGGTACGTGTCGCCGGTCCGGGCGACCCGGGACGACCAGGAGGTGCGTATGAGATCCACCCGCCTGCGCGGGAACCTGCGACGACGGCTGCGCGCCGGCCTCGCGGTGGCCGCCACCCTGCTGCTGGGCGTCGGCCTCACGGCGGTGCTGACCGCGCCGGCCAGTGCCGCCGTCGGCTGCCGGGTGAACTACACCGTCAACCAGTGGCAGGGCGGTTTCAGCGCCAACGTCGCCCTGACCAACCTCGGCGACCCGGTCAACGGGTGGACGCTGGCCTGGAGCTTCGCGAACGGCCAGACGGTCACCCAGGGCTGGGGCGGCCAGTTCAGCCAGAGCGGCGCCCGGGTGACGGTGACGAACACGTCGTGGAACGCCGAACTGGGCACCAACGCGACCGTCACGCCGGGCTTCAACGGCACCTGGAACGGAACGAACACCACGCCCACCTCGTTCACCCTCAACGGGGTGGCCTGCACCGGCTCGCCCGGCACCGGACAGCCGCCCACCAGCGCCGCCCCCACCCCCACCCCGACCCGCCCCGGGAGCGCCGCCTGGACGTCGTCCGACCAGTGGGGAACGTGGACCAACGGCGGGTACACGCTCTACAACAACATCTGGGGCAGCGGCGCCGGCACCCAGACCATCTGGGCGAACTCGTACAGCAACTGGGGCGTCACCGCCAACCACCCGAACACCGGCGGGGTGAAGTCCTACCCCAACGCCACCCGGAACGTGAACCGGAACCTCAGCGCGATCGGCAGCCTCACCAGCAGCTTCAACGTAACCGTGCCGAGCGGCGGGGCGTACGCGAGCACGTACGACATCTGGGCCAACAACCACGCGTACGAGATCATGCTGTGGATGAACAAGACCGGGCCGGTCGGTCCACTGGGGTCGCTCCAGACCACCGCCTCGGTCGGCGGACACACCTGGCAGATCTACCGAGGCTCCAACGGTGCCAACGAGGTCTTCTCGTTCATCCGCACCAGCAACACCAACTCGGGGACCGTCGACATCCGCGCCGTGCTCAACTGGATTCGCAACGCCGGCTGGTACGGCGACGTCCTGATCGGTGACGTCCAGTTCGGCTACGAGATCACCTCGTCGGCGGGCGGGCTGAACTTCACCACGAACAGTTTCTCGGTGTCGTACAGCTGATTCCGCCAGCCGGTCCGGCGCGCCGCCCGGGAGACGGGCGGCGCGCCACCCCCGGAGTTGTCCTGACGTGGACGGCCTCCGGGGAGCCGGGCGGCTGGCGGGCGGCCTCGGCCCGGTTAGCCCATCGACCTCGCCCCGTCGAGCGACTCCCGAATGATGTCGGCGTGGCCGGCGTGCTGTGCCGTCTCGGCGATGACGTGCTGGAGCACCCGACGGGCACTCCACCGGGCGCCCGGCTCGAACCAGGGCGCGGACGGCAGCTCGTGCGCCGCGTCGAGGTCGGGCAGGCTACGCGCCAGCTCGTCGGTGTGCCGGGCGACCTCCTCGTACTCGGCCAGCAGCCCGGCCAGGGTCTCCCCGGGCAGCATCCGGAACCCGGCGGCGTGCGCCTCGTAGGCGGCCGGATCGTCACCGGTCGGCATCGCCGAGCCACCCTCGACGATGAACCGGGCCCACTGCCGCTCCACCGCCGTGACGTGCTTGATCAGGCCGCCGACGCAGAGTTCGCTGGCCGTGCTGCGGGTGGCCGCCTGCTCGTCGGTGAGCTCGCGGGCGGTGAAGCGCAGGAAAAATCGCGCCTTGCCCAGCGACTCCAGCAGGTCGGCCCGCTCGCCGGTCACGCTCTTCTCCAACGTCGTCGTCATCTCGTCATCCCTCGTCTCGAAGTCGCCCTCGCCGTATTGGCACCCCTGACGTTACGGGCCATAGCGGCCAGTTTTTGACCGCTATTCGGGGCCGGGTCGGAAGTTCCTCCGCGTGGTCCGGTCGGTCGCGCGATCGCGGCGGCGACAGTCGCGCCCGGACGCGACGGGGACCCGGCGGCGGCGCGTACCCGGGTAGGGTCGGGTGCCGTGCGGCAGGTGGAGCACGCGCCCGGGCGCCGGGTCGGCGTCCCACCGCGGCCGGGTCGGTGACAGCACCGAAGACCGAGGACATCCACGCAGCGCAGAGACAGGACTCGAAGATGCGTACGTTGATCTACACCGCCTTCGTCTCGCTCGACGGCGTCGTCGACTCGCCCGGCGGCGGCAGCCAGCACGAGGCCCACCGCAGCGGGGGATGGACCTACCAGGACATCGAGTTCCGGCCCGAGGCGTACGAACTCAAGGGCCGGGAGACCGAGGAGGCGACCGCGCTGATGTTCGGCCGAGCCAGCTACCAGGCGTTCTCGCCGGTGTGGCCGGAGATGGAGGACTTCGCCGCCCTCAGGCAACTGCCGAAGTACGTCGTCTCGACCACGCTCGGCCAGGACGCCCTGGTCGACAACTGGGGCGACATCACGATCCTGCGCTCGCTGGCGGAGGTCGCGAAGGTGAAGGAGACCGAGGGCGGCCCGATCATCATCCACGGCAGTGCCACCCTCGCCCGCAACCTCTCCGACGCCGGCCTGATCGACCGCTATCACCTGCTGGTCTTCCCGGTGCTGCTCGGCGCCGGCAAGCGGATGTTCAGCGACACCGACAAGGAGAAGCAGATGCTGAAGCTGCTCGAGTCGGAGAGCTATGCCAACGGCATCACCAAGCTGGTTTACGACGTCCTGCACTGAGCCGGCCGCACACCGCGCGGGTCGAGACGGGAACCGCCGGCATGGGTACGGCCGGGCGCATCGGACCCCTTTTCGGTACGGTCCGAGGCCGCTTGGCGACACAGGGCGACGGAGCTATTTGAGATCGTATTTTTCCGGCGTTTGGACTGGCGCCACGGGGGCGGATTGTTCAGTATTGGCCAGTGTCTGGCCGCCATCGCATGCGTCGACGTTCTCCGAGGGTTGGTGCCATCGCGGTGGCGGTGGCGGTGGTAGCCGTGATGTCGGGGGTGTCGGTCGGATACCAGCAACTGGCCCGCTCCGGCTGCACCGGACAGGTCACGCTCACGGTCGCGGCCACCCCCGAGATCGCCGGGGCCGTGCGCTCCGCCGTCTCGGCCTGGGACCAGCGGGACACCGATGCCGGCGCCCCCTGCGTGAGGGTCGCGGTCAGCGAGGCCGAGCCGGCCGACGTGGCGGCGGCGCTCGCCGGGACGTACGGGGTCGGGCTGGCCGGGGTGGGCCAGAGCGGTGCCGTGACCGCCGTACCGGACGTCTGGGTGCCCGACTCCTCCACCTGGCTGCTGCGGCTGAGCAGCGCCGCCCCCGGCTTCAGGCCGACCGACGGCGCCTCGATCGCCCGCAGCCCGGTGGTCGTGGCGATGCCCGAGCCGGTCGCCTCGGGCCTTGGCTGGCCCCATGAAACGCCCACCCTGGCCGAGCTGGTGCAGCGGATCACGACCGGCGTCGGGCTGCGCTCCGGCATCGTCGAGCCCACCCGCGACGCCGCGGGACTGTCCGGGCTGATGGCGTTCGGCGCCACGGCGGGCACGGGTGGGGCCGCTGCCCGACGAGCGAGCACCGCGGTGGTGCGGTCGCTGGCGACCAGGCCCTCCGTGCTCCGCGACGACCTGCTGGCCCAGTTTCCCCGGTCGACCGTTGCCGGGGAGGTCAGCTCGGGGCTGAGCCTGGCGGTGCTCTCCGAGGAAGACGTGATCGCCTACAACGCGGACCGCCCGCCGGTGCCACTCGCCGCGCTCTACGTCGATCCGGCGCCGATGCCGCTCGACTACCCGTTCGCGGTGCTGGCCGGCACCGACCCGGCCAAGGCCGCCGCCGCCGACGGGCTCCGGCAGGCCCTGGCCACGGCCCGCTTTCGCAACGACCTCGCCCGCCAGGGCCTGCGCGCCGCCGACGGCACCTGGGGGGCGGGCTTTCCGGCACCGGCCGGCGCGCCGAGCCCGTCGGCCGCACCGGCGTCGGCCGCACCGGGCACCGGGGCGGCGCCGGGCGCCCCGGCCGATCCGGCGGTGGTCGACCGGGCGCTGGCAGCCTGGTCGGCGATCACCGCCCCGGGGCGGATGCTCGCCGCGATCGACGTCTCCGGTTCGATGCGCGATCCGGTGCCGACCGCCGGCGACATCTCCCGGATGCAGGTCACGCTGCTGGCCGCCGAGAACGGTCTGGCACTGTTCAACGACGACTGGGCCGTCGGCCTGTGGACCTTCTCCCGGCAACTGGACGGGGCCCGGGACTACCGCGAACTCGTACCCGTCGGGCCGCTCTCGGCGCAGCGCGGCGCGTTGCGCGACGCGCTGGCGGAGATCACGCCGAAGCGCAACGGCGGCACCGGCCTCTACGACACCGTCCTCGCCGCCTACCGGCAGATGCGAAACGGCTGGCAACCGGGCCGGGTCAACTCGGTGGTCATCCTCACCGACGGCGTCGGCAACGACGACCGGGACGGACTGTCGCTGGAGGCCCTGCTCGGTCAACTGGAGCGGCTCAAGGACGAGAACCGGCCGGTCCAGGTCATCGTCGTGGGCATCGGGGACGCGGTCGACCGGGCCTCGCTCGAACGGATCACCAAGACCACCGGCGGTGGGGTACTGGTCACCGAGGACCCGGCGAAGATCGGTGACGTCTTCCTCAAGGCGATCGCGCTGCGCTCGGCCCCGGGCTGACCCAGCCGCGCTGCGGCCGGCCGTGCCGTCCCGGCGTCAGGTGCCGGCGGTTCGACCCGCCACCGGCGTGAGTTCGGTGAGCCCGTCGGCGGTGACGTCGGGGTCGACCGCCAGCACCGGCGGCGCCGGTACGGCCCCCATCGACCGCAGCAGCGCGAGTACCGGTTCGAGCTTCTCGTAGACGACCAGCACCACGTCACCGGGACGGGCCAGGTCGACCGCCACCTGCAACGCCTCGGCGACGTCGCCCGCCTGCTCGCAGCGCACGCCCGGATTGCGCAGCACGAGTTCCCGGCAGAGCAGTCGCGAGACCTCGCCGGGCGCCCGCCCCCGCAGGTCGGCGTCGGGATAGACCACCACCCGGTCGTAGCCGTCCGCGACCACTCCGGCCGACTCGATCAGCAGGTCGTCGCGGCGGTCCCCGGGCAGGGTCAGCGCGGCGACGCACCGTCGGCGTCCCCACAGCCGGTGCAGGGTCCGGGTGACGGCGGCGATGGCGACCGGATTGTGCGCGTAGTCGACGAACAGGTGTACGTCGCCCAGCCGCAGCAGCAGGCCCCGGCCCGGGTTCACGGTCGCCGGATCGAGGGCGCGCAGTTGCCGGGCCAGTACGGTCGACGGCAGGTCGAGGGCCCGGACCGCCGCGCTCGCCGCCAGAGCGTTCGCGATCACGTGCTCGGCTGCCCCGTCGAACGCGCCGGGCAGGGCCGCGACCGGAATCAGCGGGAGCCGCCGGGCACCGGTCAGCTCGACCAGCCAGCCGTCGTCGGCGACGTAGGCGGTCCCGCCGGCCGCGACATGCCTGCGGACCAGTGGATTGTCGCGGCCCAGGCTGAACCAGAGCAGCCGCTTGTGCGGGGCGCGTACCCGGGCCCGCCCGAGCAGCCCGACCACGAGCGGGTCGTCGGCGTTGAGCACCAGTGCGCCGCCGTCGCGTACCCGCTCGGCGACCAGCGCCTTCACGTGCAGGATGTCCTCGACACTGGTCAGCCCGTCCTGCCCGAGGTGGTCGGCGGTGACGTTGGTGAGCACGCCGACGTCGGTCCAGTCGTACCCGAGGCCCTGCCGGAGGATGCCGCCCCGGGCCGTCTCCAGCACCGCCGCCTCCACCGTCGGGTCCCCGAGCACCGACTGTGCCGAACGCGGGCCGGAGGCGTCCGCGCGCTGCACCAGTCGACCGTCGAGATAGACGCCGTCGGTACAGGTCAGTCCCACCCGCAGCCCGGCACCGGCGAGCAGATGCGCGGCCAGCCGGCTGACCGTGGTCTTGCCGTTGGTGCCGGTGACCGCGATCGTCGGGATGCGTCCGTCGGACCCGTCGGGAAAGAGCGCGTCCACAATGGCCCCGCCGACGTCACGGGGCTGCCCCCGTACCGGTGCCAGGTGCATCCGCAGCCCCGGTACCGCGTTCACCTCGATCACCGCGCCGGTGCCGCCGTCGCCGAGCGGCGGTACCGGCGCCGAGATGTCCGCGAGCCGCAGGTCGACCCCGGCGATGTCGAGACCGACGATCGCCGCGACGCGTTCGCAGAGCCGGACCACGTCCGGATGCAGCCGATCGGTCACGTCGACGCTGCTGCCCCCGGTGGAGAGGTTCGCGGTCTGCCGCAGCCACACCCGGCGCCCGGCCTCCGGTACCGACTCCAGATGCCAGCCCTGCCGCTCCAGCAACCCGGTCACCAGGTCGTCGATCCGCAGCCGGGTCAGCACGTTGTTGTGGCCGTTGCCCCGGTCGGGGTGGGCGTTGCACAGGTCGATCAGTTCCCGCACGCTGTGCCGGCCGTCGCCGACGACGTGCGCCGGGACCCGTTCCGCCGCGGCGACGACCCGCCCGGCGACCACCAGCACCCGGTAGTCCTCCCCGTCGACCTGTCGCTCGACCACGACGTCGCCATCGGCGGCGGCGAAGGCCGCCCGCACGTCCTCGGGCGTCCAGAGTCCGAGGTGGACGTGCTCGCCCTGGTGGCCGTTTCGGGACTTCAGCACCACCGGACCGCCGAGATCGGCGAGGAGTTCCAGCGCCTCGTCCGGCGTGCTCGCCGCGCCGCCGGCCGGAACCGGGATGCCGGAGCGGGCCAGCAGACGTCGGCTCAGCTCCTTGTCACCGGCGATCTCGACACCGGTCGCGCTGGTCCGGTCGCTCATCGCCGCCCAGGCGTGCCTGCGGTGCCGGCCGTGTCCGAGTTGCAGCAGGCTGAGCCGGTCCACCCGCTCCACCGGGATGCCGCGCCGGACCGCCGCCGCGATGATCGACGCCGTACTCGGGCCCGGCATCTCGTCGGCGTGGCGGTCCCGCAGTGCGCTCAGCCGCCGCCCGGGGCGTACCGGCGACCCGGCCAGCAGCTCTTCGACCATGGTGGCGGCGAGTTCGACGAGTTCGCGGGGGACGGTGGAGTCGACCGGTTCGAAGGCGGGACACTCCGTCACGATGTCGTACTGCCCGGCGCTGCCGGCGTAGACGGTACGGCCGAACGGCGCCGACCGGCCGATCAGCTCGGAGAACTCGATCGCGACATGCTCGGTGACGTGACCGAAGTACGTCCCGTCCCGCAGCCGGTCGACGAAACCGCCCGGCGTGCCGGCCGCGCAGTGGTGTTCGGCCAGTCCCGGCAGGGCGTCGAGCAGCCGGTCGACGAAACCGGGGAACTCCCGGCTCTCCCGCTCGGTGAGCCGTCCGAGCCGTACCCGGGCGACCTGGACCGGCCGGTCCAGGTAGACGTTCGGTCCCCGCAAACGGCGCACGCTGACGATCTCCACCCTCGCCCCCTACCGTCCGTGGGCGCCGCCGGCCATGGCGACGATCTGCGGACGCCGGTCGACCAACTCGAACGTGTAGCCGGCCGGCAGTACGTGCAGGCGCGCGCCGGTGAGTGCGATCCGCCGGTCGGGTCCGGTCGGTACCCGGATGTCGTCGGCCGGTCCGGCGTCGATCACCGTCACCGAACCGGCACCGACGACCTCGAACCGGTTCCCCTCGACGATGATGGCGGTGTTCTCGTCGATGCCGAGGCCGAGTTCGTGCGGAAACTGCGCGACCGCGCTGAGCAGGCGGTTGAGTCGGCCGCGTTGCGCGAAGTGCATGTCGATGAGCACCCTGGGCAGGAACTCCATGCCGGGGCCGGTGCGGATGCTGTCGGTGCGGACCTCCACGCCGTCGCCGCCGAGCACCATCGTGCTGGACATCATCGCCGCTCCCGCACTGGTGCCGCCCAGCACCAGGCCGTCCTCGATCCGGGCGTGCAGCAGCGAATCGACGAGTGTTCCACCCAGCAGCGCGGCGATCCGCCACTGGTCGCCACCGGTGAAGAAGACACTCGTCGCGTCGGTGAGCAACTCCACGACCCGGCCGTCGTTGGCCTGTTCCCGGCTCTCCAGCCGGAGCCCGCGAACATCGTCGACGCCGAGGGTCTGGAAGATCTCGCCGTACTCCGCCTCCAGCGGCCCGCCCTCGGTGCTCGCCGTCGCGATCACCGCGATCCTGGCCCGGTCGCCTCCGGACATGTCGACGAAGCGCTCCAGGATGCCGCTGCCCGGCTCACCCGCGCGCTCCCCGCCACCGACGATGACCAGGCGCCGCTCCCGGTGCGCCGGCTCGCAGTCCCGCATCACCGCTCCCTCCGCCGAACGTGCCTACCCTGGTCCGGCTCGTGTCGCGCCCGCACGGGTTACCCGGGACGGCCACCAGGGGCGCCAGGAGGGACGACGGGCCCTCGGTCCGCGGTTACCCGCTGGCAGCAGCGGTAGTCGTGAGCGGGTTGCGGCCCCGGCCGTCCGGCGCTGACCCGGGTCCGGCGGTACGGTCTGGACAGGCGGGCGCATTCGGGACGGTCGTCACCGCGCCGGCCGCCGCGTCGTGGTGCCGGGCCCTCTGGTGCCGGTCGGCGCTCAGCGGGTCGCGCGGGTGCGTCGGGCGGTGACGTAGCGTCGGATCTTCTCGGCGGTTCCGCAGTCGTCCATGCTGCACCAGCGGCGGCTGCGGTTCTTGCTCTCGTCGGTGAAGAGGAAGCGACAGCCGCCGCATCCCTTGATCCGGTCCAGCGTTCCGGTGGTGAGGAGTTGGACCGCCGCGTGCACCACCGGCCGGAGGGGTCGGGCGAGGGTGTTGTCGTCCCGCCAGCTCCAGGTGTAACCGCTGGCGCGTTCGAGTCGTGCGTGGCCGAGCGCGTCCGCCTCGTCGTCGCGGAGCAGGGTCAGCGCGGAACTGCTCGGGCTCCGGTCGGCGGCCAGCGCCCGGAAGATCTCGTCGAGGCAACCGCGGCTGCGCAGTGCGCGCGTGTGGGCGGCCCGGGCGCCGTCCGGATCGGCGCGGGACAGCCGGCCCAGCGCTGCCGCCTCCGCCTCGGTGAGGGCGCCGGCGTACACGCCCCAGGCGACCAGCTCGGGATAGCCCGTGAGTACGTCGTCGTCCGGTGGTCCGTCGGGTGGCCCGGTGCGGGTGTTGACGAAGTCCAGGGCGAGGTTGCCGCCCACCAGGCGTACCCGCCTGACGTCCTCGACTGTTTCCATCGAAACCCACTTTACCAGTTGACCCACCCCGGGAGCGCCACTAGCCTGTTGCCATCGTAATCGATTTAGCTGGTAACAATCGGAGGGTCGGATGGGGAACGGGCGAGCGGTGGGGGCGCTGATCGGCATGTCCGGCGGGACGTTCCTCTACACCACGGCCGAGGCGCTGCCGATCGGGCTGCTCCTCCCGATGGCCGCCGACCTGGCGATCCCACCGGCGCGGGTGGGTGCGCTCGTCACCGCGTACGGCGCGGTGGTGATGGTCGCCTCGGTCCCGTTGACGGCGCTGGTCCGCAGGGTCCCACGCCGATGGCTGCTGTCGGCGCTGCTGGCCGGCTTCGTGGCCAGCAACGCGATCACCGTCTTCGCCGGCACGTTCGCGCTGCTGCTGACGGCCAGGATGGCGACCGCGCTCACCCATGCGCTGTTCTGGGCGGTGGTCGTGCCGGCCGCCGCCGAGCTGTTCCGACCCGGACTGCGCGGGCGGGTCGTCGCGGTCGTCTTTGCCGGCGGCACCGTCGCGCTGGTCCTGGGCGTACCCGCCGGCACCTGGCTGGGCGAACGCGCCGGCTGGCGGGCCTCGTTCCTGGCGGTGTCCGGACTCGGCGCGGTCGTGCTCGTCGTGGTCGCCGCGCTGCTCCCCTCGACGCCGCCCGAAGCGGGCCACGCCGCCCGTGGCGCGACACCCGACGCCCGCCGCTTCTGGCTGCTGGTGGCGGTGGCCGTCCTGGCGACCGCCGGTGCCATCGCCGGCTACACCTACGTCGCCCTCTTCGTCACCGAGGTCAGCGGGTTCTCCGCCTCGGCGGTCGGGGCAGTCCTGCTGGCGCGCGGCGTCGCCAGCGTCTTCGGCATCCTGGTTATCGGAGCGGTGGTGGACCACAGCCCGTGGCTCGCCCTGGTCGCCACCGTGGCGCTGCAATCGGTGGCACTGTTCGGGCTCCACACGTCCGGCCATCGCCCGACGGTCGCCGTCGGCCTGCTCGCGCTGGCCGGCCTCGCCTTCGCCGCCTTCACCGCGGCGCTCGGCGGCCTCGTCCTCCAGGTGGCACCCGGGCGCTCCGACCTCGCCGCCGCCACGGTCTCCGCCGCCGTCAACGTCGGCATCACCGGCGGTGCCTTCCTCGGCGGCCTCGTGCTGCCGAGCCACGGCGTGCGGAGCACCATGCTGCTCGGCGCCCTGCTCGGCGTCGTCGCCCTGCTGCTGGTGCTCGGCGAACGGCTCAGCCGGCCCGGGGCCGACCCCGGTCGCCCCGCGCCAGTGCCGCACCGGTCGCGGCCCGACCAGGCGCCCGCGTCGTCGATCGGCCGTCGCGCCTCCTGACGGCCGGTCCACGGGTGTTCGGCGCCGGGCGGGCCTCGTCCTGGCCGCGCCGCGCGGAGCGGTCACCCCGGCTCGGCTCCGGGGGAGAACCAGGGGCTTCCCGGATGTCTCCGGAGACCCCGCCTCGGCAGGCTCGTCGGTGACGAAGAGGGGGGCGGATGAGTCGAGTGCTTCGGTCGCTGGTGACCGCGACAACCGTACTGGTGGCGGTCGCGGTCGCGCCCGCCGCCACCGCCGCACCGGCGGCGGGGGAGCGCGGCGGGTTGCAGAGACGGCTGGACGACGTGGTGGCCGCGGGCGCGGTGGGCGCGCTGGCGGAGGTACGGGCCGGACACCGCGTGTGGCGGGGCGGCAGCGGCCTCGCCGCACTGGGTACGACCCGGACGGTCCCGGTCGACGGCCGGTTCCGGGCGGGCAGCATCACCAAGACCCTCCTCGCCACCGTCGTCCTGCAACTCGTCGACGAGGGTTGGCTGCGGCTGGACGACACGGTGCGGCAGTGGCTGCCCGGAGTCGTCCCGGAGGATCACGCCGGCACCGTGCGCCAGCTGCTCGACCACACCAGCGGGCTGTACGACTACCTGCGTACGCTGCCGTTGCCGCCGGACCCGGAGTTCGGGCAGAACCGGTGGCGGAGCTGGGATCCGGCCGAGCTCGTCGCCCGGGCGATGGTGCACCCGCCGACCTTCGAGCCGCCGGGTTCGGCTTTCGGATACTCGAACACCGGCTACCTCCTGCTCGGCCAGATCGTCGAGGCGGTGACCGGGCAGTCGTACGGTACGGAGATCGAACGCCGGATCATCGAACCGTTGCGGTTGCGCGGTACGGAGATGCCGGGGACGTCGCCGTGGATCCGCGGGCCGCACCCACGCGGTTACGTGCCGCTGGAGCGCGACGGGATCGAACTGCTCGACTACACCGAGATGAACCCGTCGGTGATGGGCGCCGGAGGCGAACTGATCTCCACGACCAGGGACCTCAACCGGTTCTTCGCCGCCCTGTTCGACGGTCGACTCCTGCCGGACCACCTGCTCGACGAGATGATGACCCCGGGTACCGACGGCAGGATGTACGGGCTCGGGCTGGCCTGGCGGGACACCTCCTGCGGGGTACGTGTCTACGGCAACGACGGCGACGCCCTGGCCTACCAGTCCTGGTCGTTCTCCACATTGGACCTGCGCCGTCAGGTCACGATCGCGCTGACGCCCGAGTTCCCCGGTGACGTCGACGACGCCGTCGACGCGTTCCTGGACCAGGCCGTCTGCGCCTGACCGGTCGGCGTCGGCCTCGGCGCGGCTACCCTGCCGTGCTGCCGTTGGGCCGGCTTCCCGGAAAGATCGGCTCGACACCGGATGCTCCGCTGCCAGGATGACGCAGGATGTGAGGATGACCCTGATCTCCGTCGGGCGCGACGACCCCGAGCTGGCGACGCTCCTCTCCGCCGAGCTGGAGGCGCTCAACCGGGCCGCCATCGTCTCGGACGACGAGCTGCCGTTCGCCGTCCGGCTCACCGACGACGCCGGTGCCCTGCTCGGCGGAATCACCGGCTGGACCTGGGGCGGCTGCGGCGGGATCACCTCGCTCTGGCTGGCGGTGGAAGAGCGCGGAAAGGGGCTCGGCGGACGACTGCTGGCCGCCGCCGAGGACGAGATCCGGCGGCGTGGCTGCGACCGCGTCGTGGTCGCCACCATGTCCTTCCAGGCACCCGACTTCTACCGCCGGCACGGCTACCGGGAGGTCGGCCGTACGCCGGAGATGCCGGACGGGACCGCGAAGCACCACTTTCACAAGCGGCTGGACGCCGACTCCCCGGATTCCCGCCGACCGGGCCGGAGCGTGCCGGAGAGCCACGCCCGGCCGTACCCCCAGAGGGAAGGGCCGCCCGCGAGGCACCAGATCGCGATCACCGGGTCGCAGATCGCACAGCCGAACGAGGAGTCGTGAGCCGACGGGATGATCGGCTCGCCGCGCAGGTGGTGCACGATGTCCCAGCCGGTGTGCAGTAGCCAGGCGGCGCCGATGAACCTCCACGACTCCAGCCCGCGATAGGCCAGGTAGGTGAGCACGGCGGTGAAGGCGAACTCCCCGATCCCCAGTCCGCCGCCGCTGAGGTAGGCCGCGCCCGCTCCGGCGACGACGACCGCGTTGAAACGGCGGCGCTGCGGCTCGGCGATCAGGGAGTTCAGCAGGACGTAGAGAACACCGATGCACAGCGGTACGACGACGGTCATGGGCACCGAACGTAGCCGGGCCGGTCGGCTGGCGGCAGTGGCTGCCGAGACAGCCACCGACGGGTTCGCGCCAGAATGGGCGGATGCATCGCGTCGTGATCCTCGCCTTCGACGGCGTGGTTCCGTTCGACCTCTCCGTGCCGATCGAGGTCTTCGGCCGGGCCCGGTTGGCCGACGGCGGCCCGGCGTACCAGGTGCGGGTCTGCGCGGACGCCGCCGAGGTCCGGGCCGGACCGGTCGCCATCCGCGTGCCGGACGGGTTGGCCGCGCTGGCCGAGGCCGACACGGTCGTCGTCCCCGGTGTCGCCGACGTGGACGCCCCGATCCCGCCCGGACTGGTCGCGGCGCTCACCGCCGCGACCGGCCGGGTGGTCTCGATCTGTACCGGCGCCTTCCTGCTGGCCGCCGCCGGCCTGCTCGACGGCCGTCGCGCCACCACGCACTGGGCCGCCGCCACCGAACTGGCTCGCCGGTACCCCGCCGTGGAGGTCGACCCGGAGGTGCTCTTCGTCGACGACGGGTCGGTGCTGACCTCGGCGGGTGCCGCCGCCGGACTGGACCTCTGCCTGCACCTGGTACGCCGGGATCACGGCGCCGCGGTGGCCGCGCAGACCGCCCGAAGCTCGGTCATGCCGCTCGAACGGGCCGGTGGCCAGGCGCAGTTCATCGCACACGAGCCACCCGCCCCGACCGGCATCTCCCTCCAGCCCCTGCTCGGCTGGCTGACCGACAACCTGCACGCCCCGCTGACCCTGGCCGCCATCGCCGAGCGGGCGTCGATGAGTACCCGCTCGTTGAGCCGGCACTTCCGCGACCAGACCGGCACCACCCCGATGCAGTGGCTCAACCGGCAGCGGGTCCGGCACGCGCAGCTTCTGCTGGAGACCGGCGACCAGCCGGTGGAACGGGTCGGCGAGCTGGCCGGGTTCGCCTCGGCGACGGCGTTCCGGGAACGGTTCCGGCAGGTCGTCGGGGTGAGTCCGGGCCAGTACCGCCGGTCGTTCACCTCGGCGGCGCGGCCCGCCGGCACGCCCTGACCGTGGCCGGGCGGCCCGGTGCCCTCCGGCGGATCACGGGGAGTGGGTCGACGGCACGGCGACGCTCTCGGCGTGCCGCACAGATGGCCGGGGCGTCACCGCGTAACGGCTCAGCGCCAGCAGCGGAAGGGTGAGTGCGGCCAGGGCGAGGCCGAGCGCCGCCACCGCCACCATGGCGCCGCGCAGGCCGGTCCCGGACGCCCACAGGCCGACGTAGACCGGCCCCAGTAGGAAGCCGAGGTAGGAGACGACCGTCACGATCGAGGTCGCGCGGCCGCGCGCGGATTCGACGACGTTGCGCGAGACGATGCTCAGCAGCGTCGGGAAGAGCGCGGCGGTCCCGGCGGCGGCGAGGACCAGCCCGGCCAGCGCGACGGGCACGGTCGGGGCGTGCGCGAGGAGTGCCGCGCCGCCGGCCGCGACGACGGCGCCGAGGACGAGGACCGGCCGGGCGTACGTCGGTGGCAGCGTGCTGACCGCGAAGCGGGTCGCCGCCACGACGGCGGCGAACGCGGCCGGGGCGGTCGCGCTCAGTCCGGGTCCGGCGGCCAGGACGTCGGCCATGAAGACCGCACCCCAGCTCTGGTGCGCGTTCTCGCTGGCGAAGGCGAGCGCGCCGAGCACGCCGACGAGGAGCAGCGGTACGACCGGCAGCCGGCTGCCGGTGCCACCGGCCGGCACGCCCGGCTCCGGGGCCGACACGTGGCGGGGCAGGGCGCGGTGGATGCCGGCGCCGGCCAGCACCGACAGCAGCAGTACGCCCGCGAAGGGGACCCAGGTGGGCGCCCCGTGGGCGAATGCCGCGCCGGTGCCGAGGCTGGATGCGACGACGGCGGTGGAGAAGACCGCGCCGGCCCGGGTGATGATCGGCCTCCCGGAGCGTTGCTCGGCGCGCCCGCCGACCGAGTTCATCGCCACGTCGGCCGCGCCGCTGGCGATGCCCACGGCGACGAGCCCGGCGCAGAGGCTCGGGAACCCGTGCGCGGTGACGCCGGCCGCGACTCCCGCCCCGCCCAGGGCGACGACCAGGAGGGCGGTGGGACGCAGCCCCCAGCGGTCCAGTGCCCGGCCGGTCAGCAGCATCGCGGGCAGCGCACCGGCGCTGATGAACAGCAGCGCGGTGCCGAGTTGGCCGGCGTCGAGGCCGGCCTGGTCGCGTACGCGTGGCACGGCCGAACCCCAGGTGCCCCAGAAGGCGCCGAAGGCGGTCGAGCTGAGGTAGGTGGCGGTGACGAGCTGCCGGTGGGGGGAGACGACAGGCATTGTGTAACGCTACACAGGTATCATTCGGGGGTGCAACCGCGCCAGCCCACCACCCGCCGGGTGACGATGACCGACGTGGCCCGGGCGGCAGGCGTGTCGCCGATGACGGTGTCGTACACCTACAACCGCCCCGAGCGGGTCTCCGAGGAGAGTCGGAGCAGGGTGCTGCGCACCGCCGCCGCCCTCGGGTACCCGGGACCGGACCCCAGCGCGCGGTCGCTGCGCTACGGCGTCACCCGTACCCTCGGCGTCGTGCTCGGCGAGCACCTCAGCTACGCCTTCGACGACCCGCAGGCGGTCGCCTTCCTCGCCGGCATCGCCGAGGTGTGCGCCGAGCGCGGCTACGGGCTGCTTATTGTGCCGACCGGAACGGGCGACGAGGACGCCGGCCGGGTGGTCGCCGCCCCGGTGGACGCCTACGTCGTCTGGACGACCACCGACGACGACCCGGCGCTCGCCGCCGCGTGCGGCACCCGCCGCCCGGTCGTCGTGCACGGCGGTCCCCGGCGGGACGGCACGACGCTGGTGGGCATCGACAACCGCGGCGCCGCCCGTGCGGTGGGTGCCGAGGTGTTCGCGACCGCCCGACGGCCGGCCGTGCTGAGTTTCCCGGTCGACCGGCAGCGCGACACCTTCGTCCGCCGTGGCGTCGAGCCGGACACCGTCGGATACCCGGTCACCCGCGACCGGCTGGCCGGATACCGTGACGCCGCCGAGGAACTCGGCATCGACTGGTCGGAGGTGCCGGTCGGCGTGTGTCGCACCAACGACGAGGCCGAAGCCCGGTCGGTGATGCGCCACCTGCTCGCGGCCGCGCCCGACCTCGACGCCGTCGCCGCGATGAGCGACCGGCTGGCGCTCGCCGCGCTGCGCGAGGCGGCCGACCCGGTCCGGATCAGCGGCTGGGACGACTCGGCCGTGGCCCGGGAACACGGGCTCACCACGGTGGCCCAGTCGTTGCGCGCGCAGGGGACCGCCTGTGCCACCGCCGCGCTCGGCGACCCGGCACCGGATCACCGCGACGACTGGCGGCTGGTCCGGCGGGCATCCACCGGCGGCTGACCGGTGCGACGACCCGCTCGGTTCAGTCCCGTGGCCTGCGCCAGGTCTGGATGTCGGTCGGCGGAAGGTGCTCGGCGAAACGGTCGTCCGGTGCCGCCTCCCGGAGCAGGGCGCGCAGGTCCCGCGCGAAGTCCCGCAGCCGCTCGCCGAAGAGGTGCGGGGCGGAACCGGACCGGGAGAACGTCCACGCCACGACTGCGGGGGTCCGAGCGGTGACGTGCCGGTCAGCGGCGGTGTCGGTAGTGGTGCACGACCAGGGCGGCGACGCAGCCGAGGGTGACGACGCCGAAGCCGATCCCCACGAGCGCGGGTAGACCGGTGATCGAGGAGACCCCGTTGGCGGCGGCGCTGACGATCAGCACCGTCCAGAGCAGTGGGCGGAGCACCCTCCGGCCGGCGGCGTGGTCGGGCTGGACGGTCGGGTCGGGCGTCTGCGGGATTCGGTACGGGTCGGCCATCGGGTACCTCCGGTGCGGTCGGTTCGGCGGTACGTCCCACGCTAGGAACACCGCCGGCCGCCGACGATCCCGCCAGCGCGTCGACCGGAGTACAGCAGGCTGTACTTCCCGGCTCGGCACCTCGCGGCGACGACCTCGGGTGTCCTAGGGTCTGGCCGGGAGGTGGGATGAGGACGACCGACGACCCGGCCGGCGCCCGGTGGCGCTCCGCCCGGCGCTATCTGCGGGACCGGGCACGGGACTCGGTCGACGCCCTGGAGCACCTGGTCGGCGGGCTCGGCACGGCGTTGCTGGCGCTGGGCGGGTTGAGCTACCTGGTCGCGGTCGTGCTGGCCGTTCCGGTCGGCGTCGGACTGCTGCTGGTGCCGTCGGCCCTGCGCGTGGTGCGGGCGGTGGCCGATCGGGAGCGGGCCCGGCTGTCCCGGTGGGGCCCCGAGATCATCGGTCCGGGGCCGGTACCGGCCGGAGCGCGGGCCGCCCTGCGGGATGGCGCCGTACGGCGTGATCTCGCCTGGCTGCTGGTGCACGCCACCGGCGGGTTCGTGATCGGTCTGGTCGGCCTGGGCCTGCCGCTGTACGCGGTGCAGAGCCTGACCTTCCCGTTGTGGTTCTGGCTGCTGCCGGCCGAGGCCGGTGGCCCCGGGCTGGTGTACTGGCGGATCGAGGGGCTGCTGGACGCGCTGGCCGTCGGGTTGACCGGGGTCGGCTGGCTGGCCGTCGTCGTCGGCCTCGGCCCCGGTATGGCGCGGCTCCAGGCGTGGCCCGGACGTCGCCTGCTGGCGCCGCCCGCCGACACCGACCTGTCGCTGCGGGTGGCGGAGTTGACCGCGACCCGCGCGGCGGCGCTGGACGCGCACGCGGTCGAGCTGCGCCGGATCGAGCGGTCGCTGCACGACGGTGCGCAGAACCGGCTGGTCGCGGTCACCGTCCTGCTGGGTGCCGCCCGGCGGGCGGTGGCCCGGGATCCGGTCTTCGCCGGTGACGTGCTGGAGCGGGCGCAGGACGCCGCCGAGCAGGCACTGGCCGAGTTGCGTGGCGTGGTGCGCGGCATCCTCCCGCCGGTCCTGGCCGATCGCGGGCTGGCCGGTGCCCTCGGTGGACTCGCCGCGAGCTGCGGGGTGCCCTGCCGGGTCGACGTCGAGGTGCCCGGCCGCTGTGCCGCCTCGGTCGAGGCCACCGCCTACTTCGTGGTGGCCGAGGCGCTGACCAACGTGACCCGGCACAGCGGAGCGGCCAGCGCCACCGTCACGGTGCGTCGGGCCGGCGCCCGGCTGCTGCTGCGGGTGGCGGACGACGGCCACGGCGGTGCCGAGGAGCGCGACGGGTCCGGCCTCGTCGGCATCCGTCGGCGGGTGGAGGCGTACGACGGGCGGTTCCGGCTCACCAGCCCGGTCGGTGGGCCCACGACGATGGAGGTGGAGCTGCCGTGCGGATCGTGATCGCCGAGGACGACCCCCTGCTGCGGGAGGGTCTGGCGCTGCTGCTGCGGGCGGAGTCGCTCGACGTGGTCGCGACCACCGACACGCCGGGCGCGTTCCTGGCGGCCGTCGACGCGTACGCCCCGGACGTCGCCATCGTCGACGTCCGGATGCCGCCGACGCACACCGACGAGGGGATCGTCGCCGCGGTCGAGGCCCGTCGCCGTCAGCCGGGTCTCGCCGTGCTGGTCCTGTCGGCGTACGTCGAGCAGACCTTCGCCACCGAGTTGCTCGCCGGGGGCACGGTGCGGTTGGGGTACCTGTTGAAGGAACGCGTCGGCCGGGTCGACGAGTTCCTGGCCGCGCTGCACCGGGTCGCCGACGGCGGTACGGCGGTCGACCCGGAGGTGGTCGGCCAGTTGCTGGCGCGCAGCCGTCCCGACAGCACGCTGAGCCGGCTGAGCCTGCGCGAGCGTGACGTGCTCGGGTTGATGGCCGAGGGGCTGGGCAACGGCGCCATCGCCGAGCGCCTGTTCGTCACCGAGGGTGCCGTGCACAAGCACATCCGCAGCATTTTCGCCAAGCTGGACCTGCCGCCGGACGACCGGGCGGACCGGCGGGTGACCGCGGTCCTGCGCTATCTGGAGGACACCCAGCGATGAGCGCCGCAATTGGTTTGACAGCACTTATATAAGTGCTGTTACGTTGGCTGCGTGACCGAAGCCGAGAAGAGGGAAGAGAGCCGGGACCTGCTCGACAGCAGCCACTGGCGCCCGCTGTGGCAGATGCTGAACGCGATGGACCAGGAGATCGCCTCGCTCTACGACGAGGCGGGGATATCCGGGCTGCGCACCCGGTTCGTCGGTCCCCTGATCCAGTTGTCCCGGCACGAGTCGATGACGATCCAGGAACTGGCCACCGCCGTCGAGGTGACCCACTCGGCGATGAGCCAGACCGCCGCCGCGATGCGCGCGGCGGGGTTCGTCGACAGCGCGGAGGGCGGTGACGGTCGGACCCGCCGGATCCGGCTGAGCAGCCGGGGCCGGGAGGTGCTGCCGCTGCTGGAGGCGGAGTGGCGGGCGACCGAGGCCACGGTGCGGGAACTGGAGGCGGAACTGCCGTATCCGCTGAGTCGGGTCGTCGAGGACATCAACGCCGCGCTGGCGACCCGCTCGTTCCGCCAGCGCCTCGCCGACAACCTCGCCCAGGCCCTCGACGGGCGTCTGCGATGAGCCTTCCCGGCGCACTGGTCGACACCGGCCCGCTGCGCGAGTACCCCACCTTCCGTCGTCTCTGGCTGGGCACCACAGCCTCCGGACTCGGCGGCCAGCTGGGGGTCTTCGCCGTCACCTTCTATGTCTGGGAGCACACCCGCAACCCGGTGACGGTCGGGCTGATCGGCCTCTTCACCGCCGCTCCGCTCATCGTCTTCGCCCTGCTCGGCAGCGCCTTCGTCGACCACGTCGACCGGCGGCGGCTGGCCCTGGCCACCACCTGGGGCCAGATCGTGACCAGCCTCCTGATGGCGGCCGTGGCCGCCGGGCCGGCCGACGGGACCTGGGCCATGCTGGTACTGGTTGCCGTCGCGGCGGCCTTCTCCGCACTGGGAACCCCGGCCCGCCGTACCTTCGTCGCACGGCTGCTCCCCGCCGACCGGCTGGCCGCCGGACTGGCCCTCAACCACCTCTCCTTCCAGTTGGCGGTGCTCCTCGGCCCGGCCCTGGCGGGTCTGCTCACCGCCCGGTGGGGGACGACGGTCTGCTTCGTGATCAACGGGATCGCCGCCGTCGCCGCCCTGATCGGGATCACCGGGCTGCCTGCGACCGCCCCGACCGAGGGGACCGGGCGGGCCGGTGCCGCCGCCGTCTGGGAGGGGATCCGCTACGCCGCCCGCACTCCGGTGGTCCGGGCCGCCTTCCTCGTCGACCTCGCCGCGACGGTACTGGCCATGCCGATGGCCCTCTTCCCGGTCATCAACCAGGAGAAGTTCGGCGGGTCGCCGGAGGTGCTCGGCCTGCTCACCTCGGCGGTGGCGGTCGGCGGCGTACTCGCCTCCGCGCTCTCCGGAACGATCACCCGGCGGGACCGCCCCGGCCTCGTGCTGCTGTGCTGCGCCGGGGTGTGGGGGGCGGCACTGGCCGGTGTCGGTCTGAGCGGTCAGCTTCCGGTGGTGCTCGCCCTGCTGGCGCTGGCCGGTGCCGCCGACACCTGGTCCGTCGTGTCACGCGGAACGATCGTGCAGTCGGGTACGCCGGAGTCCCACCGTGGCCGGGTCGCCGCGCTGGAACACATCGTCGGCACGGCCGGACCACACCTCGGCGGCCTCCGCGCGGGGCTGGTCGCGGCCGGGAGCACGGCCGGCACCGCCCTGGTGGTCGGCGGGCTCACCTGTCTGGCCGGACTGGGCCTGATCAGCGCCCTCGTCCCGCAACTCCAGCGGTTGCGCAGCACCCGGGAATCTCCCGCCCCCGCACACACCTGAGGGACACCCCTCGACGGGGATGATCACTACCCTGGTCGCCGTGACGGAATTCGACTGGGCCGGGTTGTCGGCGGCGAGGAACGCGACGCAGGAAGCGGTCCCGGAGATGGTCAACCGTGCGCTCCGGGTCCTGGAGGACCTGCTGGAGGAGACCGACCACGCCTGCACGTTCACCCTGGTGGACGGCCCGCTGACCGGCGACGACGTGGGCGCGGCGGTGGACGCGCTGCTACCGGCGAACTGCCGGGTCTCGGGCCTGGAGCCGGTGGACTCCTGGTCCGCGACGGCCCGGGCGGCACTTCCCGGAATGTTCGTCCCGGGGCGCCAGCCGCACGCCTGGGCCGAGCAGGGGGCCGCGCGGATGCTGGCCGAAGCGCTCGCGGACTGGGCCGTGGCCCTGATGGGGCGGCTCTGGCCCGCCTCCGCCGAGTCCTGGACCCTCACCGTGCACGCCCGGGACTGGTACGAGGGGGCCTACGTCGACCTCGTGGTCCGGGTGCGCGACCGGGTGTGGCTGCTGCACCTCGGAGTCAGCGACTGAGCGGCCCGAGTGGACGGCGCGACGGCTACCGGCCGGCGTCCGCCGACGGGGCGGGAGTCGCCGGCCCGAGGATGCCGGCCATGGTGCGCGAGACGATGAGGTCGAACGGATCCTCCTCGGCCGTGGCCTCGGTCGATCCCCGCGCGATGGCCTCGGCAAGACGCGGATGCCGACCCTGCGCGGCGACGTGGCGCAGGTAGGCCGCCTGTGCCTGCTGCCACTGCTCGGTGCTCCGGCCCCCGCGTTGACGGGCGCCGGCCAGTTCCGCCTGCACGAAGAGTGCGACGATGCCGTTGAGCATGGCGAAGGCCTGCAACTTGACGCCGACGGCGGCGGGGTGGTCGGCGAGTACGGCGAGGACGTGTTCGACCAGGTCGAGGCCGTTCGGGCCGATGCCCGGCTGACCGGTCACCAGGGGTGCCAGCCACGGATGACGGCGCATGATCGTACGGGTCTGCCGGGCGAACTCGACGAGATCGGCGAGCCAGTCGTCGCCGGGCGGGGCGAGGTCGTACTCCGCGGCCACGGCGTCCACCATCAGGTCGACGAGTTCGTCCCGGGCGGCCACGTAGCGGTAGAGCGACGCGGGGCCGGTCCCGAGGCTCGCGGCCACCCGGCGCATGGTGACCGCCTCCAGCCCGTCCCGGTCGGCGAGGGCGATCGCCGCCGAGGTGACCTCGGCGCGGCTGCGTTCCGCCGGACGACCCGCCGGCAGCGACTCCGGCCGCAGCCAGATCGGCTGGTCCGCTCGGCTCACCATCGCGGCAGTACCCCCTCCCGCTGTCGAACGACGCCTCCGGCCGCTGCCAATGTAGTTCGCGACCGTCGTTCGCCAACCGCGACCCGCGACGGGGAGCCGGCCGTACGCGCTGCCGCCGGCCGGGGCGACGCCGGGCCGCCGGCAGCTCGCACCTGCTCGGCTGGAAAGACAGCGGTGCCGGATACGGGCCGCTCGACCCGTATCCGGCACCGTTCGCTCAGAGCTGCCGCACCCGGATGTTGCGGAACTCGATCACGTCGTTGTTGCCGTGGTTCTGCAATCCGACGAAGCCGCTGAGGAACTGCCGCAGGTCGGTCGGCGGGTCGCCCTGGCGGGACGACTGCTTGCCGGGGGCGTTCTCGAACTCACTGATCACCACACCGTTGCGGACGATCGTGTAGTGCTGGCCGGTCACCCGGACCTCGTAGTCGTTCCACTGGTTCTTCGGGGTCGCACCGGCCCGGTCCAGGGTGTTCGGCGCGAAGTTGTAGACCGAGCCGGTCTTCTGCGGCTCGCCGGTCTCGCCGTCGTAGATCTGGATCTCGTGGCCGCAGTAGATGGCGACCCATGCCTGGGAGGTACGGGCCGACCCGACGGTGCCACAACTGCCCGCCGGCCGCTGCTCCAGCGGAGTCCTCGGATCCGGGAACCGGACGAAGATGCCGCTGTTGGCCCGGACGTTCTCCGGGGAGATGTCGCGGAACTGCACCCTGATCGAATAGTCCGCGAGCTGCTGGTCGGCGTACCAGAGCATGCCGAGGCCACCGGAGCTGCGGATCGACCCGTCGGGGCGCAGCGAGAACGACCCGCCGGGTGCCTGGCGCCAGCCGGCCAGCGACTTCGCCGAACCGTCGAAGATCGGCTGGTAGCCGTCGGTGGCACCGATCGGGGACTGGGTACCGGCCCGGCGCAGCGCCCTGGACTCGCGGTTGTCGATGACGTGCGCGGCGGTCAGTTCGGCGAGCACGGCGTCGAGGTGGGTGACGAACGAGGCCCGGTTCGGCCAGGTGGTCTCGTCGTCGATCAGGTCGTTGATCGTGCAGCCGCCGCCGACCTTCCGGTTCTCCACCCCGGTGTCGGTGTCCAGCATCCAGACCGTCGGCCGGGCGTCGGCGGCGGCGCAGCCGGCGTTCACGTCGATCTTCCCGGTGACCACCTCACCGTCGGCGTAGGTCACCTTCAGCGTCGCGGTGAAGGTCCCGTACCGCTTGTAGGTGTGCGTCGGGTGGGCCTGGTGCGACGGCTTGCTGCCGTCGCCGAAGTCCCACTCCCAGGCCACCCCGCCGGCCCGCGCGGCGGAGAACCCGATGGTCCGGGGCTGGCTCGGCGTCACCGACCGGGCCGTGGCCAGGCTCGGGTTCGGGGTGGCCTGGCCACCCTGGTAGGTGATCCGGACCAGCTTCTGGTTCGGGTGCAGGCTGAAGAAGCCCCGGCCGTAGTCGAGCATGTAGAGCGCGCCGTCGGGCCCGAACTTCGCGTCCATCCAGGAGTCGAGCTGGTTCGGGCCGGTGCCACCCTGGATGATGCTGCGCAGGTCCTCGGCGAAGGCCGGCGCCCCGGCGTGCGCGACCGTCTCCGGGTCGACGGTGACGGCGATCCGGTTGTTGGCGTTGGACTGGTCACCGATGAACCACTTGTCGTCCCAGTACTCCGGCCAGGCGACGCCGCTGTTCACGTCGACCTTTTCGCGCTGGTAGGTCGGGCCGTCCATGATGGCCTGACCGCCGCCGCTCAGGTACGGCTGGGTGTAGGTGGCGTCCTCGGCCTTGTACGTCGGCAGCCCGCTGCCGTCGGTGCGCTTCGGGAAGACCGGGCCACCACCCTGCGGCGAGTACCAGATCATGTTGTCCCGTACCGGCGGGAGGTTGACCAGACCGGTGTTGCGCGGCGACTCGTTCTTCGGGTTGTCGCAGTCGTACCAGCCGGTCAGCACGGTGGCGTCGGTGTTGCTGCGGTCCCGGTACGGCTGCCGGTTGCCCATGCAGTACGGCCAGCCGTGGTTGCCCGCCGAGGTGATGATGGTGGCGGTCTCGTACTTCGCCGGGCCGAGTTCCGGGCTCGGGGCACCGGCGTCCGGGCCGACCCACGCGGCGGTGAGCCAGTCGTTGACCGGGTCCCAGGCGATCCGGGCGATGTTGCGGACACCCATCACGTAGATCTCCGGTCGGGTCTTGCCGCCGCCCTGCTCCTGGCCGGTGAAGAGGTTGCCGTCCGGGATCGTGTAGGTGCCGTCCGGCTCCGGGTGGATGCGCAGGATCTTGCCGTTCAGGTCGTTGGTGTTCCCGGAGGTACGCCGGGCGTCCTGGAACGAGATCCCGGCGTACTCCTGGGTCCAGTTGTTTCCGGAGTAGCCGTTCGACCCGCCGGAGGAGTTGCTGTCGCCGCTGCCGATGTAGAGGTTGCCGGACTCGTCGAAGGTCATCCCGCCACCGGCGTGGCAGCAGCTGTGGATCTGGGTGTCCCAGTGCAGCAGGTCCTTGCGGGTGCCCTGGTCGACCGACTGCTCTGCGTGGTCGTAGGTGAACCGGGAGACCGTACGCTGGCCGACCCGGCGCTCCCGGTCGATCGACTCGTGCGGCATCCAGTAGACGTAGAACCAGCCGTTCTCGGCGAACTTCGGGTCGAGGGTGATGCCGACCAGGCCCTCCTCGTTCTTCACCAGCTCGCTGCCGCTGCCCCGGTTGCCCATCACCTCCAGCGTGGTCAGCAGCTTGACCTGCTTGCTCTTCGGGTCCCACTGGTGGATGGTGCCGCAGCCCAGCCCGACGTCCGGGTTGGCCCAGTCGGCGATCGGCCCGCTCGGGCAGGCGGCCTTGCCGATGTAGAAGACCTTGCCGTCGGGGGCGATGGTCAGGCCGTGCGGCTCACCGATCTGGTCGAGCTGGCCGGACTGGTTGGCGGCGGTCAGCCGCTCGATCCTGTAGTTCGCCCCGATGGTCGCCTGGCAGTCGCCCCGGACCAGACCGGTCGTCCACTGCAACGCGCCGAGCAGGTGGCTGCGGAATTTCGTGTCGGTGGTGTAGCTCGCCTCGGTGCGCCCCATCCCGGTGTAGAACGACCGGCCGCCGTCGTAGTCCCGGCACCAGGAGATCGGGTGGAAGGCGCCGTTGCCGCCCAGCCCCGGCTGGTAGCTGCGCTCCCGGACCTGGGCGACGGTGTGCACCCGACCCACCGGGCTGGGGTCCCAGTTCATCCACTGGTCGGCGCGGGTCCAGTTGAGCGGCAGGCCCTTGTTCGCCGGGTGCTGCCGGTCGACCACCTCGACCACGGCCTCCTGCACCCGGGACTCCGGCGCCGGTCCGGCGTCCGGGCCGATCAGCCACAGCTCGGCGAGCTGGATCAGCGGCTCACCGCTGTTCGCGGTGATGTTCAGCCGGTAGTACTGGTACGGCTGGGTGTTGGTGAACGTGTACTGCTTGGTCTGGAACCGCCCCGAGAAGGTCTCCCCGGTCCGGCGGTCCAGGTCCGTCCAGGTCTCGCCGTCGGCCGACCCCTGTAGGGTCCAGTCCCTCGGGTCCCGGCCGGTGAAGTCGTTCGCCGAGGTGAGTGCGTAGTGCGCGATCGCCTTCGGCGCGCCGAGCTTGGCGACGACCCAGCCGGTCGGGGTACGCGTCAGCCACTTCGTACCGGTCGATCCGTCGATCAGGTTCTCGACGATCTCGTTCGGCGGGTTGTTGCCGCTGGCCGTGACGCTCTCGATCTTCTCCGCGTTGGGCAGGCTCGCCGCCGGGCGGGTACCGATCAGACCGGTGAACCACTCCGAGCCGGGCTGCGCGCGGGCGGCGTCGTGGATGCCGACGAAGCCGCCACCACCCTTGACGTACGCCTGGAACGCCGCCTCCTGGGCGTCGTTCAGCGTCACCCCGTTCGCCGACAGGAAGACGACGCTGCGGTAGCGGTCCAGGTTGTCCGCGGTGAAGACCGCCGGGTCGGCGGAGGCGTGCACGGTGAAGCCGTTCTCGGTGCCGAGCTTGCGGATCGTGCTGACGGCCCGGGCGACCGGGTCGTCCTGGGACGCCGCCGGCCCGTGGAAGACCAGTACGTTCACCGCCTGGCCGCTCCAGGCCGGCGCGACCCCGCCGACGCTCCCGTCCGGGGCGGCGGTGGCCGGCGCCCCCAGCAGGCCGAGCGTGAGCACGGCGGCCGAGGCCAGGGCGACCGCCCGGCGCAGCGGTCCGGCGCCACGCCACCGGGCCCGGAAAACCGGGTCGAGCGCGGCGGGCGGCGGGTCGACGGGGCCGGGGCGGTGTCGCCCGACCGATCGGGACAGCCGGAAATGGCGGTGGTGAGCCATTTCTCCTCCTCCAGAGGGGGTACGAAGAGTTCTACTCATCGGTGGTTCCCGTGCGCGCCGGCCGGTGCGGCGGCGCCCTGTGCCGGCGCGGCCGGCCGGTGGCCACCGGCGTGCGGCGGCATCTGTCCGTTCTCGTCGAGCACGTGCAGCGTCGTCGACATGCCCAGGTCGGAGTGGAACTGCATGTGGCAGTGCAGCATCCAGTGCCCCGGTCCCACGGAGTCGCCCGCGACGATCTGCACGCCGAAGGTGTCACCGGGGCCGAGGGTCTTGTTGTCGATCACCGGGATCGAGTCGATGAGCGCCTTGTTGCCGCCGGGGACCAGGCCGGTCCGGGTGTCCGCCCAGGAGTGTCCGTGCACGTGGAAGGTGTGCATGTCGTCGCCGATGCCGATCACGATGAACTCGACCCGTTCGCCGAGCTTGGCGACCAGGCAGGTCGGGCCCGGCTGCGGGTTCACCGGGTCGCAGGTGTCGGCCTCCGCGCTGCGCCGCAGGTTGATGGTCTGCCGGTCGCCGAAGGCCGTCACGTAGGTCCGGTCCGGCCTCGGGTCGCCCTGCCGGCGTACCACCAGGCCGCCGAAGAGCCCGGAGCGGAGGCCCTGGGTGCCGTGCGGCCCGCCGACCACGTGGTCGTGGTACCACCAGTAGCCGGCGGTGCCCTGCGAGGTCGCGGTGCGCGGCTTGGCGTACCAGATGTAGGTCCGCGACCCGCCCGGCGGCACGAAGGAGTTGCTGTGCACCGTGCCGTCGGACATCTGGGTGTACTTGACCCCGTGCACGTGCAGCGAGACGCCGACCGGGTGCGCCGGGTCGGTGCGCAACTGCTCCAGGGTGGCGGCCGGCACCTGGTTGTGCAGGGTGATCGCCAGGCATTCCCCCTCGATCATCTCCATCGTCGGCCCCGGGTAGGAGGCCGTCTGCGGGGTGAGGCCGTAGCCGAGCCGGACCTGGTTGGTCACCGGGTCCTTGGGCAGCTCGACCGCGTACATCTGTAGCCGGCGGTCCGGGGTGACACAGCCGGCCGGCCGTTCCGCCGAGGCCGCGGCGGCCTCGACCGCCCGCTCGGCCGGCGGGGCGGCCGTGGTGGCGCCGCCGGCCACGGCCAGCCCGCCCGCGCCGACGAGCGTCACCAGCATGATGGCCGCCACCATCAGGGCCCGGCCGCCGCTCGTGCCGAGCAGCCGGACCGGCGACGCCGGCTGCGACGCCGGCCCGGCGGCGGGCGCCGAGAGTACGACCTCGCCGATGTCCTTCGTTTCCTTGTCCAACGTTTCGATCCAATCGCTCGGCTAGGCGGGGGAGAGGACGGCGTGCGACGTCACGGGGTCAGCGGGGCGATCCTGACGTTGCGGAAGGTGACGATGTCGCCGGCCCCGTGGTTCTGTAGGCCGATGTAGCCGGTCGCGTTCTGCCGGCCGGCGCCGCCGGGATCGTCCGCCCGGGGCGGGCTGAAGACGGCGTCGGGGACGTTCAGGTACTCGTTGATCAACTCGCCGTTCCGGAACACCGAGTAGTGCTGGCCGACGACGCGGATCTCGTAGTCGTTCCAGGTGCCCTTCGGGGTGACCCGGGCGCCGTCGAGGTCGACCCGGTCGAAGCCGTACACCGAGCCGCTCTTGTACTGGTCGCCGTCGGTCCGGTCGAAGATCTGCAACTCGTGGCCGTACTTGATGGCCACCCACTCGGGGCGGGACTCCTGCGGGTGCTGGTGCACCTGCGGGAAGCGGACGAAGACCGCGCTGTTGGCCCGGCCGTCACCGGGGGCGTCGTCGCGCCACTGGAGCTTGAGCGAGAAGTCGCCGTAGCTGCGGACCGGGAACCAGAGCATGCCGAGACCGTCGACCGCCCTACTGGTGATCGACCCGTCGGCGTTGCGCGTGAAGCCGCCGGCGCCGACCTGCTCCCAGAGCTTGAACGAGGCGGCGGTGCGGTCCAGCAGCGGCTGGTAGCCCTGCTTCGCCTCGGACCGGCCGACCTCGGAGTCGCGGGCCGTGCGTACCAGCGCGTTCTGCTCCCTCAGCAGGATCCTGCCCCGGTGGTGCAGGTGCTCGGCGACCGCCCTGACGTGCTCGACGAACTCGGCGTGGCTGGGCCAGGCCCGCTCGTCGAAGATCAGGTCGTTGATCGAGCAGCGCCCCTCGACCACCCGGTTCGGCACACCGCTGTTCGAGGTGCCGAGCCAGACCGTCGGCCGGGTGTCGGTCACCCGGCAGCTCGGTGCCGGCGGTGCGCTCGGCACCACCGTGAAGGTGGCCGACGCGGTCCCCGAGACGTTGCCGGCCCGGTCGGTGGCCCGGTAGCTGACCGTGTGCGCGCCCGGGGTGTTCACGGTGAGCGGGCCGGAGTAGACGACGTAGCCCCGGCCGTCGAGGGCGTACTCGACCCGGTGGACCCCGGACCCGGTGTCGGCGGCGGTGAGCACGATGGTGGCGCTGCCGACGTACGCCCAGCTGCCGTCCTGCTGACCGGTGATCGCGGCGGTCACCGTGGGGGCGGTGTTGTCGGGGTCGGGCGGGGCGACCACGGTGAACGAGACCGATCCGGGCGTGGAGGTGTTGCCGGCCACGTCGGTGGCCCGGTACGAGACGGTGTGCTGGCCGGGCTGGTTGACGGTGACCGGGGCGGTGTACTCGGCGTACGGCTGCCCGTCGAGCGAGTACTCGATCCGGTCCACCCCCGATCCGGCGTCGGTGGCCGAGACGGTCACGGTGGCCGCGCCGACGTACGCCCCGGTGCCGTCCCGGTTGCCGGCGACGGTGGCGGTCGCGGTCGGCGGGGTGGAGTCGTCCGGCAGCTCGACCACCGTGAACGTGACGGACTGCGCCGCCGAGGTGTTGCCCGCCCTGTCGGTGGCCCGGTACGAGACGGTGTGCTCGCCGGGCGTGTTGACGGTGACCGGGGCGGTGTACGCCGCGTACGGCTGCCCGTCGACCGCGTACTCGATCCGGTCCACGCCCGACTCGGTGTCGGTGGCCGTGACGGTCACCGTGGCGGCACCGAGGTAGCCGCCCTCGTCGTCGCGGTCCCCGGTGACCCCGCCGGTGACGGTCGGCGGCGTGGTGTCCGGAGTGGACGTGTCGGCCACCTCGAAGGTGACGGACTGGGCTGCGGAGGTGTTGCCCGCCCTGTCGGTGGCCCGGTAGCTGACGGTGTGTCGGCCCGGCTGGTGCACCATCACCGGGGCGGTGTAGGCGGCGTAGCTGCCGCCGTCGAGGGAGTACTCGGTGCGTTCGACGCCGGATTCGGTGTCGGTGGCGGTGAGGGTGACGGTGGCCATGCCGATGTAGGCGCCCTCGTCGTCTTGTTCGCCGGTGACGGCGGCGGTGACGGTGGGTGCGGTGGTGTCGGGGTCGGCCGGTTCGACGACCTGGAAGGTGGTCGACTGTACGGCGGAGGTGTTGCCGGCGACGTCGGTGGCCCGGTAGGTCACCGTGTGCTGCCCGGGAGTGTTCACCGTGACCGGGGCGGTGTAGGCGGTGTAGCTGCCGCCGTCGAGGGAGTATTCGGTGCGTTCGACGCCGGATTCGGTGTCGGTGGCGGTGAGGGTGACGGTGGCCGTGCCGATGTAGGCGCCCTCGTCGTCTTGTTCGCCGGTGACGGCGGCGGTGACGGTGGGTGCGGTGGTGTCGGGGTCGGCCGGTTCGACGACCTGGAAGGTGGTCGACTGTACGGCGGAGGTGTTGCCGGCGACGTCGGTGGCCCGGTAGGTCACCGTGTGCTGCCCGGGGGCGTTCACCGTGACCGGGCTGGAGTAGGTGCCGTACGCGCCACCGTCCAACGAGTACTCCACCCGCCCGACGCCGGATCCGGTGTCGGTGGCGGAGAGGGTGACCGTGGCGGCGCCGACGTACCCGCCGTTCTCGTCCCGTTCCCCGGTGACCTCGGCGGTCACCGTCGGCGGGGTCGTGTCCGCGCCGCCGCCGGTGACGACGAGCAGCCCGGTCATCGCGCCGTGCCCGGGGATCGCGCAGAAGTAGCGGTAGGTGCCCTCCGTGAGCACCACGTCGACGGTCCACCGGCCCTGGTTGGCGTCGAACGGGTCGGCCAGGATGTTCACGTCGACATCGCGGTTGTACTCGGGATTCCCGGTGTCGAAGGTGAGGGTGTGCTGCATCCCGCTGGTGTTGCCGGTCGCGACGCTGTTCTCGAAGACCAGGGTGGCCGGTCCGGCGACGGCGGTGGTGGGTGCGGAGACGTACGCCTCGGTGCTGTTGCCGCCCGTCCAGGTGAGCACCTGGGCCTGTAGCTCGCCGGCCGAGGTGGGATCGCTGGCTCTGCTCCGCTCGGTGTCCACCGGGCGGGCGCTGGCCGGGACGGCGAGGAGCGCCGAGCCGGTGATCAGGACGACTATCGCCGCGAGCATCCTCATCGGTCGTCCGGAGCGGCCGGTGCCGAGCCGGGGGAGCGGCCGCGAACGCCTCGGCGGGCCGCATCGCACAGGGAAGGCTGGCATGTCGAACACACCTTTCGCGAGTCTTGGGGCAACGTCGACGACCCGTCGGGGCTTCGCGTGGATCGACGGACGACATGGCGGCAGACCGCACACCGCTGGATCCGCGACGGTGGGTCCGGCGCTGCGGCTGCCGGCCTGTCACGGCTGGTGTGGACGGAGTGTCTCGGTGGGGGAGGGTGGACTAGGGCGAGGTCGGACCGGTGGGCCAGGTGACGCGGGCCGTGTTGCCGAGCCGACGCGGAGCGACGCCGTTCCGGGCATGGCGCGACGGCCGCGCCGGGTCTGCGGGCACGGTGACCTGGAGAGTTGGCGCCCCCGGTCGAGCCGTGACTCTCAGACGACGAGCTGACCGCGCCGCCGGTTAGCTCGTTTAAATATGTTGATGTTGTCCGACACTAAGTTCTTGCCGTCGAGATGTCCAGATCTTTCGGCAGGATCGTCTCCACTTTTGTCCGTGGTGACAAAAGAGTGTGGACGGTGAACGTCCGGCGGTGCTGGGGCGGGTGACGGGTGGCGAGCCCGCCCCGACCGGCGAGGCGGGCCCACCGTCGGTCAGGAGCCGTCGGCGACCGAGGCGAGCAGCCGGGCGAACTCGGCCGGCTTGCTGATCATCGGCCAGTGACCCGAATCGATGTCGACCAGGTCGAGACGCGTGACCCGGGCGAGTTCGGGTCCCTCCCCGGCGGCGATCCACTGCTGCGCCTGATCCGGCGTGAACTCCGGGCAGACGAGGACCACCGGGACGTCGAACCGTCGCTCGTCCACCAGCCGTACCACCCCCCGGGCCACCCCCTCCGGGACCGGGATCGCGCCGGCCGCGAAGGACCGCCGGGCCTCCTCGTCGAGGTCGGCGGAGTCCGGGCCATCGAAGGGCTCCCAGCCGGGGAAGGGCATCAGGCCCTCCCTCAGCTCGAAGAACTCGGCGTAGGAACCGCCGTCCGCGACGGGAAAGCCGCCGACGAGGACGACCTTGGCCACCTTCTCCGGGCGGGCGTCGGCGGCCAACCAGGCCAGCGTGCAGGCGGCGGAGTGCCCGACCACCATCGGCTTCCCCGGCGCCGCGTCCACGGCGGCGAGCACCGTCGCCACCTGGTCGTCGAGGGTGGCGGAGGTGGATCCGTCACCCTGTCCGGGAAGGGTGATCGGTACGGGTCGGTGGCCGAATGCCCGGAGTGCGGGCACGACGTCGTCCCAGGCGGATCCGTCGAGCCAGAGGCCGGCGATGAGCAGTACGTCCATGATCAGTCTTCCTCTCTGCGCGGTCAGGTCGCGTCCGGCCCTGGAACCGGTGCGCCCCGGGGCACGACGCTAGGCCCTGATCCGGACGATCTACTTCCGGTACGTCTCGGCTGGCGTCTAGGCTGCTCGGGTGCCGACCGAAACGAGCCCCACCGCACGCGCCCTCCGTACCCTGGAGATCCTCCAGGCCCGTCCCGGCACGACGGCCGGTGAACTCGCCGGTCGGCTGGGCGTCACCGAGCGGGCCGCGCGGCGGTACGTCGGAATCCTCCGTGAGGCCGGCATCCCCGTCGAGTCGATCCGGGGCCCGTACGGCGGGTACCGGCTGCGCCGCGGGACGAGGCTGCCTCCGGTCGTCTTCACCGAGGCGGAGGCGCTCGGTCTGGTCATGGCGGTGCTCGACGGTCAGCCGGCAGCCGCCGAGGCCGACGCCGACGACCTGGTCGGCTCCGCCCTGGGCAAGGTCATCCAGGTACTCCCCGAGAGCGTCGGCCGGCAGGCGGCGGCGCTGCGCCGGCACGCCTCGGCCGCGCCGGACCGGCATTCGTCCCGCCCCGATCCCGCCACCACCAGTGCGCTGGTCACCGCCGTCGCGGCCCGACGCCGGGTGCTGGTCACCTACCGGACGGAGTCCGGCAACGAGTGGGACGCCGAGGTGGACCCCTGGGCGGTCGTGGTCCGGTACGGCCGCTGGTATCTGCTCTGCCACTCGCACCGCGCGGACGCCGTCCGCACCTACCGGCTCGACCGGGTCAGCGCGGTCCGACAGACCGGGTACCCGTTCGAGCCGCCCGACGGCCTCGACCCGGTCGCGGCGCTGGAGGAGAACCTGGGAACCGGGTGGGAGTTCCGCACCCGGGTCGCCTTCGACGCCCCGGCGGCCGAGGTGGCCCCGTGGATCAGGCCCCCGATGGGACGGCTCGAACCCGCCGGTGCCGGCTGCGTGCTGGTCGGCAGCACCAGCAACCCCGCGATGTACGCCGAGGAGTGGCTGCCGAGCGTACCGTTCGCCTTCCGGGTCGAGGGTGGGCCGGAACTGCGAGCGGCGGTCGCGGCCGTCGCGGCCCGACTCGGCGCCGCCGTCACCCCCTGAGCCGGTGGCGCCGTCCCCCGTACCCGGGACTTCTACAATGGACTGGTGCAGACCAACTCGACCTCGGGTAACGACCTCACCTGGATGCTGGACCAGTTGGTGGAGGTTCCCGACGTCGTCCACGCCGTCGTCCTGTCGACCGACGGGCTGATCGTCCAGAAGTCCACCGGGCTGGCCCAGGACGCGGCGGAGCTCCTGGCCGCCGGCGCCTCCTCCCTGCACAGCGTCGCCGCCGGCACGGGCCGACGGTTCGACAGCGGGCAGGTGCAGCAGGTCATCGTCGAGTACGACGGTCACACCCTGTTCGTCGCCGCCGCGGGCCGCAACGCCCGGCTGGCCGTACTCTGTGAGCAGACCGTCGACATGGGAACGGTCGCGTACGAGATGAGCCGGCTGGTGATCCGGATCGGTGAGCACCTCGGCGCCGAGGTACGCCGGACCGCGACGGTCGCCAACGGCCAGCAGGGCAGGGGTTATGGCGTATGACGTGTGGGACGGCGACGACGCGGCGCAGGCCGGGTTGGTGCCGTTGTACATCCTCGTCAAGGGGCGGACGAGTCCGCGCAACAGCAACCTCGACCTGGCCACCCAGGTCATCGCCCTGCCGGTCGACCCGGGTCGGCTGGAGCTGGAGTACCGCGAGATCGTCGACCGCTGCACCCGCTGGGTGTCGATCGCCGAGATCGGCGCCTACCTGCACCGCCCGCTCACCATCACCAAGGTCATGGTGGACGTGCTGATCGAGCAGGGATACCTCCGCGTCGGCGCACCGGCACAGCAGAAGATCGCCGATCGGCGGCTTCTGGAAACGGTCCTCGCCGGGCTGGAAAGACTCTAGGCAAGAAGGAAATCGAACGTGGATCGCAGGTCGGTCAAGGTCGTCGTGGCGGGCGGCTTCGGTACGGGCAAGACCACCCTGGTCGGCTCGGTCAGCGAGATTCCGCCGCTGACCACCGAGGAGGTGCTGACCGAGGCCGGCGTCGGCGTCGACGACCTCATGGGGGTCGAGGGCAAGACCCGGACCACCGTCGCACTCGACTTCGGGCGGATCACCATCGGCCCGGACGTGGTGCTCTATCTCTTCGGTACGCCCGGCCAGGACCGGTTCTGGTTCATCTGGGACGAACTCGCACAGGGCGCGGTCGGCGCGGTCGTGCTGATCGACACCCGCCGGCTGGACACGAGTTTTCCCGCCGTCGACTATTTCGAGAGGCGCGGAATTCCCTTCGTCGCCGCCGTGAACCGGTTCTTCGGCGAGTGCCTGTACACCGAGGCGGAGATCCGGTCGGCGCTGAAGCTCGACGATTCGGTGCCGCTCCTCTGGTGCGATGCCCGGGAGCGGGAGTCCAGCAAGCGGGCGCTGATCGGACTGGTCCGGCACGCGTTGGCCCGTATGCCGGTCGCCGGCTGACGTCACCGGCCACCCTCGGGGTCCGGGAAGCCGGACCCCGAGGGTGGCGGGACCGCGCCGCTACCCGGCGTAGGTCTCGAATTCGGCGACTCTCGGCGTGCTGGTCGAACTGGTGATGTCAAAAGTGATCTTGCGTAGTGAGGTCGCGGGGAAGGTGATGACGCCCGCTCCGCTGCCGGAGGTCAGGACCGCACCGGTGTCGTGGTTGACCACCCGCCAGGACCCGATGTTGCCGACGGCGCCCGACGCCTCGCGGATGTTGATCCTGGAGACGGTGGTGGCGGAACCCCACTTGATCGAGATGGACCCGGTCGAGCCGGCCGGCGACCAGTAGGTGTTCATGTCACCGTCCCGCACGTTGCCGTAGCCCGTGCCGTCGGCCTTGCTGGAGCCGTCCGAGCCGGCCCCGATGCTGAGGTTGGTCCCGCTGGGCGGCTGGGTCGGGGTCGGCGTGGGGGTCGTCGGCGTGGGTGTGGGCCGCGTCGGCGTCGGCGTGGGGCGGGTCGGGGTCGGCGTCGGTCCCTGCGGCGAGCAGCTGCCGTCCGAGACCCGCAGGCCCGTGTTCGCGCCCGCCGTCTGCCGGACGACGTCCGGCACGCAGCCGGCCCCGTCGAGGCGGTAGGAGTACGGGATGCTGACGGTGGTGTTGGACTGCGGGTTGGGGCCGGCCGGGTTGGTGTCGCTGCCCGGGCTGGACCAGGTCACGTTGTCGAAGACGTTGCCGCTGACCTGCCAGTAGCCGGCCTCGCTGGTGTAGAAGGTGCCCAGCACGTCCTTCGAGTTCCTGAAGTAGTTGTTCTCCACCTTGGCCCGGGCTCCGGCCCGGGAGTTGATGCCGGACTCGTGCAGGCTCACGTAGTGGTTGTTGTAGATGTGTGCGATGCCGCCACGGAGCAGCGGCGTACGGGAGTCGATGTTCTCGTACAGGTTGTGGTGGTACGTGATGAAGCCGTTCGAGCGGTCGCTCTCGCTGGATCCGACCAGGCCACCACGGCCGGAGTTGCGCAGGATGCTGTACGAGAGGGTGACGTACTGGGTGTTGTCCTTCATGTCGAAGAGGCCGTCGAAGCCCTCCGACTCCCCGCCCGAGGCCTCCAGGGTGACGTGATCGACCCAGACGTTGCGGACGGTGCTCTCCATCCCGATCGCGTCGCCGCCGTTGGAGGTCGGCGATCCCGACTTCTTGACGTTCCGGATGGTCACGTTCTGGATGATGATGTTGCTGGAGTCGCGGATGTGGATGCCGAGCTGGTCGAAGACGGCTCCGCCGACCCCGATGATCGTGACGTTGCTGATCTCCTTGAGCTCGATCTTGTCGGCGGCGGTGTTGCAGCTGTCGCCGGAGACCTTGCTGGTGTTGCCGTGGTTGATGGTCCCGGAGACCTCGATGGTGATCGGGGTACTGCTACTGGCCCGGTTGCAGAGGGCCGTGTGGATAGCGGTCCCGGTGCTGGCCCGGACCGTCTGTCCGCCCGCACCGCCGGTGGTTCCACCGTTCTGCGTCGCATAGCCGGTGGCGCTGCCGACCGCGGCCGACGCCTGGGGCATCGGTAGCGCGACACCGACCGCGACCGCGACGGCCGCCGTTGCCAGCGCCGCCTGAAGCCGCAATGCGGTTGGTCGTCGTCTCATCTTCGCCTCACCTTCGTCTCCGGAGTGCTGGTGTGCCGGTACCTGCCGCGCTCATGTCGGCGGGTCGCCGAGGCTGCCGATCCGGCCCCCGGCGCCGGTGCGCTCGCACCGCTGGTGCACAGGGCTGGACCCGCCCTTCCGCGCGTGGATCGGGTCGCGGCTCCGCCGTGGCCCGGCCCGCACCGAGGTCCGCGAGATCGCTGGCGCTGGTCGATTGGCAGCCAGCGTCAGAGCGGAAGGGAAAGCGCTTTCTCCAGCGAGGATAGGGAAGTGTCTATAGAGAAGGCAAGATCGTGCCCGGAATGCGGGTGGATGATCAGGTTCGGGAACTCTGAGTTCTTCGACCCGTAGCGCCGCCGGAGCGGGCGCGGCTGTGGCCCGGAACGCGGCAGGCGCGGCTGCGGCCCGGAACGCGGGCGCGGAGAGGTGGTCGCCGCCGTCCGGTGTGGTCCCCTGGTGTCGTGCTGCCGGGTGTGGTGGGGGTCAGCGCTGCCCGGCAGGGCCCGGCGTGACGGAGCACGCCGGGCCCGGTCCGTCAGGTGCCCGGCCGGTAGCGCCGCTCGACATGGCCCTCAAGGTCCTCCGGATAGAAGTAGACGGGCCGGAGGTTGCCGCTCGCGTAGCGCTCGGCCTGGTCGTTGAAGTGCGGCGAGTCGGGATGCCCGCTGGCGCCGCCGGCCGTCACCGCCCAGGCCCGCAGCCTCGGCCCGAACTCCACCACCGCCACGAAGCTGTTGCCGCTGGTGCCGTAGTAGCGCTTCGTGCCGGGCCAGCGCCGTGCGCCGAACGAGGCGAGCGAACCCCACTGCGCGGAGGTGAAGGGTACCGGGATGCTCGGCTTGGCATCGTCGAAGGTCTGGGTGATCGCACCGTCGTTGCGCTGGAAGCGGTTGATCTCGCCCCAGGGCACCTGCCAACTGCCGAAGTCCTGGGTCAACCGCTGGGTCGCCGCGTCGAGCGCCTCAAGTCGTTGCGCGTCGGTGGCCCGCTCGGCCAGATAGTCCCACATGGACATTCCCGCGTCCCGGGCCGCCTGCGCCAGCGGTGCCCAGAGCGCCTCGCCCCAGAACACCGCCAGGGACGTCGCGGTCGATTCGGCGCCCCAGCGGTAGTCCCACCCGCGCAGCAGGTCGACCTGGCCGGCGAGGCCCGCCTTTCGCGGGTCGCCCTCGGGCAGCCGGTCCCACGCCGCCACCAGCCCCGGTACCAGCCGGGCGAAGGCGGTGAGGTAGCGGTCGAAGGCGGCCTGGATCAGGGTCTGCGGGGTGAACTTGCGGCGTGCGGTCAATACCCGGATCGCCTGCGGCCCACGCGGGTTCTCCCCGGCCTGATCGAAGTAGCGCGGATAGTCGGCGGCGTCCGGGCTGTCCGGGCCGGCCGCGGTCCAGGGCCAGTTGTTGGTGTTGAACGCCCAGCCGTTCCTCGGGTTCACCGCCTGCGGAAGGCTCCGGAGACTGTGCAGCCCCCGCCAGTCGGTCGCCGGGTCGCTGCCGTCGACGGGCCTGCGGTAGTCGAAGCGATCGTCGCGGATCGGCATGAACTGCGGCACCAGGAAGGCGATCTCGCCCTTCGAGTCCGCGAAGAGCGTGTTGTTCGAGCTGTTGGCCTTGAGCCCCGCCACCCGGATGAAGTCCGAGTAGTCACGCGTCTTGGTGCGCAGGAAACTCTGCTGGAGCGCCTCGACCGGCCGGTTCATCAGCGCGAACGCGATCCACTTGCCGTCGGCCTCGCGTACGACCGGGCCGTGGTGGGTGGCGAAGGTGGTGAAGGTGCGCTCTGCCCGCCCACCGTCCGCCGTACGGTAGGAGAGCGTGATCGTCTTCGTCGCCACCCGCCGCAGCGCGTCCCCGTAGCGGTAGTAGCGCTGACCGTCCGCCCTGGTCACGATCGTCTCGGCGAACTCGTCGACGTTGTCGACGCCGCTGGAGGTGTGCATCCAGCCGGTCTTCGCGTTGAAGCCCTGGTAGATGAAGAACTGGCCCCAGGTGGCCGCGCCGTACGCGTTCAGTCCCTCGCCGCTCGTCACGTGCTGCTCCGAGCGGAAGAAGAAGCTGGTGTGCGGGTTGATCAGCAGCAGTGCGTTGCCGTCCCTGGTGTGGCTCGGCGCGATCGCGATGCCGTTCGAGCCGCTCGGCTCCCGGAACAGCAGTCCGCGTTCCTCGTCCGTCATCGGCAGCGTCCTGCCGCCGTAGAAGGCTTCGAGCTGGCTCAGGGGCACCCGCTCGATGTCACCGCCGATGCTGCCCTCGGAGAAGCTCAGCGGCATCCACGGCTCGAACCGGTCCAGCACGCGCGGGCGTACCTCCGGATGGGTGGCGAGGTAGTAGTTGAGCCCGTCCGCCCAGGCCCGCATCAGCTCGCGCAACCAGCCGGGTGTCTTCGCGTACTCCCGCTTCAGGGCCTCGGGGTCGACGAAGAGCCGCTGGCGCAGATCCTGCCAGATCGCGGTCTCGCCCTCGGCCTCGGCGAGGCGGCCGAGACTGACCAGATAGTTCCGCTCGATCCGGTTGAAGTCGTCCTCGGCCTGCGCGTACATCATGCCGAACACCGCATCGGCGTCGGTGTGACCGCGTACGTGTGGAATGCCCCAGTCGTCGCGGACGATCGTCACCCGGGTCGCCTGCTTGCGCCAGCGGGCGAGATCGGGCCCGGCCTGCGTCGGAGCGGCGGCCGCGGCACCGGACGGAAGCCCCGCCGCGACGGCCGCGGCTCCGGCGGCCAGTCCGACCGCCTCACCGAGAACTCGGCGCCTGCTCAGCCCTTGGTTCATGAGTCGTCCACCCTTCTCGAAGGCCCAGGGATCGCCTGGTTCGGTGGCGGGATCCGCGTGCCGGCGGACACGGTCGTCCCGGCCGGGCATTGGCGGTGGTCATCGCCGGCCCCGGGGCTGTCCGGCCGGTCCAGCCGGGGTGAACAGCCGGAGCGTCATGATCATCACCATAGGTCAAACCGGCCCGATCCGGAACCGCGTCGACCGCGCCGATTTCGACCGGTACCTATGCGTGCCAACTCGCCGGGCACGATTCCCGGCACGCCCAGGCGCCGGAACGGCTCGGCTGGCCGTCACCGCGCGGGGCGCGTCCCGGGGTGCCAGCACACCACCGTTAGCCTGTGCGGACCGGCGGCCGAGCGGATCCGGCGGCCGCTGTCGCAGGCGTCTTCGGCACGGCCGGTTCGTCCGTGCCTGCGCGAGCAGGGGCCGGGCGTCGGCCCGGGCCTCGGCTTCGGCGCCCTGCTCGGCAGCGGTTGCGGTCGGGCCGGTGGCGGTGCTCGCGGCGGCCGGCGCGGACGGGCGGCCGGTGAACCGTCGAGTCGGTCGAAAGGGGGCGGTGGTGTGACGGGACGGTTCGGTCGGCTCACCGACGCGGTGCTGGGCGGCGTACGGGCAGCCCGGGCCAGGGTGCGTGAGCTGCGTGAGGAGCTCCGTACCAGCGACGAGCCCGAACGGCTCCTCGTCGCCCCGCTGCTCCCCGGCGAGCGGCTCCGCTACGTCGGGCTCGCCTCCCTTCGTACCTCGCAGACGCACCGCGCCGGCAGCCAGCTCGCGGAGCTGATGGCCGACGAGATCGCCGAGGCGCTCGATCCCCGGGCGCTCTTCGGCCTGCTGCACATCGTCAACCCGGGTGCCTGGCTGGACGCGGTGATGACACCGGTGCGGTTCGCCTCGGGTGTGCTGCTGCACCCGGCCAAGGCCGCCGCGGTTGCCGCCGGCCTGGCGGAGCAGGCGGCGCCGGAGCAGGCGGCGCCGGAATCCGCGCCGGGGCACCGGCCGGCGCACCGGGAGCCGCTGCCGCTGACCGAGGAGCAGGAGGCGTTCCGGACCCTGTTCCGGTTGAGCCGGTACCGCCCGCTGGCCGACCAGCTCGCCGAGATCGCCTACCGGCGTCGGTACGTCTTCAGCGGTGATCTCGCCACTCTCGCCGGCAGCCTGCTGCTCTTCCTCGACCGCTACACCGGTACGCCGCTGGCGGTGACCGACTCGCACCTGCACCTGCTGCGGATGGGTCGCCGGCCCGACGAGGGCCGGCCGGACCGGCGCCAGCCGAGACTGCTCTGGAGCGTGCCTCGTGACCGGGTGGCCCGGATCGACTCCGAGGGCGGCCCCACCCGACTGCTGCGGTTCCCGTCCACCGTCGTCTTCGACGACGGCTCGTGGATTCGGATCGTCAACCCGACGACCCACGACGACCAGTCCCGGTTTCTCGCGGCGGTCGAGGGCATCCCGGGACAGCGCCCCGCGCCCTGAGCCGTCGGTCGGTGGACGGTCGGCGGCCGGCGGATCGACGGGTCGTGCCGTGCACCTCGCTCCGGTAGTGTTGCGGTCGCAAGGGGAGTAGCTCCCAACGCGATGGTCGACATGCTGACCTGCCCGAGCGGGTCCGGCCATCCGACCTCCGCCTGTCGGAGGTGAGCGAGACCTTCGACTTCGGCACCCTGGTGCCGGGTGGAGGTGCTCGCCTGACTCTCCACCCGGTGCGGCTGTCCCGGGAGGACTCTGTGCGTGATTCTTCGGCGGCTCTGCCGCTACGCCGTGCGCCGTGGACCGTACCGCCGCCTTCGGCGGGTGCGGCTCCGGCACCGACCGGCGAGCCCCGGGGGTGTACCCGGGCATGCTGACCGACCTCCTCGGCTATCTGCTGCGGATAGCACCCGGCCTCACGCTGGTCACCGGCTGCCTGCTGCTGACCCGCCGGCAACGTGATCCACTGCTGTCGATCGTCCTGCTCATCCTCGGTTTCGTCCTGATCCGCGACGCCATGACACCCCTCGGGCTGTGGCGGCTCGGCACCGTCGGCGGCCTGGCGCCCTGGCTGCGGTTCAGCACCGACACCGCACTGCTGGCCGCGCTCGGCGTCGCCACCCTGGCCCTCACCGCGACGGTGCTGGCCGGCGACCGACGGCTCCGCGCGCTCGTCCCTCGACAACGCCCCGACCTCGCCGGGGTCGGTCTGGGCATCGCCGGGGCCGCCCTGGCCGCGGGCCCGGTTCTGGCCATCGCCAGCCGCTGGCCACCGGTGGAGCGGGGCGGCACCGTCGCGCTCTCCGCGATCCCGGTGATCCTGTTCTTCTGCCTCGCCGGCAACCTCTTCGAGGAGGTGCTCTTCCGGGGCCTGTTGCAGTCCCGGCTGGCCCAGCTGACCAGCCCGGTACGCGCCGCGTTGCTGTCCGGGCTCTTCTTCGGGGCCTGCCACAGCTTCCTCGCCTCCACCGTCACCGACCTCGGCTGGCCGCTCCTGGCGTTCACCGCGTGGGAGGGGCTCGTCTGCGCCTTCCTGCGCCTGCGTCACGGCCTCACTCCGGCCGTGCTGGCGCATGGCCTCGCCATCGCGGCCCTGGCGACCGGTCTGCCGTGGTGACGCCGCCCGCCGGGGTCGACCGGTGGGCGGCGCGGAGCCGTCGACCCGGCCCGTACCCGACGGGACGGGGTGGGGTGCGCTAACCGTGGGTACGCCGGGCCAGCCAGCCGGCCATCGCGCGGACGCCGTACCCGATGGCCCGCTCGTCCGGGTCGAAGGTGCCGAAGTGTGGAGCGCTGGTCTCGATGCCGGCCCCCGGGGCGCGGACGCCGAGGAAGGTGTAGGTGCCGGGCAGCCGGTCGAGGAAGAGGGCGAAGTCCTCGCCGTTGAACGGCACCGGGGCGTGCAGCCTCGCCACCCGGGCAGCGCCGAGGTTCTGCCGCAGATGGCGCTGCAGGGCCAGGCCCTCCCGCTCCGGGCAGAGCATGGCCGGGAACGGGGTGTCCCGGAAGCTCACCGACGCCCCGCCGGACGAGTTCGCGAGTCGGCGGATCTCCTCGCGGATCCCGGTGTACCGCTGTTCCGGCCAGCAGCGGTAGGAGATCCGGACCTCCGGCGGGCCGGCGGCGTCCGGTGCCTCCGCCCGCATGAAGACGAACTCGGCCAACGGCCCGTCCGGGGTCTGGATGTCCGTGACCAGCCGTTCGAGGTCCGCGGGCGTGGCGGGCGGGGAGACGGTGCCGAGGGCGTTGATCGCGGCGGCGAGCTGCTGCGCCCGGGCGGTCGCGTCCGGACCCGTCAGGGTCACCACGCCCCGGTCCTGGCCGGGGAGCCCGGACCCGGGCGTGACGACGAACTGGCCGACCGGGAAGGGACCGCAGTGCAGGGCGTGGATCTCCGCCGGCCGGGCCCGGCCGAACAGGTCGTCGTCGAGCATCGCGGCGGCACCGGCGAGCGCCTCCTCGGCGGGCTGGAAGACGAACACCACCGAGCCGGTGAGCCGGTCGCGCAGCAGTGCCAGTACCTGTGCCACCCCCACCCCCACGGCGGTGTGCAGGTCGTGCCCGCACAGGTGGGCCGGTCGCGTGCCGCCGCCGAACTGGTCGCCCGGCGGCACCGCGTCCATGTCGGCCCGGTAGGCGACCGTCCGGCCGGGCCGGGCGCCGGTGAGGACCGCGACGACCCCGTGACCGCCGACCCCCGTCCTGACCTCCAGGCCGGCCGCGCGAAGTCGCCGCGCCACCACGGCGGAGGTGCGCCGCTCCTCGCCCGCCGTCTCGGGGTGCCGGTGGAGGTCGCGGCGCAGCTCGACGAGGTCGCGGTCCAGCCGGGACGCCACGGCGTGCACCGCCCGCCCGTCGACCGGCCCGGATGCCGGAGCACCGGGGCGGGGCGGCGCACCGGCGGCCGGTGCGCCCACCGCGGCCGTCAGCCCGCCGCCGAGTACGGCGACGGCGGCGCCACCGAGCAGCGTGCGCCGGCTGACGACCGGGCTGTCCGAGTGCGACATGCTTCCTCCCGTGAGACTGCGACTGCCGTCCGAGCAAGTCGGTGGACCGAGTCTGTGGCACGGGACCGGGGGAGCGCATTGCAGCTGCCCCCTCCATTCGACCGAGGGCTACCCCTACCACCCGCCTCGGCGTCCATCCAGGACGGTCGGATCCGACCCGGGCGACGATCCGGCTAGCCGGTCGGCAGGTCCTCGACGGCACGGGTCGCCTCGTCGAGCAGTCGGCGCGCCTCGGCCGAGTCCGGGGCGACCCGTACGGCGGTGCGGGCGGCGCTCAGTGCCTCGGCGGCCCGGCCGAGCCGGAGCGCGTAGTAGGCGTAGCCGGTGAGCGCCGACTCCTGCTCGGGGTTGTCGCGGTGTACCGCCTCCAGCAGCCTCCAGGCGGTGTCGCGGGCGCCGCGCTCCCAGAGCCGGTCGACGTAGTGCAGCCGGTGGTCGATGGTGTGCGGGTCGGTGGGGTCGACGGTGCCGGGGTCGCCGACGGCCGTACGTAGCCGGGTGTACAACTCGACGAACGGCTCCGGTACGCCGTGGCTCTCCAGCAACCGGAAGATGTTGGCGATCGACGTCGCGTCCGGTGACAGTGCGGCGGCCCGTTGGAAGGTGCCGAGCGCCTCGTCCAGCCCGCCGCGTTCCAGTTGGATCATCCCGAGCGCGTTGTGGTAGGCCACGTGGTCGGGGTCCAGGGCGAGCGCCCTGGCCATCGACCGTTCCGCCCGGTCGAGGTCGCCGTGGTTGAACTCCGTCATCGACAGCACGGAGTGCGCCCGTGGCCATTCCGGGGCGTGCCGTACCGCTTCGCGCGCCGCGTGCAGCGCCTCCTCGCCGTGTTCCGCACCGAGTTTGCCCAGTACGGTGGCCAGGGCGAGCCAGCCCGCCGCGTTCTCCGGGTCGAGTTGCACCACCCGGCGGGCGTACGGTTCGGCCTCGGCCGGTTCGTTCCGCTGGCAGAGCAGGTCGCTCAGCCCGGTGAGCGCGGTCGGCCAGTCCGGCTCGACCGCCACCAGCCGGCGGGCGACCTCGTACGCCTCGTCCTGGCGGCCGGTGTTGCGCAGGATCCACGCCAGGTCGGCCAGTGCGGTCGGATGGTCCGGGCGGGTGGCGAGCACCGGGCGGAGCAGCGCCTCGGCCTGCGCCCAGCGGCCCAACTGGATCAGCGCGTCCGAGCGGCTGACCGCTGCCGCGTGCGGATCCGGTTCTCCGGCCACCACCCTCCTCGACGTGCGCTCTGCGCCGGAGGCAACGGCGTGGCGCCACGGCGGACTTCCGGTAGGCCCGGGGGGAACGGGCGTCGGCCCAGAGGATACCGACGAGGGGAGCCGGCGTCGGCGGACCCTCGGCGGCCGCCAGGCGAGTGCCCAGATCGGTGCCGAAAAGGCTTTCAACCCCGGACCGCGCCGGGGGTGGCCTGCGGACGGCTCCGGCAGCGGCTCGTCGCGGCGGTGTCGGCCGGTTGGGCCGGAGCCGGGTCACGCACCGGCCGGGAGCGCGGCGCACGGCTCGGCGGAGCTGCTCTGCGGGGTCGGCCGGTCGTCCCGAAAGCATTTCGGCGGGTACCGGCGGCCGGGCGGGGCGCTGTCGATCCTGGTCGATGATCCGCAGGCAGGCGTCGAAATCCACTGTTGACATGACCGTAACCGGGCCACCAGAATCCTCCGAAAAGGTTTTCGGCGCAGTGAGGGGGCCGGTGACCGTGACGACCACTCGGCGCCTCGGCGCGCTCCGGCGCGGAGCACCGCGCCCGGTTGACCCGCGGCTGTGGCTGGCCGCCAGCGACCTTGACCGGAACCGTCGCCGCTTTCGATGCGGATCCGGCCGGTCGGGTGGAACGGAGTGACGCAGGTGGGCATGGCGAACGAGCCGGCGGAGATCTGGTTCCTGACGGGAAGCCAGTCGCTCTACGGCGAAGAGGTGCTCGAACAGGTCGCCGCACAGTCCCGCGAGGTGTGCCAGCGGCTCGCCGACGGTCTGCGGGCGCAGCCTCGCCTCGTCTGGAAGCCGGTGCTGACCACCGCCGACGCGATCCGCCGGACGTGTCTGGACGCCACCGCCGAAGACCGGGTGGTCGGCGTCGTCGCCTGGATGCACACGTTCTCACCGGCGAAGATGTGGATCGCCGGCCTCTCCGCGCTCGGCAAGCCGCTGCTGCACCTGCACACCCAGGCCAACCGGTCGCTGCCCTGGACCGAGCTGGACATGGACTTCATGAACCTCAACCAGGCGGCACACGGCGACCGCGAGTTCGGGTACGTCCAGTCGCGGTTGGGGGTGGCCCGCAAGACCGTCGCGGGCTTCGCCGGCGATCCGGCGGTACACGAACGGGTCAGCGACTGGGCCCGCGCCGCGACCGGCGCCCGCGCCGCGCGGTCGCTGCGGATGGCCCGCTTCGGCGACAACATGCGGGACGTCGCCGTCACCGACGGCGACAAGGTCGGCGCCCAGGCGACGCTGGGGATCTCGGTCAACGCCTACGGGGTCAACGCACTCGTCGCGGCGGTCGACGAGGTCGCCGACGCGGACGTCACCCGGCTGGTCGCCGACTACCAGGAGCGCTACGACGTCGTACCGGAACTGCGGCGCGGCGGCGAGCGGCACGCCGCCCTGCGCTACGGCGCCCGGATCGAACTCGGGCTCCGCCAGTTTCTCGTCGACGGCGGTTTCGACGCCTTCACCACCAACTTCGAGGACCTGGGCGGCCTGCGGCAACTTCCCGGCCTGGCCGTGCAGAACCTGATGGCCGACGGCTACGGCTTCGGCGGGGAGGGCGACTGGAAGACCGCCGCCCTGCTGCGCATCCTCAAGGTGGTCGCCGGGGACCGGCCGGGCGGGACCTCCTTCATGGAGGACTACACCTACCACTGGGGTCCGGGCGAGCCGAAGATCCTCGGCGCGCACATGCTGGAGGTCTGCCCCAGCATCGCCGCCACCCGACCGAGCCTGGAGATCCACCCGCTGTCGATCGGTGACCGGGAGGACCCGGTGCGGCTGGTCTTCACCGCCGCACCCGGCCCGGGACTCGTCGTCGGCCTCGCCGACCTGGGCGGGCGGCTGCGGCTGACCGCCAACGAGATCGACCTGGTCGAGCCGGACGAGCCGCTGCCCCGGCTGCCGGTCGCCCGCGCGGTCTGGATCCCGCGTCCCGACCTCGCCACCTCCGCCGAGTGCTGGCTCCTCGCCGGCGGCCCGCACCACACCGTACTCAGTACGGCGGTCGGTGCGGGGGCGCTCGTCGACTTCGCCGACATGTCCGGCGTCGAACTGCTCATGATCGACGCCCGGACCGACCACCGCTCGTTCGCCAACCACCTGCGCTGGAACAGCGGCTACCACCGCCTGGCGCAGCGGCTCTAGCCGCACCTCTACCGCACCAACAAGGAGAACGGCGCACATCCCACACGAATCCGAGGAGAATCATGAAAAGAAGATCGGGCGGGCGGACCGTCCGGCGGTCCCTGGCCGGAGTCCTCGCGGCGACGCTGATCCTCAGCGCGACGGCGTGCGGTGACGACGGCCCGGGCGACCAGGGCGGCGTGGCCGAGGCCGGTCCCACCGGCGTCGACGACGGCAGCGAACTGACGCTCTGGACCCGGGCACCGCTGGAGAAGCAGGCGAAGCTGCTCGTCGAGGCGTACAACGCCGGTCACCAGAACAAGGTCAAGCTGACCGTCGTCCCGAACGACGACTACGTCGCGAAGGTGGGCGCGGCGGCCGGCTCCGGCGGGCTGCCGGACCTCTTCGCCGCCGACATCGTCTACGTGCCGAACTGGGTCAACCAGGGACTCTTCCAGGATCTCAGCAGCAACATCGACGGTCTCGGCTTCAAGGACGCCATCAACAAGGGCCACCTCTCGGCCGGTACCCAGGACGGCAAGGCGCACGTGCTGCCCTTCGTACTCGACCTGTCGATGCTGTTCTGGAACAAGCAGCTCTTCAAGGACGCCGGGCTGGACCCGGAGAAGGCCCCGGCGAACCTGGCGGAGTACGCCGCCGCCGCGAAGGCCGTCCAGGCCACCAGGAAGGCCGGCGTCTACGGCACGGCGGCCGGGCTGAACTGCGGCGGCTGCCTCGTCTTCACCTGGTTCCCGTCCATCTGGGCCAGCGGCGGCGAGGTGCTCAGCGAGGACGGCACCGAGGCGAGGCTGGCCGACCCGACCGCGCAGAAGGTGTACAGCACCTGGGCCGACCTGTGGAAGTCCGGCGCGGTCCTGCCCGCCTCGGCCGGCGAGACCGGGCCGACCTGGACGGCGGCGTTCACCGAGGGCAAGGTCGGGCTGATGTTCTACCCGGCGACGCTGCTGTCGTCGACGCCGTTCGACGTCGGTGTCGCCGGCATCCCGGGCCCGGACGGCGGCGCCTCGACCTTCGTCGGCGGGGACGGCATCGGCGTCTCCAAGGACTCGAAGAAGGCCGCGCAGGCCTGGAACTTCCTGAGCTGGATGATGTCCGAGGAAGCCCAGGTGGAGGTGCTGGCCAAGAACAAGGACGTGGTGTCCCGCTCCGACCTGGCGAACAACAGGTACGCCGCCCAGGACCCCCGCCTCGTCACCATCAACGAGGTCGCCGGCAAGGGCGACACCCCGGTCGCACTCAACTTCCAGCAGGCGTTCAACGCACCGGGCAGCCCCTGGCTGACCCTGGTCCGCAACCAGGTGCTCAACGGCAGCGGGGACCTGGCGAAGGACAACAAGGAAATCACGGCGGTACTCCAGCAGTAGGCGGCGTCGCCGCGGGCGTGTGCCGGTCCGCCGCTGTGCGGACCCGGCATACGTCGGCCGCGCCGCACTCGCCAACCGTCGCCGGTCCGGCCCGTCGCCGATCGAACGAGGAGTTGTGATGAACGTCAGCGCACCGGCCCGGCCACCCAGTGCGGCGAGGCCGGGCCCGGTCCGGCCCAGCCGACGGCAGGCCCTGCTCGGCTGGATCTACGCCACGCCGACCGCGGCATTCGTGGTGGCGCTGTTCGTGGTGCCACTGCTGCTCGTGATCAAGATGTCGCTGTCCCGCTGGCCGTTGCTCAGCGGCGACCAGGGGATCAACGCGCCGGAGAACTTCACCAAGGCGGTCAACCACCGCTTCTTCACCGACTCGGTGGTCTTCACCCTCAAGTACACGGTGATCGCGACCGTACTGCTGCTCGCGCTCGGCCTGGGGATGGCCCTGCTGGTGCAGGAGTCCAGCCGGTGGAACAACCTGCTCCGGGCGTCCTTCCTGGTACCGAGCGCGCTCGGGCTGGCGTCGGCGTCCCTGCTGTTCTACGTGCTCTACTCGCCGTACGCGAGCCCGCTGGCGCCGGTGGTGGAGCGGCTCGGCATCACGTTCCTGGGCTCGCCGAACGCGGCGCTCTTCTCCACGGTGTTCCTCATCGTCTGGCGCTACGCCGGCTTCTACATGGTGCTGATGCTGGTCGGGTTGCAGAGCATCCCGGCGGACGTCTTCGAGGCGGCGCGGTCGGACGGGGCGACCCGCTGGCAGACGTTCCGGAGCGTCACCCTGCCGCTGCTCCGCCCGACGCTGGCGCTGACCACCGTGCTCTGCGTGACCGGCTCGCTGCTCGCCTTCGAGCAGTTCTACATCCTCACCAAGGGTGGCCCGGACAACAGCACCATCACGGTGGTCCAGCTCATCTACATGATCGCGTTCCAGGGGCAGAACGACCTCGGCGTCGCGGCGGCGCTCTCGGTCGTCGTGCTGGCGGCCCTGGTCCTCATCAACGCGCTGCAACTGCGCGCCTTCCGGTCCGAGGAGAACTGACGCCATGACCGTCGATTCCAGGCCCACCCGGGCCGCGGTGGCGGGGCCGCCCCGGCCGCCGGAGCGGGTGCCGAGCAGGCCGAGGCCGCGCGGCCTCACCATCGCCGGTGTCGCCTTCCGGACGCCCTACTGGGTCTTCACCGGAGCGGTGGCGGTGATCTTCCTCTTTCCGCTGGTCTGGACCGCCGTCGCCTCGGTCTCCCCGCAGGCGGGCACCAACCAGGTGACCGGATGGGGCTTCGGCAACTACACGACCCTCGCCGACTACCAGGCCGGGGTGTGGCGCTACCTCGCCAACTCGGCGTTCGTCTCGCTGCTGACGGTCGCGCTCACGCTGCTGGTCTCACTGCTCGGCGGGTACGCCTTCGCCCGGTTCCGCTTCCCCGGCCGGAACCTCCTCTTCCTGCTCACCCTGGCCATCCTGATGGTGCCGTACGCGACCCTGCTCATCCCGCTCTACGTCCTGCTCAACGAGGTCGGGCTGGCGAACTCGCTGGTCGGTGTCGCCCTGGTGCTCACCATGTTCCAGTTGCCGTTCTCCACCTTCCTGATGCGCATCTCCTTCGAGGCGGTGCCGCGCGAACTCGACGAGGCGGCGAAGGTCGACGGCTGCTCGTCGTTCAGCGCGCTGTGGCGGGTACTGATCCCGGCGGTCAAGCCGGGCCTGATCACCGTGGGACTCTTCGCGTTCCTCGCCGCCTGGAACGACTTCATGGCGCCGCTGATCCTGATCAACGACTCCGAGCGGATGACGCTGCCGCTCGCCGTCTCCAACCTTCGCGGCCAGGTGCAGGGCGTCGTCGACTACGGCGCGACGGAAGCCGGCGTCGTCGTGCTGGCGCTTCCGTGCGTCGTGCTGTTCCTGCTGCTCCAACGACACTACGTGCGCGGATTCATGTCCGGCGCACTGAAGGGATGACCATGGCACCCAGCGCCTCCACGGCGGCCCCCGTCCTGCCGAGCCGAGGGCGGCTCCGGCCGCTCGGACTGGACGAGGTCCGCATCACCGGCGGCTTCTGGGCCGAACGTCAGTCCGTCAACGCGGCGGCCAGTCTCGACCACATCGGGCACTGGCTCGAACGGGAGGGCTGGATCCGCAACTTCGACCTGGTGGCCGACGGCGGCGACCTGGCCGGGGGGCGCCGGGGGCGGGAGTTCTCCGACTCGGAGGTCTACAAGTTCCTGGAGGCGATGGCCTGGGAGATCGGTCGCAGCGACGACCCGGGACTGGAGGCGAGGTTCCGCGCCGTGGTGCGCCGGGTGGGTCGGGCCCAGGACGCCGACGGCTACCTGAACACCAAGTTCGGTCACCCCGGCCAGCCGCCGCGCTGGTCGGACCTGCGCTGGGGCCACGAGCTCTACTGCGTCGGCCACCTGCTCCAGGCCGCCGTCGCGCGGGCGCGTACCCGCCCGGACGCGGACGACGGGCTGGTGGCGATCGCCCGGCGGGCCGCCGACAACGTCTGCCGGACCTTCGGGCCGGACGGCATCGACGGCCTCTGCGGGCACCCGGAGATCGAGCCCGCGCTGGCGGAGTTCGGCCGGGTCACCGGGGACGACCGCTACCTCGACCAGGCGGCGCTCTTCGTCGAGCGGCGCGGCCACGGCCGGCTCGGCGACGTGGAGTGGCGCCGGGAGTACTTCCAGGACGAGACCCCGGTACGCCAGGCGACGGCGCTGCGCGGGCATGCGGTCCGGGCGAACTACCTCGCCGCCGGTGCGGTCGACGTCGCCACCGAGACCGACGACCCCGGCCTGCTCAAGGCGGTACGCGACCAGTGGCGGACTGCGGTGGCCCGGCGCACGTACGTCACCGGTGGACAGGGCTCCCGGCACCAGGACGAGGCGTTCGGTGAGGACTGGGTGCTGCCACCCGACCGCGCCTACTCGGAGACCTGTGCCGGGGTCGGGTCGGTGATGCTGGCCTGGCGGCTGCTGCTCGCCTGCGGCGACTCCGGGTACGCCGACCTGATCGAGCGGACGCTCTTCAACGTGGTGTCGACGTCACCGGCGGCCGACGGGCGGAGCTTCTTCTACACCAACACGCTGCACCGGCGGGAGCCCGGGACGGTCCCGGACGACGACCGGCCGAGCATCCGGGCCGCCGCCGCGCAGCGGGCCCCCTGGTACGAGGTGTCGTGCTGCCCGACGAACGTGGCCCGCACCCTGGCCAGCCTGGCGGCGTACGTCGCGACCACCGACGACGAGGGCCTCCAACTGCACCAGTACGCCTCCGGTACGGTCGTGCACCGCCCGGTGGACGGGGCGGAGCGGCGGATCACCGTCAGCACCGGTTACCCGGCGGACGGGGAGATCCGGGTGCGGGTCGACGACGGTGGCGACGGCCGTCCGTGGACGCTGGCGCTGCGGGTGCCGGGCTGGGCGGAGCAGGGCGCGACGCTGACCATCGACGGCGAGACCCGGCCGGTACGCCCCGGCTACGCCACCGAGCGGCGGGTCTGGCGGGCCGGCGACGAGGTGGTGTTGCGGCTGCCCATGGCGCCCCGGTTCAGCCACCCGGACCCGCGCATCGACGCGGTCCGGGGCTGCGTCGCCGTGGAACGCGGCCCGCTGGTGTACGCGGTGGAGTCGGTGGACCTGCCGGGGGGCGGGAGCGTCGACGAACTCCGGGTCGACCTGAGCCGGCCACCCGGCATGGCGGGCAGCCGGGTGGTGGTGAACTGCCGGCGCCTCGACCCGCCCGACCGGGACTGGCCCTACGGCGGCGTCGGGGCCGGGCCGGTGCACGGGGCGGCGGGGAACCTCGTCGAGGTTCCGCTGGTCCCGTACCACGCCTGGGCCAACCGTGGACCGTCCACCATGCGGGTCTGGATCCCGACGAGCTGACCGCGCCAACCCCCACCAGGAGGACGAGATGAGCAACAGACGTACCAGGAGGGCGCCCACCTGGGCCGCGCTCGCCGCGCTCGTCGTGGCGGGGGTGGTCGGCCCGCCCTCGCCCGCGCACGCCGCACCCCCGGTCCTGCCGGGCAACGAGGGCGACGTGGGTGTCTACACCGACGGGCAGCACCACGCGATGGAGATCGGTGACCCCGTCTACACGAACGTCGCGGAGGTGGCCGAGCAGCTCAAGCCGGGCGTGCCGTTCACCGCGTCCAGCATGTACCAGTCGATCTTCGACAGGGATCTCGCGGCCGGCGGCACGGACTACTACCTCGACCGGGTGCTGGGGGTGCGCGGCACGCTCGGCTCGGCGGTGTTGATGACCCGGGGCCGTTCGCTCTACCTGCGCGGGGCCAGCAACAGCAACTTCTCCGTGATGGGCTTCGCCGGCAACACCTTCGTCGGCGGCCCCAACAACCTCGGCAACCTCTACACCGTCACCGTGCCGGGGCAGACGGTCACCGAGGTCGGCGCCGACCGGTTCAACGCGCCCAGCCACGCCAGGGGTCGCTACACGATCGGCAGCACCGGGGTCACCGCCGAGCTGACCAAGTTCATCACCTACGACAACGTCGCGGTCACCGCGATCAACCTCGGCAACCCGGGTGCGGAGGCGGCGACCTTCACCGTCCGCGCCGCGTCGCCGCTGGCCACCCAGGCCGGCGAGGGGGCCGCCGAACTCACCGGCACCCGCACCATCACCAGCGGCGCCAACAACGGCCTCGTCGACACCGCCTGGAACACCGTCCGGGTCGACCTCACCGGCGCCGGCTTCACCCGCAGCGGCAGCAACCTGGACCGGGAGGTCACCGTGCCGGCCGGCGGCACGGTCTCGCTCTCCGTCGTCGGCGCCGTCTCCTCGGCGACCCTGCCGGAGACGGTGCCGAGCTACCGGCGGTACGCCGCGATGCCCGCGGGCGAGGCGGTCCGGACCGGGATCACCGACTTCAACCGCCGCTGGGCGCAGGACGTGCCGTACGTCGACGTCCCCGACCCGGCCCTGGAAAAGGCGATCGTCTACCGGTGGTGGGGCGAGCGCTACAACAGCCTGGACGCGAACGCGCCCGGCCACGTCTACCAGTACCCGACGACGATCGAGGGGGTGAACCTCTACCAGAACTCGGTGGCGCTGACCCAGCCGATGCACCTCCAGGACACCAAGTGGCTGCGTACCCCCTACCTGCCGTACGGGCAGATCCTCAACATCGGTGAACTCTCCGGCTCCTCGGCGTTCCTGGACAGCCCCGGGCACACGAGCTGGAACAACCACTACTCGCAGTACCTCGGCACCGCCGGGCTGGAGGCGTACAACGTGCACGGCGGCGGGGCGGAGATCGCCCGGAAGTTCGCCGGCTACTTCGAGGGCGACGGTGTCGGGCAGCTCGAACACTACGACGGCAACGACGACAAGCTGATCGCCTACGACACCAACTACATGCCGGGCAACGACGCCGACGCGATCTCGTTCGGCTTCCCGAAGGCGAACGCCGGGGCACCCGGAGCGCGGACGATCGAGCGCCCGGAGTCGGCGTACGTCTGGGGTGCCTTCGACGCGGCCCGGCAACTGCACCAGATCGCCGGCAGCGACCAGGCCAAGGTCGACCAGATGGCGGCCAGCGCCAACGCGATCCGGGACGCGATCCTCGGCCGACTGTGGAGCCCGGACATGCGGATGTTCCTGGCCGGCACGTCGCACGGCGCCACCAGCGCGGCCAGCTCCAACGGCCGGCCGAACCCGTTGCCGGAGTCGGCCCGCACGCTGATCCCGGCGAAGGAGTCGAACCTCTACGACGTCTACGCCGAGAACCTGATCCCGTTCGACCAGTGGCAGTCCTACGTCGACGGGTTCCGCTTCCTCACCTACGGCGACAACTTCCCGATCTTCCCGTTCTACACCGCCAACCAGTACGACCGGGCGGCGTACGGGATCGGCGGTTCCAACAACTTCTCGAACATCAACTTCACGGTGCAGTATCGCGGGGTCCGCTCGGCGCTACGGCACTACGACCCGGAGCAGAAGTACATCACCCCGGAGTACGCCAAGCGGCTGCTGGACTGGATGGCCTGGAGCATCTACCCGAACGCGGACGTGCGGGCGCCGAACCAGGCCGAGTACTACTCCAACTGGAACCCGACGACGAAGACCTACAACCGGAACAACCCCAACCACGTGATGCTCGGCAACATGAGCTACATCTTCGTCGAGGACATGGCGGGGCTCCAGCCGCGCTCCGACGACAAGATCGAGCTGTGGCCGATCAACTTCGGCTACGACCACTTCATGGTCAACAACCTGCGCTACCACGGGCAGGACGTCACCGTCGTCTGGGACCCGGACGGCACGAAGTACGGCCTCGGCGCCGGCTACAGCCTCTTCCTCAACGGCGAGCGGAAGGTCAGCACCGACCGGCTCGGCAAGCTCAGCTACGACCCGAACACCAACCAGGTGCAGGCCGAGCCGGGCGTGACCGTCACCTTCACCGCCGCCACCGGGACCGACTTCCCGAGCGCGGTGGAGACCCCGGTGCAGGACGACCGCGTCGTCGGATATCTCAAGACGGCCGGCATCGACCTCACCGAGGACGCGCCGAATCTGGCGACCGGTGCCGAGCTGCGCTCCTCCTACACCCAGCAGGGCGTCCGGCCGACGCCGTGGCGGCAGTTCCACACGCCCGGCTGGAGCAGCACCTCGATGAACCACACACCGGGTGCGATCAAGGAGACCGAGCGGCCGGTCTCGCTGGCCGCGGTGACCGACGGCGTCACCGCGAACGAACCGTACTGGGGCAACTACGGCACCACCGACCGGAACGGCTACGTCGAACTCGACCTCGGGGCGGCGAGGTCCTTCGACAACGTGAAGGTCTTCTTCGTCAGTGACCGGCAGGCCGGCGGCTATCGCGAGCCGGCACGCTGGTGGATCCAGGTGCCCGACGGCGACGGCGGCTGGCGGGAGGTGCCGGGCCAGTTCAAGAACCCGACCGTACCGTCGGCGAAGTTCAACGAGGCGCTCTTCGAGACCGTGACGACGCAGCGGGTACGGATCGCCTTCACCAACAACCCGACCTTCTTCACCGCGATCTCCGAGATCCAGGTCTTCGACTCCGGCCGGGACGTGCCGGACGTGGCCAACCAGGCCCCGACGGTCACCGCCGTCCGGGACGGTTCGGCGGACGGAAACCTCTCCACCCGGCTGGTCGGCACCGCCGCCGACGACGGCGTCCCGTACGACAAGGAGCTGCGCTTCGGCTGGGAGACCGTCTCGAAGCCGGCCGGCGCGGGCGTCATCTTCGCCGACCCGTCGGCGACGGCGACCCGGGTGACCGGCACGGTCGCCGGGGAGTACGTCTTCCGGTTCTTCGCCGACGACGGCGAGAAGCGGTCGGAGGCGACCGTGCCGGTGACCCTCGCCGAGCGGGAGGTGGTGGCGGAGTTCGGTGCCACGGCGGCGATCACCACCAGCGGCACCGCCTCCTGGGAGAACCACCAGCGGGTCAACGAGGCGAGCACGCCGGCCAACTCGAACCCGGGCGCCGGAAACGGCTGGGGCAACTGGAACCTGCCGCAGAACGGCACCAGCCCGGAGCGGGAGGCGTGGCTCGAATACCGCTGGACCTCGCCGGTGCGGCTCTCGTCGACCGACATCTACTGGTACGACGACAACGGCGGGACCCGTCGGCCGACGGCCACCACGTACGCCGTCGAGTCCTCCACCGACGGCACCACCTGGACCCCGGTCACCCTGACCAACGGGTCCGCGTACGCCGACGCGCTCGCCACCAACACCTACAACCACCTCGACTTCACCCCGATCACCACCAGCCGGCTGCGGATCCGGATCTGGGGTGTGCAGGGCAGCGGGGCGGGTACCGGCGTGCTGCGCTGGCGCGCCAACGGCGAGACCGTCGAGTCGGTGCGGTCCCCGGTGCTGATCCGGACCACCGTGGGCCAGGTGCCGACCCTGCCGGCCGAACTCGACGGGATCTACGCCAGCGGTGCCCGGGGCAGGGTCGGGTTCGACTGGCAGGAGATCACCCCGGAGATGGTCGCGGAGACAAACGTCGAGCCGTTCGTGGTCTACGGCACGAACGACGCGTACGGGCTGATCGCCGAGGCCCGGGTCTACGTGCGGCCGGAGACCGCCCCGGGCGGCATCTCGATCCAGGGTGCCGAGACGTTCCAGCAGGACGTCGAGGTCGGCGAGCTGCCGTACCTGCCGGAGCGGGTGGAGGTCTCCTACAACGACGGGTCCCGGGACAACCAGGCGATCGGGGTCGACTGGGACTTCGACGAGAGCGTCGTCGACACCCCCGGCCGGTACACCGTGATCGGCAACCTGGTCCTGCCCGACTACGTCAGCGAGGCGGGTACCACCCGGACCACCCTGACCCTGACCGTGGGCGACCCGCCGGAGGAGCCGGCCTGGGACGTCCGGGTGCAGACCCGCACCCAGTGCATCGGCGGCAACGCCTACGTCTCGGTGAACGCGGTCAACGCCGAGGCGGTGCCGCTGGCGATCGAGCTGGTCACGCCGTACGGGACGCGTACGGTCGCGGCGGTGGCTCCGGGGAAGGCCGCCTACCAGGCGTTCAACGCCCGTACCAGCGCGGTGCCGGCCGGTAGCGCGACGGTGAAGGCCACCGGAACCGTCGACGGCCAGCCGGTGACGGCGCAGCTCGGCACCCCCTACGGCGCACTCGACTGCGGCTGACCCCCCGGGGTGGCGGCGCCGCACCGGCGCCGCCACCCCGCCCGCGACAGCGAGGAGATCGACACCGTGAACAGCACCGTGCGGCGCGGCGCCGCTGCGGCACCCCACCGGCCGGCGCGCCGGCTTCCCGGCCGGGCCGCCACCGTGCTGGTCGCCGGGCTCCTCGCCGGCGGCCTGGTCGCGGCCGGCACGCCGGCCCGGGCCGCCGAGCCCCCGGACTCCCACACCTTCACCAACACCGTCAACCCGATCCTCGGCGACGGCAGCTACTACTCGGCCGACCCGGCCCCGCTGGTGGTGCCGGCCGGTGCCCCCGGCAACTCCAGCGGCCGGGACGAGCTGTACATCTACACCGGACACGACGAGGCCGGACCCTCCACGAACGACTTCGTCATGAACGAGTGGGGCGCGTTCCGGACCACCGACGTCGAGGCGGGCCGGTGGACCCACTACCCGTCGCTGATGCGGCCGGAGCAGGTCTTCGGCTGGGCCACACCGGGCCGGGCGTACGCCGGCCAGGTGGTCCGGGGCGTCGACGGCCGCTACTACTGGTACGTCCCGATCCACGAGCGGGACAGCCCGGCCGCCGACAAGTTCGCCATCGGCGTCGCCGTCTCGACGAGCCCGACCGGCCCGTGGACCGACCACGCGGGCGGCCCGATCATCTCCCAGCGGGTGCCCACGGCGAACACCATCCACAACATCGACCCGACGGTCCTGATCGACGGCCAGGCCCCCGACCAGCGGGTGTACGTCTACTGGGGCTCGTTCGGCCAGCTCCGGACGCTGGAACTCCAGCCGGACATGAAGACCCCGGTCGGCACCCCGCGTGCCGTCACCGGGCTGACCGGCTTCTTCGAGGCGCCCTGGATCTTCCGGCGCGGCGACACCTACTACTTCGCGTACGCCGGGAACAACGCCGGCCCGACCTCGCCGTGCACCCCGGCGAACTACCACGCCTGCATCGGCTACGCGACGGCGTCGTCGCCGGCCGGACCGTGGACCTATCGGGGCACGATCCTCCGCCCGGTCTCCTCGACGACGAGTCACCCGGGCATCGTGGAGTTCGACGGCCGGTGGTATCTGGCGTACCACACCGCCGACGCGACCGGCGGCGGCCACTTCCGCCGATCGGTGGCGATCGACCCGCTGGAGTGGGACGACACCCAGAGCCCGCCCCGGATGAGGCCGGTGACGCCGACCCCGGTCCGGGGACGCGACCTGACGCCCCGGGCGAACATCGCCCAGGAGGCGACGGTCGGCGTCTCCAACGAGCCGGTGCCCACCCAGTACTGGGTGAAGGCGCTCAACGACGAGATCGTCCGGTCGAACCCGCTGCCGCCGGACATGTGGGGGACCTGGACCGGCAACAACCCGGCCCAGCAGTGGGTGCAGTACACCTGGGACCAGCCGATGCGGATCGCCGGTTCGCAGATCGACTTCTGGAACGACCAGCCGCAGGGCAGCGGGGTGGGCGTCGCCGCGCCGGCCCGCTGGCGGATCGAGTACTGGGACCTCGACGCCGGGCAGTGGGTCGAGGTGCCGAACCCGAGCGGCTATCCGACCGGCACCCAGGGCTTCCAGCACACCACCTTCGACCCGGTGACCAGCACGCAGCTCCGGGCGACCTTCGACGCCTCGACCAACGGCAGCAGCTACTCGGCGGTGGCGGTCGAGGAGTGGAAGGTCCTCGCCGCGCAGCCGGAGACCGTCACCGCGCCACCGATCACGGTCGAGGTCGGCGAGACGGAGCTGCCCGGCACGCTGCCGGTGTCGTTCGGCGCCGAGACGCTGCGGGTGCCGGTCTTCTGGGACCCGGTCGGCCCGGAGCAGGTCGCCCGGCCCGGCACGTTCGACACCCGGGGCACCGTGCTCGGCTACGCCGCCGGGCGGGTCGCCGCGCGGGTCACCGTCATCTCACCGGACGACACCGAGGGGGACGAGACCGCCCCGACGGTGACGCTCACCCCGAGCGGCAGCGCCGGCACCGCCGGCTGGTACCGCTCGGCGGTGCGGGTCCGGGCCGCCGGGGTCGACGACCGGGGCGGCCGGCTGACCATCGCCGCCCGGGTCGACGACGCCGAGCCGAGCGTCGCCACCGGGGTACGCCAGCTCGACGTCACCGTCGCAGGCGACGGCGAGCACACCGTCACCGCGACCGCGACCGACCGGGCCGGCAACGTCTCCACCCGGGCGGACCTCGCCGTACGCATCGACGCGACGCCGCCGGCCAGCACCGCCACAGTGGACGGAGGCACCCGGCGGGTCACGCTGGGCGCGAGCGACGCCACCTCCGGGGTCGCCCGGATCGAGTACGCCGTCGACACCGGCGCCTGGACCCCATACACCGGCCCGATCGCGGCTCCGGACCCGAACCGGCACACCGTCTCGTTCCGGGCCCTCGACGCGGCCGGAAACCTGGAGACCGCCCGGACCGTCACCATCCCGGCCGACCTCTCCGGCCCGCTCACCGGCAACATCGGCCCGGTCGGCACCCCGACCGCCTCCTACACCGCCGGCTGGAACAGCGTCGCCGCGCTCAACGACGGTGCCGACCCGCCGAACCCGGCCCAGGCACAGCTCTGGGGCACCTGGTCCGGCAGCCGTCCGGCGACCCAGTGGGTCCAGTACGACTGGGCCCGCCCCATCCGGATCACCGGTACCGAGCTGAAGTTCTGGCGGGACGCCGACCAGGGCACCGGGGACGGCGTCGCCGAGCCCGACGGCTGGGTGTTGCAGTACTGGGACGAGTCGACCTCGGCCTGGCGGGACGTCACCGGCGCCTCCGGGTACGGCACCAGCAGCACCGCCTTCAACACCGTCACCTTCGACCCGGTCAGCACGCCCCGGGTCCGGGCCACGATCCGGGCCAACGGCAACGGCAGCACCTACTCGGCGGTCGCGATCACCGAGTGGCGGGTGAACGCCGACGACCCGGGCGTACGGGCCGAGCTGCCGGCCACCGTCACCGCCGTGCCGCGCTGCCTCGCCGGCCGGGCGTACCTCGCCGTGCAGGCCCGCAACGACCACGACGCACCGGTCCGGATCGTGCTGGAGACCGCGTACGGCGAGCGCTCCGTGCCGGCGGTCGCGCCCGGGGCCAACGCCTACCAGTCGTTCGCCACCCGGGCGGCCTCGGTGCCGGCGGGCGGGCTGACCTGGGTGACGGTGCGGGTCACCGGGACGGTGCGCGGCGAAGAGGTGACCACCGTGCACTCCGCCGGACACCCCGCCGTCGGCTGCACCGACTGATCTCCGCCATCCCCACCAACCACGAAGACAACGGAGAATCGAATGAGGACATCGAATCGCGGTCGGCTGGTCGCGGCCGGCGCGGCCAGTGTGGTATTGGCCGGCACCATGGCGTTGCCGGCACCGGCGGCGGCCGAGCCGGGCGACAGCGCCGACGTCGAGGTGACGGTCGAAATCGAGCCGATCGAGGAACCGGGGGTACTCGCCCTGTCGATCGCCGCCGACTCGGTCGCGCTCGCCGAGGACGGCTCGACCCTGCTGGTCCGGCAGTTCGTCGGTACCCTGCCGACGGTGACGGTCTCCGACACCCGTACCCCGGCGGAGGTGCCCGAGGGCGCCGCCTGGGCGGTACTCGGCAGCGCCACCGACTTCGTCGGCAGCGCCGGCCAGGCACCGATCGGCGCCGACCACCTCGGCTGGAAGCCGCGGCTGCTCGACGGCGGCGACACCGGCCAGGTGAGCGAGGGCGAGGAGGTGGTGACCGTCCTCGACGAGCCGACCCAGCCGGGCAACAACGTCGGCCTGGTCGACCAGGAGCTGCTGGTCTCCACCTTCGACTCCGGTGCGGTCGCCGGTGACTCGTACTCGGTCGACGCCGACCTCTACCTGCGTACCCCGGTGGATGTCGCGGCCGGCGAGTACGCCTCGACGTTGACGCTGTCCCTGTTCGAGTGAGGCGCGGTGGGGGCCGCGTCCCGGCGGCTCCCACCACATCCCCGCGGTGGAGGATCCCGTGATGGTCCGTGCGTTGCCTCGGCTGCTCGCCGTACTGGCCGTGCTGCTCGGCACCGTGCCGTTCGCCCCGGCCGCCGCCGGGGCGGAGCCGGGCGGGCCGGCGCTCACCTGGGCGGTGCAGCCCGCCGACCGGCACGGTCCGGACGGCCGGCGGTGGATCGAGCACACGCTCGACCCCGGCGAGGTGCTGACCGAGCACCTGGCGGTACGGAACTTCAGCGACGCCGCCGTGGTCTTCTCGCTGAAGGCGGCCGACGGCTACCTCACCGACCGGGGGCGCTTCAACATGCTCCCCTCCGACCGCCCGTCGGTGGACGGCGGCACCTGGATCGGCGTACAGCCGCAGGTGAGGGTCGGGGCCGGGGCGACGAAGGTGGTGCCGTTCACCGTCACCGTGCCGCGCGACGCCACGCCCGGCGACCATCCGGCCGGGATCGCGGCGACGGTCACCAGCGCCGGGGGCACGGTGGCGGTGGAGAGCCGGGTCGGGTTCCGGGTGATGACCCGGGTCAGCGGCACGGTCGCGGCGAGCCTGGCGGTCGACGGCCTCACCGTCGGCTACCGGTACTCCTGGAATCCCTTCGCGGCCGGGACCGTCCGGGTCAGGTACACCGGCACGAACGACGGCAACGTCGCGGTGACCGGCACCGGCACGGTGGCCACCGCCGGACTGTTCGGCCTGGGCGAGCGGGCTGCCCGGGCCGATGCCGGCGAGCTGCTGCCCGGCGGCGGCCGGGAGGTCGAGGTCCGGGTCGGCGGAGTCTGGGCGCTCGGACCACTGCGCACGAGCGTCCGGCTGACCCCGGCCGTGCTCGGCGGCGACCCGGCCGGTGCCGAGATCCGGCCCGGCTCGGCTACCGTGACGGCCTGGGCCCTGCCCTGGCCGCAACTGGCCCTCGCCGCCCTCCTCGCGGCCGTGCTCCTCGCCTTCCGGACCCTGCTCCGGCGGCGTCGGCGGCGGCTGGCGGAGCTGCTCGACCGGGCCCGGGCGGAGGGCCGGGCATCCGCCCTGGTCGGCGGCTCCGGCGCGGCGACCGGAAAGGGTGCCTCGGCCGCCGGCTGACCGCCGCCGCCTGCACGCCCGCCGGCGAGCCCGGAGTCCGGCATCGGCACCGGTGAGCGTGTCCAACCCTGTCCAACGCTGTCCAGCCGGACCCCTCGGCGGGTGGTCCGCGGCCCTACCGTGACCGATCGAGGTTGCCGCATGTGCCGCACCCAGTCAGGGAGGATCCGACGATGACATCGAGAGCCGGGATGGCAGTGGTCGCCGCGGTGGTGCTCGGGTTGGTCTCGACGTCCGGGCAACCGGTGCCGGCCTTCGCCCTGCCCGGCACCGCTTCGGTGGAGCCGGTCGGGCCGACCCGGCAGACCGAGGCCCAGGCGCTGGCGGCCGACCTGGCGACGCTGGCGAAGGAACAGGGCTGGACGCTGGCCCAGGCGCGCGCCCGGCACGAGCTGGCCGAGCGGGTACGCCCACTGCACCGGGCGCTCGCGGCGCGGCTGCCCGACACGTACGTCGGTGCGGTCCTCTCCGAGACCCCGGGGGAGGCGCCCACGTTCCTGGTCAAGGGCGCGGCGCCGGAGTTCGTCCGTACGATGGTGGCCGCCTCCGGAGTCCCGATCCGGATCGTGGACGGCCAGCCGTACTCGGCCGGGGAGTTGGCCGACCGGTCCAGGGCGGTGCACCGGCACCTCAAGGCGATGGGGTACACCTCGATCACCACGGCCGCCGACATCACCGCCGGGCAGGTGCGGGCGACGGTCACCGCCGAGCCGGGCAACGGGCTGCGGGCCGCCACGGTCGCCACGGCGCTGCCTGCGGCACTGCGGCCCGGGCTCGACCTCGACGTCGTCGAGGGCCCGGCCAACATCCGGCACACCAGCCTGTTCGGCGGGATGCCCACCACCCGGCCCGGTGCGGGACTGCTCTGCACCACCGGATTCTCGGTGAGTCCCGGCGGATTCGTCGGCGTGACGACCGCCGCGCACTGCAACAACAGCCAGGCCGCGCACAACGGTGCCCGCCACCCGCTCGATCTCTTCGACGAGCATCTCGGAGACTTCGGCGACGTCGAATGGTCGACGACCTCCGGGGTACCCGTGACCGACGACTTCGTCGCCGGCTCGACCGAGATTCGGAACGTGACCGGCGTCCGGGCCCTGGCCGACATGATGATCGGGGACCAGGCGTGCGTCTTCGGCCAGAGCACCGGCCTGCGCCGCTGTTCGTTCATCGCCGACCTGGACGTCTCGATCACCGATCAGCGGGGCACCTCGCACCGGCAGGTGGCGGTACGGGACAACATCACCCAGGTCGGTGACAGCGGCGGCCCCTGGTTCGTCGGCACCGTGGCGTACGGCACGCACGTGGGCAACGCCCAGGTGAACCGGGCGACGGTCTCCGCCTTCAGCGTCGCCGATCTCTTCGACGAGGCCCTCGGTGTGCGGGTGATGCGGTAGGGGGCAGTGCGAACCGGGGTGCCGGGGCCGGAGCCCCGGCACCCCGGCGTGGTTCACGACGTCGTACCGGTGACGTTCCCGCCGGACTCGGTGACGTAGTAGGTGACGGTGGTGCCGCTCCAGAAGTGGAAGGTGAGGGTGACCCGCTGCCCGTCGTTCACCTCGGCGAAGAACTCCGGCTTCAGCGTGATGGAGTTCGCGCTGTAGTTCGGGGCGAAGGCGACGTCGAACTCCTTGAACGAGGTCCAGTTGTGCGGGCCCGCGTTGCTGCCGTCGGCGTACTTCGCCTCCATGGTGGCGAGTTGGTCACCCCGGAACTGGGTGGGTATCGCGAACGAGGCGGCCGGTCCGGTCGCGTTCGTCAGCACCGGCGGGTCGTACGTGATGATGCTGATCCGCCAGGGCACGCCCTGGGAGAACCGCGCCTGGATGTTCGCGTTGACGCCGTACGCCCGGGAGCCGACCAGCCGGGTGACGGCGGCGGCGGTGAGCGTGAGGGTGTTGCCGGAGACCGTGTAGTCGGTGCCGTTGACCAGGTCGGTGTTGCCCTGGCGCAGGCCGGCGAAGGTGGTGCCGTTCAGGTTCAGCGTCAGGCTCTTGCTGGTGATCGCGCCGGTCCTCGGCACGTACACCTGGTCGCTGGACGCGGTGCCGGAACGGGTGGTCCAGCTCGACCTGATCTGCGCGAAGAGTTCCGGGTCGCTCCACTGGAACGAGGTACGGCCGAAGTGCTGCCCGTTGTCCCACAGCTGGGTGGTGATCCGGCGGTTGCGGGCGTAGTAGCCGAGGTACTCGAAGAACTTCAGTTTCTCGCCCTGCTCGACCGTGCCGGTGTGCCGGTCGAAGCCGAGCAGCCCGTACTCGCCGATGATGACCGGGATGTTGCGGGCGACGAAGGCGTTGTAGACGCGGTCGAAGACGCCGGTCAGGTCCTGCTGCACGGTGGCGTCGAAGCGGGTGCCACCGGCGACGTTCACGCTGAACGGCCAGTACCCGTAGAAGTGGACGGTGGCGATCAGGTTGGGGTCGTTCAGCGTGTTGAAGGTGCTGACCAGCTCGTCGACCCGGGGCTGGTCGGCCGAGGTGTGCAGGGTGGGCAGCACCAGCAGCCGGGTGGCGTTGCCGCCGCCGGACTGCCGGACGATGCGGTGGAACGACGTGTTCAGCTCGTGCAGCAGGGTCGCGTTCTGGGCGTCGCCGGAGCTGCCGGTGAACTGCGGCTCGTTGACGCTCTCGAAGGTCAGCCGGGGTGAGGCGTCCCGGAACGCGGCGGCGATCTGGGTCCAGAGCGCGTTGTAGCGGTTGAGGACGTTCGTACGGTCGGTCGGCATCGTGTTGATCCACTGCCACGAGTCGTGGTGGATGTTGATCATCACGTAGAAGCCGTCGGCGAGCGCCCAGTTGACCACCTCGCGTACCCGGTTGAGCCAGGCCGCGTCGATCGTGTAACTCGGCGCCGCGCCGTGGTGGTTGCTCCAGGTGACCGGGATCCGGATGCTGTTGAACCCCTGCGCCCGGATGTTGTCCAGCAGCGCCTCCGTCACCCGGGGGTTGCCCCAGGCGGTCTCGTCGGCGCCGACCGCGTCGAACGAGTTGCCGAGGTTCCAGCCCGGCTGCATCGCGGCGACCGCCGCCATCGCGTTGCCGGCCGGGGGCGGGGTGGTCGGCGGCCGGGTCGTCGGCGGCGCGCTGGTCGGCGGCCGGGTGCTCGGCTGGCCCGTCGGCCCGCCGACCTCGCCGGTGCAGGCGACACCGTTGAGCGCGAACGACGTCGGCACGGTGTTCGTACCGGTCCAGGAGCCGTTGAAGCCGAACGACACCGTCGCGTTGGTCGCGATCGCGCCGTTGTGGCTGACGTTGGTCGCGGTCACCTGGCTGCCCGAGGAGGTGACGTTCGCGTTCCACGCCTGGGTGACCCGCTGACCGGACGGGAACGTCCAGACCAGGCTCCAACCGCTGACCGGGTCACCGAGGTTGGTGATGCCGACGTTGGCGGTGAAGCCGCCCGACCACTGCGCCGAGGTCGAGTACGCCACCCGGCAGCCCGCGGCCGCCTGGGCGCTGACCGCCACCGTCACCCCCGAGACCAGCAGTACGGCGGCGCTCGCCGCGACCAGACCGACCCGCCATCGGGCTCTTCGCACCGTGCTCTGCAGACTCACAATGGGACTCCTTGCCTGGGTTCCGGCGCCGGAAGGTGATGGGGCACGCCGCAGGGGAGGGCGTCGCGGTGCCCCCGGAGAGCCGAGATTAAGTTTGGTTACCAAACTTTGTCAATCGGCGTCCGGCTATGCCTCGATCACCCGGCCCAGGTGCGTCGGCGCCTCCCGCTCGCGGGGCGTCGGCGTCGCCAACTGGGCGACGCGGCCGCTGCCGGGCAACCGGGAAGACCGCGGGCCTCCGGCGCCCGCTCCCGACTCCGGCCGCGGATCGCCGGCCCACCGGCGGCAGGTGGACCCGGCGGCAGCGTCGACCGGTCGCGGATGCCGGCGGGTTACGGCGCCGGAGTCGTCGGCGGGGTCGGCGGCGGTGGGTCGACGGCGATCCCGATCCGCGCCGGGGCGGAGTAGTTGCCCGAGCTGTCGAAGGCCCGCACCTCGAACAGGTACTCGCCGAACCCGCGCGAGACGCCGTAGGCGAAGGTGTCGCCGACCAGGGTGGTCGCGGTGGCGGTGCCGGTCTGCCGCACCTGGTAACCCGCGATGAAGGCGTTGTCCCGGGAGGGGTCCCAGCTGAGCCGGTAGTAGCCGTCGCGCGGGCCGGTGAGCCGCAGGTTGGCCGGGGCATCCGGGGGAACGCTGTCCGGCAGCGAGCCCAGCTTGATGATGGCGAACGGCGACGAGTTGCCGGCGGCGTCGAGCGCCCGGATGCCGAAGGTGAAGAGCATCGGCGGCGGGACCGGCATGCTGAGGCTGGTCCCGGTGGTGGTGGCGAACCTTCTGCCGTTGGAGAAGAGCTCGTAGCCGGTGACGCCCCGGTCGTCGGAGGAGGCGTCCCAGAGCAGCGTCAGGGTGTAGCCCTCGAACAGCGTCCGGGGGTTGGCCGGGACGAGCGGCGGGCTGACGTCCGGCCCGCTGCCCTGCCCCGGGGTGCCCGCCACGGCCGACCCGCCCGACTGGGCGGCGACGGGCAGCGGCACTGCCGTCGCGCCGCCGAGGATCAGGGCCGCGGAAAGGGCCGCCGTCATTGCCCGGTGGCGCGTCGGGACCGTCATGGTGATCAGATTAATCACCTTCGATGTGTCTGGGCAATCGTCCGGCGCCGCTCCCGCCGTACCTGCCGAATCCGGCGTATCTGGTCCGGGCGGCCGTCTGCGGGCGAACCGGCCCGGTAGCCGACATCGGGGGGCGTCGCGCGGCGGTGTCGACCGGCGGGCGGTGCTCAGGCGGTGGCCGCCTCCGCCGAGGGCCCCGGGCTTTCCGTCGCGCGGTCCAGCAGCTCGGTGAGGCCGGTGATCTCCAGGGTCGCCGAGAGGAACGGCGGGATCGGGCGTACCGTGACCGGAATGCCCGACTCGCGGCCGCGACTCCAGGCGTAAACCAGGACGGCCAGGCCGGTGCTGTCGACGAAGGTCAGCCGTTCGAGGTCGACGGTCAGCGCCCGCGGCGCGGAGTCCAGCGCGGAGGCCAGTGCCGTCCGCAGCAGCTCGGCGCAGGGGAAGTCGAGGTCGCCGCTGACCGTGACGACGGTGTGCTCGCCCTGGCGGACGTCGATGGTCAGCGGTATCGGTGTCGGTATCGCCTGATCCAACCGGTCACCTCCGAGCTCTTCCACGCCGTTCAACTCTAGGGCACCGGCACCCGTGCTGCCCGACGGGACGACGGCGGCGATCGCCGAGGTCAGGGCCGCCGTCGCCGATACATGCCGGGTGACAAGTAACCGCGTAGGGTGGGGCGCAGGCATGAGGACAGGAGTACGACTCGCGTGAACACCGCCAATCTCGCCGGCTGGGAGTCGGGCCGTCGCCCGGTTCCCAGGGCGGCGTCGAACGGCGCGAGTGCGGTCGAGTCGTCGACACCTTCCGTGATCAGCCCATCAACACTTGGTGACGAGGTCGTCGACAACTTCCGCGAGGGTGTGGTGGTGTGCGACTCCTCCGGAACCGTCCTCGGGTTCAGCCAGCCCGCCGGTCACCTGCTGCCCGGGCTTGCCGTCGGCCGGACCCTCGCCGGCTCCGGCGTGCCTGCGCTCGTCCCGGGCGAACTGACCCTGGCCGACCGCCGGGTGCGGTGCCGCCAGGTGAACCTGAGCATCGGCGGCGTGGCCAGCACCGTCTGGTACGTCGAGGACGTGACCGACGCGATCGCCCGCTCCGACGCGCTGCTCGCCGAACGGGGGCGGGCGCGGTTCCTGGAGACCGCGAGCCAACTGCTGGGCAACCCGCTGCACGAGGACCGGACGGCCCGGGCCGCCGCCCGGCTCGCCGTACCCAGGCTCGGCGACGTCGCCGTGATCGTGCTGATGCCGCGTCGCGGCCGGGTCCGGTGGTGGCGGGCGTCGCTGGACGACGGCGAACGGCACGTGGTCGACGGCGGCCTGCTGACCGCCGACCAGGTACCGCCGGCGGTGGTCGAGGCGTGGCAGGGCGGCGAGCCGTCCGAGGTCGACTGGCTGGCCGACCAGTGCGCCGACGTCGGCTGGCTCGACGGCCGCGACGCCGCCTCGGTCTCGGTACGGGTGGTCCCGCTGCCGGGCCGGGCCGCACCGACCGGCGCACTGCTGGTGGTACGCGAGGGCGGCGAACTCGACGGGGACGACCTGGAGCTGCTGCGCGGCTACGCGGCGCGGGCCGGTGGGGCGCTCGACGCGGCGGTGCTCTACCGCGACCAGGCCGAGGTCGCCGACACCCTCCAGGCCAGCCTCGCGCCGACGGACCCGCCGCCCGTCCCGGGCGTGCAGTGGGGCGCCGCCTACCGGCCCGCGCAGAGTTCGCTGCGGATCGGCGGAGACTTCTACGGCGCGCACGCGCAGCCCGACGGCAGCACGCTCTTCTTCCTGGGTGACGTCTCCGGCAAGGGGGTCGACGCGGCGGTGTTCACCGGCCAGATCCGCCAGGGCATCCAGGCGCTGCGCCGCATCGAGTCCGATCCCGCTCGGCTGATCTCGCTGCTCAACGGCTCGCTGCTGGAGACCACCCGGGCGCACGGGCACGGCCGCTTCGCCACCATGGTGCTCGGCCGGGCGCATCCGGCACCGTCCGGCGGGCTGTCGCTGACGCTGGCCAGCGGCGGGCACCTGCCGCCGCTGGTGCTGCGCGCCGACGGCGGGGTCGAGTCGGTCGAGCTGCGCGGCATGCTCGTCGGAGTGGTGCCCGACCCCCGGATCGCCTCGGTCACCGTGCAACTCGGCCAGGGCGAGACGTGCCTGTTGTTCAGCGACGGGGTGACCGAGGCGCGCGGCGGGATCCGCGGCGAGCAGTTCGGCACCACCCGACTGGTCGAGGCGCTGCAAGGCTGTGCCCGCATGCCGGCGCCCGCGCTGGCCGAGCGGGTCGAGCAGGTCTGCGGCGACTGGCTCGGCGGGCGCGACCACGACGACATCGCCGTCTTCGCGATCCGGGCCGTACCGCCCGGCGCGGCGGCGCGGCACCTGCGGGTGGTCTCGTGACCGCCGTGCTGAGCGGGGCGGTGCAGGAGGCCTATCCCGACTATCTGCGCCGGCTGGACGAGGCCGACGAGAGCGGGGCGATCGACCTGGCGCTGGAGCTGCTGGAGCGCGGCGTCGCCCCGGAGGACGTACTCCTTTCCCTGGTCGCACCGGCGCAGGCGCAGGTCGGCGAGTGGTGGCAGCGCAACGAGTGGAGCGTGGCCCAGGAACACGCCGCGACCCACGTCAGCGAGCGGGTGGTCGCGGCGGTCGCCTCCGCCGTACGCCCACGGCCGTACCGGGACCGGGTGGTGGTCGCCTGCATGGACGGCGAGTGGCACGCGCTGCCGGCCCGGCTCGTCGCCGAGGTGCTCCGGCTGGACGGCTGGGACGTGACCTTCCTCGGCGCGAGCGTGCCGGCCGCCCATCTCGTCTCCTACCTGCACCGACACGATCCCCGGGCGGTGGCGCTCGGCTGCTCGCTGCCGATGCGGCTGCCGCACGCGGCCCGGTTCGTCGAGGCGTGCCGGCGTAGCGACGTGCCGGTGCTGGTCGGCGGCCGGGGGTTCGGGCCGGACGGCCGGTGGGCGGCGCGGCTCGGCGTACCGTGGGTCCCGGACGCCCGGGCCGCCTCCACGGCGTTGACCGGGATGTCCCTGCCGGCCTGGCACACGTCCGCCGCCGTCGACGTGGACGACGCAGAGTACGCCGGCCTGGTCGCCGCCCGGGTCGAGCTGATCGACCTCTGCGTGGCCCGGATCCCCGACGTCGCGCGGTACACCCCGGCGCAGCTCGACGCCACCGTCGCCGATCTCGGTCACATCGTCGACACGCTCGCCGCCGCGGTCTACGTGGACGACGGCACCCTCTTCGCCGACTTCGCCGTCTGGCTCGGTGAGGTGCTCGCCAGTCGGAAGGTGCCGCTGCGTACCGTGGACAACGCCTTCGACCTGATGGCGGAGCGGCTGCGCGACTTCCCGCGCGCCCTGCACTTCCTGCGTTCCACCCGGCTGACCCCGGGCGGCTCCTGACCCGGGCGGGCAGCCGGTCGACGCCGGGAGTCGGGCGTCCCGGGCCGGCGGGCCACCGGACCGGTCGGCGTGCGAGGGTGAACCGATGACGACCATGGCGCAGCTTCGCAGGACGGCGCTCTCGCTGCCCGAAACCGTCGAGCGGGGCACCCGGGCCGGCACGGTCGAGTTCACCGTGCACGACAGGTGGTTCGCCTCGACGGACGGCGACGACCACGTCCGGCTCCACCTGCCCGGTCCGGAGGTGGACGAACTCCTCGCGGCCCATCCGACCGGTACCCGGCTGACCCGTGGCGGGACGCAGGTCGGCGTACGCCTGCCGCTGCGGGACGTCGACGGTCAGCAGCTCAACCACTGGGTACGCCGGGCCTGGCTCGCCCGGGCACCGAAGCGGCTCGCCGCACGGGCGGCCGCCGCGCAGATCGCCGTCCCGGGTGAGGTCGGTGACCTGCCGAGGGGCATCGGACGACCGGCCACCCAGGCACTGCTCGACGCCGGCATCCGCACCCTCGACCAGGTCGCCCGACTGACCGAGGCCGAACTGCTGGCGATGCACGGGATCGGACCGAAGGCGGTGCGGATCCTCGGCGAGGCGCTGGCCGGCTCCGGACGCTCCGGCAGGACCTGACCCACCGCGAACCCCGACAGCGGGACGTCGACAAAGGGCGTAGATCACCGTGACCGCCGCAGGCTGGGCGGCTACGGTTTCAGTGATCGACAAGCCTGGGCGTCGGCGGCACACCGCCGCGCCGGCGGCGCGAGCCTGCCCGGACGACGGGCGGAAGAGGGAGTGAGCGTGGCGCAGCGCAGGGCACTGGTGGTTCGCGGCGGATGGGAGGGACACCAGCCGGTCAGGGCGACCGAGTTGTTCATTCCGTTCCTCGAACGTAACGACTACGCCGTACGGGTCGAGGAGTCGACGGAGGTCTACGCCGACGCCGCCGAACTGGCCGACACCGACCTCGTCGTGCAGTGCGTGACGATGTCGCAGATCACCCCGGAGCAGTTGGCGGGCCTCTCCGCCGCCGTCGTCGCCGGCACCGGCTTCACCGGCTGGCACGGCGGTATCGCGGACTCGTTCCGGGCCTCCTCCGACTATCTGCACCTGGTGGGCGGTCAGTTCGCCACCCATCCGGGCAAGGAGCCGTGCGAGCGGCACGGCGGCGAGCAGGACAACTTCCTGCCGCACACGGTGAACATCACCGAGCTGGGCCGGGAGCATCCGATCACCGCGGGGATCGAGGACTTCGACCTGGTCACCGAGCAGTACTGGGTGCTGCACGACGACCTGATCGACGTGCTGGCCACCACGACGCACCCGACGCGGCAGTGGCACCCGTGGCACCGGCCGGTCACCTCGCCGGCGATCTGGACCCGGCAGTGGGGTGCCGGGCGGATCGTCGTGACCACCCCGGGACACAGCCTCGACGTGCTGGAGCACCCGAGCGTGCGTACCGTCATCGAGAGGGGGATGGTGTGGGCGACCCGCACGGCGTCGGCATCGTAGGTCTCGGGGTCATCTCCCGGGCGTACCTGGAGACGCTGGCGGACCACGCCGAGTTGCGCATCGCGGCGGTGGCGGACCTCGACGCCGCCCGGTCGGCGGCGGTCGCCGCCGACCTGCCCGGCACCGAGGCGTGCGGCGTCGAGCGCCTGCTCGACCACCCCGACGTGCGGACCGTGCTCAACCTGACGATCCCGGCCGCGCACGCCGAACTCTCGCTCGCCGCGATCGACGCGGGCAAGAACGTCTACGTCGAGAAGCCGCTCGCCGTCACGTTCCCGGACGGCCGCGCGATCGTCGAGCGGGCCACGTCGGCCGGTGTCCGGCTGGGCTGCGCCCCGGACACCGTCCTCGGCACGGGTACCCAGACCGCCCGGGCGGCCATCGACGGCGGCCTCATCGGGCGCCCCTTCTCCGCCTCGGCCGTGATGGTCACCCCCGGGCACGAGCGGTGGCACCCCCACCCCGACTTCTACTACGCCCCGGGCGGCGGCCCGCTGCTGGACATGGGGCCGTACTACATCTCGGCCCTGGTTCACCTGCTCGGGCCGGTACGCGCGGTGGTCGGTGCCGGCAGCCGGCTGCGTACCGAGCGGGTGATCGGTTCCGGCCCGCGTACCGGAGAGCGGGTCCCGGTCGAGGTGGACAGTCACGTGACCGGGGTGCTCGAACACGCCGACGGTGCCCTCTCCACCATCACGACGAGCTTCGACGGCGTGGCGACGACGGCCGCACCGATCGAGGTGCACGGCGAGACGGGCAGCCTCGCCGTACCCGACCCGAACCGCTTCGACGGCGAGGTCCGGCTCTTCCCGCTCGGCGGTACCGGCTGGCGGGCGCTGGAACCACGGGCGGGCTACGCCCACGGCTCCCGGGGGCTGGGCCTGATCGACCTGGTCCGGGCGGACGGCCGACGACCGCCCCGGGCCGGCGGCGGGTTCGCCCTGCATGTGCTGGAGACGATGACCGCGCTGCTCCGGTCGGCCGCCGAGGGCCGGCGGATCGAGCTGACGACCGTGGCGGAGCGGCCGGTGCCGGTCCCGCACACCCCGGCCGAGGAGTGGCGGGGAGGCCCGGCGGCCACAAGCTGAGCCCTGCCGCGTCGGTAAGGTCAGGAGGCCGCCGCGCGCAGGGCCCAGAAGTTCGACCGGTACTGGTCGTGGATCGTCGCGGACTCGATCCGGAGCAGCGCCTCGTCGTTCTCCCGCAGCGCCGCGTTCGTGTAGTTGTGGCTGCCGGTCATCACCCACTTGCTGTTCCGGGTACCGGCATAGGTGCCCTCGATCAGCATGTACTTGGAGTGCACGATGTAGTCGCCACTGATCCGGTAGAGGACGATCCGGGAGTGGCCGCTCAGGATGCGGAGCACGTCGGCGTCCATGCTGGTGTAGACGACCTCGATCCAGCACTTCCGGTCGGCCAGCGAGCGGAGTTCCTCGGCGATGCCGTTCCGGCTGAAATACCACATCCCGATCCGGATGATCGTCCGACCGGTCTCGGTACCGACCGTGGTGTTGCCCTCGCAGGTCACGTTCTCGTTGAGCATGTTGTAGATGGTGTCGGTGGTCCGGTCCGACCCCGCCCGAGGGAAGAAGTACGCCTTGGCGTTGCCGCTGCCGACCGTGCGGTAGTAGTCGCTGTTCTTGGCCTTCGCCGCCAGGTCGCCGAAGTAGTCGAGGTAGGCGTCGTAGAGGCCGGCGTTTCCGACCAGGGTCACGGCGTTGTTCCAGTACGCCGTGGCGTTGCTGACCGTCAGGTTCGCCGAACTCTGCACCAGTACGTTGTTCGAGCCGGAGGTGCTGGAGAAGAGGAAGAACTTGTTGTGCATGATCGGCGAGCCGGAGTTGCCGATGCACGCCGCGCCCTGGGTGCAGAAGACCAGCCACGACCGGTTGGCCCGGTTGCTGCCCAGCGTCGCCCGCATGGTGTCCACCGCCGGGTACTGCTCCGACAGGTAGTCCAGGACGAGCCGTACGTTCACCCCGCGGTTGTGGGCCGCCACGATGTCGTCGGCGACCGAGGTGGAGGTCCAGTGGTACATCGCGATGGAGATGGTCGAACCCGCCGGGGCGCCCTGCACCAGCCCTCGGATGTGGTCGACGATCCGGTACTGCTCGGCGGTCGCGGTCGGGTTGTTGAAGATCGCGCCGCTGGCCACGGCGCCCACCGCCGGGGTGGACGGCAGCACCGTCCCGGCGACCACCAGGGCGGCCGCCACCAGCGCTGCGACCGTACGACGTAGGGACATGCTCGCCTCCGGACAGCCCGTCACACCGACGTGAACAATCGACGATCATGCCAGGCCGGTCCGCCACGCGGGGGGTCGACGGCGATCGGCGCACCGGACGGAGCGGTCGGAACCGGAGCCCGGGACCGCCCCGGCTCCGGGCGCCGGGCGCCGAAAACCGGTTGCTCGACCGGCCGGGTCCGACCAGGGTGGGGGCATGACGTTCTGACGGGCCCTACCCAGGTGAGCCGAAGCCCCGTGCCGCGCCGTCGCGCGCGCCCGGGGTGCGCCGTAGCGCCGTCCGTCCCCACCCTTCTTTGGAAGAGAGCGTCCTTGTCGCTGCAGAAGTCCCGGCCGGAGTCCGCTCCGGGCGCCGGGTCCGCCACCGTCACCGTCTTCGCCTCGGCCCGCAGTTGGATCGAGTCCGACGCCGTCGACCAGTGCCACCAGGTGGCCGCCCTCGACGGCATGCTCTCCGTCGCCGGCATGCCCGACCTGCACCCCGGCAAGGGTGCCCCGATCGGCGCCGCCATGACCTCGACCGTGCTGTACCCGTTCCTGGTCGGCTCCGACATCGGCTGCGGCATCGCCGTCTTCCCGGTCGACCTGAAGCGGGTCGTACCCGAGCAGATCGCCCGCCGGTTCCCCGACCTCGACGTCGCCCTGGACCCGGAGCGGGACGCCGACGACCCGGCCTGGGCCGCCGTGGACGCCGAGATCCCGGCCGGTCACCTGGAGGGCCTGGGTACGGTGGGCCGGGGCAACCACTTCGTGGAACTGGCGCGGATCCAGACCGTCCTCGACCCGGGTCACGTGGCCCGGCTCGGGCTCGCCGTCGACGACCTCGTGCTCATCGTGCACAGCGGTTCCCGGGGGCTGGGCGAGCGCATCCTGCGGGCACACACCGAGCGGCACGGCGCGGGCCCCGCCGCCGATCCGGCCGGCTACCTCGCACTGCACGACGCCGCCGTACGCTGGGGCTCGGTCAACCGCCGGCTGCTCGCCGCCCGGGTCCTGCACGCCCTCGGCGCCGAGCCGACCGAGCCGATCGTGGACGAGTGCCACAACCTGGTCGAGGTCCGCGACGGGACGTACCTGCACCGCAAGGGAGCCGCACCGGGCGACGGCCGGGACGTGCTGATCGCCGGTACCCGGGGCACCTGCTCCTATCTGGTCGCCGCCCATGCGGGGGCGCACGCCAACTTCTCGGTGGCGCACGGCGCCGGCCGGAAGATGTCCCGGGCCGACGCGATGCGCCGGGGCCGGGTCAAGCACACCGTCGAGGAACTCCGGCGTACCCCGGTGGGATCACTGGTGGTCTGCGGCGACCGGCAACTGCTCTTCGAGGAGGCGCCGACGGCGTACAAGCGGATCGAGCAGGTGATCGCGGACCTGGTCGAGCACGGCCTCGCCACCCCGGCGGCGACGACGGTGCCGCTGGTCACGTACAAGACGATCGACCGGGGTGGCAACACCCGGCCGGCCGGGCGACGGGACCGGTCGGAGCACCGCCGCGGCCGGGGCCGGTCGTGACCGCGGCGCCGGCCCCGCAACATCTGCTGATCTCGGCCGGGCGCGGCCCGCAGGAGTGCGCCTGGGCCGTCGCCCAGCTCGTACGCCGGCTGGAGGCGAAGGCCCTGCGGCGGGGCCTGAGCACGTCCCGGGCCGAGACCGTTCCCGGCGACCGGCCCGGCACCTACCGGTCGGTCCTGGTGCGGATCTCCGGAGCGGGCGCCGAGGAGTTCGCGGCCTCGTGGACCGGCACCCTCTGCTGGCAGGCGCCGAGCCCCTACCGGGCGCGCGCCGGCCGGAAGAACTGGTACGTCGTCGCCGGCCCCTGCCAGCTCGACGCCCCGCAGACGTCGTTCGCCGAGGCGGACGTCGAGATCGTCGGCTGCCGCACCGGCGGCCCGGGCGGACAGCACCGGAACAAGGCCAGCACCGCCGTGCGGGCCACCCACCGTCCCTCCGGGATCGTGGTGGTGGTCGACACCGAGCGGCAGTTCAGCCAGAACCGCCGCATCGCCCTGGAGCTGATCCGGCGGCGCATCGCGGACGGCGACCGGGCGGCGGGCCGGGCCGTCGCCACCGCCCGCTGGCGCATCCACGACGACCTCGTGCGCGGCGACCCGGTCCGGGTCGAACGACCGGACCCCCGGGGGCCGTGAGCCGGCTACCGACCCGGTGCGGGTGACGGGGCCGGGACGAGCGGGTGTCCGTCGACGAGGTCTCCGGGCGCGGAGAGGGACCAGGCCTCGTAGACCAGTTCGGCCAGCTCGTCGGCGTCGATCCTGGGCAGGTGGACGACGACCCAGCCGAAGCCGCCGGAGGTGAACTGCACCTCGAAGACGTCCGGCCGCTCGGCGACCAGCGCCGCCTGCTCGGACAGGGTCTGCTTCAGCCCCACCGTCCTGGTGCGTGGCCAGTGGTAGCCGAAGCGCGTGCCCCGGACACTGAACGAGGTGTAGTCCCGCGCCTGGGCCCGCTCGACCTCGGCGAGCGTCTCCACCATCCGTAGGAACTGCGCATCCGGTACCGCCACGTCGACCATTCTGGCGTACCCGCCGTCCGGTGTTGACCCGGCTACCGTCCGTTTGATGATCGCAAACCGTGGCCGATCGGTAGCTCTGGCCGACTCTCGATGGCATGCTTGGCGTCGGGAAGCAACCCGGAGGTGTGGGGTGAGCGGATCAGCACAGCCGGACGGACCCGGCGACGGCGCGATGGCCGTACGGATCCTGGTCGGGGCCCAACTACGACGACTGCGCGAGGAGCGGGGACTGACCAGGGCGGAAGCGGCGGAGCCGATCCGCGCCTCCGAGTCGAAGATCAGCCGGATGGAGCTGGGCCGGGTCGGCTTCAAGGAGCGCGACGTACTCGACCTGCTCTCGCTCTACGGCGTGCACGACGAGCAGGAGCGGGCCACGCTGCTGGCCCGGGTACGCGAGGCGAACACGTCGAGCTGGTGGCACCCGTACAGCGACGTCACGCCGAACTGGTTCCAGCGCTACCTGGGGCTGGAGGCGACGGCGACACTGATCCGCAGCTACGAGGTCCAGTTCGTCCCGGGGCTGCTCCAGACCGAGGAGTACGCCCGGGCGGTGGTGCGCCTCGGCCACGGCGCGGCCCGGGAGGACGAACTCGCCCGCCGGGTGCGGCTGCGGATGGAGCGGCAGCAGGTGCTGACCCGTCCGGATCCGCCGATGTTCTGGGCGGTGGTGGACGAGGCCGCGCTGCGCCGCCCGGTCGGCGGGCCGCAGGTGATGCGCGACCAGCTCGAGGCGCTGATCAGCATCGTCACGAAGATGCCGAACGTGAAGCTACAGGTGATCCCGCTCGCCGCCGGTGGGCACGCCGCGGCCGGCGGCGCCTTCACCATCCTGCGTTTCCCGCAGCAGGAACTGGCCGACCTGGTCTACATCGAACAGTTGACCAGCGCGCTCTATCTCGACAAGCGGGAGGACGTCGACTGCTACTTCGAGGCGGTGAACCGGCTCTTCGTCGAGGCCGCGCCGCTCAAGGACACCTTCCAGATCCTGGACCGGATCATCCGCGACCTCGACGAGGCGCCGCGATGACGGTGGATATCCTTGACCTCCGCCAGATCGATCGACCGACCGGAGGGTTCTGCCCGTGACCCAGGAGATTTCCACGTCCGGCGAGGAAGGCAGCTCCGGCGCGGCGGAGTCGTCCAGGCCGAAGATCGACTCCGAGGTTCCGCAGACGGCCCGGGTCTGGAACTACTGGCTCGGCGGCAAGGACAACTACCCCGTCGACCGGGCGCTCGGCGACGAGATCGCCGAGGCGTTCCCGATCATCGTCGAGATCGCGCGTGCCGACCGCGCCGTGCTGAACCGGGTGGTCCGCTACCTCGCCGGTGAGGCCGGGGTCCGGCAGTTCCTGGACGTCGGCACCGGTCTGCCCACCGCCAACAACACGCACGAGGTGGCCCAGGCGGTGGCCCCGCAGGCCCGGATCGTCTACGTCGACTACGACCCGCTCGTGCTCGTGCACGCCCGGGCCCTGCTGACCAGCGGGCCGGAGGGCGCCACGGACTACATCGACGCCGACATCCGGGACACCGAGACGATCCTGCGGGAGGCGGGTCGCACCCTCGACCTCAGCCAGCCGGTCGCGGTCATCCTCTCCGGGATCCTGGCCCACCTGCCCAGCGTCGAGGAGGCGCGTGCGGTCGTACGCCGGCTGATGGACGCCCTGCCCGCCGGGAGCTATCTGGTGGCCGTGGACGGTGCCGACACCAACCCGGAACTCAACGACGTGATGAATATCTGGAACCAGTCGGCCAACCCGCCCTACGCGATGCGTACCCCGGAGGAGATCGCCAGCTACTTCGAGGGGCTGGAGCTGGTCGAGCCGGGGCTGGTCGACGTCACCCGGTGGCGGCCCGAGCCCAGCCCGGCCGGCCCACCGCGCCCGCTGGACAACCTCGTCGGGGTCGGCCGCAAGCCCTGACCGTCCGTCGGCCGCAGGCTATGACCGCCCGTCCCGACCCGGAGAGCCGGACGGCTATTACCCGGTCGTGACAATGCGCGGACCGGCTCCGGACATGGCGATGGCACCTTCGCTCGGGTGAGTTCCGAGCCCTACCCGCCAGCCGCCCGTCCGGGCGCCGTCCCGTCGCGGCCCCGGCAGCGCTGGGCCGACGTCGCCAAGGGCGCCTGCATCGCCCTCGTGGTGCTCTGGCACGTCATCGTCAAGCACTACCTGCGGATCGAGTGGCATCTCGGCGTACCGCTGCCCGGGGTGTGGGGGACGCTGGGCGAGCAGTTGCTGCCGTTGCGGATGCCGCTCTTCTTCACCATCTCCGGACTCTTCGCGGCGAACGCCGTCGACCGGCCGTGGCGCCGGGTCGGCCGGTCCCGGATCGCCCGGTTCCTCTACCTGTACGCCGGATGGCTGCTGATCCACACCCTGCTGCTCGCCGCCGCGCCGGACTTCCCGACCGACCGGGCCGGCTCGGTCACCGGCCTGCTGGCGCAACTCACCGTCAGCCCGTCCAACCTCTGGTACCTCTACGCCCTCGCGCTCTACTTCGCGGTTGCCAAGCTGGCCCGCCGGGTCCCCGTGCCGGTGCTGCTGGCGGCCGCCGCCGGCCTCTCCGCCGCCAGTACGGCGGGACTGCTCGCCACCGCCGGCAACCGGGGCGGCGTCTACCAGAACCTGGTCTTCTTCCTCGGCGGGCTGCACCTGCGGCCGTACCTGTCACGCTGGGTGGCGACCGCGACCCGGCGCCGCCTGCTGCTCACCGCTGCCGGCTACCTGGCCGCACTGGCCGGGATGGCCTGGACCGGCGCGCAGGGCTGGCCGGGGGTGTGGCTGCTGGTCTCGGTCGCGGCGGTGGCCTTCGGCCTCACCGCCGCCGCCCGGCTGGCCCGGTGGCGCCGGCTCGGCGACCCGCTCGCCGCCCTCGGCCGGCGGACCCTCCCGGTGTACGTCCTGCACCTGCCGCTGCTGGCGCTCGCCGACCGGGTACTGCACGGCCCGCTCTCCGGGCTGGGACGGTCCGGACAGTTCGCGCTGGCGCTCGGCTATCCGATCCTGCTCACCTCGGCCCTGCTCGCCCTGACCCTGGCACTGCACCGGGGACTGCTGCTCCTGCGGGCCGGCTGGATGTTCGACCTGCCGGCGCCCCGCCCCGCCGGCCGTCGGCGTCGCCCCCGGTCACTGTGGCGGGACGGCGAGGTGCCGCGCGATCGCAGCGGCCCCGACGGTGGCCAGGTGGAGCCGGAGAGGCGGCTCGCGGACGCCGTACCGCCGGGGTGGCGCGGATGAGCGCGCTGGCCGAGGCCGAGGTCGACCTCGCGGCCGTCGCGGCCAACCTGGGTACGGTCGCGGCGCACGCCGGTACCGCGCTGATGGCGGTGGTCAAGGCCGACGGGTTCGGGCACGGTGCCGTACCGGTGGCCCGGGCCGCGCTGGCGGCCGGCGCGAGCTGGCTCGGGGTGACCTCGGCCGGCGAGGCGCTGGCGCTGCGCGCGGCGGGTCTCACCGCGCCCGTGCTGAGCTGGCTGCACCGTCCGGACGACGACTTCGGCCGGCTGATCGGCGCCGACGTCGACCTCGGGGTCTCGACCGTGCCGCACCTGCACTCGATCGCCGAGGCGGCGCGCCGGTCGGGCCGGCCCGCGACGGTCCAGCTCAAGGCCGACACCGGACTGTCCCGCAACGGCGCCAACCGCGACGACTGGCCGGAGCTGGTCGACTGGGCCCGCAAGTACGAGGTCGAGGGGACCGTCCGGGTCCGGGGGGTCTGGTCGCACCTGGCCGGCGCGGAGACGCCGGAGGGTCGGGGCGTCGGCCGGCAGGTGGCGGCCTTCGAGGAGGCACTGCGGATCGCCCGGGCGGCGGGACTGCGACCGGATCTGGCCCACCTGGCGAACTCGGCGGCGGCGCTGGCCGCCCCGGCGACCCGGTACGACCTCTGCCGGATCGGACTGGCGCTCTACGGCGTCGACCCGTTCGGCGCCCCCGGCGCCGGGGTGTACCGGCTGCGGGCCGCGATGACCCTGCGTTCCACGGTGGTGAACGTCAAGCGGGTGCCGGCCGGTACCGGCGTCTCCTACGGGCCGGACCGGGTGACCGAGCGGGCGACGACGCTGGCGCTGCTGCCGCTCGGCTACGCGGACGGGCTGCCCCGGACCGCCGAGGGGCGTGCCGAGGTGTGGCTGGCCGGCACCCGGCGACCGATCGTCGGGCGGATCGCGATGGACCAGTGCGTGGTCGACGCCGGGGAGCTGCCGGTGGCGCTCGGCGACCCGGTGGTGCTCTTCGGCCCGGCCCGGGCGGGCTTCGGCTGGCCGACGGCGGCCGAGTGGGCGGGGTGGGCCCGGACCAGCCCGCACGAGATCCTGACCGGCATCGGCGCCCGGGTCGCCCGCCGGTACCGACCGGCGAGGCCGGCAGCGGAATGAGGGTACGGACCAGCGGGCGCGGTGCCCGCCTGCCGCGTGGCGGCCGGAGTGCAGGGGAGTGTCGAGGATGAGTATCCGGCTGGCGGTGCTGTACGGCGGGCGCAGCGGCGAGCACGAGGTGTCCCGCCGTTCGGCGGCGAGCATCCTCGCCCACCTCGACCGGGACGCCTACCGGGTGACCCGGGTACTCGTCGAGCGGGACGGCCGGTGGCAGGTCGACGGCGTACCCGTCACGCTGTCGGCGGCGCTGCGGGTGCTCACCGCCCAGGACGTGGTCTTCCCGGCCATGCACGGCCCGTACGGCGAGGACGGCAACGTCCAGTCGATGCTGGACTGGCTCGGTGTGCCGTACGTCGGTAACGGAGTCTTCGCCAGCGCGGCCGGAATGGACAAGGCGGTGACCAAGAAGCTGCTCGGTGCCGAGGGGCTGCGGGTCACCACCGGCGTGACGCTGCGGGACGGCGAGTACCTGTCGCAGGCCGAACAGCAGCGGCTGGGCCTGCCGGTCTTCGTCAAGCCGGCCCGGGCGGGCTCCAGCCTCGGCGTGTCCCGGGTCGACCAGTGGTGGCAACTGCCGGCCGCGCTCCGGCTGGCCCGCGAGGCCGATCCGAAGGTGCTGGTCGAGCGGGCCGTACCCGGCCGGGAGATCGACGTCGGCGTACTCCAGTACCCGGACGGACGGGTCGAGGCGGGGCCGCCGCTGGAGATCGGCGTGCCGCCGAGCGTCGCCTTCTTCGACCACGCCGCGAAGTACGACGGTGGGGCCGTCTTCCAGATTCCGGCCCCGCTCGACGCCGCCACCACCCGGCTGTTGCAGGACCGGGCGCTCCGGGCCTTCCACGCGCTCGGCTGCCGGGGGCTGCTCCGGGTCGACTTCTTCCTGCCCGCCGACGACCTGCCCACCGACGACCTGGCCGACGACGACCTGGCCGACGGCGGCTCGGCGGAGCCGGTGGTCAACGAGGTGAACACCTTCCCCGGCTTCACCGACGCGTCGCAGTACCCGCGGATCTGGGCCCGGGCCGGGATCGCCTTCCCGAGGCTGCTCGACATCCTGATCGACGGCGCCCGGAACGCCACGGCCGCCCGATGAGGCGCCCGGTGAAGCGCCGGGCGAGGCGGCTCAGGAGCCGGGGGCGGCGGTCCGGGCCGGGGCGGGCCCGGGGTCGGCCGGCAGGCACCGGTCGGCGCCGGGGGAGTCCTCCGCCCCGTCCGGCGCGGCCGGGCATTCCGGCGGGTCGCAGCCGTACGGCCCCCGGCTCCCGTCCGGGCCGGTCAGCGTGACCATGGAGCGCTCCGCCGGCCGGTCGGCCGGCAGGGCGTACCGGACGGTGCAGACGAGCTGGTCGACCGCCCGCGCCGACAGGGACGTCACGTCGGTGCCGAGGCTCACCGTCGTACCCGACCGGTCGGACGTCGTCACCGCCGGCCCGGCACCCGCCGGGATCTCGCTGCGGTAGCCCCGCTGCCGCTCGCGCGGGTCCGGACCGGCCAGCAGCAGTGCCAGCGCGGCGTCGACCGAACCCGGCGGTGTGGACGGACGCAGCACCAGCGTCACCCGCTGCTCCGCGACGAAGTACAGGCCCACCCCCTGCACCCGTCCCACCGGGGCGGGACCGCCGGTGATGACCACGGACGGCCGCACGCCGCATCCGGCGGCGAGCACCGCCAGCAGCGCGACGGCGGCGAGTGCCACCCGGCGCCGGAGGCCGGTCACGGACGCCCCCCGTCGGAACCGGTCCGGTCGGCGACGGCCGGCGCCGGATCGGTGCAGCGGCGCGGCAGGCGGAGCGTGAACACCGCGCCGCCGGCCGGATCGTTCCCGGCCACCAGGCTGCCCCGCTCGGCGCCGGTCCGGTGCAGCCGGGCGTTCTCCCAGGCGATGGCGAGACCGAGACCACTGCCCTCGGAGCGGCTCCGGGCGCTGTCCGCCTTGTAGAAGCGGTCGAAGACGTGCGGCAGCACCAGCGGGTCCAGCCCCGGGCCACGGTCGCCGACCGTCAGGACGATCCAGTCCGGCTCGGCGCGCAGCCGTACCGTCACCGGCGGGGCGCCGTGCCGCAGCGCGTTGCCGACCAGGTTCGCCAGGATCACGTCCAGCCGGCGGGGGTCGAGCCGGGCCCGGGTGTCCGGCGGCAGGTCGGCCACCACCCGCTCGGTCCAGCCCCGGGCGCGCAGTGTCGCGCGTACCGCCGACGGCACGTCGACGTCGTCGAGGGCGAGTGCGGCGGTGCCGCTGTCGAACCTGCTCACCTCGATCAGGTCGTCGACCAGCCGGGTCAGGCTCTGCGTCTCCTGGCTGACCAGCCGGGCGGCCCGGCCCGCGTCGCCGGGCAGCCGGGGTGCCTCCTCGTCGAGTACGTCGGTGACCGCGGTCATCGCGGCCAGCGGGGTACGCAGTTCGTGCGAGACGTCGGCGACGAAGCGCCGGGCGTCCGCCTCCATCCGGCGCAACTCGCCGACCTGCCGTTCCAGCCGCTGGGCGGTGTGGTTGAAGGTGTCCGCGACGCGGGCCAGTTCGTCGGAGCCGCGTACGGCCAGCCGGGTGCTCAGGTCGCCGTCGCCGAGCCGGCGGGCGGCCCGGTCGAGTTCCCGGACCGGCCGCAGTACGCCCCGGGCGGCGAGCAGCGCCAGCACGACGGCGAGCGCCAGCGACAGCGCGCCGGTCGACCAGGCCGACGCGGCGAGCCGGTCGATGCTGCGCTGCTCGGCCTCCAGGCTGTGCAGGCGGTATATCTCCAGCCCGGACGGTCGTGCTGTTCCGTCCGGCAGGCTGAGCATGACCTGGGTCCCGATCACCAGGTACGGGAAGCCCTGCGCGGTCTGCCGCTGCCAGACGACCCGGCCGCTGCCGACCGCGCTGCGCAACTCCGGCGGAAGTACCGCGGAGACCTGGTCGGGCGCGGAACTGCGCCCCTGGTACGCGGCGATCGCGGTGTCGTCGCGGCCGGAGAGTTCCGCCGCGATGGCGTCGAGATCGGCCTGGCTCGGTGGCAGGGTCCGGATCGGGGCGAGCTGGGTGATCTGCTCCTTCAACGTGACGACGGCCGCGTCCTGGGCCGTTTGCAGGATGACGTTACGGGCCCGGACGTAGCCGGCGCCGGCCACCACCGCCGTGGTGGTCAGGCCGAGCGAGACGAAGGCGAGCAGCAGCCGGACCCGCAGGCCCGGCGGCCACCGCAGCGGGCTCAGCACGGGGCCCGGCCACGTCGCGCAGCCCCGTGCGGCGAGTGCCGGCCGTGCGGTCGGGCGCGGTTCACAACGGGCCGAACCGGTATCCGAAGCCGCGGACGGTCTGCACGTAGACCGGGGCGGCGGAGTCGTCCTCGATCTTCGCCCGCAACCGTTGCACACAGGCGTCGACCAGTCGGGAGTCGCCGAGGTAGCCGTGCTCCCAGACCGCCTCCAGCAGTTGCTGCCGGCTGAGCACCCGGCCCGGCGTGCCGGAGAGTTCGAGCAGCAGCCGCAGTTCGGTCGGGGCGAGGCCGATCGGCACCCCGGCCTTGCTGATTACCAGCGCCGACCGGTCGATGGTCAGCGCGCCGTACCGCTGCACCGTCGGCTCCGGGCCCGGGCGCCGGGGTTCGCCGCCGGTCCGCCGCAGCACCGCGCGGATCCGCGCCTCGAGTACCCGGGCCTGCACCGGCTTGACCACGTAGTCGTCGGCACCGGCCTCCAGCCCGGCCACCACGTCGATGTCGTCGTTGCGGGCGGTGAGCATGATGATCGGCAGGTCGCCGGCCGACCGGATCCGGCGGCACACCTCGAAGCCGTCCATCCCGGGCAGCATGAGGTCCAGGACGACGACGTCGGCGGTGTCCGTACCCAGCCGGGCCAGCCCCTGCTCGCCGGTGGCCACGGCGTCCACGGTGTGCCCCTGCCGGGTCAGGGCCAACTGGAGGCCGTCGCGCACCGTCTGATGGTCCTCGATCAACAGCACCCGAGACATGTCACCAACTATTGCATTCCCGTCGAAGTTGCCTTGTCGATCATGATTTGTGGCACGGATCGGACCCCCGCTGCCGAACTGTCCGATTCCGCGCCCGGTCCGGGCTCGCGACCGGGGGCGGGGCCGCGACCGGGGGCGGGGCGGGCGAAATCCACCGGGCGCAGCAGGACCAGCACGGTGGCGACGACCAGGGCGACGAATCCGCTTCCGGCCACGATCGCGACGAAGAGCCCGCCGGCACCGCCGGTCACGGTGTCGGCGGGGTACGCCGGCACGCCGGCCAGCAGCGCCAGCAGCGCCAGCAGTGGCACCCCGCCGAGCAGCCCGAAGGACCCGACCTCGACGGCGGCCGAAGCGGCACCGGTGTCCCGGCGCGGCCGGGCCAGCACGGCGGCGGCCAGGCAGAACAGCGCCGCCGCCAGCAGCACCCCGCCGAGGACGTCACTGAACCGGTGCCACCCCGCGATCATGGTGCAGGCGGCGACCGTGCAGACGCCCACCGCCCCCGGGGCGGCACACCATCCCCGGGCCGGCGCGGGAAGCACCAGCAGCACCGCCAGGAGCAGCGCCATCGCCGCCGCGACGTGACCGCTGGGGAAACTGTTGTGCGTCGTCGAGTCGGCCACCCCGAGTTCCGGCCGCAGGATCACCTGCTTGGCGACGCCCGCGGCGACCACCGAGGCGCCGACCAGGCCCACGCCGACCACCCCGGCCCAGGGCCGCCGACCGAGCAGACCGAGCAGCAGTACGGCGACGAGCAGCAGGCCCAGCACCGCCGGGTCGCCGAACCAGGCCAGTACGGCCCGTGCCGGCTCGACCAGCTCGGTCGGCTGCTCGTACCCGCCGCCCCGCTCGGCCCGGGGCAGCAGCGTGCCGTCGAGCAACTGCCCCGCACCGGTGCCGACGAACCCGACGGCGGTCAGCACGAACGCGAGCAGGTACCCGAGGGCGGCGCGGCGCAGCCGGCGGGCCGGCTCCCGGGCGGCGGGCGCCGGCCGGCGGTCGGACCGGGCCGGAGGTCCCGGCGGTGTCGTTGACGGGTACGGCGATACCGGATGCACCAGCCAAGGATGCGGTGCCCGGGTCCGGGGAGCGTGCGGGTCATGTCATGGTTCTGTCACAGCCGCCGGCCGGCCGGGGTGACCGGACCGCTACCAGCAGCTCCCGCAGACCGGCCGGGGTCCCCAGTCCGGCGAGACGAGTCGGACCATGCGATTGACCAGCGGATCGGTGGTCTCCAGCGGGCGCGCCTGGATCTCGTGGTCCAGCAGGTCCCACACCACCCGGACACACTCGACCCGGACCAGGTAGTCGGTGACCACGCAGATCGCGAAGTCCACCCGCCCGGTCGGCACCCGCTTCCGGTCGGCGAACGGGCTGGCCCCGGCCGGCGCGTACGGCCGCAGGTGCGACCCGTACACGAGGCCCTCGGCGCGACCGGGCTCGTAGATGCCGTACCCGAAGGCGGCGGCCGTCTTCTCCTCGGCGCAGTCGAGCTGACCCGCGAGGGTGAGGAACACCCCGTCCTTGGTCTCGTCCGTCGCCGCGACCTCGATCGCGCCGGAGGTGCAGGGGATCCGCTCCCACACCGGCTCGGCAGCCGTCGCCGGCCCGGCGGTGAGCGAGGTGATCAGGGCGGCGGCCACCGCCGCGAACAGGTGTCTCATCGGTCTTCTCCCTCCACGGGCGGTCTGTTCCTCGGTGGGCTCGCCGCCTGCATCGCGCCGAGGGCGAGGCCGAGCTGAAAGCGGTTCTCCACCCCGAGCCGGTCCATCAGGGACCGCAGCGCGTAGGTGACCGAGCGGGTGGACATGCCGAGTTCCTTCGCGGCACTGCTGTCGGTATGCCCCTCGGCGAGCAGTGCGACGAGCGCCTTCTCCCGTGGTGTGAGCACGACCTCCGGTACTCCGTTCCGGCGTGGATCTGTCGCCTCCGTCCAGTACCGGACGAAGAGCGAGACGAACGACTCGACCGCCGCGGGTTCGACGACCTCCCACGTGCCGTGGTGCAGCCCGTACGGGTCGACGGCGACCAGCGCGACGCGGCGGTCGAAGATCATCAACTTGTGCGGCAGCCGGGAGGTTTCCCGGTACTCCCCGCCCAGCCGGGCGAACTCCGTCGCGTGCCGCGACGACCGGTCGCCGTCGGCGGGCGCCCGGCCCAGCGAACGCAGCCGGATCCGGCGCCGCAGCAGCGCGATGTCCAACGGGGCGCCGATCGCCAGCGCCTCGGTGTCGAAGATCTCCTCCGGATTCATCGCCAGGTGCTCGACCCGCTCCAGCGCCACCAGTTCGGCGATGCGCCGACGGGTCGCCTCGCGATCCGGCAGCCGCCGGGCCGGAAACGGCCGGACCATACCCGGTCGCAGCAGGCCGGCCGGGCCCTCGACCGGCGGGGCGGCCCGCCGGAGGGCGCGGCGTCGCAGCGTCGCCACCGCCAGCTCCGCCGCCACGGCCCGCCAGGTCACCGCGTCGGCCCCGGAGCCGGACGGCGCGGCGCTCGGCGCGACCAGGTCGGCCTCGGCCAACTCGTCCAGCGCCTCGCGGACCCGGCGCGCGGCGAGTCCGAGACTGGCGGCGATGTCGCCGGTGCTGCGGGAACCGAAGGTGACCAGGCAGCGATAGACCAGGTCGGCATCGGCGGAGACCCCCCAGCGGACCAGTAGCGGCACCGCCCGCCCGACGGCCAGCGCCCCCGTGCCCCTGCCCGTCATGACAACTCCCTCCCCCCGGGAATCGGTACGCCGCGATACAAACACAGGACGGCACCGATGTCTCGGGCCGACAAGATCACCCGGTCGATTCGTTGCGCGATCACGCAACGGTGCTGCCCGGCGCGGCGTCCGCGTTGAACCGTAGGCGCGGGAATCCCGTTCTAGCTCACGGGCGGCCACACGCGCCTGGCCCGCCCCGCCAACACGGCCTCCAGGAGAGGATCTTCGGGTTGTCACTCTTCACGCGCTTCCGTCAGGCACAGGACCAGGCACCGACGACCACGGCGGACGGTCCGCTGCCGGACGGTCCGCTGCCGGACGGGCACTCCGAGGACGACCCCACCGCTGCCGAGGGTGACGGCGAGACCGCGGGCGGCGACGACGGTGCCGGCCCCGCTGCCGACGGAGCGGCGGCCGATGGCGGAGCGGAGGCGGCCGGCGGGGAGGCGGCCGACGGGGAGGCGGCAGAACGGCCCCGTTCGCTCGTGCGGCGGATCGCGGCGCAGGTGACGACCGCGCTCGCGGTGCTGCTCGTACTGTTCGCCCTCACCGTGGGCAACCGACCCGAGCAGTTCACCCCCGGCACGCTGGCGCGCATTCCGGTGGAGGCACTCCTCGGCCTCCTGCTCCTGCTCGCCCTGCGGCCGGGGGCGCGCCGGGTGGCGGCCGTACTCGGTGGCGTCACCCTCGGCCTGCTGGGCCTGTTGAAGCTCGTCGACGTCGGCTTCTACGCCGTACTCGCCCGGCAGTTCGACCCGGTCCTCGACTGGGTACTGCTGGACGACGCGATCTCGTTCCTCACCGACTCCTTCGGCCGGGCCGGCGCGGTCGGCGCGGCGATCGTGGCCGTACTGCTGGTGGTCGCGGTACTCGTGCTCATGACGCTGGCGGTGCTCCGCCTGACCCACCTGGTGACCCGGCACAGCGTCGCCGCGACCCGTACCCTCGTGGTGCTCGGCGCGGCCTGGCTCGCCTGTGCGGTGCTCGGGGTGCAGATCGTTCCCGGCGTACCCGTGGCGGCCCGGAACACGGCGGGCCTGGCACACGCCCGGGCGCACCAGGTCCGCGACGGCCTGCGCAGCCAGCAGGAGTTCACCCGGCAGGCCGCCGTGGACGCCTTCCGTGACGTCCCCGGTGACCGGCTGCTCACCGGCCTGCGCGGCAAGGACGTGCTGCTGGTCTTCGTGGAGAGCTACGGGCGCAGCGCCGTCGAGGATCCGGCGATCGCGCCGCCGGTCAACGCGGCGCTCGACGCCGGCACCCGGCGGCTGGCCGCCGCCGGCTTCGGCTCGCGCAGCGCCTTCCTCACCTCACCGACGGCGGGCAGCGGCAGCTGGCTGGCCCACTCCACCTTCCTGTCCGGTCTCTGGATCGACAACCAGCAGCGGTACCGCAACATCGTCACCACCGACCGGCTCACCCTCACCGGGGCCTTCCGCCGGGCGGACTGGCGCACCGTCGGCATCATGCCGGGCGTCACCCGGGCCTGGCCCGAGGGGGAGCTGTACGACTACCAGAAGGTCTACGACTCGCGGCAGCTCGGCTACCACGGCCCGAAGTTCAGCTGGGCCACCATGCCGGACCAGTTCGTCCTGGCCGCCTTCGAACGGTACGAGCACGGTACGCCGGAGCGGGCTCCGCTGATGGCGGGGATAACCCTGGTGTCGAGCCACGCGCCCTGGACGCCCCTTCCGCAGTTCGTGGAGTGGGACGACCTCGGCGACGGGTCGGTCTTCGCGCCGATGGCGAGCCAGGGGGAGCCGAAGAGCGCGCTCTGGGGCGACCGGAGGAAGGTGCGGGCCGAGTACGGGCGGTCCATCGCGTACTCGCTGAACAGCCTCGTCTCCTATGTGGAGCGGTACGGCGACGACGACACCGTGGTCGTCTTCCTCGGTGACCACCAGCCCTCGCCGGTGGTCACCGGTACCGGTGCCAGCCGGGACGTGCCGATCACCATCGTGGCGCACGACCCGGCCGTGCTGGGGCGGATCTCCCGGTGGGGCTGGCAGGACGGCCTGAAGCCCGGTCGGCAGGCCCCGGTCTGGCGGATGGACGCGTTCCGGGACCGCTTCCTGACCGCGTTCGGGCCCCGGACCGCCTCCTGACCCGGACCGACGTCAGGGCTTGCGACCGACCCCGCCGTACCCGTCGACCGGCTCCGCGTCGGCACTCTCCGGGCGCCACTGCGAGATGGAGACGATCCCCGGCTCCAGCAGGGTCAGGCCGTCGAAGCAGCGTTCGATCTGCTCCGGGCTGCGCAGCACGTACGGCACCGCGCCGGTGTCGTCGTAGCCCTGCTGCGCCTCGTCGAACCCCTCGGTGGTGTTGGTGCTGTCCCACAGCACCAGGTAGCTGCCGCTGGGTACGGCCGCCATCACCCGGGCCACGATGGAGCGTGCCTCCTCGTGGTCGGCGACGTGCCCGAGTACGCCCATGAACATGACCGCGATCGGCTGGGTGAAGTTGAGGATGTTCCGGGCGTCGGCGATGATCTGGTCGGGATCGTGGAAGTCCGCGTCGACGTAGTCGGTGACCCCCTCCGGGGTGGTGTTGCTGAGCAGCGCGCGGGCGTGCGTCAGCACGAGCGGGTCGTTGTCGACGTAGACGATCCGGGACTCCGGGGCGACGCGCTGGGCCACCTGGTGGGTGTTGTCCAGAGTGGGCAGTCCGGTGCCGATGTCGAGGAAGTTGCGGATGCCCGCCTCGGCCGCCAGGTGGTGCACGGCACGGATCAGGAAGCGCCGGGACTGCTTGGCCAGCGGGACGATCCCGGGGAACTGCTGCCGGTAGGCGTCACCGGCCTCGCGGTCGGCGGCGAAGTTGTCCTTGCCGCCCATCCAGTAGTTCCAGATCCGGGCGGAGTGTGGCACGCCGGTGTCGAGCCCGTCCGGCCGTGCGTGCTCTGCTGGCGGCGCTTCCTTCGTCACGTGGCTTCCCCAGGATTGCGTAGCGGACACGACCGCTCCACCGTAGATCGTCGATGCCTCGTACGCACCCTCCGATCGACCCCGGCGTTCGTCAGCCGCGTCCGGCGACCGTACCGGCCTCGTCGTCGGCTGCCTCGTCGCCGTTCGCCTCGGTCGGTCGCGGACGGAGCCGTACCCTGGTGATGGCGTGCCGGTCGATCTCGGCGACCTGCGCGGTGAAGGCCGGCAGCTCGACGGTCTCGCCGGGCGCGGTCGGGATGTGACCGAGCCGGGCGAGGATCAGGCCGGCGACCGTGGTGTAGTCGCCGTCGTCGGGCTCGTCGAGGTCGAGGCCGATGTCGGGCAGGTCGTGGATCGGGAACGTGCCGGCGACCAGGAGCGTCCCGTCGGGCTGCCGGACCACGGCCTGGACGTCACGGTCCGTCTCGTCGTAGATCTCGCCGACGATCTCCTCGATCAGGTCCTCCATCGTCACGATGCCGTCGTTGGCGCCCCGCTCGTCCACCACCACGGCGAACTGCTGGCGCTGCTGGCGCATCTGCCGCAGCGCGTCGGTGACGCCGAGGGTCTCCGGCAGGAAGAGCGCCGGGGCGACGTGCCCGGCGACCGTACCGCCGTCGTCGAGCAGGTCCCGCAGGTGCACGACGCCGAGTACGTCGTCGAGGCCGCCCCGGGTGACGACCGGGGCGCGGCTGTGCCCGGACTCGGCGAGCTGCCGCCGGGCCGCCGAGGTGGGCAGGTCGGCGCGCAGGGTGACGACCTGCCCGCGCGGTACCAGGATCTCCCGCAGGATCCGGTCGGCGATCTCGAAGGCGCCGCTGATGATGGTGCGGTGCTCGGCGGAGAGTCCGCGTTGCGCCGTGACCATCTCACGCAGCTCCTCGGCGCTGACCTCTTCCGGGCCGCCCTCCGGGTCGGCCCCGGTGAGCCGGACCACCAGGTTGGTGGACTTGCTGAGCAGCCAGACCGCCGGCCGGGAGAACGCGGCGAGCACGTCGAGCGGGCGGGCCACCACCAGCGACCAGCCCTCGGCCCGCTGCATCGCGATCCGCTTCGGCGCCAGTTCGCCGAGGACCAGGCTGACGAAGGTCAACAGGATCGTCACCAGGATGACGGAGGCGGGCTCCGCGGCCGAACCGAGGAAGCCGAGCAGCGGCACCAGGGGTGCGGCCAGCGAGACGGCGGCGGCGGCCGAGGCGAGGAAGTTGGCCAGCGTGATGAAGATCTGGATGGTGGCGAGGAACCGGTTCGGGTCCCGGGCCAGCTTCGCCAGCACCCGGCCGCCGCGCGACTGCCGCTCCAGCCGCTGGATCTGGCTCTCCCGGAGCGACACCAGCGCCATCTCGCTGCCGGAGAAGGCCGCGTTGACCAGTACCAGGAACAGAACCAGTGCCACCTGTAGCCCGTAGCCGTCCACCGGAAGTCCGGCCTCCTCGTCCCGCTTGGTGTGGCCACCAAACCTAGCCGGTCGGCGGCGGTCCGGTACGGGTCAGGTGGCGAGGATGATCGTCATCGCGAGGTACGTGCCCAGCAGGAGTACGCCCTCGAAGCCGAGTCGCCCCCAGCCGCAGGTCTGCCGGACGAGCAGCCCGGCGAGCAGGATCGCGGTCATGAAGAGCCCGGTGGTGGTGATGAAGAGGTCGTCGTTGCCGGCGGCGTGGTAGATGGAGCCCTGCCGGTACGCGATGTCGCCGACCACCAGGGTGATCACGTCGAGGATGTTCCCGCCGAGGACGGCCGCGACGGCCAGGGTGACCGCACCCCGGCGTACGGCGGCGATCGCGGTGACCGTCTCCGGCAGCCCGTTCACGATGCCGAGCAGGACCCCGCCGGTGAAGCCGGCGGTGAGGCCGGTGGTCTCGACGACGCTCTCGGCGGCCAGTGACACCGCCCAGCCGCTCGCCGCGACGAGCGCCCCGACCAGCACGAACCGCCCCCAGAGCGTGCCCGCGCGGTGCCGGTCGAGGGCACCGTGGTCCTGCGGTACGTCGGGTTGGGTCTCCTTGGTGCCGACCGCCTGCCACATCGGTCTGGTGCCGGCGGTCCGGATCAGCCGGAGCCCGCCGAGGTAGCACGCGACGATCACGGCCGAGATCGGGTGGATGCCGCCGACGGTGACGTTCGGGCTGTAACTGCCGAGCAGCGCGAGGCTGAGCAGGGCGATCAGCAGGCAGCCGAAGAGCAGGTTCGCGGAGGAGGCGGCGGCGTGTTCGAGGTTGACCCGGCGGTAGAAGGCGTCCGCGACCGCGACCGCGGTGGTCTGGGCGGCGATGCCGCCGACCGCGTTGCTGTAGCCGAGCTGGGGATGGTCGCCCGCCGCGGTGACCGCCGTCATCACGATCCCGGAGAGCCCGGTGGCGACGCCGAAGAAGACCACGCCGAAGACGGCCTCGCCCCAACCGGTCCGGTCCGCGAGGGCGTCGCCCAGGGCGACGAGCCGGATGCTGCCGAGGATCGTGACCAGACCGGCGACGGCGAAGACGCCGACGCTGGGGCCGAGTGCCCAGGGCGTGGCGGGTAGAAAGCCCAGCATCGGGCGGTTATTCCCGAGTTGCCGGCTCCGAAGCATGCCGCCGGCATCGGCAGGTCCGCCCGCGCCGGCCGGGCCGGGGACCGCTCCCGGCGGTCGACCGGGGAGGCGCGCTCCCGGCGGTCAGCCGGCGGCGGTCACCGGTCCGGCCGGTCCAGCCACGATTCCAGCCCGTCGAGCAGCCGGTCCAGCCCGAAGGTGAAGCTCTCGTCCCAGATCCGCTCCGGGACGTACGCGGTCGCCCCGACCTCCTGCCGCCACCTGTCGTACTGCGGATGGTCCTTGGCTATCCGTCCGAGCTGGGGTTCCAGTTTCGCCACGATCTCCGTGATCGACATGCCGGACTGCCGCATGCTGGTGACCATCGCCGAGATGGTGGTCGCCGAACCGATCGCGTACGAGGTCAGCAGCGCACTGGCGTGGGACAGCTCCAGCCCGGCGAAGCCGGCGGCGGAGAGCAGCGCCACGGTACGCTCGCCGATCCGCATCGCGTTCGGGCCGAGGTTCGGGCGTACCCCGAGCAGGCCGATCACCCACGGGTGGCGGAGCAGCATCTCCCGGGTGCCGGCGGTCAGCACCGACGCGCCGACCCGCCAGCTCGTGTCGCCGACCTCGGGGACGTAGACCTCGCCCATCACCTCGTCGACCGCGAGTTCGAGCAGTTCGTCCTTGTTCGTCACGTACCAGTACACCGAGGTGGCGCCCGAACCCAGCCGGGTGCCGAGCCGGCGCATGCTCAGCCCGGCCAGTCCCTCGGCGTCCAGCAGCTCGATCGCGGCCCGGACGATCTGCTCACGGCTCAGCGTGGGTTGTTCGCCCCGGCCCCGGGGCGGGCGCAGCCACACCGAGTCGGTGAACGGGTCGGACTTCGGCATCCCCGATCCTTTCGACCCGGCCATCCTACCGGGTCTCGTACAGCGTTCGAGATTTCTGGTACGCCGTTCTAATTTGCTGGTACGGTGTGCGAGATTCCTCGAACGCTGTACGAGCGGAGGTCCTGGTGTCCACATCTCATCCGCGTCGCTGGTGGATCCTCGGCGTGCTCTGTCTGAGCCTGCTGGTGGCCGTCATCGACAACATGGTGCTCAACATCGCCATCCCGGCGCTGATCCGCGACCTCGGGGCGAGCGCCTCGGAGATCCAGTGGATCCTCGACTCGTACATCCTGGTCTTCGCCGGCCTGCTGCTCACCGCCGGCAGCCTCTCCGACCGGCACGGCCGGCGACGCGCCCTGGTGACCGGGCTGGTCGTGTTCGGCGGCGCCTCGGTACTGGCCACACTCTGCCAGACCCCCGGTCAGCTCATCGCGGCCCGGGCCCTGATGGGGGTCGGCGCCGCCTTCCTGATGCCCAGCACGCTCTCGATCCTCACCACCGTCTTCGACTCCTCCGAACGGAAGAAGGCCATCGCGATCTGGAGCTCCGTGCTGGTACTCGGCGCGCTCGGCGGCCCGACCCTCGGCGGGCTGCTGTTGCAGCACTTCTGGTGGGGGTCGGTCTTCCTGCTCAACGTCCCGATCGCCGTCCTCGGCATCGTCGCGGCGCTCCTGATCATCCCCGAGGCGCGCGGTCCGGCCAGCCGACCCGACGTGGTCGGTGCGCTGCTCTCCACCGCCGGCATGGCGGCGCTGGTCTGGGCGGTCATCTCGTCGGCCAAGGAGGGCTGGTCCTCCCCGCCGACCGTCGCCGGGCTGGTCGGCGCGGCCGTACTGCTCAGCGCGTTCGCGCTCTGGGAGCGCCGGGTCGCCGAGCCGATGCTGCCGATGTCGCTCTTCCGGGACCGGAACTTCGGCGGGGCCAGCCTCTCCATCGTGCTGCTCTCGCTCTCGGCCGGCGGCGTGCTGCTCGCCCTGACCCAGTACCTCCAGTTCGTCCTCGGGTACGGGCCCATGCGGGCCGGCCTGGCGTTCGTCCCGATGCTGGTCACCGTGATGGCCTGCAACGGCCTCGGCGTACTGGTCGACCGGCGGTTCGGTGCCCGGGTCGCGATCGCCACCGGGCTGTCGCTGATGGCCGTCGGCTTCGGGGTGCTCGCCTCGATCGGGCCCGCCGACGGCTACCCGACGCTGGCCGTCGCGCTGGTCCTGATCGGGGCGGGCAGCGGCGTCACCGGACCGCCGGCCGTCGGCACCCTGCTCGCCGCGCTGCCGCCGGAACGTGCCGGCGTCGGCTCGGCGGTCAACGACACCGTGCAGCAGATCGGCACGGCGCTCAGCGTCGCGGTGCTGGGCAGCGTACTGGCCGCCGCCTACCGGGGCGCGATGCCGGCCGAGGTCACCGGTCCGGCCCGGGAATCCATCGGCGACGCCCTGCGGATCGCCACCGCCACCGGGGACGGCAACCTGGCCCGGCTGGCCCGGGACGCCTTCGTCGAGGCGATGTCCGCCACCGCGATCGTCGGGGTGGTCGGTGGCGTCGCCGCCGCCGTCGTCGCGGCGCTGACAATCCGGCCGAAGTCGACCCCGACCCCGACCCCGCCGCCGACCGCCGTACCGGTGGAAGCGGCCGGAGACGAGGTCGCCGCGCGGTAGCCGTGGCCGGGGCGTTCGGCGGCTACTCGTCGGCGAAGCGCAACACCGGCTTGATCGTACGGCCGGCATGGACGTCGTCGGCGGCGCGCTGGATCTGCCCGAAGTCGTACCCGGTGACCAGCCGGTCCACCGGTAGCCGGCCCTGCCGGTGCAGCCGGATCAGGGTCGGGATCAGCGACTGTGTCTCCGCGCCGCCGATGGTCACCCCGACCGCCGACCGGCCGGGCAGCATGGCGTTGACGTCCACCGGGACGGTGGTGCCGAACGGCGGCACGCCGACGAACGCGAAGATCCCGCCGACCGCGAGGCTGGCCAGACCGGCCGAGATGACCGCCGGCACGCCGGTGGCGTCGAGGATCCGGTCGACGCCATGCCCGTCGGTCAGCCGGGCGAGGGCCTCGGCCAGGTCGTCCGAGCCGGTGTCGACGGTGTCGGTGGCGCCGAGTTCGCGGGCCAGCCGGAGCCGGTCCGGCACCCGGTCCACCGCGATGATCTGTGTGGCGGGGCTCAACGCGGCGGCCATCACCGCGCTCAGCCCGACGGCGCCGGTGCCGAGGACCGCGATGCTGGCGCCGGGGTACGGGCGCAGCACGTTGAAGACGGTGCCGACGCCGGTCGCCACGCCGCAGCCGAGCGGGGCCAGCACCTCGAGCGGCGCCTCCGGGTCGACCCGGACGACGCTGCGCTCGTCGGCGAGGGCCAGCGCGGAGAAGGACGACTGCCCGAAGAAGTGGCCGTGCAGCTCGCCGCCGTCCGCCCCGGCCAGCGGGGCGGTGCCGTCCGGGCGGGCGCCGCGGAGCAGGTTGCGGGGCAGCCAGGTGTGACAGAGCGAGGGCTCGCCGCGGTGGCAGGACCGGCAGCTTCCGCAGGAGGAGAAGGAGAGCAGCACCCGGTCGCCCGGTGCCACCGAGGTGACGGCCGAGCCGACCGCCTGCACCACGCCGGCACCCTCGTGGCCGAGTACCCCGGGCAGCGGAAACGGGGCGAAGCCGGCCTGCACGGTCAGGTCGGTGTGGCACATGCCGGCGGCGACCATCCGGACCAGGACCTCGTGCTCGGCCGGGCCGTTCAGCACGATCTGCTCGACGACGAAGGGCTTGCCGGCGCCGCGGACGACCGCCGCGGTGGTGGGGAGCGGCATCTGGTCTCCTGCTGGTCGGTCTACCACCCGGATCGGTCGGTCAGACATCGACGATGCTGACTGCATGTTTCTAGCGCCCGGAGCACCGGGCGTCAAACCCGGTGGTGACGGTCGGTGCCGGCGTCCACCGCGTCGACCAGGGTGGCCAGGGCGCCGGCCAGCGCGGCCAGGCCGTCGGTGGGCGGGCCGCCGGGTTCGACCAGGTAGCCGTCCCGCCGGATCTCCACCATCAGGGCGGTCACCCGGCGGTCCCGGCCGTAGTAGCGCAACGGCACGTAGCAACCCGCGAACGGGGTGTCGACGCCGGTGTCGCCGAAGCCGGCGAAGGCCGCCCGGCCGGCCGCCAGCAGCCAGCCCGGGGTGTGCGCCGGATCGGTGCCGAGGCAGACCGCCGGCCGCTCGGTGCCGCCGATCTCGTACGGCAGCCGCCGGCTCGGATAGGAGTGCACGTCCAGCAGGGTCACCCGACCCCGGGCCGCCAACCGGGCCGCCACCAGCTCGGTGACCGCGCGGGCGTAGGGGCGGTACCAGCGGTCGAGCAGCCGCTCCTCGGCGACCGGGTCGTCGGCGCGCAGCCGGGAACCGTCGCTGGTCCGGGTGTAGACGGCGGCCATCCCGACCGCCCGCATCGACTCCCGCTCGTCCGGGAAGCGCTCCGGGTCGACGACCAGCCGGGAGAGCAGGTTGACGAACGTCCACGGGGTACGCCGGGCGGAGCCGGCGGCCCGGGCCGCGATCAGGTCGGTGTGCGCATCGGTCATCCGGGCCAGTTCGGCCGCCAGGGCGGCGTCGTCGAGCAGCAGCTCGGCGCGTACCTCCGGCGGGATCAGCCGACCGGCGTGCGGAACGTGCAGGACCACCTCGCTGTCGGCGGCGCCCGGCACGACCCGGAAGCCCGCCGACCCCTCCGAGCCACCGTGCCGCACCAACCACCACCGTCGCATCGACCCATCCCGGCGGACGCCGACCCGGCGACGGACCGGCCACCGCAGGTCCTTGCGCGTGCCGTCGAACCCGGGCGGGTCAGCTTCCGACAGATGTACGTTGTTCGATCACCATTTCCGCCCGTAGCCTACCCACGCCCCTGACCGGCGAAAAAGGAGTGTGTATGGGTCGGATCAGTAGGATCTGGCGGGTCGGACTCGCGGTGCTGCCGATGGCGGCGGTGGCCGTGCTGGGCGCCACGCCACCGGCGTTCGCCCAGGCCGGGCCGTCCATCGTGGTGGGTGACGGGGTCACCCAACCGGTGTTCGGGTACGCCGACGCGATCCGGGAGCGGCTCTTCGTCGACTCGACGTTCGACAGCGACAACGACGGCCTGCGCGACATCATCGCGTTCGACGTCATGCGCCCCAAGGCCACCGCCGACGGGCTCAAGGTGCCGGTCATCATGGACGCCAGCCCGTACTACTCGACTGTCTGCCGGGGCAACGAGTCCGAGTGCAAGGTCGACATGGACGGTGACGGCCTGCTCGACAAGTGGCCGCTCTTCTACGACAACTACTTCGTGCCGCGCGGGTACGCGGTGATCCTGCTGGACATGGTCGGCACCAACAACTCCACCGGCTGCCCGACCACCAACGGCGACCCGGACAACCTGAGCGCCAAGCAGGCGATCAACTGGTTGAACGGTCGGGCCACCGCGCGGAACGCGGCCGGGCAGGTGGTCAGGGCCGACTGGCACAACGGCCGTACCGGCATGATCGGCAAGTCGTACGACGGCTCGCTGGCGATGGCGACGGCGGTGACCGGCGTCAAGGGGCTGACCACCATCGTGCCGATCAGCGGCCCGGCGGAGTACTACGACTACACCCGCAGCAACGGGGTGATCACCCGAGGCAACAGCTACGTCGCGTCGCTGGCCAACACGGTGACCAACCCGGACCGCCGGGACTACTGCAAACCGGTCCGGGACGCGATGGCCGCCGCCGACGGTGACGAGACCGGCGACTACTCGGCCTTCTGGACCGAGCGCAGCTACGTCCGGAACGTCGACAAGATCAAGGCCAGTGTGCTGCTCTACCACGGGCTCAACGACGACAACGTCCGCCCGGACCACTTCAGCAAGTTCTGGTACGCGCTGGCCGCGCACGACGTGCCGCGCAAACTGTGGCTCTCCCAGGAGGGGCACGTCGACCCGTTCGACTCCCGCCGGACGGTCTGGGTGAACACCCTGCACCGCTGGTTCGACTACTGGCTGCACCAGGTACCGAACGGGATCATGGACGAGCCCCGGGTCGACCTGGAGCGCTCCGCCGACGTCTGGGAGACGCACGCCGACTGGCCCGTCCCGGGGACGACCGAGACCGAGGTCTTCCTCCAGCCGGGTGCCGGCGGCGCCGGTGGTCTCAAGTTGGTGCCGACGCGGAAGCCGGCCACCGAGACCTTCGCCGACGACCCGGCGCAGCGCCAGGACGCGATGATCAACAACCCGGACACCGTCACGCCGAACCGGCTGGCGTACCTGTCGGAGCCGCTGCGGGCCCCGCTGCACGTCTCCGGTACGCCCGTGGTGCGGCTGCGGGCCGGCGCGAACGCCACCGACACCAACTTCGGGGCGATCCTGGTCGACTACGGCACCGCCGAACGGGTGGCACACCGGGCCTCCGGGGAGGGCATCATCACCCTGGAGACCCAGGACTGCTGGGGCGAGACCAGCCCCACCGACGACGGCTGCTACAAGCAGACCCAGAAGCGGGTCGCCACCGCCGACCTCGAACTGGTCACCAAGGGCATCCTGGACGCCCAGAACCGCCAGTCGATCCGCAAGGCCACCCCGCTGGTCCCGGGCAAGCTCTACAACTTCGATTTCCCGCTGCTGCCGGAGGACTACGTCTTCCAGCCGGGCCACCGGATCGGCGTGATCGTCGTCGGGAGCTACCCGCAGTACTCCAGCCAGGCCGACCCTAACCGGGCCACCATCGACGTGGCGCTGAAGACCAGCCGGATCGTACTGCCGATCGTCGGCGGTACGCCCGCCGCACACGCCGCCGGGCTGTGACCGTACGCCCCGCCGGCCGTCACCCCGACGGCCGGCGGGGCGGCACCGGTCCGGGTACGGATAGCCCGGGCCACCCCGTCGGGCCGCCGCCAGGTGTATGATCCGCCGGTTGAGCCCTACCCCTGCGGCGTGTGCCCCGGACGCCGGCACCGGGCTCGCGACCGTATGGAGGATGGCGCATGTCCCAAGGCCAGGAGCTGTTCGACCTGCACGAGGACAAGACTTCGCGGCCCAGTTTCGAGACCACGCTGCGCGGTTACGACAAGCGGCAGGTCGAGCAGTACGTGGCGCAGACCGCCAACGAACTCTCGAAGCTGGTCTCCGAACGCGAGCAGGCGTTCAGCCACATCCAGGGGCTGACCGTCCATCTCCAGCAGGTGCAGGCCGAGCTGACCGAGCTGCGGGACCGCCCGCCGCAGGTGGACCGGGCGTCGTTCCGCGACCTGGGCCCGATGGTCGACCAGATCATGGCACTGGCCGAGAAGCAGGCCGGGGTGATCGTCGACGCCGCCGCCCAGCGGGCCACCGAGCACCAGAACGAGGCGGAACGGGTCCTCGCGGACGCCCGCGAGCAGGCCGAGAAGCTGGTCGCCGAGGGCGAGGCCAGCCGGGAGCGCGCCGAGCAGGAGGCGCAGCGGGTCAGCGAGCGGAGTGCCCAGCAGGCCGAGCGGGCGCAGGCCCAGGCCGAGTCGATGCTGGAGGCGGCGCGCAACCAGATCCAGCAGGAGATCGAGGCGGCCCGGACGCGTACCCAGCAGGAACTCGGCCAGTGGCAGGCCAACGTGGAGCGGGAGCTGACCGAGCTGCGCAACAGCACCGAGGCGGAGCTGACCCGGGTGCAGAAGCAGGTCGAGGAGGAGAACGCCAACCTCCGGTCGGAGGCACAGCAGTACGCCTCCGACCTGCGCCGACGGGCGGACGAGCAGGCCACGGCGCACCAGCAGCAGCTCGCGGCGCTCCAGGAGGAGATCGAGACGCGGCAGCAGTCGCTCGGCCAGTTGCAGGCGGCCCAGGAGAGCGCGCAGCAGAAACTGGCGCAGTCCCGCCAGGAGGGTGCCACGGCGGAGCAGGAGTTCGCCCAGTTGCAGCAGCGGCTCGGTGAGGTCCGGCAGGACCTGACCGCCGAACTCAACCGGCTGGACGAGGCCCGCCGGGCGGCCGAGCAGGCCGAGCGGCAGGCGGCCGAGGTGCGGGCCCGGACCCAGCGCGAGGCGAAGCGGCTGGCCGACAGGGCCGCCGCCGCGGTGCTGGCGGCCGCCGCGATCACCGGGGAGACCGGCGAATACCAGATGGTCGCGGTGCGCCAGGAGGCCAACCGGGCCATGGCCGAGCAGGCGGCGGAGCCGGTCGAGCAGCCCGACCTGCCGGAGCAGCGCGAGCCGGTCGAGCAGCCGGAACCGGCGGTGAACATGTTCGAGCCGGTCGAGCAGCCCGAGCCGGCGGTGAACATGTTCGAGCCGCAGCAGCACCCGCACCAGCCACAGCACCACGGGCACCCACACTCGCAGCCGCCCGTCTACACCCCGAACGGCGCCGACCCCGGCCGGTACTAGTCACCCCCGTGGCCCGGTCGCCGGTTCGTCGCGGTCCGTCGTCCGGTTGCGCTCAGCCGTCGGCCTGGTCGGGCCGCCGGCTGTCCGCCACCGCCGCGGGCGCGTCGGCGAGGGAGAACCGCTCCCGCAACCGTGAGTAGAACCGGGAGGGGCGCAGCCGTACCAGCCGGGCCGGCTCGCGCGCCGGCAGCACCGTCACCCAGTCGCCGGGATCGAGTACCCCGCGAAGCTGCCCGTCCACGCTGACCGCGACCTGCCCCGACTGGTCGAGCACGCGTACCGTCACCGCCTCCTCGGCGGCCATCACCAGGCTGCGGTTGAAGACCATGTGCGGGGCGACCGGGGTGAGGACCAGCGCGCCGAGCCGGGGGGAGAGGATCGGGCCACCGGCGGCGAAGTTGTAGGCGGTGGAGCCGGTCGGACTGCCCACCACGAGGGCGTCGGCCGAGTAGGACGCGAAGAGGGTCTCGTCCAGGTACACCCCGAGACTCGCCTGACGGTCCCGGGCCAGCTTCTCGAAGACGATGTCGTTGAGCGCGGTGACGTCCAGCGCCACGCCGGGCTGGTCGACCGGTTCGGCGGTACGGGGCAGTGGCGGGGGCGGTGGCAGCAGCGGCCCGCGTCCGTAGCGCAGCAGCGCCTCCATCCCGCCGGGGATCTCCAGCGGCCGGGAGGCGCAGAGCGTCAGCATCAGCCGCTCGTCGAGCTGTACCCGGCCGGAGAAGAACGCCTCCAACGCCGTGTCGATCTCGGTGGGCTCGATCTCGGTCAGGAAACCCACCCGGCCGACGTTGACGCCGAGCACCGGTACCCCGTCCTTGGCGGCGATCCGCGCGCCCCGCAGGAACGTCCCGTCCCCGCCGATCGTCACCACCAGCGCCGGGTGCCCGGCGGCCTCGGCCTCGTCACCCGCGTTGCGCCGTTGCCGGTGTTCCCAGGACGGCTCCCAGACGTCGATGTCGCTGATCCCGATCGAATGGTCGGCCGCCCAGCCGCGGACGGTCCGGGCCGCCGCCACCGCCGCCGCCCGGCCCTCGTGCACCACCAAGCCGATCCGCTGACCCGTCATGCTCTCTCTCGTCTCTGCTGCCTGGCGCCCGCGTCACCGGCCCTCGGGCGGTGAACGATCCGGTCGCGGTCCTGGGCACTGCCTACCACGAACCTGGTCGACCAGCCCGGACCGACCCGGGCCGGTCCCGTGCCCCGGCGGTGTGGGTGGCGGTACCCCCGTCCGGCGACGATCTCGGCGTGCCGGTGGCGGGGTGTAGGCCGGGATCGTCGGCCTCCGCATCGGGGCGGCACCGTGGCGTTGCCCAACCGGACCCAGGCGCGGCCGGTCCTGTGTGGAGTGCGAGCATGGCGGCCATGGAAATCTACGAGGACGAGCGTACGGTGTCGCGGGCGGACCTGGCGGGCTGGCTGCGCCAGCTGGCCCACCAGCTCGATTCGGAGGGGAAGATCTTCTACGGCGCGGCCGGTGCGGTCGCCGTCACCGACCAGGTCGAATGTGAGCTGGAAATCGAGCGCGACGGCGCCGAGATCTCCGTGGAGATCGAGTTCTCCTGGACGGATCCCGCGGCCGCCACCAGCGCCGCCGAGGACGAAGAAGACGAAGAAGACGAAGAAGACGGGGACGAAGAAGACGGAGACGAGGAAGGCGAGGGCGAGGAAGGCGAGGGCAAGGGGGACGAGGGCGAGGAGGGCGACGGCGGAGCGGACGAGGAGTCGACCAAGCCGGCGGCCGCCGAGGCGGCGCTGACCAGCGGACCGGCCGGCCCGAGCACCACCGCGAGCACCGAGGCTGAGTCATCCAGCCCGGCCGGCCCGAGCACCACCGCGAGCACCGGAGCCGAGTCGTCCAGCCCGACCCAGGCGTCCGGGACCGCCGAGCCGGCGGGTGAGGGCCGGCCGGCCGGAGCGGCCTGACCTCCGGTCGGGACGGCCGCCGGGTGGGCACCCGGATCTCCGACCGGCCTACCCGGCGGCCCCGCAATTCCGGCCAGGAGCTGACCGGAGTACGGCCTAGCGTGACCGCCATGACCAACCCCGAACCCCTGATCCGTCCCTTCCGCATCAACATTCCCCAGGCCCAGCTCGACGACCTGCACGCGAGGCTGGCGAACACGCGCTGGCCGGACGAGCTTCCCGGCGTCGGCTGGAGCCGTGGCGTACCGCTGGGATATCTGCGGGAACTCGCCGAGTACTGGCGGACGAAGTACGACTGGCGGGTGCACGAGGCGGCGCTGAACGAGTACCCCCAGTTCGTCACCACCGTCGACGGGCAGAACCTGCACTTCCTGCACGTACGCTCGACCGAGCCGGCCGCCACCCCGCTGCTCCTGCTGCACGGCTGGCCGGGTGGCGTGGTCGACTTCCTCGACGTGATCGGGCCGCTGACCCAGCCGGGCGCGTACGGCGCCGACCCGGCCGACGCGTTCCACCTGGTCATCCCGTCGCTGCCCGGGTTCGGCTTCTCGACCCCGCTGGCCGGCTGGGGATGGGGCCGGCCCGGATGGCGGCGGTACTCGGCGAGCTGATGTCCCGGCTCGGCTACCAGAGGTACGGCGTACAGGGTTACGACACCGGCGCCTGGGTGGGCCCGGAGCTGGCCCGGCGCCATCCGGACCGGGTGGTCGGGCTGCACCTCAACGCCCTGCTCACCTTCCCGACCGGCGTCGACGGCGAACTGGACGGGCTGACCGAGGTCGAGCAGCGTCGCTGGCAGGCGATGCAGGACTTCAACGACGGCTACCTCCAGTGCAACTCCAAGCGGCCGCAGACGGTGGCGTACGCGCTGCACGACTCGCCGGTCGGCCAGCTCGGCTGGATCGTGGAGAAGTTCAAGGAACTCACCGATCCCGAGGAGGGCCTGCCGGAGCAGAGCGTCGACCGGGACCGGATGCTGACCGACGTCACCCTCTACTGGTTCACCGGCACCGCCGGCTCGGCCGCGCAGATCTACTACGAGTCGATGTCGGCGACCGACTGGGCCGGGGACTGGGACGGAGGCGGCAGCGACGACGGAGGCGGCAGCGACGGCGGGGACGGCAGCGACGGCGGGAGCGCCGGGGCGGAAGCCGGAGCCGGGGAGTGGGCGGCGGCGTCGCGCGGCACCGTACCGACCGGGGTGCTGGTCTCCACCCACGACGTGACGATCCGGCGCTGGGCGGAGCGGGACCATCACGTCGTACGGTGGACCGAACTCGACCGGGGCGGGCACTTCCTCGCGATGGAGGCCCCGGAGCTGCTGGTCGGCGACGTCCGGGAGTTCTTCCGGCAACTGCGCTGAGGCGCACGCGACCGGCTCGGCGCGGTGCTCACTCCCGGAGCTTGCGGCGCAGGGCTGCCGCGTCCGGCGCGCCGAGTTCCTCGTAGACGGCGAGGGCCTGCCGCCAGACCACCCGGCCGTCCTGGCGGCGCCCGGCCGTCCGCAGTGCGTCGCCGAGCCGGTGCAGGCTGGCCGCGTGGTACCAGCGGTCGTCGAGGTCCCGGTAGATCTCGGCGGCCCGCCGGTACTGGGCGATCGCCGCGCCGTGCCGGCCCAGTTGGCTGTGCGCGGTCGCGGCGGCCTGCAAGGCCCGGGCCTCGCCCCGGCGGTGCCCCATCGACCGGAAGATCTCCAGGGACTCCGTGATCACTGGTACCGCCTCGGCGGGCCGGCCGGCGACGGTCAGGGTCAGCGCGATCTGGTAGAGCGAGATCGACATGTTTCCGGTCTCGCCGTGCGCCCGTTCCAGCGCGTACGCCTGCCGGCTGCACCGCAGCGAGCGCAGGTGCTCACCGGCGTCCCGGTACGCGGCGCCGAGGTTGCTCAGCACCGTCGCGATGCCTGCCGGGTCGTCCACCTCCCGGAAGATCTCCAGGGCCCGCTGGTGCGTCCGCACCGCCAGCCCGGTCTGCCGGGTCGACCGGTAGGCGGTGCCGATGCCGCTGAGCATGTGTGCCTGGCCGATCCGGTCACCGGTCCGCTCGGCGGCGCGGAGTCCGGCCCGGTGGGTGCGGATCAGCTCCGCCCAGGCCCGGGTCAGGTGCAGGTGGACCCAGGTGGCGTAGGCGAGGCGCCAGCAGAGGTCGTCGAAGCCGCGCGCCTGCGCGAGTTCCACGGCGGCGATCAGGTTGTGCCGCTCGGTCCCGTACCACTCCCGCGCCTGCCGCTCGGCGGAGAAGGTCAGCGGTGCGACGTCCGGCGGTACTCCCGGCACCGGCACCGTCACCTCGGACTCGCTCGGCTGGAGCAGCGGCCGGGCGTTCAGGGCGCTGCGGGTCAGCCATTCGACCAGCCGGCGTTGACTGGCGTCGCGCAGTGCGGGCGGGTCCTGCTCGGCGGTGAGTTCGGCGGCGTACGCGTAGAGCAGGTCGTGCACCACGAACCGGTCCGGGGCGTGCTCGCTGACCAGGTGCGCGGCGGCGAGTTCGTCGAGCGGCGGCCGGCTGCGCGGCTCGTCGACCCCGGCCAGGGTGGCGGCGGCCGGTGCGGAGAGCTCCGGGGTGGGGTGCAGGCCGAGCCGCCGGAACAGCCGGGCGGCCGGCGTGCCGAGGGTCCGGTGCGACCACGAGAAGACCGCGCGTACGTCCACCGCCGTGTCCGGGCTGGCGAACCTGTCCAGCCCGTCCCCGGCCTCGGCCAGTTGCCGGTGCAGCGCCGCCAGCGGGAAGTCGGGGCGGGCGACGGCCCGGGCGGCGACGATGGCCAGGGCCAGCGGCAGCCGGCCGCACGCCTCGACGATCCGGTCCACCGCCTCGGGTTCGGCGTCGATCCGTTGCCGGCCGAGCCGGGCGGCGAGCATCTGCCGGGCCTGGCACGTGGTGAACGGGTCCAGCCGGACCGACCGGGCCCCCTCGGTCACCACCAGCGCGGATAGTTCGTTGCGGCTGGTGATCAGCACGAAGGATCCGGTGCCGCCGGGCAGCAGCGGCCGGACCTGCTCGGCGTCGCCCGCGTTGTCCAGCACGATCAGCATCCGGCGGCCGTCCATCAGGGACCGGTACAGCCCGGTCTGCCCGTCGAGGTCGGCGGGGATCTGCGCGGTGGGCAGCCCGAGCGCACGCAGGAAGAGCGTCAGCGCGTGCTCGGGGGTCACCGTGGCCCGGTCGTCGTAGCCGCGCAGGTTGACCCAGAGCTGCCCGTCGGGGAAGGACTCCGCGACCCGCCGGGACCAGTGCAGCGCCAGCGCGGTCTTGCCGACCCCGGCCGTACCGTTCAGGACCAGGATGCCGGGGGCGCCACCGGGGCGGAGGTCGCGGGTGTGCAGCAGGGTGTGCAGCCGGTCCACCTCGGCGCTCCGGCCGGCGAAGCCGGAGACGTCCGGCGGCAGCTGCCGGGGTACCGGCGGCAGCCCCACCGCCTCGGCGGGTGCCGTCGGGGTGCCGGCGAGCACCTGGGCGTGCAGTCGCTGGAACTCCTCGCCGGGGTCGAGCCCCAGCTCCTCGGCCAGGTGCCGGCAACCCTGGTGGTAGGCGTCCAGCGCCTCGGCCCGGCGCCCGCTGCGGTGCAGTGCGGTGACCAGTTGCAGCCACAGCCGTTCCCGCAGCCGGTCCCGGGCGGTCAGCCCGCGCAACTCCTCGACGAGTTCGGCGTACCGGCCGAGCCGCAGGTCCACGTCGATCCGCCGCTCCAGCGTACGGAGTCGCTGTTCCCGCAGGCCGGGGACGCTCTCCCGATGCAGCAGTTCGGACGGTACGTCGCAGAGCGGATCGCCGCGCCACTGCCGCAGCGCGGCGCGCAGCGCCGTCGACTCGCCGTCCGGATCGCAGCGCCGGGCCGCCCGGTCGGCCGCCAGCAGCCAGTGCCGGAACCGCCCCAGGTCGACGAGATCGTCGCCGGCCTCGATCAGATAGCCGTCGGAACCGGTGCTGATCAGTGGTGGCGAGCCCGCCTCTTCGAGCAGTGCCCGCAGCCGGGTGACGTACAACTGCGCCGCCCGGCGAGGATTGTCCGGCTGCCGGTCGTCCCAGATCGCCTCGGTCAGCCGTCCGACCGAGACGAGCCGGCCCGGCTCCAGCAGCAGTGTCGCCAGCAGTGTCCGGCACTTCGGCGACCGGATCGGCACCGGCCGGCCGTCCACCCGCACGTCGATGGGCCCGAGCAGCCCGAATTCCACCCCGTTGACCATCGCCCTCTCCGCCCCCGCGTCTTCGACAGGCTGACACAACAGCGGGCAATCGGAAATACGCAGCCTGACGTACACATACAGGGTCGCGGGAACAGACAATATCGGTTTACCGACGCGACGGAGATCAATTCCTGAATCGGTTGCGCAATTCCGCAATGCAATGGCGAATCGCCCGGGGCACGGCGGCGTCAAGGGGGGCCGGGCCGCCCGACGGTGATGCCGGCGCCCGGTTCGGTCAGGGCGTGGAAGACGACGCCGAGCCGCTCGACGTACCGGCGGTAGGTGTCGTAGCGCTGCTGAAGGAAGAAGTCCCGGGCGTGACCGTCATGGACCGGCAGCACCGCACCGGGTTGGAGTTGGGCGACGAATCCGGCCACCGCGCGTTCGGTCAGGAAGGGCGCCGTCACGGGTACCGCCGCCACCGCGACACCCCGGTGGGCCAGCAGCCCGGGGTGCAGCGAGTCGCCGCAGTGCAGCAGTACTCCGCCGACCAGGTAGGCGGTGTTGGCCGGGGTGTGGTCGTCGAGGATCGGCTCGTGGTCGGCGGGAACGGCGTCGAGCCGGAGTGCCCCGATCCGGTACTCGCCCGCCTCCACCACCGTCACGTCGAGTCCGTACCCGCGCAGCGCCTGCGCGGTTTCCCGGTTGCCGAGCAGTCGCGCACCGGTCCGGTGCACGATCTCGACCAGCGCCGCCGGGTCGGCGTGGTCCGGGTGGTGGTGGGTGAGGGCGACGGCGTCGAGCCGGCCGAAGTCCTCCGGGCGTACCCGGCCCTCGGCAAAGCTGAACCGGCCGGGATCGATCAGCAGCCGCACCCCGGCCTCCTCGACGAGCAGGCACGAGTGCAGGTACTTCGCGACCCTCAACCGCCGGCTCCGTTCCCCGGGTGTCCCGGCGGGCTACCCCCGGAACTCGGCGGGCAAACCCGGAATCGGCTGGGCCGAATGCCTCAACCGAGCCCGACGACGTGGTTCTCCCAGGCCCAGGCCGCGATCTCGACCCGGTTGCGCAGCCCCAGCTTGGACTGGATGCCGGAGAGGTGACTCTTGACCGTGCTGATCGAGATGAACAGCTCGGCGGCGATCTCGGCGTTGGTACGCCCCCGGGCGATGGCCCGGACCACCTGGAGCTCCCGTTCGGAGAGGGCCCGGGCGGCCCGCCCGCTGCCGGGTGCCCCGATGCTGCGCAGGTGGCGCAGGAGTCGCACGGTGACCGAGGGCGAGACCAGGGCGTCACCGGCGTGCGCGGCCCGGACCGCCTCGACCAGCAGCGCCGGGCCGGCGTCCTTGAGTACGAAGCCGACGGCTCCGCCGCGCAGTGCGCCGTAGAGGTACTCGTCGAGGTCGAAGGTGGTGACCACGACCACCCGGAGTGGATCGGGGACGTCGGGGCCGGCCAGCGCGCGGGTCACCTCGATGCCGTCGAGCCGCGGCATCCTGATGTCGACGAGGCTGACGTCCGGGCGCAGCCGTCGGGCGAGCGCGACCGCCTGCCCGCCGTCCGAGGCCTCGGCGACCACGTCGATGTCGGGCTGGTCCTCGAGGATGAGCCGCAGGCCGCTGCGTACCATCGCCTGGTCGTCGGCGAGCAGCACCCGGATGGTCATCGACGGCTCCCGGCCGGTACGGGCACGGTGGCGCGTACCGCCCAGCCGACGTCGGGACCCGGCCCGGCCCGAAAGGTGCCGCCGAGCGCTTCGAGACGCTCCCGCATACCGATCAGCCCGTAGCCGGCACGGTGCGGGTAGCGGGTCGCGGCCGGCGGGGCGTCGTCGACGACTTCGACGGTGACGGCTGTCCGGTCCCGGTCGACGGTCACCGTGACCGAGCGGGCGTGTGGGGCGTGCCGGGCGACGTTGGTCAGCGACTCCCGTACCACCCGGTGCACCGTAGTGGTCACCTCGGGCGGCCACGTCGAGGTCTCCTCGCCGTCCGGCAGCCGCAGCCGTACCGCCGGCCCGTGGCCCTCGAAGCGCCGGACCAGCTCGCCGAGGTGTTCGGGATTGGGGCTGGTCGGGGCGGCGTCGTCGGTGTCGCGCAGCAGTCCGACCACCCGGCGCATCGCGGCCAGCGCGTCCGACCCGGCCGACTCGATGCCGGCCAGGGCCGCGCCGGCCCGCTCGGGATGCCGGCGGGCGACGATCTGCGCCGCCTGGGCCTGCACCACGATGCCGGTGATGTGGTGGGCGACGACGTCGTGCAGTTCCCTGGCCAGTTCCAGCCGCTCGTCCCGGCGTACCCGATCGGCCACGGCCCGGCGGCGGGCGGCCAGCAGCCGTAGACCCGGCCCGACCGTCAGCGCGGCGAGCCAGCCCAGGGCGTTCAGCCCGGGGACGCCGCCGACGACGGTGCCGGAGGGTGGGAAGGCGAGATGGGCCCCGACCACGATGCCCAGTCCGGCGACCGCGATCGCGCCGGCCGACCGTACCGGGAGTCTCCGGACCGCCGAACCCACCAGCACGGAGAGGGCGAGGGCCGAGGCGGGGCCGGGCTCGGCGGGCAGTCCGGCGGCCCGGGCGACCACGATGGCGACGGCCGCGACGGCGAGGCCGGCGACCGCGGCCCCGAGCCGGTGCCGCCGCCGCGTCAGGGCGAGGCCGCAGACGACCGCTCCGGCGGCGCAGCCGAAGAGCCAGTAGTGGCCACCCCAGCTCGCGGCGAGCGCGGTCGCCGTGCTCAGCAGGGCGGCGCCGAAGAGGATGCCGAGCCCGGCGTCGGCGGCGACCCGGGCCCGACCGGCCAGCCGGTTCGCGACGTTCACGCCGGTCAGGCTACGGAATTGAGCCGGGGCGCCGAACCGGCCGAAAGTACGGTCGCGGGTGCGGCCGGGCTAGAGCTTCCGGCCGACCCCGGCGGCGACCTTGAGCATGGTCGGCGCGGCATTCTCGTCCGGCCACCACTGTTGCAGGTCGACGACGCCGGGCGAGAGCAGCTCGAAGCCGTCGAAGAACCGTTCGATCTCTTCCCGGCGCCGGAACGTCATCGGCGCGGGGGAGTTGGCCGAAATCTCCTCCAGTTTCGCCTTGGCCGCCGGGTCGCTGCCGTCGGTGCAGAACTGCGAGATGCAGACGTAGCTGCCGGGAGCCAACCGCTCGCGGAACCGCGCGACCAGCGCCGCCGGGTCCTCGGCGTCGGTGACCAGGTGGAACAGGCCGATGAAGAGCAGCAGTACCGGCTCGTCGAAGTTGATCAGCCGCTGCACCTGCGGGTCGTCGAGGAGTTCGTCCGGTTGGCGTACGTCGGCCTGGATCGAGGCCACGTTCTCGTCGGTGGCCAGCAGGGCCCGGTTGTGGATGAAGACGATCGGGTCGTTGTCCACGTAGACCACCCGGGCGTCCGGGGTGATGGCCCGGGCGGTCTCGTGCACGTTGGGCGCGGTGGGGATGCCGGCGCCCACGTCGAGGAACTGCTTGATGCCGGCGTCGGCGCACATCTGGGTGACCCGGAGCAGGAACCTCCGCTGCGCCCTGCCGAGAGCGGGCAGGTCCGGGGCGAGCGCGATGACCTGCTTGGCGGCCTCCCGGTCCACCGCGAAGTTGTCCTTGCCGCCGAGCACGTAGTCGTAGGCGCGGGCGTGGCTCATCTGCGTGGTGTCGATACCGGACGGCACGGAGTCCTGGTTGGTCACGAGCACTCCCGGAAGTGGGGTCGAGGGCTGCGGACGGCGCGCTGATCTTAGCCCGCCCGGGACCGGAAACACGCTCAGGGGCGGCGGGAAAGGGGTTCCCCGGCCGGTCCGGGTGAGGTCACAGTTCGGTGACCACCAGGTCGAGCTGACGCGGGCGGCCGGCGACCGCCGGCTGCTCCTCGACGGTGTACTTCAGGTCGCGCAGCGCCTCGACCAGCCGGCCGGTCGACCGGGGTGCCGCGCCGGCCAGCAGTAGGTCGCGGACCAGCCGACCCTTGCTGGCCTTGTTGAAGTGGCTCACCACCGAGCGTCGGAGCTCACCGGCGACCACCTGCTCGTGCAGCACCCGGACCGTCACGGTGCGCTCGGCCAGCCGGCCGGTGGGCCGCCACATCGGCGCGTACCCGCTGGAGCGGAGGTCGAGCACGGGCCCGCCGCCGGCCGCCTCGGTGAGCACCGGGTCGAGCAGCCCGCGCCAGTACGCCGCGAGCCCGCCCAGCCCGGGCAGGTTCACCCCGATCGCGCAGCGGTACGCCGGGATCCGGTCGTCCATCCGGAGCGCGCCCCAGAGCCCGGAGAAGACGAGTACGGAGCGTCGGGCCCGCGCCCGGGCCGGACCGGGCAGGGTGCCGAAGCCGAGCGCGTCGTAGAGCACCCCGGTGTAGACCTTGGCCGCCGGCTGCGCCGCAGCGGTGCGCAGCCGGGCGTTGCGGTCCAGTTCCTCGTCCTGCCCCGGGCTGAGTCCGAGCACCTCCCTGGCCCGGTCCCGGTCCGGTCCGGCGCAGAGCGCGACGAGCGCGTCGAGGACGCGTTCCCGGCCGGGGTTGAGCGCCGGCAGGCTGAGCGTGTCCGGGTTCACCGGCCGGCCGGAGCGGGGCGCGGTCTTCCCCTCCGACGGGGGCAGCAGGATCAGCACGACCAGCAAGCCTACGCAGGTGGCCGGCGGTCGCGTACGGGGTGTGCCGGGCGGCGGAGCCCCGTACGCGTACCGGTCGGAGCGGCCGGTCAGGCCACCTTGCCGAGCGCGTGCTGGGCGAGCAGTTCGCCGTGCTTGCCGGCCGAGGTGTGCCCGGCTTCGAGGTTCTGTCGGGCCAGGTCCCGCAGCGGCTCCATCGCCGGGGTGACCTCGGCCAGGGTCAACTCGACCTCGCTGACGTGCAGGTCCAGTTCGAGTATGTCCCCGAAGAAGCGGCGGTAGTACGGCGTGGCGTGGTCCCAGCCCTCCCGTGGGGTACCCGGACCGTAGCCGCCGCCCCGGGTGACGATCAGCGCCGCCGGCCGGCCGCGCAGCGGCGACGCCTGGCCGGGCGCCAGTCGGGGGTCGGTGAGCAGGATGTCGATCCAGGATTTGACGTGCTGGGACACGCCGTAGTTGTAGAGCGGCACGGCGAGCAGGTAGGCGTCGGCGGCGACGAGTTCGTCGACGTAGCTGGCGGCGAGGGCGGCGGCCCGGAGTTGCGCCTCGCCGCGCTGGTCGGCCGGGACGAATCCGGCGCTGACCGCCGTGGTCCAGGCGTCGACCGGTACCGGTGAGGCGGCCAGGTCGCGGCGGATGACCGACCCGGACGGGTGGGTACGGGTCCAGGCCGCCTCGGCGGTGTCGGCGACGGCCCGGCTGACGGACTGCTCGCCGCGGATGCTGGCGTCGAGTCGGAACAGGCTCACTCTTACCTCCAGGATGTTCTGTGGTCCCGACCAAGTTAGCCGCAGATAAGTTGTAATGCAGCACAACTGTGATCCAGATTATCTTTGCGCAAACACTTCTGCTTCACAGAACATCTATCGGGCGATGATCTTCTTGACGGGTATGCTGGTCACGTGTCCGACGCCGCAGCTCCCGCGCCTTCCGCCGCACGTCCCGAGGACGGCGGCGGTCGGATCGCGGCGGAGTTGCTCAAGGACGACTTCGCCTGGGCGCTCGGCGTGATCATGAGGCGCTACCTCCGCGCGGCGGAGGAGATCGTCAAGGACGTGCCCGGTGGCCCCCGGGGCTACCAGGTCGTCGCCTCGGCGAGCCAGAACCTGGCGACCAACCAGGGTGCGATGGCCGCCCAGCTCGGCATCGACCGGACGGTCCTCACCTACCTGATCGACGACCTGGAGACCGCCGGACTGGTCTCCCGGCAACCCGACCCGGCCGACCGGCGCAGCCGCCGGGTCGTCGCCACCGAGGCCGGCAGGGCGCTCTGGCAGGACCGGCAGGCCGCGCTGGCCGGTGCCGAGGCCGAGATCCTCGGCGTACTCGGCCGGGACGAGTCGGCCTTCAAGGAGCTGCTGCAACGCGTGGCGATCCACGCCGACCGGCTCGACCCGATGCACAACGCCTGCCAGGTGGTCGAGGAGCTGCACGAGCAGGAGAACCGGAGCCGCCGCCGGCGCTGACCGCGCCCTCTCGGCCTCGCGCGGCCCTGTTCGCCTTCCCCACATCGACTTCCGTCAGATCGTGCTGAGTCGATATGGTGGCGCCACGTGTCCGGTACGGGGGAGGGACCATGCGCCATCGCGTTGGCACAGCCATGTCCAGATCGTTCGCCGCCGCCCTGGCGGCCGGGGTGCTGACGGCGGGAGGCGTGCTGGTCGGCACGGCGCCGGCCGTCGCCGCGCCACCCGGCCGGCGGGTCGAGAACGGCGCCACCCAGCCCGTCTTCGCCAGGGACGCGGCGATCCAGGAGACCGTCTACGTCAACTCCGGAATGGACAGTGACGGGGACGGTGCGACGGACCGGATCGCCGTGCAGGTGATCCGGCCCGAGGAGACCGAGGCCGGGCTCCAGGTCGCCACCGTGATGCACGCCAGCCCGTACTTCGGGGACGGCACCGCGCCGCGCGGCGACCTGATCGTCCCGGCGCACTTCACCGCCTGGTACGACGACTATTTCGTGCCGCGCGGCTACGCCGTCGTCGAGGTCGACATGCAGGGGACCGCCGGGTCGGACGGCTGCGCCACCATCGGCGGCCCGGAGGACGTCCGCAGTGCGAGCGCCGCCATCGACTGGCTGAACGGCCGCGCCACCGCGAGCTACTCCGACGGTACGCCCGCGGTCGCCGACTGGAGCACCGGTGCGGTCGGCATGATCGGTGTCTCGTACGCCGGCACCCTGCCGATCGCCGTCGCCGAGACCGGCATCGAGGGGTTGGAGACGATCGTCCCGATCGCCAGCATCTCCGCCTGGTACGACTACGCCCGCGCCCAGGGCATCGCGTACGGCGGCTTCGGCAGCCGCTACCCGGAGTCCCTGGCCCGGTACGTCTCCTCGCCCGCGCACGACGCCGAGTGCGACGCCCGGTACACCGCGCTCGGCAACTCGGCCGACGACGCCACCGCCGACATGAACGCCTTCTGGCAGCAGCGCGACTACCGGGACGGGGCGGCCTCGGTGGACGCCTCGGTCTTCCTGGTGCACGGCCAGCAGGACAACAACACCAAGACCACCCACTTCGGCCGGTACTGGGATGCCATCGCCGCCCAGGGCGTGCCGCGCAAGTTGTGGCTGCACGACGGCGGGCACGTCGACCCGTTCGGCAGCGACCTGGTGGGGCGGGACACCGTGGGCCGCTGGATGGACCACTGGCTCTACGACATCGCCAACGGGATCATGAACGAGCCGCAGGCCACCATCAAGCGGCCCGGCGGCACGACGAGCACCTATCCGAGCTGGCCGGGGACGGTCACCTCGACCAACTACCACCTCGGCGGGCCGGGCGGTGGCGCCGCCGGGACCCTGCTCACCGCGCCCGGCCCGGCGGTCAGCCAGTCGTTCACCGACAGTCGGGGCCAGCTCGAGTACGCGATGACCAGCCAGCCGGAGACGGCCAAGCCGAACCGGCTGGTCTATCTCGCCCCGGCGTCGACCACCGCCCGGCGCCTCGCCGGGGCCGGCACGGTCGAGGTGCGGTTCAGCGCGACCTCGACGAGTACCCCGTTGACCGCCGTGCTGGTGCACTACACCGACGGGGTACCGACCCGGGTGGTGAGCCGGGGCGCCATCGACACCAAGAACCGCAGCTCGCTGACGACCGGTACCCCGCTGACGCCGGGTACCGCCTACACGGTGACGATCCGGCTGGAGCCGAAGGACTACGTCTTCCCGGTCGGCAGCCGGATCGGGCTGGTGCTCGTCGCCAACCACGGTGAATACCTGACCACCGACTCGCTGGCGGCCGGGGTCACCGTGCAGCTCTCGCCGAGCCGGCTCACCCTGCCGCTGACGAACTGAGGGAGCTTCGCGGGCCGGCCGGCGGCGTGGATGTGTCTGAGCGTGGTGACACCCTGGCACCATGGTGCCACGGTGTCACCACGCTCGAGCAGGATGTCGGGCTCGCCGCCGTCCCGGGCCATCCGACACCGGGGGTACGGGATGCAGAGCGGCGGCGCCCGTCCTACCGTGGGGTGATCGCCTACCGGAAGGTGCCGCGTGCCTGTTCAGGAGTGGTTTCTCAGCGCGGCGGAGCGGGACAACCCCGACTCCGCCCTCCCCGCCTGGACCGACGGCAACCTGGCCGAGCCGCTGATCCACGGCGCCACCTACTTCGACCGGCTCGCCACCGAGGTCGAGGCACTCGAAGCGGGTGACTACGTCTTCTTCACCGACTGGCGCGGCGACCCGGACGAGCGGCTGCGCGACGACGGCCCCACCATCGTCGAGCTGCTCTCCGACGCCGCCCGGCGCGGCGTGGTCGTCAAGGGCCTGATCTGGCGCTCCCACCTCGACCGGTTCGCCTACAGCGAGGAGGAGAACCGGCACCTCGGCGAGGAGGTCGAGGCGGCCGGCGGCGAGGTACTGCTCGACCAGCGGGTCCGGCGCGGCGGCTCGCACCACCAGAAGCTGGTCGTACTCCGGCATCCCGGCCGGCCGGAGCGGGACATCGCGTTCGCCGGCGGCATCGACCTGTGCCACAGCCGGCGCGACGACGCCGACCATCGGGGCGACCCGCAGGCCGTGCGGATGGCCAGGGCGTACGGCGACCGCCCGCCCTGGCACGACGTGCAGCTCGCGCTCCGCGGCCCGGTCGTCGGCGCGCTCGACCTCACCTTCCGGGAGCGCTGGACCGACCCGGCGCCGCTGGACCAGCACGGGCCGATCAGCACCGTACGCGACAAGCTCGACGGCGCCGACCTGCACGCCGACCGGCTACCGCCGCAGCCGCCCGACCCGCCGGCCTGCGGACCGCACCGGATCCAGGTGCTCCGGACCTATCCGGCGATGCGTCCGGCCTACGGCTTCGCGAAGCTCGGCGAGCAGACGATCGCCCGTGGCTACACCAAGGCGATCAAGCGGGCCCGCCGGCTGGTCTACCTGGAGGACCAGTATCTCTGGTCCCGGGAGGTGGCGAAGCTCTTCGCCGACGCGCTACGCGAGAACCCCGACCTGCACCTGGTCGCCGTCGTGCCCCGGCATCCGGACGTGGACGGCCGGTTCGCACTGCCACCCAACCAGGTAGGCCGGGAGCAGGCCATCGCACTCTGCCGGGAGGCCGCCGCCGACCGGGTGCACGTGTACGACGTGGAGAACCACGCCGGCACCCCCGTCTACGTGCACGCGAAGGTCTGCGTGGTGGACGACGTCTGGTGCAGCATCGGCAGCGACAACTTCAACCGGCGCTCCTGGACCCACGACAGCGAACTCTCCTGCGCCGTCCTGGACGACACCCGCGACGAGCGGGAGCCGCGCGACCCGGCCGGCCTCGGCGACGGCGCCCGCCGGTTCCCCCGTGACCTGCGGCTGGCCCTGCTCCGCGAGCACCTGGACCGGGCGCCCGGCGACGACGACGACCTTCTCGACCCGGACTCGGCGGTCGACGCCGTCGAATCCGCCGCGAACGCGCTGCGGGACTGGCACGCGGGCGGCCGGCGGGGTCCCCGGCCACCGGGACGGCTGGTCCCGCACGAGACGAGCCGCCTGCCGTGGCACCAGCGGCTCTGGGCGGTCCCGACGTACCGGCTGGTCTACGATCCGGACGGTCGGACCTGGCGGGACCGGCGCGCCGGCAACTGGTAGACCGGGACGGGGCGGACGGAGGTCGGCAGGTGGGGACCGGGCACGACGACCTGCTCGTCGCGGCGGCGCGGGACGGCGACGAGTCCGCGTTCACGACCCTGGTGGAGCGGCACCGGCGGGAGCTGCGGGTGCACTGCTACCGGATGCTCGGCTCCTACCACGACGCCGAAGACCTGGTGCAGGAGACGTTCCTGCGCGCGTGGAAGAACATCGCCGGCTTCCAGGGCCGCGCCACGATCCGGGCCTGGCTCTACCGGATCGCCACCAACGCCTGCCTGGACGCGCTCGACGGCCGGACCCGTCGGATGCTCCCGCACCACCTGAGCGGCCCGTCGAACCCGGACGACGACCTGGCGCCGCCCACCGACATCCACTGGCTCCAGCCGTTCCCGGACCGGCTGTGGGAGCCGGCCGCGCCGAGCGAGACCGAACCGGACGCCGTGGCGGTCACCCGGGAGACGATCGAGCTGGCGTTCCTGGCCGCGATCCAGCACCTGCCGCCGCGACAGCGGGCCGTACTGATCCTGCGGGACGTGCTCGGCTGGCCGGCCAGCCAGACCGCGACCCTGCTCGACAACTCCGTGGCGTCGGTGAACAGCGCCCTGCAACGGGCCAGGGCCACGATTCGGGAGCACCTGCCGGAGCGCCGCCTCGACTGGGCGCCCACGGCGGCACCCAGCGAGGAGGAGCGGGCGGTGCTGCGCCGCTACGTCGACGCGCTGGAGCGTGCCGACCTGGCCACGGTGGCCGAGCTGCTGGCCGAGGACGTCCGGACGACGATGCCGCCGTACCCGACCTGGTTCCGGGGGCGGGAGTCGGTGCTGCGGGCGCTGGCGACGAGCTGGGATCCGGCACTGCCGGGGTACGTCGGCCGGTTCCGGACCCTGCCGACCCGGGCGAACGGGCGCCCCGCGGTGGCCACGTACGTCCGGCGGCCCGGAGAACCCGACCACCGGCCGTTCGCGATCTCCGTGTTCTGGTTCGGGGGCGGTCAGATCACCGAGATCGTCGCGTTCCACGACCCCGGGCTGTTTCCGGCGTTCGCGCTGCCTCCGTCGCTGCCAGGCCACCGATGAGTTTCCGGCCGGCCGGCCGTCGCAACGGGGAGAGTGAGAGCCAAGCGATCCGGAGGTAACCCGTGGCCACGTTCCTTTACTCGGCGAGCATGTCCCTGGACGGCTTCATCGCCGGCCCCGGAGGTGACATGTCCTGGTTGACCAGGCACCTCGGGCCGAACCCGACGATCGACGACCTGATCGGCAGGGTGGGCGCCATCCTCGCCGGCAACCGCAGCTACGGCGGCGACGACCCGTACCGGGACACGCCGCAGCAGGGCGAGGCGTTCGGCGGCGGGTGGAGCGGGCCGCAGTTCGTGCTGACCCACCGCCCGCCGGAGCGACCGGTCCCGGGGGTCACCTTCGTCGGTGACCTGGCGAGCGCGGTCGCCGCCGCCGGTGCCGCCGCCGGGAACGGGTACGTCAACGTCCTCGGCGCCGACGTCGCCCGGCAGTGCCTCGCCGCCGGGGTACTGGACGAGGTCCTGGTCTGTGTCGTGCCGGTCCTGCTCGGCGACGGTACCCGGCTCTTCGCCGAGCCGGGCGGCGCCGACGTCCGGCTCGAACGGATCGGCGTGACCGAGGCGGCGTTGGTCACCAACCTCTGGTACCGGGTCGCCCGCTGAGCCGACCCGCCCGGATGTGCCCGGCACACTCGCCGGGCACACCGGGCGGGTCGGGGTACGGCTCGGTTCAGCCGACCGGGTTGAGCAGTTCGGCGCTGCCCTCGAAGGCGTACAGCAGCAGGTCGACCATCCGGAACGTCTCGTCGTCCGGTCCGAGCGTCGGCCGCCAGGTCGGGTCACGCAGGATCGAGATCCGGCTCCCCTCGATGGCCCGGTGGAACACCTCGGCGACGATCCGCGCACCGACACCGTCGAGCCGGCCGCCGTTGAACTCCGCCTCGCGCAGGATGTAGAACCACAGCGGCGTGTTGGTGGTCAGCTCGGCCTTCTGCTCGTCGCTCAGCCCGTCCAGGACGGCCCCGTCCAGCCCGCTCAGGATCTCGTCGCCCTTGAGCGGTACCAGGTCGAAGAGCTGCGCCATCTGCTGACCGCTGGCCAGCCGCACCATCACGGCCCGGGTGAGGTTGCGGAAGGCGAGGTTCAACTCGATCGGCGGCGGCGCCTCCTGGCCGCCGAACGATCCGAGCGGCAGGTTGCGCAGCGGGTCCACCAGTCGGGTGTCGATCCGCTGGGTCAGGTTGAGCTGCCGCTGCCCGGGATCGTTCTCGTCCCGCCGGACGACCGCGACCAGGTCGTCCCGGCCCGCCTCGGTGAAGTCGTACAGCCGGCGGAAGTCGGCGATCCAGTTGGTGGGCAGCCGCTCGAACGACCCCGACTCCGGATCGGCGACGGTACCGTCCGGCGAGAGGATGCCGCTGGTGCCGGAGAACTGGAAGAGCAGTTCCAGGGTGCCCGGCGCCAGCACGCCCGGCAGGCCGGAGGTGTTGAAGACGCGGTTCCAGTCGTACACGGCACGGATCATGCTGTGTCCGAGCCGGTAGGCCGCGACGGAGAACTCGATCGGCATCGTCGGCCGGTCGCCCGGCTGCACGGCCCGGTCCCGTCGCCGGGAGCCGTAGCCGGGGGAGACCTCGAAGAACCTGCGGCCCCGGCTGAACACGTCGTCGACGACGTCCGGCGAGACGATCCGGGGCAGGAAGTCGTGCACCAGCAGCCACTGGTAGTGCTTCACCACCACCGAGCGGGCCGCCCGGAACAGCGCCGGTCCGGCGAGTCCGCCCTCGGCCAACTGGTCGACCACCCGGTTGTGGAACCGGATGAACGCCAGGTGGGTCTGTGCGACGACCAGGTTCTCGTCGTTGCGGGCGTCCGGGATCAGCGCCGCCCGCCGCTCCCGCTTGCTCGACCCGAGCCCGGACCGGGGCAGGTCGAAACCGTCCCGGTCCTGGTTGACCACCGGGTCGTCGCCGGCGACCGCCGCCGTGGTGCCGGTCTTGAGGTGTACGCCGTCAGCCGCGTAGAAGACCCGGTCGTGCTTGTCCCCGGGCCCACGGCCGTAGAGCGAGTCCAGGTCCAGCGCCGGGGAGCGGCCCTGGAGCAGCTCGTCGACGGAGACGTCCTCGCCCAGCGCGGCGGCGGTGTTGTCCATGGTCAGGTCGTGGTCCACGAACTGGCCGAGGTACGTGTACCCGGCCGGAACGGCCGGGTCGGCCGAGTCGGCGTTCGCACCGGCGACCATCGCCTCGGCGACGGCGGTGCGGGTCGGCTCGGAGAGTGCCCGACCCTCCGGGCCGAGCCGGGAGAACCGGAACTTGCGCAGTTCGGCGGTTGTCGACGGGCGGCGGGTGCTCGGTTCGTGATTGTCGTCGAAAAGGAGCAGGCCCTCGCCCTCGACGAGGTAGTCCTCCCGCATGTGCCGTTTCATTCGTCGTTCCTCCCTCGTGGTGACCGGCATCCGGACCCGGTTCGGCTGACGGGGGAGGGATGTGCACGACAGGCACGTACGCACGACGACGGAACGCGTCCGCTCGGCCTGGACCCCCGTGAACGTCCGCGATCGGCGCGGACCAGCCGACCCGGCCCGGTGCCCCATGCCGGTCTCAGTCGACTTAGGGCCAAGAGTCCGCAGCGTCACCGGGGTCGTCCACATAGTGTCGAGCATGCGACGTAAGTCGGGCCGTACTGTCACGCAGAGCCAACAGACCCGTTACGGTAAGCGATTTCTTCGCTCCCGCTGAATGTCCCCTGTGGACTAGCTGTCCCGCTCCCGCAACGGGTACGGGATGAAGGTGCTGCGGTTCTCGTCGAGGTCGAGTTGCCGACCGATGGGTTGGGCGGCCCGCTGCGGGCAGGTCATCCGCTCGCAGGTCCGGCAACCCGGCCCGATCGGGGTGGCCGCCTCGGTGGCGTGCAGGTCCATCCCGGCGGAGTAGACGAGCCGGCCGGCGTGCCGGGTCTCGCAACCCAGCCCGATCGCGAAGGTCTTGCCGGGCTGGCCGTACCCGCCGTGGTGCCGGGTGACCGTGCGGGCGATCCAGAGATAGCGCTGGCCGTCGGGCATCGCCGCCACCTGGGTCATCACCCGGCCCGGCGCGCCGAACGCCTCGTACACGTTCCAGAGTGGACACGTCCCGCCCGAGCGGGAGAACGGGAAGCCGGTCGCCGACTGGCGCTTGGACATGTTGCCGGCCCGGTCCACCCGGACGAACGAGAACGGCACCCCGCGCGCCCTCGGGCGTTGCAGCGTGCTCAGCCGGTGGCAGACGCTCTCCCAGCCCATCGCGAAGTGGTCGGTCAGCAGTTCGATGTCATAGCGCATCGTCTCGGCCGCGGTGAGGAACTCCCGGTACGGCAGCACGAGCGCGGCGGCGAAATAGTTCGCCAATCCGACCCGCATCAGGATCTGCGTCTGAAGGTCGGCGACGTTTTCCGCCTCGATGATTTCGTCGATGACGTCGGCGAATTCCAGAAGTGCGATCTGGGCGCCCATCCGGATCGCCCGCTGGCCCGAGCGCAGCGACGTCGACAGGTGCAGGGTGCGGGTCTCCGGCCGGTAGCGGTGCAGGTCGCCGGCGAGCGAGTCGGGGTCCTGCCGGACTATCCGGACGCCGTGCCGGCCGGCCAGCCGGTCGCTCAGCGCGGCCCGGGTCTCGCCCCGGCGGATCCCGATCTGCGCCGCCAGCGCCTCGGCCGCCTCGTCCAGCTCCGGGACGTAGTTCTGTCGCCGGTAGAAGAAGTCGCTGACCTGGTCGTGCGGGCTGCGACCCGGCACCAGCTCGCGGTCGCCGAGCACCTCGGCGAGCTGGTCGTCGACCTGCCGGTAGCGCCGGTAGAGGTCGATCACCGCCTCGGCCACCTCGGGCAGCTTGCCGGCGAGTTCCGTGAGGTCGGGCAGGCTGGCCCGGGTCGGCAGCGCCTCGCGCAGCTCGGCGACCAGCCGGGGCGTGTCGTGCGGCGCGAAGTAGGCGGTGTCGACGCCGAAGACCTCGGTGATCCGGATCAGCACCGGGACGGTCAGCGGGCGGGAGTCGTGCTCGATCTGGTTGAGATAGCTGGGCGAGATGGCGAGCTGCCGGGCCAGCTCGATCTGGTTGATGCCGTGCTCCTCGCGCAGCCGGCGCAGCCGCGCACCCGCGAACGTCTTGGCCACGGCGCCTCCCTCCGCCCGGATCCCGTCACATTAACACAACTGTAAAGAAGCACATTCACAACTTCGCAGAATGGGGATCCGACTTTTCAATAGTTGGCTGTTTCCGTGTCTCGACCCGTCGGCGGAGAGCGTGCCACAGTTTCGCCAAGTCCTGATTGGCGGCGAGTTGCCGACCGTCGACCCCAACCTCGGAGGAGACTTCCATGAGCACGCCGGCAGAGCGGTTGCGTACCGAATGGGCCACCGACCCGCGTTGGCGGGGCGTCGAGCGGGCCTACGACGCGGACGAGGTCGTCCGGCTGCGTGGCGTCGTACAGGAGCAGCACACCCTCGCCGACCGGGGGGCGCGGCGGCTGTGGGAGCTGCTGCACCGGGAGGACTTCGTGCCGGCGCTCGGCGCGCTCACCGGCAACCAGGCGGTGCAGATGGTCCGGGCCGGGCTGAAGTCGATCTACCTCTCCGGCTGGCAGGTCGCCGCCGACGCCAACCTCTCCGGGCACACCTACCCGGACCAGAGCCTCTACCCGGCCAACTCCGTCCCGGCGGTGGTGCGCCGGATCAACAACGCGCTGCTGCGCGCCGGTCAGATCGAGACCGCCGAGGGTCGCCGTACCGAGGGCGACGACGCCGGGATCGACTGGCTCGCCCCGATCGTCGCCGACGCCGAGGCCGGGTTCGGCGGGCCGCTGAACGCGTACGAGCTGATGACCGCGATGATCGTGGCCGGCGCCGCCGGGGTGCACTGGGAGGACCAGCTCGCCTCGGAGAAGAAGTGCGGGCACCTCGGCGGCAAGGTGCTGGTACCGACCGGGCAGCACATCCGGACCCTCAACGCCGCCCGGCTCGCCGCCGACGTGGCCGGCGTCCCCTCGGTGATCATCGCGCGTACCGACGCGCAGGCGGCGACGCTGCTCACCACCGACGTCGACGAGCGGGACCGGCCCTTCGTCACCGGCGAGCGGACCGCTGAGGGCTTCTACCGGGTGCGCAACGGCTTCGACGCCTGTGTGGCCCGGGGACTCGCCTACGCCCCGCACGCCGACCTGCTCTGGATGGAGACCAGCACCCCGGACCTGGAGCTGGCCCGCCGGTTCGCCGAGGAGATCAAGGCCGTCTACCCGGACCAGATGCTGGCCTACAACTGCTCGCCGTCGTTCAACTGGCGCCGGCACCTCGACGACGCCACCATCGCCAAGTTCCAACGGGAACTCGGGCACATGGGCTACCGCTTCCAGTTCATCACCCTGGCCGGGTTCCACGCGCTCAACTACTCGATGTTCGACCTGGCCCGGGGCTACGCCACCGAGGGCATGCCGGCGTACGTGTCGTTGCAGGAGCGGGAGTTCGCCGCCGAGGCGTACGGCTACACGGCGGTCAAGCACCAGCGCGAGGTCGGCACCGGCTACTTCGACCTGGTCAGTACGGTGCTGAACCCGGCCGCCGAGACCACCGCGCTGCGCGGTTCGACCGAGGAGGAACAGTTCGCATGAGAATCCACGTCACCGGGCCGCTGTGGGAGCGCTACGAGGAGATCCTCAGCCCCAAGGCGCTGGACTTCCTGGTCGCGCTCGACAGCGAGTTCGCGGCCCGCCGGGTGGCCCTGCTGGACACCCGGCGGGCCCGCCGGGCCCGCTACGCCGAGGGTCAGCTCCCCGGCTTCCTGCCCGAGACCGAGGCGATCCGGGCCGACCCGAGCTGGCGGGTGGCGCCGCCGGCACCGGGCCTGCACGACCGGCGGGTCGAGATCACCGGCCCGACCGACCGGAAGATGACGGTCAACGCCCTCAACTCCGGTGCGAAGGTCTGGCTGGCCGACTTCGAGGACGCGCTCGCGCCGACCTGGGACAACGTGATCGGCGGCCAGCTCAACCTGGTCGACGCGATCGACCGGCGGATCGACTTCACCGCGCCCGGCGGCAAGCGCTACGTCCTCGGCGACGACCTCGCCACCATCGTCGTCCGGCCGCGCGGCTGGCACCTGGTGGAGAAGCACATCGTGGTCGACGGGCGGGCGATCTCGGCCAGCCTGGTCGACTTCGGGCTCTACCTCTTCCACTGCGCCGGGCGGCAGCTCGACGCCGGCAGCGGCCCGTACTTCTACCTGCCGAAGCTGGAGAGCCACCGTGAGGCACGGCTCTGGAACGACGTCTTCCGGTTCGCGCAGAACTGGCTCGGCATCCCGCAGGGGACCATCCGGGCAACCGTGCTGATCGAGACCGTCACCGCCGCGTTCGAGATGGACGAGATCCTGTACGAACTCCGCGAGCACTGCGCGGGGCTGAACGCCGGACGGTGGGACTACATCTTCAGCATCGTCAAGAACTTCGGCTGGCGCGACGACTTCGTACTCCCGGACCGGGGCGACGTGACGATGACGGTGCCGTTCATGCGGGCGTACACCGAACTGCTGGTCCAGACCTGTCACCGGCGCGGCGCGCACGCGATCGGCGGGATGGCCGCCTTCATCCCGAGCCGCGACCCGGCGGTGAACGCGGTCGCCCTCGGCAAGGTCCGGGGCGACAAGGAGCGTGAGGCCGCCGACGGGTTCGACGGCTCCTGGGTGGCCCACCCCGGCCTCGTCCCGGTCTGCCGGGACGCCTTCGACGCGGTGCTCGGCGACCGGCCGCACCAGCTCGACCGGCGCCGCCCCGAGGTCACTGTCGGCGCGGACGACCTGCTGTCGGTGGACCGGACGCCGGGCCGGGTGACCGGCGTGGGGCTGCGCGGCAACGTGGCGGTGGCGCTGCGCTACTTCGACGCCTGGCTCGGCGGCACCGGCGCGGCGGCCATCTTCGACCTGATGGAGGACGCCGCCACCGCCGAGATCGCCCGCTGTCAGGTGTGGCAGTGGCTGCACCACGCGACGCCGCTGGCCGAGGGCGGCCGGGTCACCGAGGAACTGGTCCGGTCGATCCTGGTCGAGGAGGTGACGCGGCTGAACGCGGAACGGTCGGTGTCGGAACGGGACCGGCTGACCCGGGCGGCGGAGATCTTCGTCCGGGTCGCGCTCGGCGAGGAGTTGCCGGCCTTCTTCACCACCGAGGCGTACGCCCGGCACCTGGTGACGGCGCAGCAGTCGCGCGGTACCGCCCGGACGGGCGTGGCGATGGCGGCATAGCGGACCGGTGCTCCCGGGCCCGGGTCGGGGCCGCGCGTGCCACGGTGGCGCGCGCGGCCCGCCGGCGTCCCGGGGCAGCCCCGTTCGCTGCCTGCCACCGCCCCTGTCGGGCTACCGTTGCCGGATCAGTCCGCCGGTGTTGTCCCATCCGGTCGCCGCGACGAGTCGTCCGCCGCTGACCATGCTGGCGGGGACGTTGAAGCCGTAACGCTGCTGGGCGACGCGGCCGCCGGGCCGGCGGTCGAACGCCTGGCAGCCGACCATCGAGGTGGCGGCGGCGTCGGCGACGTAGAAACCGTCGGCGGTGTCGGCGGTGCCCTGCACGTCGTACATGGCGGCGGTGTCGGCGACACAGCCGACGAAGGTGTTCCGGTCCCACTCGACGTACCAGCCGTGCAGCCTGGTGTCCTGGGACTCGCAGCCGACGAACTTGTTCCGGTTGGCCCTGACGTGCCAACCGTAGCCCCGGGTGTACCAGGACTTGCACACCTGGAAGAAGTTGTTCGCCGCGTTGGCGCCGACGTAGAAGCCGGCGTTCGCCCCGGTGGAGTCGCGGGTGGTCGCCTCGCAGGCGTGCCACCAGTTGTCCGGTGCGTCGATCATGAACCCGTACTGACCGGCGCCGCGTACCCGGAGCCGGCTCGTCACCGTGGCCTGGGTGTCCGTACCCCGGCAGGCCACACCGGCGCGGCGATGGTGTACCTACCGGCGCCGAGCTGGACAGCGGTGGCGCCCGCGCTGATCGCCGCCTGGATGGAGCCGCCCGGAGCGACGTACTCCCACGGTCCGACAGCGGCGGCCGACGCGGGTTCCGGGTCGAACATGCCGGCACCGGTCACGCCTGCCAGCCCGGCCACGGCGAGGCCGCCGCCACGGATCATCGCGCGTCGGGAACTCCTGCCCGGCATCGGTTCTGGATCTGTACCGTCCACGGGTTTCGGTGTCGACAAGGGGTTCAGCCTCTCTGCTGGTACGCCAGGGCGCCGGATCAGGCGAGCATTGTTCCAGAGAGGACAGTCGAGGCGCTGCCCCGGATCATGAACTCGACGGGGCGGCCGGACGGCCGGGACCGGGCGGAGTCGTCCCGGCGTCGGAACCGGGTTCGGCCCGGCGGGGCCGCAGCACGTTGCCGGTGAGTCGGATTAGCTCGGCGTCCCGGTCGGCCCGCTGGCGCGGCCAGCCCGCCGCGTCCGGCCGACGGTGCCAGGGCAGCGGTCCGGCCGGCGGGCGATACTCCACGCCGAACGCGTCCAGCCGGGCCAGGTGCTCGCGCAGCCGGTCGTCGAAACCCTCCGCCGACCCCGGCGCCGACCAGACCGCCTCGGCGAACGCGGAGAGCCGGGGGAAGGCCAGGTAGTCGACGGTACGCGGGCTGTCGGCGTGCTCGGTCCAGAGGTTGCACTGCGCGCCGACGATCCGGTGCCGCAGCTCGGCCGGCAGTTCGGCGGGTACCGGTTCGAAGGCCCGGACGTCCGCGACGGTGAGTACGGTGCCGACCGGGATCGGCTCGTCCGGCCGGTCCGACTGCCGGTAGTCCAGGTAGGCGGAGGTGTCCCAGCAGGAGACGACGTCGTGCCCGGCCCGGGCCGCCGCGACCGCCAGCGCCGGCCCCCGCCACGCCGCGACGGTGGCCGGGTCGGGCAGGCCGCCCTCCAGCACCTCGTCCCAGCCGAACAGCGTCCGGCCGCGGGCCGCCAGATGCCGCTGGAGCTGCCGGACGAACCAGCTCTGCAACTCGTCCTCGTCGCGCAGCCCCAACTCGCGCCGGCGCCGCTGGGCGGCCGGGCTGGCCCGCCACTCGGACTTGTCGCACTCGTCGCCGCCGATCCCGACGTGCCGGCTGGGAAAGAGTTCCAGCACCTCGTCGAGCACGTTCCGGACGAAGTCGAGGGTCCCGTCGGAGACGTTCAGCACCCGCCGGGAGATCCCCCACCGGGTCGAGACCGCCACCGGTTCGCCGGGGTCGTTGCCGAGTTCCGGGTACGCGGCGATCGCCGCCTGGGTGTGCCCGGGCAGGTCGATCTCGGGTACGACGGTGACGAAGCGCTCCGCCGCGTACCCGACAATCTCCCGAAGGTCGTCCTGGCTGTAGTAGCCGCCGTGCGGCCGGCCGTCGAAGCGCTCGTGCTGGCGGGAGCCGACCATCGACTCGTGCCGCCAGGCGCCCACCTCGGTCAACCGGGGGTACCGCCGGATCTGCACCCGCCAACCCTGGTCGTCGGTGAGGTGCAGGTGCAGCACGTTCAGCTTGTGCGCGGCGAGCAGGTCGACGAAGCGGAGTACCCCGGCCACCGGCATGAAGTGCCGGGCCACGTCGAGCATGCAGCCGCGCCAGCCGAACCGGGGCGCGTCGGAGATCTCGACGGCCGGCACCGTCCACGGGCCGGCCGCCACCCGGGCCCGGCGGTGCACGGCCGGCGGCAGCAACTGGAGCAGCGTCTGCGTACCGTAGAAGACGCCGGCCGGCGCGCCGCCGGTGATGGCGACGCCGTCGGGGCGTACCCGCAGGTGGTAGCCCTCGGCGGGCAGTGCCGGGTCGACGGCGAGCGCGATGTCGCCTCCCCCGGCGACGGCACCACCCCCGTTGCGGGCGCCGTCGCCGGGGGAGGAGTCCGGCAGGGGCAGGCCGGTGGAGCGCGACAGCGTCTCCCGGAGCAGCCGGGCCACCCCGGCACAGTCGGCGTCGGCGCGCAGCGTCGTCGCCGGGCCGAGGACGACCGCCCCCGACCCCGGGCGGGTGGTGAGCGGACGGGGCAGCGGCATCAGTCCTTCACCGCCCCACCCAGCCCGGAGACCAGCCGGCGCCGGACGAAGACGAAGAAGACGAGTACCGGCACGGTCATCAGGGTGGAGGCGGCCATGATGCCGCCCCAGTCGTTCTCGTCCGGCTTGAAGAAGACCAGCAGCGCGGCGGGGAGGGTCTGGTTCTCGGTGGCGCTGATGATGAAGGTCTTGGCGAAGAGGAAGTCGTTCCAGGCGGTGATGAAGGAGAAGACGCTGGTGGCGGCGAGGCCGGGCGCGATCAGCGGGAAGAGGATCCGCCACAGGATGGTGAACCGGGAGGCCCCGTCCATGGTGGCCGCCTCCTCCACCTCCGGCGGCACCGCCGCGACGAAGCCGCGCAGCATCCAGATCGCGAACGGCAGGCTGAACGCCAACTGCACCAGTACCAGCGAGCCGAGGGTGTTCAGCCCGACCCCGGGTACGGTCCGGCCGAGGTCGCGGATCTGGAAGAAGAGCGGGATGCTCAGCGCCTCGACCGGCACCATCTGGGCGATCAGGAACATCACCAGGACGGTGCTGCGGGTCCGGAACCGGTAGCGGGTCAGCGCCACCGCGGCCAGGAAGGCGACCAGCGCGCTCAGCGCGACCACGGCCAGCGCCACCACCAGGCTGTTCAGGAAGTACCGGCCGAAGCCGCTCACCCCGAGCGCCGAGCGGAAGTGGTCCAGCGTCGGGTGCAGCGTCCACGGGCGCGGGTCGCCCGAGAGGATCTCGCCGGTCGGCTTCAGCGCCGACAGCACCATCCAGTAGATCGGGAAGACGGTGACCAGCGCGACCAGGATCGCCACCCCGTCGGCGACACGACGACGCATTACGGTGCCGCCTTTCGTTCGTGACTGCGGGGCTCGCAGACCCGGCTCACTCCTCGCACTCACAGCACCTCCCCGGTGCGGCGCAGCGCCCGCAGGTAGAGCAGGGTGACCGCCAGCAGGATCAGGGTCATCACGATGCCGATCGCCGAGCCGAGGCCGTACTGCGACGAGGCGAAGGCCTTCTGGTACGCGTACACGTTGAGCACCATGTTCTGGCCGGCGATGCCGCCGCCCCGGGTCATCACGTAGATCTGGGTGAAGACCTTGAAGTCCCAGATGATCGACTGGATCACCACGATCGCGATCAGCGGCCGCAGCATCGGCACCGTGATCCGGCGGAACACGGTCGCCGCACCCGCACCGTCCAGCGCCGCCGCCTCCAGCACCGACGGCGGGACGGCCTGGATCCCCGCGTACAGGGTGATCATCACGAACGGGAAGGAGTGCCAGACCACCACCGCGCCGACCAGGGCGAAGGCCACGGTCCGGTCGTAGAGCCAGTTGTAGCCGTCCAGCCCCAGCACCTCGTTGACCAGCCCGAGGTTGCTGTCGAAGAGGAAGATCCAGACCACCGAGCCGGTCATCGCCGGTGCCGCCCAGGCGGTGAGCGCGGCGTACGAGAGCAGGGTCCGGGCCAGCCTGCCGATCCGGGTCATCAGCACCGCCAGCGCGGCACCCAGGGCGAGGGTCACCAGCACGCAGCCGGCGGCGAAGACCACCGTCTGGCCGAGCACGGTCCAGAACGCCGGATCACCGAAGAGGGTACGGAAGTTGCCCGCCCCCACGAACCGGGCCGGCTCGCCGCCGGAGACCTGCGGCTGCCCGTAGTCGAAGAGGGAGAGCAGGCCGAGCTGGTAGAGCGGGTACGCGAACATCGGCACCAGCACGGCGAGCGCCGGCAGCAGCAGCCAGAGCGGCATCAGCCGCTGCTGCCGGCGGATCGTTGCGGACGAGGGCACCGGTGGCTACTTCCCGAACGCCGCGGTGATCTGGGTGTTCGCCTCGGCGGCCGCGGCGTCGACGGTGGCCCGGCCGGTGATCACCTTTTGCAGCATGTTCGGCAGGATCTTCTCGGCGTCGATGGTGGTCCACGCCTTGTCCACCGGGACGAACCTCGTGCCCGCCTCCATCGTCTCGACGAACGGCTTCAGGAACGGCTCCTTGGCGATCACCTCGGTCCGGCCGGACTTCATCGCCGGCACGAAGCCCATCGCGTCGTAGAGCTTGAGGGTGTATTTCTTGCTGGCCAGCAGTTGCATGAACTCGACGGCCAGGCTGCGGTGCGTGGTGGAGCGGAACACCCCGAGGCTGCTGCCGCCGGCGAAGGCGGGCGCGATCGAGCCGGGCTTGGCGCCGGGCAGCGGCACCACGCCGTACTTCCCCTTCACCGCGCCGGCCTCCACCGCCGAGCGGTTGAAGTTGCCGAGGATTCCCATCCCGGCCCGGCCGGCCGCGAACGCCTCGACGGTGCCGCCGCCGGTCAGGTCGACGCACTGCTGCGCCGGGCAGATCTCCGGACTGAACAGGTCGGTGTACGCCTTGATCCCCGCCTTCGACCCGGGCGAGTCGATGGCTGCGGTGTACTTCCCACCGGAGTTGGTCGCGATGTCGCCACCGGCGTCCCAGACGAACGGCAGCGCGCCGAAGGTGTAGAGCCCGCCGACGGCGATCCCGAGCATGTCCTTGCGTTCGGCCCGGATCTTCTTGGCGGCGGTGACCAGTTCGGCGTACGAGGTCGGGGGCGTGAGCCCGAGTTCGGCGAAGACGTCGGTGCGGTAGTAGAGGGCCCGGACGCCGATCCACCACGGCACCCCGTACGCCTTGTCGGCCACGGTCACCGTCTGGACCAGGTCGGCCGGCAGGTCGGCGACCTCGGCCCACTTCTTGTTCTCCTCGGTGACGTCGGCCATCCCGCCCGAGGCGACGAAGTTGGCCAGGTCGGTGTTGCCGACCTCGGTGACGTCCGGGGCGCTCGCCGGGTCGTTCAGCGCGCCCTTGTACTTCTCCGCCCGGGTGTCGGTGGCCAGGTAGCTGACGTCGACCTTCACGTCGGCGTTCTTCGCGGTGAACTCGGCGATCGCCTCGTTGACCACCGCCTCCTTGGCGGCCCGGTTGGCCTCGTCGAAGAGCCAGACCCGCAGGGTGCCGGTCCGGCTGTCGGTGCTGTCGGTTGGCGCGTCGGTGGAGGGCGCGCAGGCGCCGGCGCCGAGCGCCAGCGCGAGCAGCGCGGGAAGTGCCAGGAGTTTCCGCACGGGCTTCCTCCTCGAATAACGAGCTAGGTTCGTAATTAGGTCGATATGGATGTCATCCAGGCTGGGGTTCGCCCCGGCTACCCGTCAAGTAACAATTTCCCTGCTCAGAGCCGTTGCCAGGACAGCGCGGAACCGCCGTCCGGCCCGACCGGACGGCACTGCCCGGGGCGGCTCAGTCGCCCAGGTAGAGCACCGCGTCGATCTCGATGTCGAAGCCCTCCAGCGCCACCGGCAGGGTGGTCCGGGCCGGCAGGCTCTCGGTGCCGAAGAACTCCCGGTAGATCTCGTTCATCGCCGGGAAGTCGGCGAAGTCGCGCAGGTAGACGCCGACCCGTACCGCCCGGTCGAGGTCACCGCCGGCCGCCTCGGCCACCTTCGCCAGGTTGGCGAAGGCCGCCCGGGCCTGCTCGGCGAAGTCGCCCTGCACCCAGGTACCGTCCGGGCGCACCGGGCAGGCCCCGGAGAGGTACGCGAAGTCCCCGGCGACCACCGCGTGCGAGTACGGCCCGCCGGGCGGTGCGGCCCGGTCGGCCACGACGATCTGCTTGGGCATGGGTCAACCTCCGTGTCGGGGAAACTGTTCGGCGAGCCCGTCCGGGCCCACCAGGGGTGGGGTGAGAAGTCGACGTACCGCCCGGTCCCGGTCGGCGAGTGCGGCGCGCTGCGCCCCGGTGAGCGGAATCCACGGCGGCACGGGTTCGGGCTGCCGGGGTGGCAGCAGCCGGCCCGCCCGGTAGGTCGCCTCGTTGACCAGCCGCAGCGGTGCGTACCGGCGCTGCCCGTGCACGTCGACCAGCTCGTGCCGGCCGAGGTCGGTCGAGAAGACCGCGAGATCGGCCGGGGCGCCGACCGCGAGCGTGCCGGTCCCGTCCGGCAGGCCGAGCGCCCGGGCCGGTCCGACGGTCGCCGCCGCCACCACCTGCGGCAGGCTCATCCCGACCGCCAGCATCTTGGCCATCGTGGTCGGCAGGTCGAAGACCGGGCCGTGCAGCGACCGGCTGTGCAGGTCGGTGGAGACGGCGTGCGGCGGCATCCCGGCGGCCAACTGCGCCTCCAGTACGTCGAAGGCGAAGCCGCCGGAGCCGTGCCCGAGGTCGAAGCGCACCCCCGCCTGGTACGCCTCCTTCGCCGCCGGGTCGAAGCCGTCCGGTCCGGCCGCGATGCCGCTGGCGCAGTGCGTGATCAGGTCACCGGGGCGCAGCAGCGGCAGCATCTGCGCCACCGTCGGCGGTCCGGCCCCGATGTGCACCATCACCGGCAGCCCGCACTCCCCGGCCACCTCGACCGCCCGGCGCAACGGGGCCAGGCCGTGCGTACCGACGTTGTGCCGGTCCATCCGCACCTTGATCCCGACGATGCGCTCCCGGTGCGCCCGTACGGTCGACACCGCCAGCTCCACGTCGCAGTTGGCCAGTTCCCGGGACTCGCCGACCGGGGCGACCAGCCCCACCGCCGAGATGTTCAGCAGCGCGGGCACCCGGACGGTGTACCGGGCCGAGGCGGCCGCGAAGGCCGCAAACCCGTACGCCCCGGCGGAGCCGGCGTCCACCCAGGTGGTCACGCCGGAGCGCCAGGCCACCGGATCGGGGTCGATGCCCCAGTACGTCGCACCGGCGTACACGTGCGTGTGCAGGTCGACCAGGCCGGGCGTGACCAGCCTGCCGGCCAGTTCGACCCGCTCGGCGGCCCGGTCCCGGGGCAGTACGGGTGCGACCGCCGCGACCCGGCCGTCGCGGACGGCGACGTCGTGCCGCCCCGTCCGGCCGGTACCCGGGTCGAGCAGCTCGGCGCCGGTGAAGAGCAGGTCCCAGCCCTCCGGACCGGGCGCGACGGCGGACTCGACGGCGGGCTCGACCTCGGGCGCGGTCACCGGGCCGCCTCGGCCGGGGTGGCCGCCGGTCCTGTCCCGCCGGCGGCGCCGATGCGCAGCCGGTAGAGCCGGGCCGGGCGGCCCTTGCGGTGCACCTGGGTGCTCCCCTCCACCTCGACCAGTCCGGAGTCGCTCAGCTTGCGGATCAGCCGCCGGCCGCTCGGGTCGGTGATGCCGAGCTGCTGGGCCAGGTCGGCGGGGGAGATGGCCCGGCCCTCCAGCGACCGTTCGATCGCCGCGAGCCGGGAGAGCGTCGCGGCGCTCAGCCCCACCTCACCGGCGAGCCGTTCGAGTTCGGCGCCGTGTTCCCGGTAGGTGAAGGCGAGCGCGGCCCCGGCCGGGCTCATCGGGCCGATGATGACGCCACCGTCCTCGACCAGGTACGCGCTCGGCGACTCCTCCTGCTCGGCCCGGGCGACGGCCCGTTCGGCGAGGTGCAGGCAGCTCCGGGCCGAGGCGCCGACCCCGAACCCGGCGGCCACCCGGATGCCGAGGGTCTCCTGCGCCTGACCGAGCGCGGGCAGCGACACCCAGCTGTTGGTCGCCTGTTCGAAGAGGGCCTGGTGGGCGAAGACCACCACGCCGCGCCGGCCCCGGTTCTCGATCCAGGCGTCCCCGAACTCCGGCGTGTTGAGCAGCAGGTTCATCAGCCCCACCCGGGCCCGGTCGAGGTCGAGCTGCGGCCCGGCCCGACCGACCAGGAAGATGCCGGCGGCGAAGCGCAGCGCACTGGCCTGTTTGGACTGGATCTGGAGGGCCAGCTCGTGCAGTTGGGCCCGCAGGGTGGCCGGCCCGGGTAGGCCGCCGAGGACCCGGGTGCTCTCCGGCAGCTGGGCGGCGACCGCCGTACGCAGGCTGATCACGTAGTCGGCGCCGGTCCGGGCCAGTGCCGACCGGTGGAACGCGACGATCTCGGCCACGCTCTGCTCCGGGTCGTACGGCAGGCAGCTGATCTGCGCCCGGTCCAGTTCCAGGGCCCGGGCCACCTCGTCGACGGTCTGGATGTCGTAGGTGTCGATGCTCACCGGGGTGGGTCGCCAGCCCCGGGAGAGCGCCTTGAACAGCGCCAGCGACAGGTCCAGCCCGGCCGAGCGCAGGATCGCCACCGGCAGGTCCGCCGGGAGCAGGTCCCGGCACTTCGCGTACGGGACCGGGCCGAGCAGCAGGCCGTCGACGCGTTGCCGGGCGAGCAGGCCGTCGACGAGTCCCCGGACCGCGTCCTCGTGCTCGTAGACGACCCACTCCAGCGTCACCCCGGCCAGCGTGCGCGCGGCGTCCTCGAAGACGGCGCGGTGGCTGGCGTGGATGACGAGACCGATCACCATCCGGCTCCCCAGGTTCGAAAATGGTCCGTTAACGGTGGCGCGGATAGCCTCGGCCCTGCCGGCCGTCCTCGTCAAGTCGTTGACGAATCAGCTTCGCGTCGGGCAGGCTGGGCAGCCGACAGCGAGCCATATCCGAACCTGTCCGGGGAGAGCCGTGCGCCACCAACTCGACGAGCCCGCGCTCGACTGGCGCGCCAAGGGGTTCTGGCAGCCCGACGGGCCGGTCCCGGACGCGGCGTTCGGCGCCGCCGGGCACTCGCTCTTCGGCGGCGCCGTCACCTGGCCGGTACTGGCGGTCCGGCGGTCCGCCGTCGCGCACAACGTCGCCACGATGGCCGAGTTCTGTGCCCGGCACGGCTTCTCGTTCGCCCCGCACGGCAAGACCAGCATGGCTCCGTCGCTGCTCGACGCCCAGTTGTCCGCCGGTGCCTGGGCGATCACCGTGGCCACCGCCAACCAGGCGCTCGCCTGCCGTGCCCTCGGGGTACCCCGGGTGCTGCTCGCCAACGAGCTGCTCGACCCGGAGCCGCTGCGCTGGCTGGCCCGGGAGGTCGACCGGGGCTTCGAGGCACTCTTCTTCGTGGACTCGGTCGCCGGGGTCGAGGCGATCGGCGCGGCGCTCGCCGACCGGCCGGCCGGTGCGCCGCTGCGGGTCCTGGTCGAACTCGGCTTCCCCGGCGGGCGGACCGGCTGCCGCACCGTCGAACAGGTGGTCGAGGTCGCCGAGGCGCTCGCCGCGACCCGGGTACGCCTCGACGGCGTCGCCGGCTACGAGGGCGGGTTGCCGGACGGCGCGGCGGTGTCGGCGTACCTGCGGCGGCTCCGTACGGCGGCGACCGAGCTGGCCCGCCGGGGGCTGGTCGGCCCGGAGGTGATCGTCAGCGCCGGTGGCAGTGCCTGGTTCGACCTGGTGGCCGAGGAGCTCGGCGGTGCCTGGCTGACCGGTCACGACCTGCGGGTGGTGCTGCGCAGCGGCGCGTACGTCACCCACGACCACGGCTTCTACGCCGCGCACACGCCGTTCCGGCGGATCCCGGGTCAGGGGCGGCTCGACGCCGCACTGGAACTCTGGGCGCAGGTCACCTCCACTCCGGAGCCGGGGCTGGCGATCGTCGGGATGGGCAAGCGGGACGCCCCGTACGACGAGGGCCTGCCGGTGCCGCTGCGGATCCGGCGTCGCTCCGGTGTGGAGCACGCCGTCACCGGGATGTCGGTGAGCCGGCTCAACGACCACCACGGCTATCTCTCGGTGCCGCCGGACGTCGAGCTGTACCCCGGTGACCTGGTCTGCTTCGGCATCTCGCACCCGTGCACCGCCTTCGACAAGTGGCGGGTGCTGCCGGTGGTCGATGACGACCACACCATCGTGGACCTGCTGCGCACCTACTTCTGACGGAAACTTTTCGCTCGGTACGGCGAACTTTTGTAGATCGCGACCAAAGTTGCCGAGCTCTGCTCTTTTCTTCTCGCTGCGCAGCCTCTAGCGTGTGTCTATTCGTAACAGAGACGACCGCTGATCGTCATATCTCGCGTCCGGCCCGCCACGGCCGCGACGTACGTTCCGCGCGCCACGAGTGGCACGTGAGCGCGCCCGTACTCCTCGACTCTCTTCGCGCGGGCACCCACCGGAGCATCGGGACTGTCCAGCGAGGACTCCTTGAATCGATCCAATCGGGAAGGTGCAGGACATGGGGAAGACGCAGCGCGAACCGATGGACCCGGCCGAGCGGCGCCGGCTCACCCGGCGGAGCATCCTGGCCGCCTCGGCCGGCGCGGCCGCCGCGCTCAGCGCGGTCGGCGCCAACGTGGTCCGGACCGAGACCCCCGCCGTCGCGCACGGGCAGTTGCGGGCCGAGCCGCTGATCCCGGGCCGCAACCGGGGCATCATCCTCTACAGCGTCCGGGACCGGATCTCCGCGGCACCGGACGACAGCGGTGTGCCGTACGGCTTCGAGCGGGTGCTGGCCCGGATCGCCGAGCTGGGCTACCAGGAGGTGGAGTTCGCCGGCTACACCCAGAGCCCGGAGATCCTGGGCCGGCAGATCACCCCGGCCGAGATCCGCAAGATCCTCGACGACAACGGGCTGGTCGCCAACGGCACCCACGCCTCGATCAACCCGGCCACCTTCGAGCAGCAGATGGACATCGCCGAAACGCTCGGCATGAAGAACATCGGCACCGGCAGTGACCCGACGAACTCGGCGTACACCTCGGACTGGGACGCGGCGGCGGACGTCTGGAACGAGCTGGGCCGGCAGGCCCGCCGACGCGGGCTGCGGCTCTACACGCACAACCACGACGCCGCGTACTCCTTCCTGCTCGACGCCGGGCCGCTGGACGCGAACGGCCGACCGACCCGCTCCTCCGGCACCCGCCGGCTGGAGTACTTCTTCCGGAAGACCGACCCGAGGTACGTCTTCTTCGAACTGGACATCTACTGGGCCTACGTCGCCCGCTTCAAGCACCAGAAGTACGTCGACCGGTGGGGCCGGGAGAAGACCGACCTCTTCGACCCGATCCTCAACGTCGTCTCGCAGAGCAAGCGGTTCCCGCTCTTCCACGCCAAGGACGGCAACCGGAACAGCGCGCTGGCCAACGGCTACGAGATGACCCCGCTCGGCGAGGGCGACATCAACTTCCAGCAGTTTTTCCAGACCATCGGCGACCCGGACTTCCGGCACGCCAACTGGGAGCAGGACACCGCCCCCGGCGGCGCGGCCAACCCCGGCCAGTCGCTCGACTTCGCGGCGCTCAGCTACACGAACATGTCGGAGCTGACCATCTACCGCCGGTGACCGCCCACCTTCCGTAACCCCTACGGCGTGCAGACGGAGGAGAGATGACGACAAGGATGCGGCGCTGGCTGACCGTGCTGGCGGCGACCGCGACGATCGTCCCGTTGACGGTCCAGGCCCCGGCGGCGGCGGTACCGGACCCGGGACCGGGTTCCGGCGGCGTACCCGCCGAGCAGCTGGTGGCCGAGGAGAACGGTCCGGCGGCGCTCCGCTCGGACGCCCGGGCCCCACGCGACTACGGCGTACTGGTCTTCACCAAGACGGCGGGGGCGCGGCGGGCGTCCATTCCGGACGGGGTGAAGGCGATCCGTGACCTCGGCCGGGAACACGGGTTCCGGGTCACCGTCACCCAGGACGCGGCGGCGTTCACCGAGCAGAACCTCGGCACGTACCGGGCGGTGGTCTTCCTCAACACCACCGGCGACATCCTCAACGCCACCCAGGAGGCGGCGTTCGAGAAGTACGTCAAGGCCGGCGGCGGGTTCGCCGGGGTGCATGCGGCGGCCGAGACCGAGCCGGACTGGGCCTTCTACCAGAGCCTGCTCGGCGCGAAGGCCACCGGCGTCTCCCCGGTCGAGCCGGGCAACATCGACGTCGCCGACCGGGCGCACCCGTCGACCGAGACGGTGCCGCGCACCCTCACCCTGACCGAGGAGTGGTACAACTTCTCCGCCAACGTCCGGGGCGTCTCGCACGTGCTCGCCACCGCCGACGAGCGCAGCTTCGCCGGTGGCGGGATGGGCTTCGACCACCCGATCGCCTGGTGCAAGGACTACCAGGGCGGCCGCTCCTGGTACACCGGGCTCGGCCACTCCATCGAGACCTATCGCTCCAAGCCGTTCACCCGGCACCTCCTCGGCGGCATCCAGTGGGCGGCCGGCGTGGTCGAGGGCGACTGCGGCGCGACCGTGACCGGCAACTACGAGAAGGTCACCCTCAACGACGAGCCGGGCGAGCCGATGTCGCTGGCCGTGCTGCCGGACGGCCGGGTCCTGCACAACACCCGGGGCGGCCAGGTCCGGCTCTACGACCCGGCCAGCGGCGCCAGCCCGGTGATCAACACGATCCCGGTCTACAGCCACGACGAGGACGGGCTGCAGACCGTCTCGATCGACCCCGACTTCGCCACCAACAGGTGGGTCTACCTCTACTACTCGCCGCCGCTGAACACCCCGGTCGACAACCCGGCCACCCCGGGGGTCAACGAGGGTGACGCGCCGGCCACCAGCGCCGACCCGACCGTCTGGGACAAGTTCAAGGGCTACAACCAGCTCTCCCGGGTCAAGTTCGTCGACGGCGAGAACCCGCACCTGGACATGAGCACCGAACAGCAGATCCTGCGGGTCGACGTGGACCGGGGCATCTGCTGTCACGTCGCCGGCAAGGTGAAGTTCGACGGGAAGGGCAACCTCTATCTGATCACCGGCGACGACACCAACGCCGGTGGCTCGGACGGCTTCACCCCGATCAACGAGTCGCCGACCCAGGGGCCGGGCTACGACGCCCAGCGCTCCGCCGGCAACACCAACGACCTGCGCGGCAAGCTGCTCCAGATCAGGGTACGGCCGAACGGCACCTACACGATCCCGGCCGGGAACCTCTTCCCGGAGGCGCAGGACCACGACGACAAGACCCGTCCGGAGATCTTCCTGATGGGGCTGCGCAACCCGTTCCGGTTCGACGTTGACGCCTCGGGCCGGGTCTACGTCGCCGACTACTCGCCGGACAGCCGGACCGCCAACCCGGCCCGGGGACCGGAGGGGACCGGTCGGTGGTTCGCCACCGACAAGGCCGGCAACTACGGCTGGCCGTACTGCTACTCGCCGGCCCTGCCGTACGTCGACTACGACTTCGCCACCCGCACCTCCGGGAAGCCGTTCAACTGCGGTGCCCCGGTGAACGACTCGCCCCGGAACACCGGCCGGACGGTGCTGCCGCCGGTGCAGGACCCGCAGTTCTGGTACACCTACGAGGCGCGTACCCCGTGCCCCGGGGCGTACCTGGAGACGCCGCCGACGAGCTGCGACTTCAAGTGGCCGGTGATCGGGACCGGCGGGGTCGGCCCGCACGGTGGACCGATCTACTCCTACGACCCGGAGTCGACCTCGGAGACGAAGTTCCCGGAGTACTACGACAACGCGGTGGTCTTCGGCGAGTTCACCCGGGACAAGATCTTCATGATGCGGACCGACGGCAAGGGCAACCTGGCCGGCGTCGAGCAACTGCTGCCCGGCTTCGTCTTCGACAACCCGATGGAGATGGAGTTCGGCCCGGACGGCAGCCTCTATCTGCTGGAGTACGGCGACGGCTTCTTCACCGCCAACCCGGACGCCCAGCTCTCGGTGATCCGCTACGTCAAGGGCAAGCGGTCGCCGGTCGCGGTGCTGAACGCGAGCCCGACCTCCGGGCAGGCGCCGCTGACGGTGAACTTCTCGGCGGTCGGCTCGCACGATCCCGACCCGGGGGAGTCGATCTCCTACGCCTGGGACTTCACCAGCGACGGTACGGTCGACTCGGCCGATCCGACCACGTCGTTCACCTACACCGCGAACGGGACGTACACGGCGCGGTTGACGGTGACCGACTCCAGTGGCCGGACGGGGGTGCTGACCCGGACCATCACGGTCGGCAACACCGCCCCGACGGTGACGGTGACCAGCCCGGTTCCGGGGTCCTTCTTCAACTGGGGTGACCCGGTGCCGTACACGGTGACGGTCACCGACCCGGAGGACGGCACCATCGACTGTTCCCGGGTGACGGTCAGCTTCGTACTCGGGCACGACACCCACGGCCACGAGCACGGCTCGACCACCGGCTGCACCGGGGTGCTCCAGTCCCCGGCCGACGGCGCCGACCACGCCGGCGGCTACCTGTACGGCGGGATCAGCGCCTCCTACACCGACCTCGGCGGTGGCGGCCAGCCGGGGTTGACCACGGTGAACCAGGTCGTGATCCAGACGCCCCGGCAGCAGGCCGAGTTCGCCCAGGTCAAGCAGAACGTGACGATCGCCAACAGCAGCGACACCGGTGGCGGTCAGCACGTCAACGGGATCGACGCGGGTGACGCGATCGCGTTCGACCCGATCAACCTTGGTGATGCCAGCGCGGTCACCTTCCGGGTCTCGGGCGGCTCGGCGGCCACCGCCGGTACGCCCCGGGCCACCGTCGAGCTGCGGCTCGACTCGCCGACCGGCCCGCTGGTCGGTACCGCCACGCTGAACGCCACGACCGGCAACAACGACTGGTCCAGCCAGACCCTGGCGGTCGACCAGCCGGCCGGTGGTCACCGGCTCTACCTGGTCTTCCAGCCGGTCACCGGTGGTCCGACCACCGGCCTGGTGAACCTCAACTGGGTGGAGTTCACCCCCAGGTAGTCCCGATGTCTCCATCGAGCGAGGTGCCAGGAAGTCACCATGGTGACTTCCTGGCACCTCCGTCAGTGGGACTGTAGGCCCTCCGTCCGCCCCGGACGGGCGCTGCCGGGGCGGGCGGTGTCGGGGCGGGCGGCGTCGGGCGGGGCGGCCAGGAGCCGGGCGTGCAGCGCCGGATCGGCGTACCCGAGGAGACGCAGGGCGACCCAGGCGGCGCCGGCGGCGGCGTCCCCGGCCGGCATGCCGGGCCGGCCCAGTCGGGCGGCGAGCCGCTGCTGCACGGCGGCGCGGATCTCCGGTACCCCGGCCAGGACACCGCCGGCCAGCACCACCGGGCCGGGCGCCGGATGCAGCGACAGCAGGGTGCCGGCGAGCCGCTCGGCGGCGCTCTCCAGGATGGCCGTCGCGTCCGGGTCGCCGTCCCGGGCCGCCGTGCTGACCAGCGGGGCGAGCCCGGCCAGCCGGTCGCGGCCGAGCTGGTAGACCCGGGTCACGAAGGCGTCCGGATCGGTACTGCCGAGTTCCCCGGCCACGGCTCGGGTCAGCGGACCGGTCGGCGGGCCCCGGTAGAGTGCCCGGGCCGTCGACCGCGCCGCGGCCAGGCCGAGCCAGAACCCCGAGCCCTCGTCGCCGAGCAGCCAGCCGAGGCCGTCCGCGGTCCGGCCGACGGCGTCGTCCTGCACCTCGGCGGCGACCGCGCCGGTGCCGGCGATCAGCACGGTGCCGCGGTGCGCCGCCGTGCCGGCCGCGAACGCCACCACGGCGTCGCCGACGGTACGCATCGGGCAGGTCAGCCCGAGCCGTGTCCACTGCGCGGCGTACCGGGCGGAAACCTCCGGCTCGGCGAGCCGGGACACTCCGGCGAGTCCGACCACGGCGCCGACCACCCGGGCCGGGTCGTGTCCGTGCAGCGCCGCCCCGGCGGCCTCGCCGAGCGCGGCGGCGGTCACGGCCGGATCTGCGGCGACCGGGTTGCCGGCCCGGGCCCGGCCACGGCCGACGAGCTGACCGCCCACTGTGGCCAGCACCGCCCGGGTGGCGGTGCCGCCGCAGTCGACGCCGAGCACGAGCGCATCGGTCACCCTGCCGATGGTGCGGTGTACCGATAGAAAATGTCAAACCTATTGACGTGACCGGCTCGATGGTCATAACTTTTTTCATCACTTGGCAGTCGTGAAAGGAATGTTGATGGAGGAGAGCGGGCTGCTGGGCCGGCTGCGCACCGAGCTGGCCACGCTGCCGGTCGCCCTACAGCGGGTCGCCGAGCAGATCCTGATCGCGCCGGAGGAGACCGCCCGGGCCACGATCATCGACCTGGCCGAGCGGGCCGGCACCTCCACCGCGACCGTGACCCGGTTCTGCCGGGTCTTCGGCTACCGGGGATACGCGCAGCTCCGGGTGGCCGTCGCCACCGAGATCGGCCGAGCCGCCCAGGCGCGCTGGGACACCGACATCGACCGGGAGATCGGGCCGGACGACCCGCTCGACCACCTGCTCGGGGTGGTGGCCAGCGCCGACGCCCGGGCGATCCAGGACACCGCCGGCCAGGTCGACCTCTCCGCCGTCGACCGGGTCGCCGAGGCCGTCGCGCGGGCCAACCGGGTCGACCTGTTCGGGCTGGGCAGCTCCGGCAACGCCGCCCGGGAGATGGCGTTCCGGCTGGAACGGATCCGGATCCCGGTCTGGCACCGGGCCGACCCGCACACCGCGCTGACCAACGCCGCGCTGCTCGGCCCCGGCGACGTGGCGATCGGGCTGTCGCACAGCGGGCGTACCCGGGAGGTGATCGAGGTGCTGGCCGAGGCGGCCGACCACGGCGCGCTGACCGTCGCGGTCACCTCGTTCCGGCGGTCGCCGCTGGCCGAGGTCGCCGACGTGGTGCTGACCACCGCCGTGCAGGAGACGACGTTCCGGCTGGCGGCGCTCTCCGCGCTCCACTCCCAACTGCTGGTGCTCGACCTGATCTACGTCGCCGTGGCCCAGCGGACCTACCAGCGCACCACCGAGGCGTTCGAGGTGACCGCCCGGGCCGTCGACGCGCACCGGGTGCCGGACGACTCGCCGCGGGCCGCCCGTCGACAGCTCAAAGTTACGGAGGGCCAATGACCAACGAGATCGGCGCACCCGCCTACCTCACCGCCGTCACCGCCGCGATCGACCGGGTCGCCCGGACCCAGACCGAGGGCGTACGCCGGGCCGCGGAGCTGATCACCGCCGCGCTGGACCGGGGCGGCGTGGTGCAGGCGTTCGGCTGCGGGCACTCCGAGGCGCTCTCGATGGAGATCGCCGGCCGGGCCGGCGGACTGGTCCCCAGCAACCGGATCGCCCTGCGCGACCTCGTGCTCTACGGCGGCGCCGACCGGTCGATACTCGAAGACCCGCTGCTGGAACGCGACCCGACCGTGGCGCACCGGCTCTACGAACTGGCCCCGGTCAAGCCCGACGACGTCTTCGTGCTCACCTCCAACTCCGGCGTCAACGGGGTGATCGTCGAGTTCGCCCTGCTGGTCAAGGAGCACGGCCACCCGCTGATCGGGATCACCTCGCTCGACCACACCGCCCGGGTCACCCCGGGACACCCGTCGGGGCGGCGGCTCGCCGACCTCGCGGACGTCGTACTCGACAACGGGGCGCCGTACGGCGACGCCGCCCTGCCCCTGCCCGACGGCGGTGCCGTCGGGGCGATCTCCTCGATCACCGGCGCGTTGCTCGCCCAACAGGTCGTCGCGGAGGTCGTCGCCCGGCTGCTCGACGCCGGTACCCGGCCACCGGTCTACCTGTCCGCGAACGTACCCGGCGGTCGGGAGCGCAACAGCGAGCTAGAGGCGCGGTACGCCGGACGCATCCGGCGCACCGCCTGAGCAGAGAAGGCGAGGCGCCATGAAGTCTTTCCGTCCGGCCCGCTCCGGGCCGGCACCGACCACCGGCCCGAGACGACGCGCCCTGCTGCGGGCCGCCGCCGTCGGGCTGGCCGCCCCGGCGCTGGCCGGCTGCGTCACCAGCGGCGGTGACGACGGCCAGCCAGCCGCCGCCAAGGGTGAGACCAGCGCCGAGAACCCGCTCGGGGTGCCCGCCTCGACCCCGCTGGAGGTGGTCATCTTCGACGGCGGCTACGGCGACGAGTACGCGGTCAACGCCGAGAACATCTACAAGGGACGGTTCCCCGGCGCGACCGTCGAGCACAAGGCGATCCAGAAGGTCGGCGAGGCGCTGCAACCCCGGTTCGTCGCCGACACCCCGCCGGACGTGGTCGACAACACCGGCGCCGGCCGGCTCGACCTGGCCACCCTGGTCGGCGCCGGCAAGCTGACCGACCTCACCGAACTGCTCGACGCGCCCTCGCTGGACGACCCCGGCACGAAGGTCCGGGACACCCTGCTGCCCGGGGTGGTGGCCGACGGCACGCTCGACGGCAGGGTCTACACGCTCAACTTCACCTACACCGTCTGGGGACTCTGGTATTCCAAGCCGCTCTTCGACCGGCACGGCTGGGCGTACCCGACGAGCTGGGACGCGATGCTGGCGCTCTGCGCCGAGATCAAGAAGGCCGGCATCGCACCCTGGACCTACCAGGGCAAGTACCCGGAGTACCTGAACGACCCGTTGCTGGCGATGGCGGCCAAGGCCGGCGGACCGGAGCTGGTGAAGGCGGTCGACAACCTCCAGCCGGGCGCCTGGAAACAGCAGCCGTTGCTGGACGCGGCGACCGCGATCGCCGAACTCGCCGGCCGGGGCTACCTGCTGCCCGGTTCGGAGGCGCTGTCGCACACCGAGGCCCAGGCCGCCTGGTCGCAGGGGAAGGCCGCCATCATCCCGTGCGGCTCCTGGCTGGAGGCCGAGCAGAAGGGTGTCACCCCGGCCGGCTTCGACATGGTGATGGGCGCGGTCCCGTCGCTCGGCGCCGCCGACAAGCTGCCGTACGGGACGGTCCAGGCCGCCAGCAGCGAATCGTTCCTGGTCCCGGCCCGGGCGAAGAACCCGCGCGGCGGGCTGGAGTTCCTCCGGGTGCTCTTCTCCTCCGGCAGCGCGCGGCGGTTCGCCGAGTTGAACAGCACCCTGCCCAGCGTCGCCGGAGCCACCGACGGGCTGACCCTCAGCACCGGGCTCGGCTCGGTCCGCGCCGCCGTGCAGGCGGCCGGGGCGAACACCGTCAGCTACCGGTTCCGCACCTGGTACGCCCCACTGGCCAAGGCGGTCGACGACGCCACCGGTGAACTCGCCACCCGCCGGATCACCCCGGCACAGTGGGCCGACCGGATCCAGAAGGCCGCCGACGCGATCGCCGCCGACTCCGCCGTCACCAAGTACACCCGGTAGCCCTCGATGGCGGCCCTGCGGCACGGCAAGTACCGCTTCCTCGCCGGGGCGATCCTGCCCGGACTGCTGCTCTACGCGGTCTTCGTGCTCTCCCCGTACGCGCAGGCGTTCTATCTGGCGTTGACCGACTGGACCGGCGTCTCCGGGCAGGTGGAGATCGTCGGGCTGGAGAACTTCCGGCGGCTCGTCGACGATCCGCTCTTCCTGGCGGCGCTGCGCAACAACGGGCTGCTGCTGCTCGTCGTCCCGGCGGTCACCATCGGGCTCGGGCTGCTGCTCGCCGCGCTGGTCAACTTCGGCGGCCGGCGGGGGAGCACGATGGTCGGCGGGGTCCGGGGCGGCGAGTTCTACAAGGTCGCCTACTTCTTCCCGCAACTGCTCTCGCTGCCGATCATCGCGGTGCTCTGGCAGTTCGTCTACCACCCGAACGAGGGCGTGCTCAACGGCGCACTCCGGGCCGTCGGGCTGGACTTCCTGGCCCGGACCTGGCTCGGTGACCCGCACCTGGCGCTCTGGGCCGTCGCCGGAGTACTCGTCTGGTCGTCGGTCGGCTTCTACATGGTGCTCTTCTCCGCCGCGATGGAGTCGGTCCCGCGCGACGTGTTGGAGGCGGCGGTGCTGGACGGCGCCGGCCGGCTCGCCGTACTCCGCCGGGTGGTGCTGCCGCTGGTACGCGAGAACGTGCAGGTCGCCTTCGTCTACCTCGGGGTACTCGCGCTGGACGGCTTCGCGGTCGTCCAGGTGATGACGGTCGGGCCCGGCGGGCCGGACGGGTCGACCGAGGTCATCGGGCTCGGCCTCTACCGCAACGCCTTCACCTACGGCCGGTTCGGCTACGCCGCCGCCATGGGAGTGGCACTCTTCTTCCTCACCCTCGCGCTCGCCGTCGTGGCGCTGCGGGCCGGCCGCCGGGAGCGGGTGGAACTCTCATGACGACCCTGGTCGACCGTCCCGCCCGCCGGCAGCCGGCCGCCGTCCCGGCCCGTACCCCGGCCCGCCGCACCGGGCGGTTCGGCGACGCGGCGGCGCACCTCTTCCTGGTCGGCTGGGCCGCGCTGGTCACCGTGCCGCTGCTCTGGGCGGTACTCAGCTCGCTCAAGACCGACCGGGAGATCCTGACCAGCCCGTGGACGGTGCCGGCGACACCCCGGTTCGACAACTGGGCCCGGGCCTGGGGCGAGGCGTCGATCGGTCGCTACTTCCTGAACAGCGCGATCGTGGTGGGCATCGCACTGGTGCTGACCATGCTGCTCGGCGCGCTGGTCGCGTACGCCCTGGCCCGGTATTCGTTCCCGGGCAACCGGCTGCTCTACCACCTCTTCGTCGCCGGGCTGCTCTTCCCGGTCTTCCTCGCCCTGGTGCCGCTCTTCTTCGTGGTACGCCAACTCGGGCTGCTCGGCACCTATCCCGGGCTGATCCTGGTCTACACCGCGTACGCCCTGCCGTTCACCGTCTTCTTCCTGCACGGCTTCTTCCGGTCGCTCCCCACGGCGCTGGCCGAGGCGGCGTTCCTGGACGGCTGTTCGCACTGGGGCGTGCTCTTCCGGGTGATGCTGCCGCTGGCCCGGCCGGGGCTGGTCAGCATCGCGATCTTCAACTTCCTCGGCCTGTGGAACCAGTACCTGCTGCCGCTGGTGCTCAACCCCGACCCCGAGCGGTACGTGCTGGCCCAGGGGCTGGCCGCGCTCTCGGTGAGCCAGGGCTACCGCAGTGACTGGAGCGGCCTCTTCGCCGGCCTCACCATCGCGATGTTGCCGGTGCTGGCCGCGTACGTGCTCTTCCAACGCCAGATCCGGACCGGCCTGACCGCCGGTGCGGTCCGCTAGACCCCCGTAGCACCGCACCTCTCCTGGGTCACCATCCGGGTGCCGGCCACCGTCGGCCGGCGCGCGGCAACCCCCTTGTCACCCCCACCGGGAGGAGAAACCCCCGTGTCAGCCAGACCCAGCGCGCGAAGCCTCGCCGCCGGTACGGCGGCCCTGCTGGCCGCCGGCACTCTCGCCGGCATCACCGCGACCACCGCCGGTGCCCAACCGGCCACCGCCCCCGCCGCCGCAGCCGCCTGCGGCGTCCTCTTCGACGACTTCGGCTACTCGTCGCCGTCCGATCCCGCCATCGCCGCCCGGGGCTGGACGGTGCGGACCAACTCCGGCGGCCCGGGCGTGCCCGGTGCCTCCTGGCCGGCGTCGAACGTCAGCTTCCCCACCGACGGCGGGCAGAAGGTGCTCCAGTTGACCGCCCGCACCGACGGCACGGCCGGCGGCACCAGTCACGCCGAGTTCTTCCACCAGCGGAAGTTCTTCGAGGGCACCTACGCCAGCCGGGTGCGCTTCACCGACGCGCCGCAGTCCGGGCCGGACGGTGACCACCTGGTGGAGACCTTCTTCACCATCACCCCGCTGGACCGGCCGCTCGACCCCAACTACGGCGAGATCGACTTCGAGTACCTGCCGAACGGCGGGTGGGGCGAGCAGGGGCCGATCTTCTACCAGACGACCTGGGAGACGTACCAGAACGAGCCGTGGCAGGCCGACAACACCCACACCGCGCAGCGGAGCAGCTTCGCCGGCTGGCACGACCTGGTCTTCACCGTCTCCGACGGCCGGGTCAAGTACTACGTGGACGGTCAGCAGGTGGCCGACCACGGCGACCGGTACTACCCGGAAACCCCGATGTCGATCAACTTCAACCTCTGGTTCATCGACCTGACCGGGCGGACCGGCACCGGGCTGGCCAACTACATCCAGCAGGTCGACTACCTCTACTACGCCGACCGCGAGGTGATCAGCACCGCCGAGGCGAAGAACCGGGTGGCCGCGTACCGGTCGGCCGGCACCGGCCACGTCGACACCGTGGGCAGCGGCGGTGCCTGCCCGACGACGCCCCCGACCACCCGGCCGCCGACGACGCCGCCCACCACCCGGCCGCCGACGACCCCGCCGACCACCACACCGCCGCCGGCCAACTGCGCCGGCGCCCCCGCCTGGGACTGGGGGACCGTCTATCTGGAGGGTGCCCGGGTGCGGCACAACGGCCGGCTCTGGCAGGCGAACTGGTGGACCCAGGGCTCCGAGCCGGGCCTGACCGCGCAGTGGCGTGACCTCGGCCGCTGCTGAACGAGCGCCGGCTCTCCCGCCTCCGATTTCGCGGGCGGGAGAGCCGGCTTCGTCGGGGCGGGAGAGCCGGGGTGGGCGAGACATTGACGAAGCTGAATCGGGTCATTACCATCCTGTTTCAGGAAAGCGCTTTCCTGCTCCTCGTCCACCCAATCCCGCAACCGCACAGGGAGGCACCCATGGGTGTCCGTGCTTCAGCCCGCCCGAAAGCCCGGCTCGGCCGGTCAATGGTCGGCGGCGTGGTCACGCTGCTGGCCGCCGCCGCGGTCGTCTCCGCGGCTCCTGCCAGCGCCGCCGCAGTCTCCGCCGAGGGCCTGGTCGGCTTCGCCACCCTTTCCGGGTACGGCCGGACCGGCACCAACGGCGGGACCGGCGGCCCGACGGTGACGGTCGGCAACTACGCCCAGTTGGCGGCGGCCGTCGCCGACGACCTGCCGAGGATCGTCCGGGTCTCCGGCACCATCACCGGCAACGGCGACGACATGCTGGACGTCGGCTCCAACAAGACCATCATCGGCGTCGGGTCGTCCGCGACGATCAGCGGCTTCGGCCTGGACGTCAACGGCTGGGGGCCGGCGGAGGTGGACTGGGGCGGCGACACCTGCGACCCCGCCGAGCGGGACCGCTTCACCCACGTGCAGAACGTCATCATCCGCAACCTGTCGTTCCGGAACTCGCCGGACGACTCGATCAACGTGCAGTGCTACTCGCACCACGTCTGGATCGACCACAACACCTTCTACCCGGCCTCCGACGGCTCGGTGGACATCAAGCGCGGCTCGGATCTGGCGACGGTCTCCTACAACCGGTTCGCCGGCACCGACAAGTCGATGCTGCTCGGGCACAGCGACAACAACGCCGCCCAGGACACCGGCTACCTGCGCGTGACGTACCACCACAACTGGTTCGACGGGTCGAACACCCGCCACCCCCGGGTGCGGTTCGGCTACGCCCACGTCTACGCCAACTACGTCAGCGTCGACGACTACTTCATCGGGCTCGGGGTCGAGGGCCGGATCTACGCCGAGAGCAACTACGTCCGGGGTGCCAAGACCATCACCCAGGACTTCGGCAACGCCCGGCTGACCTGGACCAACAGCAACTTCTACGACATCGCCACCATCACCCGGGCGAACGACAGCGGCAAGACCAAGGACGACTGGCTGCGGGCCGACGGCAGCGTCGGGCCACCGCCGTACGGCTACTCGGCCGGGTCGGCCAGCAGCAGCCCGCCGTCCGCGGGTGCCGGGGTCAGCGGCGCGGACATCGTCCCGTAGCCCGTCACCGCAGCTCCTCGTCGGCCTCCCGGTCAGCGGCCGCACCCTCCCGCTGACCGGGTACCGCCGGTGCGGCCGCCCGGCGCCGCCGGAGCAGGCGTACGCCGACCGGCACGAGCAGGGCCAGCACGGTGACCACGAAGAGGGTGCCGGAGATCGGCCGGGTCACGAACCCGCTCGGGTCGCCGTCGAAGATCCGCATCGACTGCCGGAACGCCGTCTCCAGCACGCTGCCGAGCACGAACGCCAGGACCAGTGGGCCGGGCTCGAAGCCGGTCTTCTTCATCAGGTACCCGACGACACCGAAGAGGATCACCAGCAGCATGTCGAAGGTGCTGTTGTTGACGGTGTAGACGCCGAGCATCGTCACGGTCACCACGACCGGCGCGAGGATGCTGTCCCGGACCGAGACCAGCCGGACGAAGACGCCGACCAGCGGGACACTCAGGATCAGCAGGAAGATGTTGCCGACGTACATCGAGTCGACGACGCCCCAGAAGACCTCGGGGTTCTCGTTGATCAGGCGGGGACCGGGCGGGATGCCCTGGAGCAGCAGCGCGCCGAAGATCAGCGCCATCACCGGGTTGGTCGGGATGCCCAGGGTCAGCAGCGGGATGAACGACGAGGTCGCCGCCGCGTTGTTCGCGGTCTCCGGCGCCGCCACCCCCTCGATGGCGCCCCGACCGAACCGCTCCGGCGTCCTGCTCCGCCGCTTCTCCAGGGCGTACGCGGCCATCGACGACAGCACCCCGCCGCCACCGGGCAGCAGTCCGATGAAGAACCCGACCACCGAGCCGCGCCCCACCGCACCCCGGGACTGCCGCCAGTCCTCCCGGGACGGCCAGGCGTTGCTGATCCGGGGCTTCGGCAGCCGGTTCCGGGCCCGGTGTTCGAGCAGGTAGAGGATCTCGCCGAGCCCGAACAGCCCCATCGCGAGGGCGACGAAGTCGACGCCGTCGGCCAGGTTGATGTTGCCGAAGGTGAACCGGGGCGAGGCGAAGAGCGGATCCGGCCCGGCGGCGGCGAGCAGCAGGCCGAGTCCCGCCGCGACCAGGCTCTTCGCGGTCGAGACCGTACCGAGGCTGGCGACCAGCAGGATCCCCATCGCGGCCAGTACGGCGTTCTCCGGCGGCCCGAAGCCGAGCGAGAACCTGGCCAGTACCGGTGCGACCAGGGTCAGCCCGACGATGCTGACCGTGCCGCCGATGAACGACCCGATCGCGGCGATCCCCAGGGCCGAGCCGGCCCGCCCCTGCCGGGCCATCTGGTAGCCGTCGATGGTGGTGATGACCGTGGCCGCCTCGCCGGGCAGCCGCAGCAGTACCGAGGTGATCGTGCCGCCGTACATGGCGCCGTAGTAGATGCCGGCGAGCATGATGATCGCCGACTCGGCCGGGATCTCGTAGGTGATCGGCAGCAGCAGGGCGATCGTCGCGACCGGGCCGAGGCCGGGGAGTACCCCGATGACCATGCCGATCACCACGCCGGCCAGCACGTAGAGCAGGTTCACCGGCGTGAAGACCACCCCGAAACCGGCCAGGACGGGGTCGAGGAAGTCCACTCAGAAGGCCAATCTCGGGAGCTTCACGTCCAGCAGGGTGATGAAGAGCAGGTAGAGCGCGGCCGTGGTGGCGACGCTGACCACGGCGGTGGCGAGCCAGGACTCCCGGCCCAGCACCCTGAGCCAGAAGGCCAGCACCAGCAGGGTGGGGATCTCGAAACCGATCCGGCTGATCAGCAGTACGAAGACGAGCAGGCTGACCACGCCGAGGGCGATCCCGATCCCGCCCCGGCTGAACCGTTCGACCGCCGCCGCCTTCCGCTCGAAGAGCAGCGACCAGAGGCCGGCGCCGAGCAGGAGCAGGCTGGCCAGTGCCGGCCAGAGCCCGGGCCCGGCCTCGGCGGGCGTACCGAGGGAGAGCGAGACCGAGTACGCGAGTCCGGCCAGGCCGAGCGCGACCGGTACCACGCCGGCGACGAGCTGCCCGGTCCGGCCGGCCGGCGGGATGTCGTCGGAGGGCAGGCCGCCGGGCTCCCCCTCCCCGGCCGGGGTGGCCGCCTCGTCGAGGCCGGACGGGTTCACTTCGGCCCCAGCCCGAACCGGTCGATCAGCGCCCTGTACCGGTCGAAGTCACCCTTGATCTTGTTCGCCACCTCGGTACCGTCGACCTCGAACCGGTCGATGTAGTTCTTCTTCAGGAAGTCGTCGTACTCCGGTGCCTTGACCGCCTCCCGGAACGCCTCCTGGAGCGCGGTCACCGCCTCGTCCGGCATCGACTTCGGTCCGGCGATGAACCGGGCCTGGTCGACGGTCAGGTCGAAGCCCTTCTCCACGGCGGTCGGCAGGTCCGGCAGCGAGGGGCTGCGCTGCTGGCTGAAGACCCCGAGCCAGCGCAGCTCGCCGGACTGCACCAGCCGCATCGACTCCGCCGGTTGGGAGGCGCCGATGTCGACCTGCCTGCCGAGCACCGCCGTGACGGCCGGACCGCCGCCGCCGAACGGCACGTCGGTGGCGTTGATCCCGGCGAGCTTGTAGAACGCGGTCTGCGCGAAGTACGCCCCGGTGCCCACCCCGGAGTGCCCGTACGTGATCCGCCGGCCGCTGCCCTTGAGCGCGATGACGTCGTCGATGGTCTTGAACGGGGAGTCCCGGTGCGCGACGAGCACGATGTTCTCCACGGTCAGCCCGATCACCACCCGCAGCTCGTCGAGGGAGACGGTGGCGGCACCCTTGCCCAGTTGCGGGGTGAGGGTGAAGAGCGAACTGGGCGGGAAGCCGATCTTGTAGCCGTCGCCCTCGGCCGAGGCCACCTCCCTGGTGCCGACGGCGGCGGCCGCGCCGTCCCGGTTGACGATCACCATCGACTGGCCGAGCGGCTTCTCGATCGCCTTGCCGAGGGTCCGGGCGATCAGGTCCGTGCTGCCGCCCGGCGCGAACGGCACGACCAGCTCGACCGAGCGTTCCGGATATCCCGAGCCGTCTCCGTCGCCGCCGCCGCCGGTCTGCACGCTGCAACCGGCGAGGAAGGCTCCCGCGCCGAGCCCCGCGCCGAGGCGCAGCACGGCACGCCGGTCCATCGGGTGCCGCAGATTCGATTCGGTCACTGGTCCCTCCCTGGTGGCTCAGGTTGGAGATCTTGGACTTCGAAGAGTGTCACCTTGATACCTGCCGATCTAGGGACTGTCAATCAAACCGGTGGCAGCAGTACGAAGGGGACGGAAGCGCCAGCAGCCCTGCGAATCCTCCCAGGACGTACGGAGGGTACGGAGCTGCCGCGCGGGCCGGGCCGGGCGGCGTACGGCCGGCGGTGCGAGTCCGCGAACCGGGTTCGGATATCCGGCTGCCCGGGTCGGTTCGGCGGCCTACGGTTGCCCGGTGGGTACCGCTCTGGCCGAGGCGATCGACCGGCTCCACGTGGTGTTCGGCGGAGTTCCCCGGCCGAGCGCCATCGACTCCTGTCCGTGCTGCTTCACCCCTGACGACGAGCGGAAACTGCTCGCCCCCGTACCCTTGGCCGAGCTGACCGCCGACGACCTGGGCGACTACGCCGCGGTCGTACTCTTCACCGTCGGCGGCGTCGCCGACTACCGCTACTTCCTGCCCCGGATGCTGGAGATCGGCTGCACCGAGGGTTTCCTCTGGCCGGACCTGGAGCCGCTGCTCGGCCGGCTGCGTCACGCGGGCTGGCGGAGCTGGCCGGCCGGGGAACGCCACGCCGTCCGGGAGCTGCTCGCGGCGCTCTGGGCCGAGGTGTTGGCCGACGACCCGGCGGCGGTGCACGACGTCGACACCGTGCTCTGCGCGGTCGGCAACGTCGAGGACGACCTCACGCCCTATCTGGCGGAGTGGGCGCGGCAGCTCGCCCGGCCGACGGCCGCGGCAGCCCTGTTCGACCTGCTCGCACACCACTGCCGCCCCGCCGGCACCACCTGGCGGCTCGGCAACGCCTTCTGGGCGGAGCGGGGGAGCCAGGCCGCCCAGGTGAGCGCCTGGCTCGCCGGCGCCGACCTGCGTCGGGCGGTCACCGCCGCGCTCGGGGCCGTGCTGGAGACCGCCGAGACCGACGGGCACGCCGAGTCCACCTGGCGGATCCTCACCGAACTCGACGACCTGCTCGGCCGGGTGGTCGCGGCGCGGCCCTGACCGCCGGTCGGGCGGCGGTCAGGCGATCCGGGCGACGGCTCCGTCGGGCGGCTCGGGCACGGCCCCCGGGTGCAGGATCGCGGCGATCGCCTCGACCCCGTCCACCAGGCGCGGGCCGGGGCGGACGACCAGGCCGTCCGCGTCGACCGCCCAGACCGCGACCCCCGGCAGCCGGCCGGCGACGACCTCGGCCTGCCGGGCCGCGCCCTCCAGGTGGAAGCCGCACGGTGTGACGAGCACGATCTCCGGCGCCGCGTCGGCGAACTCCCGCCAGGTCGTCTCCACGGACCGCGCCCCGGGCCGGGCGGCCACCGGCTCGCCGCCGGCCGCGCGTACCAGATCGGGCACCCAGTGTCCGGCCGTGAAGGGTGGCTCGACCCACTCCACCACCGCGACCCGGGGCCGCCGCCGACCCCGGACCGCCGAGGCCACCGCCGCGAGCCGGTCCCGCAACGCGCCGACCAGGGCCTCGGCCCGATCGGGTACGCCGGTCCGCTCGCCCACCGCCAGGATCGTCCCGAAGACCTCCTCCAGGGTGTACGGGTCCAGCGACAGCACGTCGGCCCGGCAGCCGAGATGGTCGAGGGCGTCCTCGACGTGCCCGGAGGGGAGGGCGCAGACCCGGCAGAGGTCCTGGGTGAGGATGAGTTCCGGGTCCAGCCCGGCGAGCGCGTCGGCGTGCAGGGTGTAGAGGTCGGCGCCGGCCGACATCTGGCCCTTCACGTAGTCGTCGATCTGGGCCGGCGTCATCCCCCGGGTGTCCCGGCCACCGACCACGACCGTCTTGTCGGTCCGGGCCGACGGCGGCTCGTCGCACTCGAAGGTCACGCCGACGAGGTCGTCGCCGAGACCGAGGGCGTAGACGATCTCGGTCGCGGAGGGGAGCAGGGAGACCAGGCGCATGGCTCCATAGTGCCCGCCTCCGGCGTACCCCGATCAGGGCCGGTCGGTGGACGACCGGGCTCAGCCGTCGGTGCCGGGCGGCGGTGCCGGTACCCCGGACTCCCCACCCGGGTCAGTGCCGGCCCCGCCGGAGTGCCGCTCCGGCCCGGGGGTGAGGTAGCGGCGCACGATCTCCCCGGCCAGCGTGACGGCGGCGGTGCCGGCCATCACGGCCAGGGCGGTCTGCTCCAGCACGGCGGCGCAGACCGAGAGGACGATCAGCAGCGCCTCGACCCCGAGCAGGACGACGGCTACCGACGCCGGAGGCCCGTCCTGCCTGGCCGGCCCGGTCGGCTGCCGCGTCCGCGTCCCGGTCAACGGGATCCCTCCATCGACATCAGGCAATTCTGCCGACCGGCCGGGCTACTCGCAAGTGCAGATGCACGTGCATTTGCACTTGCTTTCCGGAACGTCGAATCGCTGGGCGCGATCCGGCTGCCGTTCGGCGCCCAGGCCGGCACGACGACGGTGAGCGCGACGGCTCGACGGGTGCCGGGGCGTACGGTGAGCCATCCGCGCCGTCACCCCACCGATGGAGGATGCTGGATGTCGTCCGACTCCCTGATCCGGCAGTACCGCACCGCCACCGCCACCCTGACGGTGACGACCAGCGACGGCAGCCCGCTGGTCGACCAGGAGGTGGTAGTGGCGCAGCGCGACCACGCGTTCCTGTTCGGCTGCACCGGATTCGAGTTCATCCCGCTGGCCAACGGCGAGCTGACCGCGACCGCCGGGGCCGGACCGGGCGGCGGCACCGGCTCGCTGGGCGAGGCCGACGCCTCCGGGGTCGAGCGGCTGGCCGAACTCTGGCTCGACCTGTTCAACTTCGCCACCCTGCCGTTCTACTGGGGACGCTTCGAGCCGGAGCGCGGCCGGCCGGACACCCGGCGCCTCCAGGCGACGGCGCGCTGGTTCACCGAGCGGGGCTGCCTGGTCAAGGGGCACCCGCTGGCCTGGCACACGGTGAGCGCGGAGTGGCTGACCGAGCTGACCAATCCGGAGATCACCCGGGTGCAGCTGGAGCGGATCCGCCGGGAGGTGACCGACTTCGCCGGCCTGATCGACAGCTGGGACGTGATCAACGAGGTGGTGATCATGCCCATCTTCGACAAGTACGACAACGGCCTCACCCGGATCTGCCGGGAGCTGGGGCGGATCCCGCTGGTCCGGATGGTCTTCGACGCGGCCCGCGAGGCGAATCCGGGCGCCACCCTGCTGCTCAACGACTTCGACATGTCCGCCGCCTACGAGTGCCTGATCGAGGGGGTGCTGGAGGCGGGGATCCGGATCGACGCGCTCGGGTTGCAGAGCCACATGCACCAGGGCTACTGGGGCGAGGAGAAGACGCTCGGCATCATCGACCGGTTCGCCCGGTACGGCCTGCCGATCCACTTCACCGAGACGACCCTGCTCTCCGGGCACCTGATGCCGGCCGAGATCGTCGATCTGAACGACTACCAGATCGCCGACTGGCCCAGTACGCCGGAGGGGGAGGAGCGGCAGGCCGACGAGATCGTCCGGCACTACAGGACGCTGCTGTCGCACCCGTCGGTGCGGGCCAGCACCTACTGGGGAATGGTCGACGGCGGCTGGCTCGGCGCGCCCGGCGGCTTCGTCCGGGCCGACGGTACGCCGAAGCCCTCCTACGAGGCGCTGCGCGCACTGGTCCGCGACGAGTGGTGGCTCGCGCCGACCCGACTCGGCACCGACGAGCAGGGCCGGGTCGGCTTCACCGGCTTCCTCGGCGAGTACGAGGTGTCGGCCGGCGGGCGTACGGCGACCTTCCGGCTCGACGAGCCGGGGGCGACATCGGTCGAGGTGGCGCTCTGACTCCTCTCGTCGAGCCCGGCTGACCGGCCGGGCCGGCGGCGAGACCCGCCCGGGGAACCGGCGAGGATCGGTCCCCCGGGCGGACCCGCCCGGCTACTCGCCCGATGGTGCGGTGAGCGGCACGCCGAGCCGTACCGGGGTGCCGAAGTTCGGGGTGCCGTCGCTGTTCCAGGTGAACTTCTGGGCCCGGGTCGAGCGGTTCATGTCGCAGCCGCCGCTGGCCGAGTCGTTGCCGTGGTAGACGATCCAGTCCTCGGTCCCGTCCGGTGACTTGAAGAAGCCGTTGTGGCCGGGCGCGAAGACGCCGTTGGCGTCGCTGCGCTGGAAGACCGGGTTCGGGCTCTTGGTCCAGGAGGACGCGCTGAGCGGGTTGCTGCCGGTCAGGGTGAGCAGGCCGAGCTTGTAGTCCGGTCCCCAGCAGGCGCTGGCGGAATAGACGATCATCGTCCGGCCGTTCCGGTAGAGCGGCTCGGGACCCTCCGTCACCGGGTGGGTCTGCCGCTCCCAGTTCAGCGTCGGCGAGGTGAGCCGGACCCGTGACCCGCTGATCGTCCACGGGTTGCTCAGCGGGGTGATGAAGAGGCTCTGCCCGTAGCTGCCGCCGGCGTTGTAGGTGCCGAGCAGGTAAAGGCTGTTGTTCACCCGCAGCACGCTGGCGTCGAGCTGCCAGTCACCGCCCAGGTCGGCCTTGAAGGTGTACGGCCCCATCGGGTCGGTGCCGGCGCTCTCCAGTACGTGCAGCCGCTGGGTCGGGTTGAAGTCGCTGACGTTCTGCCCGGCCACGTAGTACAGGTACCAGCGGTTGCCGTTCGGCCCGTTGATCAGGTGGAACTCCGGCGCCCACATGTTGCAGCAGCCGTTCGGCCGACCGGAGAGGTTGAAGACCACCTGGTCGGCCGCGCTGGCCAGCCCGCCGAGGGTGGCGGACCGGCGCATCGTGATCGTCGAGTTCCAGGTGGTGGTGGCGAGGTAGTAGTAGCCGTTGTGGTACTGGAGCCAGGGGTCCGGCCCGTTCCGCTTGATCGGGTTGGTGAAGGTGCCCGGCGTCGGGTTCCCGCCGCCGACCGATCCGACGTTGACCATCTGCCACTGCTGGTTGGCGCCGTCCAGGTCCTGGTACTGCGAGACCATCGCGCCGTCCGCGGTGGACCACTCCCAGACGTCCAGCGCCTTGCCGCTGGCCCGGTTGACCAGGCGGACGTAGCCGCCGGCCGAGTCGGCGAGCCGGAACTGCTGCCGGCTGTTGCCGCTGTCGGCGTTCTGCACCAACTGCACGCCGTCGTCGGAGTTCGGCAGCTCCAGCACCTTGCCGCTGTGCCGGGACTGCACCCTGTAGTAGCCGCCACCGGCGTCGAGGAACCGCCACTGCTGCCAGTTGCCGTCGTTGCGGGCGTACTGGTTGATCGGGGCGCCGTCGGTGGTGGCCAGGTTGTAGACGTCGAGGGCCTTGCCGCTGTTCCGGTTGACGAGTACGTAGTAGACGTTCGGGTCGGCGGTGGCCGCCGTGGCCGGTGCGGCGGCGACGAGTACGCCGGTGCCGGTGACCAGCGCGGTGACGCCGACGGCGAGCGCGGCCCGCCAGTGGACCCGGCGCGGATGCGGGGGTGTCACGGGTTGCTCCCTACGGTCGATGGGGACGGTCAGTAGACGTACGGCCAGCCTGCGGAGTCGTAGCCGATCCGGTTGATGCCGAGCAGCGAGGCGCCGTTGTTGGCGTAGTAGTGGTAGACGAGGAAGTCGCCGCCGCTGTCGGAGAGCACCGTCTGGTGGCCCGGCCCGTGGATGTCGCCGTGCGAGGCGAGCACCTGGGTGCCGCCGCCGGAGGTGAGCGCGGTGCCGTTCCGGTCGACGAAGGGTCCGGTGACGCTGGTCGAGCGCCCCACCATCACCCGGTAGGTGCTGGAGGCGCCCTGGCAGCAGCGGTCGAAGGAGACGTACAGGTAGTAGTAGCTGCCCCGCTTGACCAGCGTCGGCGCCTCGATCGCGCCGCCGTTACGGCCGGCGATGGCCCGGATCGTGCTGTCCGAGCGCTTGCCGGTGGCCGGATCCAGCGCGACCAGCTTGAGCCCGGACCAGAACGAGCCGAAGGCGAGCCACCAGCGGCCCTGGTCGTCCACGATCAGGTTCGGGTCGATCGCGTTGAAGTTGTCCGAGGTGCGCGACTCGATCACCAGGCCCCGGTCGGTCCAGCTCCCGGAGTTGCCGGTCGGGCTGGTGGCCAGGAAGATCGCCGACCGGTTCGAGCCGAAGGTGGAGGCGGAGTAGTACAGGTAGTACTGGTTGTTCCGGTAGGAGATGTCCGGCGCCCAGAGGTTACGGCTGCCCCCGGTGTAGCTGGTGGTCCACGGCGCACCGCCCGGGAAGGCCGAACCGGCGTTGCGGAAGGCGACCCGGTCGGTCGAGGTCTTCAGCGAGATGTCGTTGCCGGTGTGCGCCACCAGGTAGTCGCCGCCGGGCCGGCGCACCACGGTCGGGTCGTGCACCCCGATGTCCCCGGTCACCCGCATCGGCGCCGGGTAGGCGGCCGGTGGCGTGCCCGGGTTACCGGTGGGGGTCGGGTTCGGGGTGCCGCCCGAGTCGACCCGGACCAGTTGCCACTGCTGGTTGGTGCCGCCCTGGTCGGCGTACTGGCTGATCCGGCCGCCGTCGGCGGTGGACCACTCCCAGACGTCGAGGGCCTTGTTGCTGTTCCGGTTGATCAGCCGGACGTACCCGCCGTCCGAGTCGGCCAGCCGGAACTGCTGGTCGGTGCTGCCCTGGTCGGCCCACTGGATCACCTCCGCGCCGTCGGCGGTGGAGGAGTCCCGGATGTCGAGGACCTTGCCGCTGTGCCGGGAGCGGAGCCGGTGGTAGCCGGAGCCCGAGTCGACGAACTGCCACTGTTGCCAGGCGCCGTCGTTGCGGGCCCACTGCACGATCGCGCCACCGTCGGCGGTGGACCGGTCGTAGACGTCGAGGGCCTTGCCGCTGTGCCGGGACACCAGGACGTACCAGGCGTTCGGGTCGACGGTCGCGGCCGAGGCCGACCGGACCGGTACGGTGATCGCGGCGCCGACGAGCATGGCGGCGGCCACGAGTACGGTGGCGGTGCGCAGCAGCCGGGTCCGGCCCGGCGCCGTCGAGGGTGGGGAAGCGGGAGCTTCCATGGTCTTCCTTCCGTCGGTCCGTCAGTGGACGGTGCCGGCCCGCGGGTGCGGTGGGACGACGTTCCCCGCGGGATGACAGGGTGGTCGAAGCGGTGGATCGCCCTGCGCTGTGGATAGCGCGCTCCGAGGTGGCTCGCCGGTGGTGCTTCGGCGGACGCCGCCGCAGGGCCGGTGCGCAGCCGGACGGCGCGGCGGTGTCGTCTGGCCCGGACGTATCGATGATGTTCGCGCTAACATCTTTTGATGTCAAGGTTTCGCATCCTTGCCTCGCCAAGGCCGCAGAATTCTTGACTGCCATCGATGTTAGCGATAACACTGTCTGCGTAACACCGAGGTAACCGACCGGACACCCCCGCAGGGATCGACGAGAGGCCGCTGGTCATGATGTGGATGCCGCGCAGCAGGTCACCCCGGCCGCTCCCGGCCGTTGCCACCGCGACCGGTGCGACCGCGCACCGGCCCGGCCGGCGGCTCGGCACGCCACTGATCGGCGCGCTGGCCACGGTGCTGGCGCTGCTGGCCGGTCTGCTCCCGGGAGTGCCGGCCGGCGCCGCCCCGGCGGTGAACTACACCAACCCGCTGGTCAACCAGCGGGCCGACCCGCACATCGTCAAGCACACCGACGGCTACTACTACATGACCGCGACCGTGCCGCAGTACGACCGGATCGTGCTCCGCCGCGCGACCACCCTGCAGGGGCTGTCCAGCGCCGCCGAGACGACGATCTGGCGCCGGCACACCAGCGGCGAGATGGGGGCGCACATCTGGGCGCCCGAGATCCACTTCATCAACAACCGCTGGTACGTCTACTTCGCCGCCGGCCGCACCGACGACGTCTGGCGGATCCGGATGTACGTGCTGGAGAACTCCAGCGCCAACCCGCTGACCGGCTCGTGGACCGAACGCGGCCGGATCAGCACCCCGTGGGACACCTTCGCGCTGGACGCCTCGACCTTCGTGGCGAACGGCGTCCGCTATCTGGTCTGGGCGCAGTCCGAACCGGGGATCTCGACCAACTCCAACCTCTACCTGGCCCGGATGGGTGCCAACCCGTGGCAGATCACCGGCACGGTGACCCGGCTGACCGTGCCGACGTACGACTGGGAGACCCGGGGTTACCGGGTGGCCGAGGGGCCGGCGGTGATCCAGCGCAACGGTCGGATCTTCCTGACCTACTCGGCCAGCGCCACCGACGCCAACTACTGCCTCGGCATGCTCACCGCCTCGGCGACGGCGAACCTGCTCTCCGCCTCGTCGTGGAGCAAGAGCCCGAACCCGGTCTTCACCAGCAACGCCGCGACCGGCCAGTACGGGCCCGGGCACAACTCGTTCACCGTCTCCGAGGACGGCCAGAGCGACATCCTGGTCTACCACGACCGCAACTACCGGGACATCAACGGTGACCCGCTGAACGACCCCAACCGGCGTACCCGGATCCAGAAGCTCTACTGGAACGCCGACGGCACCCCGAACCTCGGCATCCCGGTGCCGGACGGCGCGACCCCGGTCCGGCTGCGCCCGCACGACCTCGCCGGCAGCTACCTGCGGCACTACGACTACCGGGGCCGGGTCGAGGCGAACGTGACGCCGCTGGCCGACTCGCAGTTCCGGATCGTGACCGGCCTGGCCGGCTCCGGCACCGTCTCGCTGGAGTCGACGAACTTCCCCGGCTACTACCTGCGGCACCGCGACTACGCGGTCTACGTGGAGCGGGACGACGGCTCGGCGCAGTTCCGCGCCGACGCCAGCTTCCTGCGCCGGGCCGGCCTGGCCAGCTCCGCCGCCATCTCGCTGGAGGCGCAGAACGCCGCCGGGCGGTACCTGCGCCACCGGGCCGGGCTGCTCTACGTCGAGCCGGTGACCTCCAGTGCCGAGCAGGCCTCCGCCACCCTCCACCTGGAGTAGGTCGCCGCACCGACCCGCCGGAGAGTCGTGATGCTGACTCTCCGGCAGGTTGCCGAACCGGTTTCGCCTGGTGAGCGCCGGTGTCGGTAAGGATGGAGGCATGCCTTCGCCACTGTCCAAGCCCCGCCATGCCGTGGTCATCGGCGGGAGCTTCGCCGGCCTCTGTGTCGCGCGCACCCTCGCCGACTTCGTCGAGCGGGTCACCGTACTCGACCGGGACCGCTTTCCGGACGGACCGAGGCTGCGTACGGGCATCCCGCAGGCGCGTCACCTGCACGTCCTGGTCACCTCCGGACAGCGGGCGCTCGACCGGCTCTTTCCCGGCCTGATGGCCGAGCTGTACGACCGGGGCGCCGTCCCGGTCGCCGCGCCGACCGACCTGCTGTCGCTGAGCCCGAACGGGTGGCGGGAGCGTTTCCCGGCCACCCACACCCTGGTCGGGGCGAGTCGGGAACTGCTGGACTGGACCATCCGGCAGCGGCTCGCCGCCGACGGGCGGATCCGGTTCGAGACCGCCCGCGAGGTGGTCGGACTCCTGCCCGGTCCGGACGGCGCCTCGGTCACCGGGGTGCTGTTGCGGGTCCGCAACGGCGGCGCCGAGATCCACCGCTGCGAGGCCGACCTGGTCGTCGACGCGAGCGGGCGCGGCTCGCGTACCCCGCAGTGGCTGGCCGCGCTCGGTTACGGCCGGCCGGAGGAGACCCGGATCGACGCCGGCCTGGGCTATGCGAGCCGGCGCTACCGGCTGGCGCCGGGCGTCGCCGACGGCTGGAAGAACATCATGCTGATGCCGAAACCGCCGCAGGTCTCCCGGGCCGGGGTGCTCTATCCGATCGAGAACGGCCGGTGGATGGTCACCGTCGGCGGGTTCGGCGACGAGATCCCGCCCACCGACGAGACGGGCTTCCTGGAGTTCACCCGCAACCTGCGCAGTCCGCTGATCTACGAGGCGATCCGGGACGCCGAGCCGGACGGGCCGATCCACGGGTTCCGGCGGACCGGGAACCACCGCCGGCACTACGAGACGATGCCGCGCTGGCCGGAGGGGTTCCTGGTGGTCGGGGACGCCGCCTGCGCCTTCAACCCCGTCTACGGGCAGGGGATGAGCGTCGCCGCGCAGACCGCGGTGGTGCTCGGCGAGCACCTTCGGGCACACCGGCGGTTCGGGCGGGCCGCCCAGGCAGCGGTGGCCGGGTGCAGCGCCACCGCCTGGACCATCGCCACCGGTACCGACCTGCGGTTCGCCGCCGGCGCGGTCCGGCCGGGACGGCGTGGCCGGCTCTCG